>NZ_JBYSXY010000005.1:359422-362235 GCF_058782685.1 Pseudomonas sp. FW306-02-D09B
GTGATCCGGAGATGTCTGAATGGGGGAACCCACCTAACATAAGTTAGGTATCTTAAGCTGAATACATAGGCTTAAGAAGCGAACCAGGGGAACTGAAACATCTAAGTACCCTGAGGAAAAGAAATCAACCGAGATTCCCTTAGTAGTGGCGAGCGAACGGGGACTAGCCCTTAAGTGGCTTTGAGATTAGCGGAACGCTCTGGAAAGTGCGGCCATAGTGGGTGATAGCCCTGTACGCGAAAATCTCTTGGTCATGAAATCGAGTAGGACGGAGCACGAGAAACTTTGTCTGAATATGGGGGGACCATCCTCCAAGGCTAAATACTACTGACTGACCGATAGTGAACTAGTACCGTGAGGGAAAGGCGAAAAGAACCCCGGAGAGGGGAGTGAAATAGATCCTGAAACCGTATGCGTACAAGCAGTGGGAGCCCACTTTGTTGGGTGACTGCGTACCTTTTGTATAATGGGTCAGCGACTTATTTTCAGTGGCGAGCTTAACCGAATAGGGGAGGCGTAGCGAAAGCGAGTCTTAATAGGGCGTCTAGTCGCTGGGAATAGACCCGAAACCGGGCGATCTATCCATGGGCAGGTTGAAGGTTGGGTAACACTAACTGGAGGACCGAACCGACTACCGTTGAAAAGTTAGCGGATGACCTGTGGATCGGAGTGAAAGGCTAATCAAGCTCGGAGATAGCTGGTTCTCCTCGAAAGCTATTTAGGTAGCGCCTCATGTATCACTGTAGGGGGTAGAGCACTGTTTCGGCTAGGGGGTCATCCCGACTTACCAAACCGATGCAAACTCCGAATACCTACAAGTGCCGAGCATGGGAGACACACGGCGGGTGCTAACGTCCGTCGTGAAAAGGGAAACAACCCAGACCGTCAGCTAAGGTCCCAAAGTTATGGTTAAGTGGGAAACGATGTGGGAAGGCTTAGACAGCTAGGAGGTTGGCTTAGAAGCAGCCACCCTTTAAAGAAAGCGTAATAGCTCACTAGTCGAGTCGGCCTGCGCGGAAGATGTAACGGGGCTCAAACCATACACCGAAGCTACGGGTATCACTTAGGTGATGCGGTAGAGGAGCGTTCTGTAAGCCTGTGAAGGTGAGTTGAGAAGCTTGCTGGAGGTATCAGAAGTGCGAATGCTGACATGAGTAACGACAATGGGTGTGAAAAACACCCACGCCGAAAGACCAAGGTTTCCTGCGCAACGTTAATCGACGCAGGGTTAGTCGGTCCCTAAGGCGAGGCTGAAAAGCGTAGTCGATGGAAAACAGGTTAATATTCCTGTACTTCTGGTTATTGCGATGGAGGGACGGAGAAGGCTAGGCCAGCTTGGCGTTGGTTGTCCAAGTTTAAGGTGGTAGGCTGGAATCTTAGGTAAATCCGGGATTCTAAGGCCGAGAGCTGATGACGAGTGTTCTTTTAGAACACGAAGTGGTTGATGCCATGCTTCCAAGAAAAGCTTCTAAGCTTCAGGTAACCAGGAACCGTACCCCAAACCGACACAGGTGGTTGGGTAGAGAATACCAAGGCGCTTGAGAGAACTCGGGTGAAGGAACTAGGCAAAATGGCACCGTAACTTCGGGAGAAGGTGCGCCGGTGAGGGTGAAGGACTTGCTCCGTAAGCCCATGCCGGTCGAAGATACCAGGCCGCTGCGACTGTTTATTAAAAACACAGCACTCTGCAAACACGAAAGTGGACGTATAGGGTGTGACGCCTGCCCGGTGCCGGAAGGTTAATTGATGGGGTTAGCTAACGCGAAGCTCTTGATCGAAGCCCCGGTAAACGGCGGCCGTAACTATAACGGTCCTAAGGTAGCGAAATTCCTTGTCGGGTAAGTTCCGACCTGCACGAATGGCGTAACGATGGCGGCGCTGTCTCCACCCGAGACTCAGTGAAATTGAAATCGCTGTGAAGATGCAGTGTATCCGCGGCTAGACGGAAAGACCCCGTGAACCTTTACTATAGCTTTGCACTGGACTTTGAATTTGCTTGTGTAGGATAGGTGGGAGGCTTTGAAGCGTGGACGCCAGTTCGCGTGGAGCCAACCTTGAAATACCACCCTGGCAACTTTGAGGTTCTAACTCAGGTCCGTTATCCGGATCGAGGACAGTGTATGGTGGGTAGTTTGACTGGGGCGGTCTCCTCCTAAAGAGTAACGGAGGAGTACGAAGGTGCGCTCAGACCGGTCGGAAATCGGTCGTAGAGTATAAAGGCAAAAGCGCGCTTGACTGCGAGACAGACACGTCGAGCAGGTACGAAAGTAGGTCTTAGTGATCCGGTGGTTCTGTATGGAAGGGCCATCGCTCAACGGATAAAAGGTACTCCGGGGATAACAGGCTGATACCGCCCAAGAGTTCATATCGACGGCGGTGTTTGGCACCTCGATGTCGGCTCATCACATCCTGGGGCTGAAGCCGGTCCCAAGGGTATGGCTGTTCGCCATTTAAAGTGGTACGCGAGCTGGGTTTAGAACGTCGTGAGACAGTTCGGTCCCTATCTGCCGTGGACGTTTGAGATTTGAGAGGGGCTGCTCCTAGTACGAGAGGACCGGAGTGGACGAACCTCTGGTGTTCCGGTTGTCACGCCAGTGGCATTGCCGGGTAGCTATGTTCGGAATAGATAACCGCTGAAAGCATCTAAGCGGGAAACTAGCCTCAAGATGAGATCTCACTGGGACCTTGAGTCCCCTGAAGGGCCGTCGAAGACTACGACGTTGATAGGTTGGGTGTGTAAGCGCTGTGAGGCGTTGAGCTAACCAATACTAATTGCCCGTGAGGCTTGACCATATAACACCCAAGCAATCTGC
>NZ_JBYSXY010000006.1:0-353866 GCF_058782685.1 Pseudomonas sp. FW306-02-D09B
GCGGTAGTTCAGTCGGTTAGAATACCGGCCTGTCACGCCGGGGGTCGCGGGTTCGAGTCCCGTCCGCTGCGCCATATCTGCCTCAAGGCCCACTGAACGCCTTGAAGCACGAAGAGAGCCACTGGCTACTTCGAGTCGATAGCAAAGACCCTGGTCGAAAGGCCGGGGTTTTTTGTTTCTGGAATTTGGAATCCGAATGTTGGCTCCCGCCGTGCGTAGGAGCCAAGCTTGCTCCGGGCGGCGATCCGACGATAGCGATTTCAATGACGCCATCGCCGGCAAGCCGTGCTCCTACAAGTGTGCTGGCATTCAATCAGAAATCGAACTTGTCTCGCAGGCCGTAATACCAGGCGCCTAGCGCCGCAAACGGTGTGCGCAACAGCTGGCCGCCGGGGAAAGGGTAGTGCGGCAGGTCGGCAAAGGCATCAAAGCGCTCTGCCTGGCCGCGCAAGGCTTCGGCCAGGACTTTGCCTGCCAGGTGCGTGTAAGTCACGCCATGGCCGCTACAGCCCTGGGAGTAATAGATGTTGTCGCCCAGGCGTCCGACCTGCGGCAGGCGCGACAAGGTCAGCAGGAAATTGCCGGTCCAGGCGTAATCGATCTTCACATCCTTGAGCTGCGGGAAGGCCTTGAGCATCTTCGGTCGAATGATCGCTTCGATGTTCGCCGGATCCCGAGCGCCGTATACCACGCCGCCACCGAAGATCAGGCGCTTGTCGCCAGAAAGGCGATAGTAATCGAGCAAGTAGTTACAGTCCTCGACGCAGTAATCCTGTGGCAACAGACTCTTCGCCAGCTCATCGCCCAAGGGTTCGGTGGTGATCACCTGGGTGCCGCACGGCATTGATTTGGCGGCCAGCTCTGGAACCAGATTGCCCAGGTAGGCATTGCCGGCGACGATGATGAATTTGGCCCTGACCTTGCCTTGAGGCGTATGTACCACCGGATTGGCGCCACGCTCGATGCGTATGGCGGGTGACTGTTCGTAAATCGTCCCGCCCAGCGACTCGACGGCCGCGGCTTCACCCAGTGCCAGGTTGAGCGGGTGGATGTGGCCGCCGCTCATGTCGAGCATGCCGCCCACGTATTGATCGCAGGCGACGACCTCGCGAATGCGGCGCTTGTCCAGGAGTTCCAACTGAGTGTGGCCGTAGCGCTCCCACAGGCGCTTCTGCGACTCCAGATGGCCCATCTGCTTGCTGGTGATGGCTGCAAATACACCGCCGTCTTTCAGGTCGCACTGGATCTGGTATCTGGCCACTCGGTCGCGAATGATTTTGCCGCCTTCGAACGCCATCTGCCCGAGCATTTGCGCTTGCTTGGGGCCGACGCTACGTTCGATCACATCGATATCGCGGCTGTAGCTGTTAACGATCTGGCCACCGTTGCGGCCCGAAGCGCCGAAGCCGACTTTGGCTGCCTCCAGGACCGTCACCCGAAACCCGCTCTCCAGTAGAAACAATGCGCTGGACAGGCCGGTATAGCCCGCACCAATAACGCATATATCGGTTTCTACGTCATCCTGCAGCATTGGGCGCAACGGCGCGGCGTTGGCCGACGCCGCGTAATAGGATTCCGGGTAGGGGGTGTTCGCCATCCTGCAGCCTCTGTTTAATATATTTTACGAGTGCCCCGATCCTACCTGAGTTAAAAATCGACTGCCAGCTACCCGGAATATCTTCTTTGCCGTACCAAAATTAAATATTTTGCATATTCATAGGGTTAGGTGAAAAAAAGGTGTTGACACCCCTACGGAATTCCGTAGAATGCCGCCTCACAGCAGGCACGTAGCTCAGTTGGTTAGAGCACCACCTTGACATGGTGGGGGTCGTTGGTTCGAGTCCAATCGCGCCTACCAAACAAAATCCGCTCTGCTGGGCGGTCTAGAAGGGCTCACCGAAAGGTGGGCCCTTTTTTGTTGCTTCGCGATAGCGTCGATGGGAAACACGGCGGAAAAATAATAAGGAAATTACGTGCTACGCAAGCTCATCTTGATTTTGGCCATGTCACAACTGAGTGGCTGCGCCTGGCTTGGGGCCGTTACGAACCCTCCGTATGATTGCTATGACGGTGTCAAGGGTGAATACGTGTTCGCGCAGTTCGTCGGTCCGTTTGTACTCATCGACTTACCATTCACTTTCGTGGCCGATACGGCTTCACTACCTTTTTGCTGGTACTGACCAATATGCGCCGCTGGCACCTCGACAGCCGTATGGGGTATCCCGTCGTGGGCAGGCTTTCGTGCCTGTCTGTCGCCGGTCGCCAGTAGTGGCAGCATGATTTTGTTCATCTGACTTTCTCTCGCCCCGCAGGTGTGGCCGGGGCTGACCTCCCAGCGAATCCCGAGACTCAAAAAAGCCCGCACATGGCGGGCTTCATATTGCGGCTTGATAGATTCTGGAAGGGTGGAGTAGACCGTGGGTCTTGCTCCGCGCCGTGTGTGCAGCGCAGAGAACGAAAATGCGGAGCACTTCGACACCCCATTAACGGGCAAATCAGGTTTCGTCGCGGACCTGCATAAGCGCGAACCCCAGCAGATTCAGGCCTCGCCACAGGTTGGGGTTGCTCGCGTTTTCGTCGTCCTGGGCGAGCCCAATGCCCCAGATGCTATCAACCGGACTTGCCTCAACTATGATGCGAGAACCGGTCTCCTTGAGGAAAGCGTTCAACTCCGGGTTTTGGGAGAACTTGGCTTGGTTGGCCCGGACGACAATTGCATATCTGTGTTGCAGCCAATCGTGATCGTTGAACCCGCGCACGTTGCGGCCAAGAGCTTTGGCTGCGTTGGGGGTTGGAGCCTGGAGCACTTGAGCACGAATTTCTTGATCGCCGAACAAGGCTGCCTTCTCTGCCATCATGAAATGTTCGGCAGTTGGGTAGCGTTGCCCCTCGACAGTGAATTCGGCGTTGAACCACTGGCTAAAGCACGAAGATGTAATTCCACTCTTGCTTCGCTGGTGTCCCCAGAAAAAGGCATATTTCAGCTCCTCTCCAGAATTGAAGCGAGAGCGGAGATCTTCTAGATACTTAGAATCGTGCAATGAGGCTTCCTCAGCAATTAGCATTTGACGTGAGAGGTTTACCACTATGCATCAAGGTAAATCTCGATTGAAGGGTTTACTTGCGCTTGGCTGGGTATGACTCACCCACATAGGTAACAAAACGGTTCAAGCACATAGGTAACAGTTTTTAACTGGCACTGGTCGATTCCGAGGATCTGACCATGCCTGGGCTCGGTGTGGGCATGTATTTGAAGTGGCGCGTTAAGTCGCGACACGTTTCGCGAATAGGCAAAGTGTGTGGCGAGCAGTGCTAATCACCAAGACTTACGACCTTGTCACAGTGGGAGCACTGAATGAATTTTTCCGTGAAGATTTCATGTGGCAATAACGCACGACTAATTAGCAATCCATCCCCTGGTCTGTAGAAGTGATGCATCGATTTATTACACTCCGGACACCGCACAAAAAACGCGGCAAGGTAGAAGAGGCAGATATTCGCGACTGCAATCGCTGCATAAGTTTCGAAATAGTCTACTGCCGAGCGGTCAATCAGTAGCCAAATCAAAAATACCGCACCGCTCCAGATTGTAATGTTGATGAGCGTTGTCAGTGTGATGGCTAAATAACGGCTTTTGAGACTCTTCGATAGGATCATCCATTGATCGTGGAACTGTTGTTCGGTCGATTGTATCGCAATCACGCAGCGTGAAGCCGGGCTGCCTCAAGGATTCATTGTGGCCCTGCTGCATGGGCAGGCGCACAGCGAGATGATGTGAGCTGCCTGCCAGCCTTTAAATGGTTCAACTTGTAATCCCAGCCAGCCTGCGCACTGTACGATGCCGCCTGTGTTATCTGCGTCAGTGTTTCAAGTACCAGAGTAATGCTATGACAACCAAGCAACCCGACTGGGAGGCGATCGAATGCGCCTATCGGGAAATGTCGCAGCACATCACAACCATTCCGATTTCGGTCTTGTCGGTGCTAAATGGAATCTCACCTAGTACTTCGAAGCCGAAGTCCTCGTAGAAGCGCCTCGCACTGGCGTTGGTTTTTAGTACGTCGAGCCAAATGAAATGCTCTTTACGATCTTTGGCAAGTTGGCGGATAAATTGCAGAAGCTGTTTCCCGTAGCCTTTGCCCGCTTGGGTCTTGAGGAAGTAAATTTTTTGGAGTTCCGCACCGGCCTTGCCGGTAATAGGCATTGGCTTCGACCAGTTAACCTTTGAGAACCCTACCGCTCTGTCGTCTTCATCGAGGGCTATGAGCCAACAGTGATGTGTGGGTGCCCCTATCGATTTTTGAAGCGCCAGGACTGAAAAGTCTTCACTCAAGAAATGCTGCATGCCTGAGGGGCTCCAGATGTCGGAGAAGTGGTCCCGATACGTCTCTATGCCGATATCACGAAGTGCATGGATATCTTCAATGATCGCCTCTCGAATTTTGATCACTGTCTCGCTCCTTGCGTTGAGTTGATCTGACCAATACCTACAACGCGCCGGTATTTCAAGTATTAGGTAACCCATGGACAGGCCACACCCCACCGCGCTACACCTTCGGGTCAGCATTTACCATTCGTAAATAGCTGAGCTCGAAGCGTTCAAGGGGGTAGCATAAGAGTCGCAAGCGAGGCGAATACACTGGATTGAACAGAGCCTTAAGACGGTACCGGGGGTGGCAGCATGACCCAGGTTCGGCGTTTCACAATCAACACTGCGGGCCGCGACTTTGCGGTGGGTGATATTCACGGCCATTTCACCAGGCTTCAGGCAGCACTTGATGCTGTCGGCTTCAACCCCGCAACCGATCGTCTGTTCAGTGTTGGCGATATGGTCGACCGTGGCCCCGAATCTACCGACGTTGATGTGTGGCTGGCCAAGCCGTGGTTCTTTGCCGTGCAGGGCAATCATGAGCAAATGGCGGTCGATGCCCATCGGCTCAGTCATAACGGTCGGGCCATTTACATACACATGCTCAACGGCGGTGCCTGGCTGTACGGTCTGTCCAGCGCTGAGCAGGCCTTCTATGTCGATCTGCTTGCCGAGCTGCCTATCGCAATTGAAGTAATGACGCCTATGGGATCGGTAGGGATCGTGCATGCCGATTGCCCGTTCGATGATTGGGCGCAAATGCTTGGCGCCCTTGAGCGGGAGCAAGGCTCGATGCAGCGTAGTGTTCAAACTATCTGCCAGTGGTCGCGTTCTCGCATTACCAGCGAAAACGCTACTGGCGTCAGTGGCATCAGGGCCGTGATCGTCGGTCACACGGTGGTCCTTCTGCCTGCGGTGCTGGGCAATGTCTATCACATCGATACTGGCGGCTGGATGGGCGGCCATTTCACGCTGATTGATCTGGCTACTCTCGAGTGTATGCCGACGGTCAATCCAGAAATGCACGGCTGGTAAGTGGGTTACAAAGCTCAGGAGGCTGTGTACTCGAGATACAGTCTTTCGAGAGCCTCTTGGTACTTGTCTCCTGTTAAGGACTTTTTCAGGGCTTCCACGACTTCGAGTGCTGAAGCTGCAGCCAGGGCTTCGTTATCTCCCCGGCTTGCAGCGCGCAGTCGTGCTGCTGCAATGATCGCGTCTTCAGTCGTTTGCATGGTGTTGCCCTCGAAGGACTCAGTCTCACTGATGCCGGCAATCCACCATTAATTCTACCCCCGGGATCTGCCATGACAATCAGGCCGACTGACCGCGAGGCAATCGAGCGCGCCTGCGTATGCGACAATTCATCCGTCCACCAAGTCATGGAGCGTATACACATGGTGCAACTGCTTGCGATCTCAGGAAGCCTTCGCGCAGCCTCTTCAAACTCCGCGCTACTGCGTGCTGCCGAGAGGCTCAGCCCTGAAGGGATGTTGATCAGGCACTACCTGGAGGTGGGTCAATTACCTCACTTCGATCCGGATCAGGCTGACGATCCGCCGCAGATCGTCGCAGAGTTGCGTGGGATTATTGCCGAGGCGGACGGCATTCTGATTTCGTGCCCTGAGTACGCTCGTGGAATTCCGGGGTCATTCAAGAATGCACTGGATTGGCTCGTGGCCAGTCAGGACTTTCCCGGCAAGCCGGTAGCACTTTTCAATGCATCTCCTCGAGCAAGTCACGCCCAGGCGGCACTCAAGTTAGTGCTGGAAACGATGTCCGCGATTATTGTCGAGCCCGCCTCGATAACAGTCGACTTGCTGGCTAAAGGAATGGATGAGGCAGACATCGCAGCGAGCCCGCAGATCAGTCAGCAAATCGTTTCGGCCTTGGGCGTATTCAAAAATCAAATTGAGGGTGGTCGTTCTGGCACTGTTCCTGTGTGAGTCCGAATGTTTTTGGCCGATTGCCGATACTCGGAATGACAGCCTGTCGGGATCGACCTACGGTTGTTGGGGCGGCGCGCACCAACTGCCAACTCAAGTGCGGCATGTGCGTGGTTCGGGCGTAAAATAGCTGGGCTACCTCATCAAAAGGAGCCGCATATGAACTCCGACCAAATGAACAGACGTACGGCTGGAGAAAGAGTCGTTTGGGATCAGTATTTTTGTGCTGCGCTGATAGCCGAAAGCAATCTCACGGCGCCGACGATAGGGGGCTCGAAGTCGAGTCACGATGAGTGGCAGAGTCTATTGGTCGACAGGGCCAGGATTCTTGCTGACAAGATGATGGAACACCGGCAATAAACCGAGCCCAGCCATCGTGCTGGGCTCTTCACATGCGTCGGTAACGAGCATCGTGCAGGCGAAAAAAAACCCGCAGGTGGGCGGGCTTTTGATCGATAGGGGCGTTGATCCTTCAACTGCCGCAAGTGTGCTCTGCGGCTCATGCCCAATCAACTGAATGGCGACGAAACGCAGAAATAAAAAATGCAGTATCGAGGCGTTGGCCGCGAGTATAGGCAATGCGCGTCGAGTTTCTGTCAGGGTCGAAGTCTCACAGGCTGCTCACGAACTCTTTGATGCTTTTTGTGGCGTTATGAGGCGCTGCCTGAAGTGCGCAATGTGGAGCGTCCAGATCGGTTATCCGTATATCCGGTTTTAGCTGCGAGATCAGCGCAGAGGCTGTCGCAAGTACCAGTCGATCATGAGTTGCGCGCAAGTAAAGGGTTGGAACGCTGACACGCGCGAGCTCTTTTGCCACGTCGACAGTCAGAACGGCGCGTAACCGTGCACGCATCACCGAAGGTGTGACCAGCGATATTGCCCGATGCAATGAACGGCGTAGCGCAGGGGTGGAAAAATGCCCCAGTAATAGTGTGCTGATCAGTCCGATAGGCACAGGGTGCAGTGGCAGGATATTCAGCAGAAAACTCAAGCCACGTAGTCGCGGTCGCGGGTTGCGTACAAACGTGCTGCACAATACGAGCCCTTTGAGTTGAGGGGGTTGCAGCGCTGCCAGTGAAATGGCAATCGGCCCCGAGAACGATTCGCCAAGCAAGACAAAAGGGCTGTCGGTTGGCAATGCCTTGAGCACTATTGACTGCAGTTCGGCATAACTCAAGGACCGGTCGTTGGGATAACTCACGACGAGCGTGTTGAATTGCCCTTCCAGTGCCGAGAGTAAAGGTTCGAACAGTTCGCCTGTGCCATCCATCCCCGGGAGGAGAACCAGTGTGGGTGTTTCTGATGAATTCATCCCTGATGAGCTCATGCTCCGTTATCCCTGTCTTGAGTGAGTGCATTCTCGCCGATATTCACGTGTCCCCGGTTTAGAAATTGCGGGTTTTCCTTGGGGAGCTCCGAGGCGCTTGTCTGC
Source organism: Pseudomonas sp. FW306-02-D09B (assembly GCF_058782685.1). NCBI lineage: Bacteria > Pseudomonadati > Pseudomonadota > Gammaproteobacteria > Pseudomonadales > Pseudomonadaceae > Pseudomonas > Pseudomonas sp. FW306-02-D09B. The sequence continues at coordinate 7,745 of NZ_JBYSXY010000006.1, forward strand.
GAAGCAAAGCATTTTCGGCTACTACTGACAGGCCGATTATTTTTTGTCTTGAATGGGGAGCAATTCGATGCTGGTTCACTGGTTTCTCGCCGCGGTCCATCTCTTGGCTTATGCCCTGGCGTTCTGGGGTGTTCTGACGCGTGGCATGGCTTTCCGTCGAGTGGGCACGGAGGGAGTGGGGGCTCGTAGTGTTTTGCTGGCAGATAACGTTTGGGGCGTCTGCGCATTGATTCTTCTGGTTAGCGGCGGGATCCGTGCTTTTGGCGGGTACGAAAAGGGCGCGGACTACTATCTGCATCAACCGCTGTTCCATCTGAAAATGACTTTATTCGTCATCATCCTGCTGCTTGAGATTGCACCGATGGTGGCCTTGATCAAATGGCGGATCGCTTTGCGTCGAGGTGCGCCGATTGATGTTGGGCGTGTCGGTCTCTTTGCGCGGATCAGTCATATCGAGGCACTGTTGATTATCCTGATGGTCGTGGCCGCGACAGGCATGGCGCGAGGTGTGACGTTTGGATCGTCGGCTAACGTTGCGCTATGGCTCGGTGCGTCCAGGCCGGCTGTGATGTTTTCACCAGGCTAAATCCGAATCGTCCGACAGTAAGGGACATGGCGATGTCGTTAGTATCAGCATCGCCGGCGGGGTGTCGGTGCTGTGTCGTTGTCATGGGGAAAGGAGGGGGCGCGCAGAATCTTTAGCCAGCCGTTGCCGTGAGAGAAAAGGCTGGCTACTGATTGCTGACGGGTTCAGGGGGTTTCGCGCTTGTCCGGCGCAGTAAGGCCCGCCTGAATACGTTGGTAGATTTCTTCGCGATGCACCGCAACGTCTTTCGGGGCATTGATGCCGATTCTGACCTGCTGGCCGCTAACGCCCAGAATGGTGATGGTGATGTCATCACCGATGTTTATGCTTTCACCGACTTTGCGGGTGAGTATCAGCATGATCTTCTCCTTGATAGCTTTGTAGGGCACCTGACTCAGACAATGCAGATGTCGGTAGTACCTATAGATTAGTGCGAAGTGTCACGGTTTGGGTGCCTCTTTCTGACGTGCAGACGCTGCATTAATTCCCAAGGTGCGACTATACAGAGGCGAGAAACATCATTCTCGTTGTTTTGAGGCCTGTTTACTGGGTCGCGAAGCATTTTCGGGTGATAAAATCCCGGCTTTTGGCATTCAGAGGGGAAGGTTGTGCGCAAAATGGCGTTGGTGGTCGCGGTATTGGTATTGGCCGGATGTGGTCAGGAAAAGGCCGGGGAGTCGAAAAAAACTCAGGCGCCGGTTGTTTCGGCGCCCGCTGTGGCGGCTGCCCCGCAATGGGATGTTCTGGTTCAGGGCGAGACCGTGCAGGCGATCAGCGATCTCACTGGCTGGCTGATCGAACACAGTTTTGTTTCCTACGTGGTCACGCAAGACGGTAAACAGCGCGTGCTGGTCGGGCCGTTCAACTCGAAAGCCGAAGCCGAGGCAAGGCAGGTCGAGCTGACCGCGGCACTGGCCAAGGCGAAGAAGATGAATATCGAATCAATGGTCATTGAGCACAGCACGGCTCAGTAATTGACGCCACCTGATTAACCGCAAGCCTTCATGTTGACGGGGCCGACGAACTCATTGCCGCGCCCCATCACGCACGCGACGCGCTGATTGCGTTGGCGCTCCCAGCTTTGTGCCGGGTAAGTCTTGTTCCAGGCCTCGTAGAGTTGCCGATCCTGTTTGGACAGTCGCAAACCGTATTGCTTGCTCATGTAGAAATAAGTGCGAGCGATCATCCCGCGAATGGACGGGCGGGGCATGACCTTCTTGGCCTTGAAGTCGACCTGGGTCAGGCACGAACCGTATTGCCCTGATTGCACGGGGAGCCAGCCGAAGCTGAAATTGCTGCGGTCCCCGTTCACCTCGCCGATGCTTGGCACCAGGTTGTGCAAGTCGGCCTCGGCACGCTGATAGGTCGGGTCGTGACGTGTGCAGTTCTGGCGACCACCCTGTTGCCAGCACTGGCGTTGGTGACCGATTTGCCATGCCGGAACAATGTGCTCCCATTCGATGCGTGCCGCGCGCTTGGCGTTTTTACGTGGCACGTACCCGCAGGCTTTGAGGTCGACCCGATTGCCCGTGTATTTGCAGCCACAATAGAACTCGGTTGACTGTGGGGCGTAGAGTGTCCAGGCGACCTTTTTCGCTTCGTTGAAAGTGCGTGGCGCATCCGCCTGAGCGCTGATGACAACGAAGAGCAACAACAGCAAAGCAAAACAGCGAGCAATCATTGACTCAATCTTCCTTCGGCACAACCCAGAAAATCTGCACGCCGCCATCGTCGCGATAAGCGAGGGTGACGTTGTCGTTCTCGGCGATTTCCTCGAGCAAGCGTTCCCATTCATCTACCGGCTCGTCGGGGAGGCGGAAGATCAAGGCGGCCTTGGCTTTTTGGGCGGTCGGGGAGTTGATGATTTTCTGAACGCGCAAACCGAGTCGTTCGTAAGAGCCTGGAGGGTTAGTCGCTGCTGAAGAGGTCGTGGCCACGGGGTAATCCTTATTAAGCTGTACGTGCATACAGTATTTAACTGTAGGCGATTTCGCAACTGCTTAAAGTTCAAGAAATTCCTCTGACAGCGAATTTTTCCGTTTGCTGTAAACCGATTGGTGATTATTCAGAAGTAATGGCAGGGAAGGCGGGAGGGTAGATCACTCGCCCGAGTGGGCGAGTGGGGGGGCAAGCGTCCGACCGGATCCGGCCGGACGCAATGAATCAGTACTCCCAGAACATCCGTTGCAGCTCTTTGCTGTCCGACGTCTTGGTCAGTGCAACCATCGTCAGGATGCGAGCTTTTTGCGGGTTCAGGTCATGCGCAACGACCCAGTCATACTTGTCGTCTGGCTGTTCGGCGTTACGCAGGACAAAGCCGCCAGCATTGACGTGGGAAGAACGAATGATCTGCACGCCATCCTTGCGCAGTTCCTGCAAGGTTGGAACCAGGCGCGAAGATACCGAGCCATTGCCGGTGCCGGCGTGGATGATGGCTTTGGCGCCAGACTGGGCCAGGGCCTTGTAAGCAGTGCCGTCGACATTGCCATAGGAATAGGCGATTTCGACGTCAGGCAGGCTCTTGATGTTTTTGATGTCGAATTCCGAATCCATGGTGTGGCGCTTGGCTGGCAAGCGGAACCAGTAGGATTTGCCTTCGATCACCATGCCCAATGGGCCCCATGGGCTTTTGAACGCTTCGGTCTTGAGGTTGACCATTTTGCTGACATCACGACCCGACTGAATTTCGTCGTTCATGGTGACCAGCACGCCTTTGCCGCGAGCATCTTTGCTACCCGCTACGGCGACAGCGTTGTACAGGTTGAGCATGCCGTCAGCCGACATCGCGGTGCCTGGGCGCATCGAGCCGACAACGATGATGGGCTTGTCGGTTTTTTCCACCAGGTTCAGGAAGTAGGCGGTCTCTTCCAGGGTGTCGGTGCCGTGAGTAATAACGATGCCATCGACGTCTTTGCTGTCGGCCAGTTCGGCCACGCGACGGCCCAGTTGCAGCAGGTTTTCGTTGGTGATGCTCTCGGAGGCGATTTGCATCACTTGCTCGCCGCGAACATTGGCCAATTGGCTCAGTTCAGGGATGCCGGCGATCAACTGTTCGATCCCGACTTTTGCGGCCTGGTACGTAGCACTATTGGCCGAGCTGGCACCAGCACCGGCAATCGTGCCGCCTGTAGCCAGGACGACCACGTTTGCCAGTTTCTGTCGGGTTTCGACTTCTTTTGCTTGCAGTGCAGTCGGGAGGAGCAGCAGGAGGGCCAAAGCGCCCGGAATAAAGGTGTTGAAGGCAGATTTCATTGTTTTCTCTCTAATAGTGATGACGGTGCTGATGCAGGTTCATCTAGAAACACCCCAAGCAGATCTGTATGCCGGGGATACCCAGTAAAAGCAGGATCTGTACCAGTCATATCTTCGATTTAAAAATCTTTTAACCTTTTGATTTATATAGATTTATATCTTCTGTGCGGTGGCGCTCGAGGCGATAGTCGTCCGGGTTTCCGAATATGTGCGATGGAAGCGTTCGGCTGTCCGAAATCTCCTACAGCGTAAATCTAGGATTTCCCACATTTTTGAATGGGAATTAGTGCTAAAGAAAACTGCTCAGAGGTCGATGATCCCTTCAGGATCATTTTTTGTGCAGGAGCTCATATGTCCATTTCAGTAGGTTTTCCAAACGCAGGCGGCATCACGATTGGCGGCAAGTCGCTCGCTACGATCAACTCATTGAACGACGCGAGGGCAGAAGCCGAGACACAACTGACGGCTGGCAAGGAAGGTGACAGCAAGCAAGTCAAGACAGGTCCGGTAGGGCAAAACCAGGGCGCTGAGACCCAAGCGGATGACGGTGGTAACCAAAGCATCACGGTGAAGATGCTGCTCAAGCGCATGAAGGAACTGCAAGAGCAATTGCGCCAGCAACAACAGCAACTGGCTGCGGCCCAGGCCGCGTCATATCCGACGCCGGAAGCCAAGACCACCGCGGTCATGGCGATTCAGGGGCAGATCGCTCAAACCAACGGTGCGCTGATGGAGGTGAGCAGCAGCCTGGTCAAGGAGCTGGCCAAGGGTGCCAATAGCGGATCGGTGGTCAACACCACGGCATAATCGGCATTGCCGTTTTTTCGCCAGACAGACCACAAAACGGTTTTTTCTGACCGTTGACAAATGTCGAAAGGGTTCGCATAGTTCGGTCTACGCAAACGTTTGCGCAGCCCTGTCGACGGTTTGGTTCCGTGGGCGCGGCGATCCTCGTTCCCGCGTATCAGAGCGCTGGTGAACGGGTTTGAAGCGTATGCAGTGCAAGCGTTGCTCACAATAATCATAAGATCGGAGTGAACTCATGAAGCTGCCATTCGCTGGACGTCTTCTCGCTGTCGCTATGCTGGCTGCCGCATCCGCCGCTTTGCCCCTCTCTTCGGCCTTTGCCGACACTGAAAAACCGAAAGTCGCGCTGGTCATGAAATCCCTGGCCAACGAATTCTTCCTGACCATGGAGGATGGCGCCAAGGCTTACCAGAAAGAGCATTCTGCCGATTTCGACCTGATCTCCAATGGCATCAAGGACGAAACGGACACCGCTGGTCAGACGCGCATTGTCGAGCAAATGATTCTGGCCAAGGTCAATGCGCTGGTGATTGCGCCAGCCGACTCCAAAGCGATGGTTCCGGTGATCAAGAAGGCTATCGATGCCGGTATCACCGTGATCAACATCGACAACCAGCTGGACCCGGCCGTCGTCAAAAGCAAGAACATGACCGTACCGTTCGTAGGCCCGGATAACCGCAAAGGCGCGCGTCTGGTCGGCGAGTACCTGGCCAAACAGCTAAAGGCCGGTGACGAAGTCGGCATCATCGAAGGTGTTTCCACCACCACCAACGCCCAGGCTCGCACCGCTGGCTTCAAGGACGCAATGGAAGCGGCGCAGATCAAGGTCGTCTCGTTGCAGTCCGGTGACTGGGAAATCGATAAAGGCAACAAGGTTGCCGCCTCGATACTCAGCGAATACCCGCAAACCAAGGCTCTGCTGGCGGGCAACGACAGCATGGCGGTCGGTGCTGTTTCGGCGGTGCGCGCAGCAGGCAAGGCGGGTAAGGTGCAAGTGGTCGGTTACGACAACATCAATGCCATCAAGCCAATGCTCAAGGATGGCCGCGTATTGGCGACTGCCGATCAGTTTGCAGCCAAACAGGCGGTGTTCGGCATCGAGACTGCCCTGAAAATGCTCAAGGGCGAAAAGGTCGACAGCGGCACCAACGGCGTAATCGAAACTCCGGTTGAGCTGGTTACCAAGTAGTCATTCTGGCGATACAGCGGCGCTCGCTCGCAAGGGCGAGCGCATGGAGAGTTTTTTATGTCAGTTTGTGCTCCGAACGCGGTCCTCTCGGTCAGCGGTATCGGCAAGACTTATGCGCAACCGGTATTGACCGGCATTGACCTGACGCTGATGCGTGGTGAAGTGCTGGCGTTGACCGGCGAGAACGGTGCCGGCAAAAGCACGCTCTCGAAAATCATTGGCGGGCTGGTCACTCCGACCACCGGCCAAATGCAGTTCCAGGGGCGCGATTACCGTCCTGGCAGCCGAACCCAGGCAGAAGAGCTGGGTATTCGCATGGTCATGCAGGAACTCAATCTACTGCCGACCCTGTCTGTCGCAGAGAACCTGTTTCTCGACAACCTGCCGAGCAATGGCGGCTGGATCAGTCGCAAGCAACTGCGCAAAGCGGCAATCGCCGCGATGGCTCAGGTCGGGCTCGATGCGATCGATCCGGACACGCTGGTCGGTGAGCTCGGGATCGGTCATCAGCAAATGGTCGAGATCGCGCGCAACCTGATCGGCGACTGCCATGTGCTGATTCTCGATGAGCCGACAGCGATGTTGACGGCTCGCGAAGTCGAGATGCTCTTTGAGCAAATTACCCGCCTGCAAGCTCGTGGCGTGGCGATCATTTATATTTCCCATCGGCTGGAAGAGCTGGCGCGGGTTGCTCAGCGCATCGCGGTATTGCGTGACGGCAATCTGATCTGCGTCGAGCCGATGGCCAATTACAACAGCGAGCAACTGGTCAATCTGATGGTCGGCCGCGAATTGGGCGAACACATCGATCTCGGTCCGCGGCAGATCGGCGCACCGGCCCTGACTGTCAAAGGGTTGAGCCGTTCGGACAAAGTTCGCGATGTGTCTTTCGAGGTGCGCAGCGGCGAGATTTTCGGAATTTCCGGTTTGATCGGGGCGGGGCGCACGGAGCTGTTGCGGCTGATTTTCGGTGCCGATGCGGCAGACAGTGGCACGGTCGCGCTTGGTTCACCGGCGAAAGTGGTGAGCATTCGTTCGCCCGCCGATGCGGTCGGTCACGGCATTGCCCTGATTACCGAAGATCGCAAAGGCGAGGGGCTGCTGCTGACTCAGTCGGTCAGCGCCAACATCGCCCTGGGCAATATGCCGGTGATCTCCAGTGGCGGCATTGTAAATACGCGTGACGAGATGGCGCTGGCGCAGCGTCAGATCGACGCAATGCACATTCGCAGCTCCGGTCCTGCGCAGCTGGTTTGCGAGTTGTCGGGCGGCAATCAGCAGAAGGTGGTGATTGGCCGCTGGCTTGAGCGTGAGTGTTCGGTGCTGTTGTTCGATGAGCCGACTCGCGGCATCGATGTCGGTGCCAAATTTGATATTTACGCGTTGCTTGGCGAGTTGACGCGTCAGGGCAAGGCGCTGGTGGTGGTGTCCAGTGATCTGCGCGAGCTGATGTTGATCTGCGACCGTATTGGCGTGTTGTCGGCCGGACGCTTGATCGACACCTTCGAGCGCGACAGCTGGACTCAGGATGATTTGCTTGCCGCCGCTTTTGCCGGCTACCAAAAACGTGATGCGTTGCTCCATGAAGCGGCGCCTAGGGATCTCCCATGATAACTGCACTGTCTGCTGGCAAACGTAGTAGCAATTTTTACGGCCTCGGTACCTATCTGGGCCTGGCTGGTGCCTTGCTGGCGATGATTGCGTTGTTCTCGGTCTTGAGCAGCCATTTCCTCTCTTATGACACCTTCAGTACGCTGGCCAATCAGATTCCGGACCTGATGGTGCTCGCAGTCGGCATGACGTTCGTGTTGATCATCGGCGGCATCGACCTCTCGGTGGGTTCGGTGCTGGCCTTGGCGGGCTCTACTGTCAGCGTGGCGATCCTCGGCTGGGGCTGGAGTGTCTTGCCGGCAGCGCTGCTGGGTATGGCCGCCGCCGCAGTGGCCGGGACCATCACCGGTTCGATCACCGTGGCCTGGCGCATTCCGTCGTTCATTGTTTCGCTGGGTGTGCTGGAGATGGCTCGCGGCGTTGCCTATCAGATGACCGGCTCGCGCACGGCCTATATCGGTGATGCCTTTGCCTGGCTGTCCAATCCGATTGCCTTGGGTATTTCACCGTCATTCATTATCGCGTTGCTGGTTATCTTCATCGCCCAGGCGGTGTTGACCCGTACCGTGTTCGGTCGCTACCTGATCGGTATCGGTACCAACGAGGAAGCTGTGCGTCTGGCGGGTATCAACCCAAAACCCTACAAGATTCTGGTGTTCAGCCTGATGGGGTTGCTGGCGGGTATTGCCGCGCTGTTCCAGATTTCCCGCCTGGAAGCGGCGGACCCGAATGCCGGTTCCGGCCTGGAGCTACAAGTCATCGCTGCCGTGGTGATCGGTGGCACCAGCCTGATGGGCGGTCGCGGCTCGGTGATCAGCACCTTTTTCGGCGTCCTGATCATTTCTGTACTGGCTGCCGGACTGGCGCAAATCGGCGCGACCGAACCGACCAAGCGCATCATTACCGGCGCGGTGATCGTGGTCGCGGTGGTGCTGGACACCTACCGCAGCCAACGTGCAAGTCGACGGAGCTGAATCATGGCGACTATCAAGGATGTAGCAGCGCTCGCGGGGATTTCCTACACCACGGTTTCCCACGTGGTGAACAAGACCCGGCCGGTCAGTGAAGAGGTTCGGCTCAAGGTCGAGGCCGCGATCAAAAGCCTGGATTACGTGCCCAGTGCCGTGGCGCGCTCGCTCAAAGCGAAAACCACCGCAACTATCGGTCTGCTGGTGCCCAACAGTCTCAACCCGTACTTCGCGGAATTGGCCCGTGGTATCGAGGATTACTGCGAGCGTAACGGTTATTGCGTGATCCTCTGCAACTCCGATGACAACCCGGACAAGCAGCGCAGTTACCTGCGCGTGCTGCTGGAAAAACGCATCGACGGGCTGATTGTCGCGTCCGCCGGCGGCGATAGCGGGTTGGCGCAAGGGCTGGCGGGCGTGCGCACGCCGATGGTGATCGTCGACCGTGGGTTGGAGGGGCTCGATGCGGACATGGTACGCATCGATCATGAATACGGTGCTTATCTTGCGACCCGGCATTTGCTCGAGCTGGGCCATCGCGACATCGCCACTATTGGAGGTCCGGCACATACCAGCGTGGCGCAGATGCGTCTGGCAGGTTACTGCCGGGCCTTGAAAGAGGCTGGCGTCGAAGTGCCGGGGGAATGGATGCTCGAAAGTGACTTCACCAGCATTGGCGGTTACAACGCGGCGACAATGTTGCTGGAAAAACACCCGCCCAGCGCAATTTTTGCCGGTAACGACATGATTGGTATCGGCGTACTGCGGGCCGCCGCCGAGCGCAATATCCGGGTGCCGAGCGAGCTTTCGGTCATCGGTTTCGACGATATTCAAATGAGCCGTTATGTCTATCCGGCGTTGACCACCGTCGGCCAGTCGATCCTGGAGCTTGGAGAAATGGCTGCGGAGGTATTGTTGCGACGGATCGCGACCCCTGAACTGGCGACCGATCAGCGGATCGTGAGGCCCAGCATTGTCATGCGAGAGTCGACCGCGCCGCTGGCCGGCGTATTCGACCAATACCGCTGAAGCGAATTGATGAGTAGGGATGTATGCCAGCAAAAGTAGTGGTTGTAGGCAGTCTGAACATGGACCTGGTGACCCGCGCCCAGCGGTTGCCACATGCCGGAGAAACGCTGCATGGCGAGTCGTTTGCCACCGTGTCGGGCGGCAAGGGTGCTAATCAGGCGGTCGCGTCTGCCCGGCTGGGTGCGCGGGTGTCGATGATCGGCTGCGTGGGTGACGATGCTTATGGCGAGCAATTACGCGCAGCGCTGCTGGCAGAACAGATCGATTGTCAGGCGCTGACATCGGTCGAGGGCTCCAGCGGCGTGGCGCTGATCGTGGTCGATGACAACAGCCAGAATGCGATTGTTATCGTTGCGGGTGCCAACGGTCAGCTGACACCTGGCATGGTCGCGGGGTTCGATGCGGTGCTTGCAGCGGCCGACGTGATCATCTGTCAGCTTGAAGTGCCGATGCACACGGTTGGTTATGCCCTCAAACGCGGTCGTGAGCTGGGCAAGACGGTGATCCTGAATCCGGCGCCGGCAACGAGCCCATTGCCGGCCGACTGGTATTCGTCAATCGATTACCTGATCCCCAATGAAAGTGAAGCGTCGGCCCTGAGCGGTTTGCCGGTGGACTCTCTGGAGAGCGCCGAGCTGGCTGCGAGCCGATTGATCGCCGCCGGTGCCGGCAAGGTCATCATCACGTTGGGGCCCCAGGGTTCATTGTTTGCCAACGGGCAGGGCTGCGAACATTTCCCGGCACCCAAGGTCAAGTCCGTCGACACTACGGCGGCTGGTGACACCTTTGTCGGCGGTTTTGCTGCGGCATTGGCTGCTGGCAAAAGCGAAGTCGAGGCCATTCGTTTTGGTCAGGTCGCAGCAGCCTTGTCGGTGACGCGGGCCGGCGCACAACCCTCGATTCCTTCCTTGTCAGACGTACAGGCCTTCAAAGCATCATGAAAAAAACACCCTTGCTCAATATCGCGTTGTCGCGGCTGATTGCCTCTCTGGGGCATGGCGACATGCTGGTGATTGGCGATGCCGGTCTGCCGGTGCCGCCTGGCGTTGAGTTGATCGACCTGGCGTTGACCCAGGGCATTCCGGACTTCGTCAGTACCTTACGCGTCGTGCTCAGTGAAATGCAGGTGGAAAGCCATGTGCTGGCCGAAGAAATCCTGCTCAAGCAGCCGCCGGCGCTGCAGGCGATCGACGAGCTGACGACCAATGCCGCGATGGGCCAGCGGCGGTTGCTGAGTCATGAAGAATTTAAAGCCCTTAGCCGACAGGCGCGGGCGATTGTTCGTACGGGCGAATGTCAGCCGTACTGCAACATCGTGCTGGTCGCAGGGGTGACTTTCTAGTCCGTCATATCCCGATTCGATTTATCAACGCACAAGGAGTGCGCTATGTACCGCTATGCTCAACGCCTGCATCACCTGATCCGGAGTCTGCTGCTTTTGTCCTTGCTCACCGCTACAGGCGCCCACGCGGCGGAAAAGATAGATCTGATCATCGACACCGATCCAGGTGCCGACGACGTGGTGGCGCTGCTGTTTGCCCTGGCGTCGCCCGAAGAACTGAACATTCGCGCACTGACTACCGTTGCCGGTAACGTGCGCCTGGACAAAACCTCGCGTAATGCGCGGCTGGCCCGCGAGTGGGCAGGGCGCGAAGACGTGCCGGTGTATGCGGGTGCACCGAAACCGCTGATGCGCACGCCAATCTATGCCGAGAACATTCATGGCAAGGAAGGCTTGTCGGGTGTCACGGTGCACGAGCCGAAGAAAGGTCTGGCCAAAGGCGATGCGGTCAGTTACCTGATTGACACGTTGCGCGCGGCCAAGCCTCACAGCATCACTATCGCAATGCTCGGGCCGCAGACCAACCTGGCGTTGGCGCTGATTCAGGATCCGGAAATCACCCAAGGCATCAAGGAAGTGGTGATCATGGGCGGTGCGCACTTCAACGGCGGCAACATTACCCCGGTGGCCGAGTTCAATCTGTTCGCCGATCCGCAGGCAGCTGAAGTGGTCCTCAAAAGCGGCGTCAAGCTGACCTATCTGCCGCTGGACGTCACTCACAAGATTCTGACCAGTGACGCTCGCTTGAAGCAGATTGCCGCGCTGAACAACAACGCCAGCAAACTGGTGGGCGATATTCTCAACGAATACGTCAAAGGCGACATGGAACACTACGGTATTCCTGGTGGCCCGGTGCATGACGCCACGGTGATCGCGTACCTGCTCAAGCCGGAACTGTTTACCGGTCGTGCGGTGAACGTGGTCGTCGACAGTCGCGAAGGGCCGACCTTTGGCCAGACCATCGTTGACTGGTACGACGGCCTGAAAGCCCCGAAGAATGCGTTCTGGGTCGCAAACGGCGATGCTCAGGGCTTCTTTGACTTGCTGACGGCGCGTCTCGCCCGTCTCAAGTAAGTCATGCCCCGCAGGTGCCAGCCTGCGGGGTTTTACTCCCTTTACGTGTGGGCGGCGCCCATGTCGTCGATGGGGTACTTCTCGAATACCTGTTCGATGAACTGTTGAGCAGCTTTCGTGCCCAGGTCCTTGACCAGCAGGTCTATGCCAATGATTGCCAGCTCTTCCGGGGTGCTGGGGCTGTAAGAGCTGTGGCCTTGGGGCCAGCTGACTTTGATGTCGGCGTCGATTGTCACGGTGGTCATGAGTGTCTCGCGAGGTCGGGAAGTCTGTCTGTTGAGTTAACCACCTTGCGCAGCTTTTGGCACTCCGACTTAGGCATGAACGGAGGGCTATGCGACACTTGGGCTTTGTAGATTTCAAGGACAGTGCTGTGCAGATCGATTTGAATACCCCGGATGGCTTGACGCTAGAGGCAGTGCGCCAGCTGCTGGCGTCTGCCAGCGACGATACGCACACCCAGTTGCGGGTCACCAAGTCAGGAATTGCCTACATTTCGTCAGGTGTTGTCGGCGGAACGGATATCGACGGGCTGCTGTTTCGCCTTGAGACGTGGGCCAAGGGCTCCGGGTATGTAGGCATGGTTGCCGCCAGTGATGAGGTCTGGGTCATGCAGATATTCAACGCATTGAAGCAGAACTGGCCGAAGCCACCCTTTGATTACATCGATATCTACTGAGTCTGCTCATATTCAGTCACGATTGCGCACTGAACAGCAGGTGATAGCTCAGGCAAACTTGCGTGTTTGACGGCTTTGAAGGCGGGGGATGGCACTGACCATGAAACCAAGCGCCCAAACGGCTGTCGCACGAATGCAGTTCAACTATTGAAAAGGAGGCGTCATGCCTTGGAAGCTCGCGTCATTGGGTACTTTGCTGGCCGCCGTCATGTTGGCGGGTTGCAGCAGTACCTCCGAGTCGGCAAAAGACCCTGTGGTAGCCGGGGCCGGTAACGGTCGTTGTGAGGCAAAGGCTGCCGAATTCGTCATTGGCAAAAAGGCTTCGCCAGAGTTGCTGGAACAGGCCCGCACGCGTTCCGGGTCGCAGACTGCACGAGTCCTCAGGCCGAACGACATGATCACTCTGGAATACCGTTCGGATCGTTTGAATCTCAACACCGATGCCAACCTGGTCATTACCCGCGTCAACTGCGGCTGATTGCTTCAGGCTTTGGTTGCGCCCATAAAAAACCCCGTCACATGGACGGGGTTTTTTTAGTGCGCCAGGAAATTACTCTGGGCGAACTTGTGCAGCTTGCATACCCTTTTGGCCTTTCTCAGCCACGAAGGAAACGGTTTGGCCTTCTTTCAGGCTTTTGAAACCGTCGCTTTCGATAGCTTTGAAGTGTACGAACAGGTCGTCACCGCCACCTTGAGGAGTGATGAAGCCGAAGCCTTTTTCATCGTTGAACCATTTAACGGTGCCGGTTTGGCGATTAGACATGGTGTATCTCCAAGAAACATATATTTTCAGTAGTGCTGTGCTGCTCAGGCCAACTGGGCACACCGGAGTATCATAGTCGAAATGTTCGATTTGGGAGCCCCCCGGACGTGCTGTTTGCCTTCGTATCGTCTGTTCTTTGTCACTGTATATGGCTGGAAGCCCCGGTTTAAAAGGCCTGCAGCCAAATACATGTCCTGTAAAAAAAGCTGTAAAAGCTGCGTAATTTGTCTGAAATAGCGGTTTTTTGGCTATTTTCTACTCGCCAGAGGCGTTGTTTTTAGCCTCGCAGCAGCTTATTTCTTGACCCGGCAATCCTGAATGGCGTCCAGCGCCTTGGTTCGCAGCTCTGCGCTCGGCTGTTTTGTCTTGCTCATCAGCTCGCTGATTTCGGCCGTTGTAAACTTCTCGTTGAGCTTGTCCGCGCCACAAGCGCAATGCAATTCGGCGGACTTCTGGTCGACGCTCTGACTGGCGGCGGAAACGCAATCCTTCATATAGCTTTCGCGAACCCCGGCAGGCCAGGCAGCCTGTGCGCTCAGCGGGAGCAGCATGAACAGTGGGGAGGCAAGGGCGATAAGGCGGATAAGACGCATAGCTGGAACTCCGTGAGGTCGATAATGTGTGGCGATTCTCAGCCTATTCGAGGTGGGCCGTACATCTCAAGTTCACTTTTTAATGCAAATGCCCTGAATTCGGCGTTGGTCAAACAAGGTCGCGGCGACGACCGTTCATCTGTGCTAGGATCCAGCGCTTGGGTATTTTCAGGCTCTGGACGATCTGTTCTCCGGTAGCGGCCAATACCCGAATAACCCTGATTTGATCTCCAGTCACTCTGGTTCGGTTCCCGGTTGGCCACAAGGCTCCTGCCGCTGTAAGGCAGGCGTTCATTATTGAATGGCCTGGACTGAATCGCGTACTGGCTGCTCATCCCAACCCACGTGACCTTTGGTAGGGGTCACCACTAGGAGAGGAGGCGCCATGCCCACTATTACTCTTCCCGACGGCAGTCAACGTTCCTTCGATCATCCGGTTTCCGTAGCCGAGGTCGCCGCATCCATTGGTGCCGGTCTGGCCAAGGCCACCGTGGCCGGCAAGGTCAACGGCAAGCTGGTTGACGCCAGCGATGTCATCGACAGCGACGCGACCCTGCAAATCATCACGCCCAAGGATGAAGAGGGGGTGGAGATCATTCGCCACTCTTGCGCTCACCTGATTGGCCACGCGGTCAAGCAGCTGTACCCGACGGCGAAAATGGTGATCGGTCCGGTCATCGATGAAGGCTTCTATTACGACATCGCCTACGAGCGTCCTTTCACTCCGGACGACCTGGCGGCGATCGAACAGCGCATGCACCTGCTGATCGAAAAAGATTACGACGTCATCAAGAAAGTCACTCCGCGCGCCGAAGTGATCGACGTGTTCACCAGTCGCGGCGAAGACTACAAGCTGCGCCTGGTCGAAGACATGCCGAACGAGCAGGCCATGGGTCTGTACTATCACGAAGAATACGTCGACATGTGCCGCGGTCCGCACGTGCCGAACACCCGCTTCCTGAAATCCTTCAAGCTGACCAAGCTGTCCGGCGCCTACTGGCGCGGCGATGCCAAAAACGAGCAACTGCAGCGCGTTTACGGCACTGCCTGGGCTGACAAGAAGCAACTGGCGGCCTACATCCAGCGTATCGAAGAAGCCGAAAAGCGCGACCATCGCAAGATCGGCAAGCGTCTCGGCCTGTTCCATACCCAGGAAGAAGCGCCGGGCATGGTTTTCTGGCACCCGAACGGCTGGACCCTGTACCAGGTACTCGAGCAGTACATGCGTCAGGTTCAGCGTGAAAACGGTTACCTGGAGATCAAGACTCCGCAAGTGGTTGACCGTAGCCTGTGGGAGAAATCCGGGCACTGGGCCAACTACGCCGAGAATATGTTCACCACGCAGTCGGAAAGCCGCGACTACGCGATCAAGCCGATGAACTGCCCTTGCCACGTGCAAGTGTTCAATCAGGGCCTGAAAAGCTACCGTGAACTGCCGATGCGTCTGGCCGAGTTCGGTGCTTGCCACCGTAACGAGCCGTCCGGTGCGCTGCACGGTATCATGCGCGTGCGCGGGTTCACCCAGGACGATGCACACATCTTCTGTACTGAAGAGCAGATGCAGGCCGAATCCGCGGCGTTCATCAAGCTGACCATGGATGTCTACGCCGATTTCGGCTTTACCGACGTCGAAATGAAGCTGTCCACTCGTCCGGAAAAACGCGTCGGCTCCGATGAGCTGTGGGATCGCGCAGAATCGGCGCTGGCCTCAGCCCTTGATAGTGCGGGCCTGCCGTACGATCTGCAGCCGGGCGAGGGTGCTTTCTACGGTCCGAAAATCGAGTTCTCGCTAAAAGATTGCCTCGGTCGTGTCTGGCAATGTGGTACCTTGCAGCTCGATTTTAACCTGCCGATCCGTCTGGGAGCCGAATACGTCTCCGAAGACAACAGTCGCAAGCACCCGGTAATGTTGCACCGGGCGATCCTGGGTTCCTTCGAGCGTTTCGTCGGGATTCTGATCGAGCATTACGAGGGCGCGTTCCCTGCGTGGCTGGCTCCGACTCAGGCAGTGATCATGAATATCACTGATAAACAGGCAGATTTTGCCGCTGAAGTTGAAAAAACTCTCAATCAAAGCGGTTTTCGTGCCAAGTCTGACTTGAGAAATGAAAAGATCGGCTTTAAAATCCGCGAGCATACTTTGCTCAAGGTTCCCTATCTCTTGGTTATTGGAGATCGGGAAGTCGAGATGCAGACTGTCGCTGTGCGTACTCGTGAAGGTGCTGACCTGGGCTCGATGCCCGTCGCCCAGTTCGCTGAGTTCCTCGCGCAAGCGGTTTCCCGGCGTGGTCGCCCAGATTCGGAGTAATTATTATTAAGCGTGAAATGAGACAAGATAAACGAGCTGCACCGAAAGCCCCGATCAACGAGAATATCTCGGCACGCGAGGTTCGGTTAATTGGCGCTGACGGCGAGCAGATTGGCATCGTCTCGATTGATGAAGCGCTTCGTATTGCTGAAGAAGCCAAACTGGATCTGGTGGAAATTTCCGCCGACGCAATCCCACCGGTTTGCCGTGTGATGGATTACGGCAAATCGATCTTCGAAAAGAAGAAGCAGATTGCCGCAGCGAAAAAGAACCAGAAGCAGATTCAGGTAAAAGAAATCAAGTTTCGTCCAGGGACGGAGGAAGGGGATTACCAGGTAAAACTGCGCAACCTGGTACGTTTCCTGAGTGACGGGGACAGGGCCAAGGTATCCTTGCGATTCCGCGGCCGTGAGATGGCCCACCAGGAGCTGGGGATGGAACTCCTCAAGCGGGTTGAAGGTGACCTGCTCGAGTACGGTTCGGTCGAACAGCATCCTAAGATGGAAGGACGCCAGCTGATCATGGTCATCGCCCCGAAAAAGAAGAAGTAATCAACAGGGCACGGCAGGCCTTGCGATTATGTTTATCAACTGAATGCGGAGTATCCGAACATGCCAAAGATGAAAACTAAAAGTGGTGCTGCTAAGCGGTTTCTGAAAACTGCTAACGGTATCAAGCACAAGCACGCTTTCAAGAGCCACATCCTGACCAAAATGTCGACCAAGCGTAAGCGTCAACTGCGCGGTAGCAGCTTGCTGCATCCGTCTGACGTGGCAAAAGTCGAGCGCATGCTGCGCCTTCGTTAATTTTTGGTTAAGAATAGAGGAAGTAACTCATGGCTCGTGTAAAGCGTGGCGTCATTGCCCGTAAACGTCACAAAAAAATTCTGAAACTTGCTAAAGGCTACTACGGCGCTCGCTCGCGCGTATTCCGTGTTGCCAAGCAAGCGGTAATCAAGGCAGGCCAATACGCCTACCGTGACCGTCGTCAGAAAAAACGTCAGTTCCGCGCTCTGTGGATCGCTCGTATCAACGCTGGTGCACGTATCAACGGTCTGTCCTACAGCCGTTTCATCGCCGGCCTGAAAAAAGCGTCCATTGAGATCGACCGTAAGGTTCTGGCTGATCTGGCAGTGAACGAAAAAGCGGCGTTTGCTGCGATTGTCGAGAAAGCTAAAGCCACCTTGGCTTAAGTACCCCCGACAGTCACCCGGGCTCACCTCTGTGGGCTCAGGTGTTAAACGTCATAAATAGGGGAAGAGCCTTCAAGCTCTTCCCCTATTTTGTATCTGGAGTCTGTACATGGAAAACCTGGATGCGCTGGTCTCTCAAGCACTAGAGGCTGTGCAAAGCGCTGAAGATATCAATGCCCTGGAGCAAATCCGGGTTCACTACCTTGGCAAAAAGGGTGAATTGACTCAGGTGATGAAGACCCTGGGGAATTTGCCGGCAGAAGAGCGCCCGCAAGTCGGTGCCCTGATCAACGTTGCCAAGGAGCGTGTCACAGAGGTTCTCAATGCGCGCAAGGCACTGTTTGAAGAGGCCGACCTGGCCGCCAAACTGTCCGCCGAGTCCATTGATGTGACCCTGCCTGGCCGTGGTCAGACCTCCGGTGGTCTGCATCCGGTTACTCGCACTCTGGAACGTATCGAACAGTTCTTCACCCATATCGGCTACGGCATTGCCGAAGGCCCTGAGGTCGAAGACGACTATCACAACTTCGAAGCGCTCAACATCCCAGGCCATCACCCGGCCCGGTCGATGCATGACACCTTCTATTTCAATGCGAACATGTTGCTGCGCACCCATACCTCGCCGGTACAGGTCCGCACCATGGAATCGAAACAGCCGCCGATCCGCATCGTCTGCCCAGGCCGTGTGTATCGCAGTGACTCCGATATCACTCACTCGCCGATGTTCCACCAGGTCGAAGGCCTGCTGGTCGACCGCGATATCAACTTCGCCGACCTGAAAGGGACCATCGAAGAGTTCCTGCGCGTGTTCTTCGAAAAAGAACTGGCAGTGCGTTTCCGCCCTTCGTACTTCCCGTTCACCGAGCCGTCCGCCGAAGTCGACATGGAATGCGTGATGTGCAGCGGTAAAGGCTGCCGCGTCTGCAAGCAGACTGGCTGGCTGGAAGTGATGGGCTGCGGCATGGTTCACCCGAACGTGTTGCGCATGTCCGGGATCGACCCGGAAGAGTTTTCGGGCTTTGCCTTCGGCATGGGCGTTGAGCGTCTGGCCATGCTGCGTTACGGCGTGAACGACTTGCGTCTGTTCTTCGACAACGACTTGCGGTTCCTCGCGCAATTTCGCTAGTCGTAACGAATTCTTAGGAGAGCAGGATGAAATTCAGTGAACAATGGCTGCGCGGCTGGGTAAGCCCGCAGGTAAGTCGCGACGAGCTGGTTGCTCGTCTGTCGATGGCCGGTCTTGAGGTCGATAGCGTTACGCCGGCCGCCGGTGAATTCAGTGGCGTGGTGGTGGGCGAGGTGCTGAGCACCGAGCAGCACCCGGACGCCGACAAGCTGCGTGTTTGCCAGGTCAGCAATGGCACGGAGACCTTCCAGGTAGTTTGCGGCGCGCCAAACGTGCGCCCGGGCCTGAAGATCCCGTTCGCCATGATCGGTGCCGAACTGCCAGGCGACTTCAAAATCAAGAAAGCCAAGCTGCGTGGCGTTGAGTCCAACGGCATGCTGTGCTCGCAAGCCGAATTGCAGATCGGTGAAGGCAACGACGGCCTGATGGAATTGCCGGCCGATGCGCCGGTCGGTCAGGACATTCGTGAATACCTGAGCCTGGACGACGCCAGCATCGAGGTCGACCTGACCCCGAACCGCGGCGACTGCCTGTCCCTGGCCGGTCTGGCCCGTGAAGTCGGTGCGCTCTATGCTGCCGAAGTCACGCGCCCGGTCGTTGCCAGTGTTCCAGCCGCGCACGATGAAGTGCGTTCGGTTGAGGTCCTGGCGCCCGCCGCTTGCCCGCGTTACCTGGGGCGCGTGATCCGTAACGTCGACCTGTCCAGGCCTACGCCGCTGTGGATGGTCGAGCGTCTGCGTCGTGCTGACGTGCGCAGCATCGATGCTGCCGTCGACATCACCAACTACGTGATGCTGGAACTGGGTCAACCGCTGCACGCTTTCGATCTCGCCGAAATCAATGGCGGCATCCGCGTGCGTATGGCCGAAGAGGGCGAGAAGCTGGTGCTGCTCGACGGTCAGGAAGTCAGCCTGCGTAGCGATACGCTGGTGATTGCCGACCACTCCCGCGCCCTGGCGATTGCTGGCGTGATGGGTGGCGAGCACAGCGGTGTTTCCGCGACCACTCGCGATGTCTTCCTTGAAAGCGCGTTCTTCGATCAGATCGCCGTTGCTGGCAAGGCTCGTTCCTACGGCCTGCACACCGACGCCTCGCACCGCTACGAGCGTGGCGTGGACTGGCAGCTGGCCCGTGAAGCCATGGAGCGCGCCACTGGCCTGCTGCTGGAAATCACCGGAGGCGAAGCTGGCCCGATCATCGAAACCGTCAGCGAGCAGCACCTGCCGTCGATTGCTCCGGTCACCCTGCGTGCCCAGCGCATCACCCAGATGCTGGGTATGGAAATGGACTCAGCCGAAGTCGAGCGTTTGCTCAGCGCTTTGGGCCTGAAGATTTCCGCGGACGGGGCAGGGCAGTGGCACGTAGAAGTGCCAAGCCATCGCTTCGATATCAGCCTGGAAGTCGACCTGATCGAAGAGCTGGCCCGTCTGTACGGTTACAACCGTCTGCCGGTTCGTTACCCGCAAGCCCGTCTGGCACCGCAAGCCAAGGCTGAAGCGCGTAGCGATCTGCCTGAGCTGCGCCGCCTGCTGGTGGCTCGTGGTTATCAGGAAGCGATCACCTACAGCTTCATCGATCCGAAGCAGTTCGAACTGTTCAACCCAGGCGTCGAGCCTCTGTTGCTGGCCAACCCGATCTCCAACGACATGGCCGCCATGCGTTCGTCTCTGTGGCCGGGTCTGGTCAAGGCGCTTCAGCACAACCTGAACCGTCAACAGGACCGCGTCCGTCTGTTCGAAAGCGGCCTGCGCTTCGTCGGTCAGCTGGAAGGCCTGAAGCAAGAGCCGATGCTGGCCGGTGTGGTCTGCGGCGGCCGTCTGCCGGAAGGCTGGGCACAGGGTCGCGATACCGTGGACTTCTTCGACGTCAAAGCCGACGTGGAAGCGGTGCTGGGCTTTGCCGGTGCACTGGATTCGTTCAAATTCGTACCAGGCAGCCACCCTGCGTTGCACCCGGGTCAAACCGCGCGCATCGAGCGTGAAGGTCGCGTAGTCGGCTACATCGGCGCTATCCACCCTGAATTGTCGAAAACCCTCGGTCTCGACCGTCCGGTCTTCGTTTTTGAGCTGGTGCTGGCCGAAGTGGCGTTGGGCAAAATGCCTAAATTCAGCGAGTTGTCGCGCTTTCCTGAAGTGCGTCGAGACCTTGCGCTGCTGGCGGACAAAGACGTTGCAGCCAGTGCCGTACTGGACGTAATCCGTGAAAATGCAGGCGAATGGCTGACGGACCTCAGGCTATTTGACGTGTATCAGGGTAAAGGTATTGATCCGCATAGAAAAAGCCTTGCAGTTGGCTTGACCTGGCAGCATCCATCGCGCACTCTTAATGACGATGAGGTGAATACCACGACGCAAAACATCCTCACCTCGCTCGAACAAAGGTTGAACGCCACGTTAAGGAAGTGACGTATGGGGGCTTTGACGAAAGCTGAGATGGCGGAACGTCTGTATGAAGAGCTGGGCCTGAACAAGCGGGAGGCCAAGGAATTGGTCGAACTGTTCTTTGAAGAAATCAGGCACGCTCTTGAAGACAACGAACAGGTGAAGTTGTCCGGTTTCGGCAACTTCGACCTTCGTGACAAACGCCAGCGGCCTGGCCGCAATCCGAAAACGGGAGAAGAAATCCCGATCACGGCTCGCCGTGTGGTCACCTTTCGTCCAGGGCAGAAGTTGAAGGCCCGAGTTGAGGCTTATGCTGGAACCAAGTCATAACGACGAGCTTCCCGTCATCCCAGGCAAACGCTACTTCACCATTGGTGAAGTCAGCGAGCTTTGTGCGGTAAAACCGCACGTGCTGCGCTACTGGGAGCAGGAGTTTCCTCAACTCAACCCCGTCAAGCGCCGCGGAAATCGCCGGTACTATCAGCGCCAGGATGTGCTGATGATCCGGCAGATCCGCGCGTTGCTCTACGACCAGGGGTTCACCATCGGTGGAGCGCGCCTGCGCCTTTCCGGCGATGAAGCCAAAGACGACACCACTCAATACAAGCAAATGATCCGCCAGATGATCGCCGAGCTCGAAGATGTTCTGGTGGTACTCAAGAAATAAATTCCTGCTTTTAAATACTTCCAGTTTTCAAAAGCTTGCGATATATTCTTGAGCGTTCCTCGAGATGAGGAACAGGTTTCACGCCTAGTCGGGGCGTAGCGCAGTCCGGTAGCGCACTAGCATGGGGTGCTAGGGGTCGAGTGTTCGAATCACTCCGTCCCGACCATATTTGAAGAAAAAACCCAGCCTTTCAGGTTGGGTTTTTTTATGCCTGAAAATCCCTTCCTTTCATATTTTCGTGTGAATACACCTCGGATTTGGCACGCGGTTACGTACTTTTTCCTGCCAACTCTCACACCTCAAGAAAATGAGAACCACGCCACAAAAGGCGTCCTCGACTATTTTTTGCCCCTCTGAATTGCACTTTTCTGGCTACCCACGGACTAACGGCGCGTGTAGGAAGTTTCACTATCAGGGACGTGCCGTGTTTTTTATACCTCATCCATTTGTTCGTTCGCTGGCTTTTGGGCTTGGTCGTGTGGCGGTGCAACGCTCCTTATGCGTGCTCTCCATCGTCGCCAGTTTCTCCGCCTCAGCTGCCGAACCCGTTGCGCCCGCGCAGCAGTTGCTCCGTCAGCAGGAGCGCGAACGGGTCTTGCGCGAGCAGCTCGAACCCTCTCCTGACGTACGCCTCAAGGCCTCCCTGGATGATGGTCAGGGTCTGCTGCCGGCCAATGAAACGCCATGCTTCACGATTCGCCATATCGTGCTCGAAGGTGAGGATTCAGCCACCTTCCAGTGGGCGCTGCGTGCTGCCAACCCGGCGTCCGATCCGGCGCTGAACCGTTGCCTGGGGGCCGCGGGCATCAACCTGACCATGAAGCGCATACAGAACCTGATCATCGCGCGGGGTTTCGTCACCACGCGGGTGCTGGCCGCCCCTCAGGACCTGAGCCAAGGGACGCTTGCTCTGGTACTGGTTCCGGGACGCATCAAACACATTCGGTTTGCCGACGGCACCTCGTCGCGGGCGACGCTGTGGAACGCCATGCCCGCCCAACCCGGTGATCTGTTGAACCTGCGGGACATCGAACAAGCCCTGGAGAACTTCAAGCGGGTGCCCACGGCCGAAGCTGACGTGCAGATTACGCCGGCAAACGACACTGACGCCAAGCCGGGAGAAAGCGATGTGGTGATCCTCTGGAAGCAAGCTTCCGTGGCGCGCCTGAGTCTGTCGACGGACGACTCGGGCACCTACGACACCGGTAAATATCAGGGCAATGTCGCGCTGTCGCTGGACAATCCGTTGGGGCTCAATGACCTGTTCTATGCCAGTTTCAGCCACAACCTGGGCGGCGGCAAAAGTGGTGATCGTGGTTCTGAAGGGCACACCCTGCACTATTCGCTGCCGTACGACTACTGGCAACTGGGCCTGACGTCCAGCGAGTACGACTATCACCAGACCGTGGCCGGGAGCAATCAGACTTATGACTATCAGGGCCACAGTAGCAACGTCGAACTGAAACTTTCACGACTGCTCTACCGCGATGCCGTACGCAAGACGTCGGCATGGGCCAGTGGCTGGTCGCGCACCTCCAGCAACTCTATCGACGACACCGAAATTGAAGTGCAGCGCCGGCGTATGGCGGGCTGGGAGCTGGGGCTCGATCACCGCGAGTTCATGGGCAGCAATACCCTGGATCTGGGCCTGAGCTATCGACGTGGAACCGGGGCGGACCATGCCTTGCGAGCACCGGAAGAAGACCTCGGCGAGGGGACGTCACGGCCGAAGATCATCAGCGCCAACGCCCAGTTGCAAACCCCGTTCCGTCTGGGGACGCAGCAATTTCGCTACATCGGCGCTTGGCGCGGCCAATGGAATCGCTCGCCGTTGATCGCTCAGGATCGCTTCTCCATTGGTGGGCGCTACAGCGTCCGCGGGTTCGATGGCGAACAGATCCTCTCCGCCGAACGCGGCTGGACCTTGCGCAATGACCTGGGCTGGTTTGTCTTTCAGAGCGGCCAGGAACTCTATCTCGGCGTCGACTATGGCGAGGTCGGCGGACATTCCAGTCAGTCCTTGTCCGGGCGCCGTCTGGCGGGCTCGGTGGTCGGTGTGCGGGGCGGCTACAAGCAGTTTTCCTATGACCTGTTCGTCGGCCAACCGCTCATCAAGCCCAGCCATTTCGAAACGGCCGCCGTAACCACGGGCTTCAACCTCAACTGGTCGTTTTGACGGAGACCGGCATGCACTTCGACAGTCTTGAAATCCTTGCCCCCCAGCTGTCCGACGAACCCTGGAACGAGGCGACCGTGTTCGGTTCCGCCGTCTGGTTGTGGATGCAGTCGGCGGCGCATCGTGATGCGCCGCTGCATACCTTGTCGGCACTGCTGCTGCCGGCGATCAAGCAGCGCCAGTTCATGCTCGCCAGCGAGCAAGGCACGCCGGTGTTTTTCATGTCCTGGATGAACCTCAGTGCCGAGGCCGAGCAGCGCTATCTGAACAATGCTCCGGTGTGCATGTCTGAGGCTGACTGGAACAGTGGCGAGCGTCTTTGGATCAGCGACTGGGTCGCGCCTTTCGGGCATACCCGACAACTGTCGAGACTGCTGCTGCGTCGGCTCTGGCCGCAACGCTTTGGCCGCTTCCTGGAGCATCGGGGCGATGAGCGCGGCTTTCGTATCAAGAAGTGGCAGGGCATCGGAGTCCTGCCCGCCGAGGCGCGCGCCTGGTTCGCCGCTCACCCGCTGCTTCAGTAGCTTTCGGCCTCATTATTTTGGCGTCTGGCGCATCTGTGGCCTGGCGCAGTTCAAAAGGAATTGATCATTAACAAGCATCTGTATCGGATCATTTTCAACAAGGCGCGTGGCCTGTTGATGGTGGTTGCCGAAAATGTGAGCAGCGGCTCGAAATCATCCGGTGGTAGTGCAACCGGTACAACGTCTGGCGGCGGTTGCGTAGTCCGCCTGACACCCCTGCGTTTTGCCCTGATGGCGGCGCTCGGCCTGATCATGCTGGACGCCTCGTCGGCCCAGGCGGCCGTGGTCGCCGACCCCGGCGCGCCGGCCGCGCAGCAGCCGGGAATCGGGGTGACCGGGAACGGGGTAGCCCAGGTCAACATCACCGCGCCCAGCGCGGGCGGTGTGTCACGCAATACCTATCAACAGTTCGACGTCGATCGGCGTGGCGTGATCCTCAATAACTCGGCAACCAGCACTCAGACCCAGCTGGGCGGCTGGGTGGACGCCAATCCGGCGTTGGGTCGCGGCACGGCGCGGGTGATCCTCAACGAAGTCAATTCGAGCAACCCGAGCCAGCTCAACGGCTATGTCGAAGTGGCCGGGTCCCGGGCGCAGGTGGTGATCGCCAACCCGTCCGGGATCAGCTGTGATGGCTGTGGTTTCATCAACGCCAATCGCTCGACCCTCACCACTGGCAAGGCGCAGTTCGAGAACGGGGTACTGCAGGGTTATCAAGTCGACGGCGGCAAGATAACCGTCAACGGTGCCGGGATGGATACGCGTGACAGCGAATACACCGAAGTCATCTCGCGCACCGTCGAGGTCAACGCGGGCATCTGGGCCAAGGACTTGAACATCCAGGCCGGCAAGACCAGCGCCGACAACGGCGCAGCGGGCACGCCGGTGGTCGGCATTGATGTCGCGCAACTGGGCGGTATGTATGCCGGCAAGATCGTCCTGGTGGGCAATGGCGCGGGTGTCGGGGTACGCAATGCCGGGCAGATCGGCGCCAGTGTCGGCGATGTGGTCATCCGGGCAGACGGGCGTCTCGAAAACAGCGGGCAGATCAGCAGTGCCGGTTCGACCACGGTCGAGACAGGCACCGGAGTCCAGAACAGTGGCACGCTGTACGCCAAGGGCGACCTGACGCTCAATACCTCGTCCGACCTCGACAACAGCGGCATC
This sequence comes from Pseudomonas sp. FW306-02-D09B, assembly GCF_058782685.1. Classification (NCBI taxonomy): domain Bacteria; kingdom Pseudomonadati; phylum Pseudomonadota; class Gammaproteobacteria; order Pseudomonadales; family Pseudomonadaceae; genus Pseudomonas; species Pseudomonas sp. FW306-02-D09B. The sequence continues at coordinate 33,179 of NZ_JBYSXY010000006.1, forward strand.
GTGTCCGCCCAGGGCAATACCCGGGTGACGGTAGCGAACCTGCGCAGCTTCAGCGGCTCGACCCTGGCCGGCGGGGTACGCAATGCCGGGCAGATCGGCGCCAGTGTCGGCGATGTGGTCATCCATGCAGACGGGCGTCTGGAAAACAGCGGGCAGATCAGCAGTGCCGGTTCGACCACGGTCGAGGCCGGCACCGGAGTCCAGAACAGCGGCACGCTGTACGCCAAGGGCGACCTGACGATCAATACCTCGGCCGACCTCGACAACAGCGGTATGGTGGCCGCCCAGGGCAATACCCGGGTGACGGTTGCGAACCTGCGCAGTACCAGCGGCTCGACCCTGGCCGGCGGGGTCGACAGCAGTGGCAAGCTGGGTCAGACCGGCGGATTGACCCTGGACGCTTCGGGCCAGCTCAGCGCCCACGGGCAGAATATCGCCGCCGAGAGTTTGCAGGCCCAGGCAGGGGCCCTCGACTTGAGCGACAGTCAGACCTCCGCCGCCCAAGTGACGCTCACCAGCCGCCAGGGTGATGTCGATGTCAGCCGCGCGCGCGTGGCCGCAAAGGGCACGCTGACCGCCACTGCTGCGAAGGTTTTGCGCACCGATGGCGCCAAAGTCAGTGCGGCTCAAGTGGGGATCAAGGCCGGTCAGTTGTCCAACGTGAAAGGCGAAGTCCTGCAGAGCGGCCTTTCACTCACGAGCATTGATTTGCAGGGAGCACTGGATAACAGTCAAGGTGTGATCGCCAGTCAGGGCGCACTGAAAGTCACCGCCGCCTCGCTGAACAACTACCAAGGCAGCCTCGGTTCGGTGAAGTCGAGCCTGACACTGACGGCCACGAACGGCTTGCTGGACAACAGGAGCGGTCACCTTGAGGCGCTGCAATCGATCGCGCTGGTCTCGGGCCAGTTGCTCAACACCGCAGGCTTCGTCGGTGCCGGGCAGGCCCTGGACATCAGAGCGGGGACCATCGGCAATGGCGGCGCCGGGCAACTACAGAGCGGTACCGGTACGACAATCGTGGGCGCCAGCCTCGACAATCACGGTGGGCGCATCGAAGCGCTGGGCGATCTCACGTTCACTATCGACGGCAAGCTCGATAACCGCGGCGGCCTGATTCGCACCGGTGCTGATCTGCTGATGACCGCGGCGCAGATCGACAACGCGGGCACTCAAGGCCTGGATCAAGGTATTGGAGGGCGCACCCTCACCCTTACCGCCGATCAGTTGGGCAACCAAGGCGGCTCGATCATTGCCGATCAGGCACTGACCTTGACCGGAAGCGGTGTGGTGAACAACCAGTCCGGGAAGATCTCGGCCGGTACTCAGTTTTTGCTGACTGACCGTAATCTGGCGGCTAAAACCCAAGCCGTGAACAACCAGGGCGGCACCTTGGTCGCCGGACGCTCGTTGACGCTCAACAGCGCCAGCTATAGCGGCAGCGGTCAGGCCTTGAGCCTGGGTGATTTGTCCTTCACGCTCAATGGCGATTACGTCAACACCGGCCTGCTGCAGGCCAATGGCAACCTGACACTGGCAACCACGGGGCTACTGAGCAACCAGGCCAGCTTGCAGGCGGGTAACCTGCTGACGCTGTCGGCCCGGCAAATCGATAACGCCGCGGTCGGTGTGATCAGTGCCCCACAGGTACAACTGAGTGCCAGCCAGTCGCTGGTCAACCGCGGCCTGATCGACGGCCAGTCCACCCGGCTGAGCGCGCCCACCCTGAGCAACCTGGGTACCGGGCGAATCTACGGTGACCAGCTGTCGCTGGCAGCGGGCACGCTGACCAATACCGTCGAAAACGGCACGGCGGCGGTGATTGCCGCCCGCGTGCGGCTGGATATCGGTGCGCAATACCTGAACAACAGCGAACACGGGTTGATCTTCAGTGTCGGTGACATGGCCATCGGTGGGGCGCTGGACAGCGCCTACCAGGCCACCGGTCAAGCCCGCGAACTCAATAACGCCAGTGCGACTATCGAGGCCCTCGGCGGTCTGACGTTGAACGCGGCTTCTGTGCGCAACACCAACGAACACTTCTCGACACGCGAGGTCGAGGTCTCGCGCCAGGCGCTGCAACAGTATCAACTGACCGGCTCGGTCAATCGCTACGATCCGAATCAGATTTCGACCTATAACAACGAAGTCGACACTCTGGTGACACCTGAAGGCAGTAATGACGACTGGAACCGCTACAACCTGACCCGTGTCGTGACCCAAACCCAGATTGCCAGTTCCGATCCCGGGCAAATACTCGCCGGCGGCAATTTGCGCATCAACGCCGACCAGATCCTCAACGACAAGAGTCGGATCATCGCCGGTGGCGTGTTGCAAGCCAGCGCCAACAGCCTGACCAACACCGAAGTCGTCGGACAGCAGGTCACCACGGACAGCGGCGCACTCGAACACTTTTATCGCATCCAGCGCAAAGGCCGCGACCGTCAGGGGATCGACTCTGCCGCCTACAACCCGGCGCCCAGTGTGCAGGCCATTTCCTTGCAACCGACGGTCTATAAACAGAACACCGCCCCGCAAGGCAGTGGTACCCAGCTCGCCAGCCTGAGTCTTGGGAAGGTGGGCGCTAGCGAGGTGTCCAGCCGCACGATCACTGCACCCAGCCTCACGCCGATCAGCGAGGTCCTGGCCAATTCCACCAACAACGTCGGTGGCGTGGCAGAGCGCATTCTCACCGGCGGGGTGAACAGCGCCTTGCCGGACAACGCACTGTTTCGGTCGATGCCCAGCAGCACCTCCGGCTATCTGATCGAGACCGATCCGCGCTTCACCAACTATGCCAAATGGCTGTCTTCGGATTACATGCTCGGCAGGCTGAACCTGAACCCGGCGGCGACCCAGCAACGCATGGGTGATGGTTTCTATGAGCAGAAGTTGATTCGCGAGCAGGTGGCGCAACTGACCGGTCGCCGTTTCGTCGACGGCTATGCCAACGACGAAGCGCAGTACCGAGGCCTGATCGACAACGCCGTCACCTACGCCAATAGCTGGAAGCTGATTCCCGGTGTGGCTCTGAGCGCCGAACAGATGGCCCAGTTGACCAGCGATATCGTCTGGTTGGTGGCCAAGAATGTCACCTTGGCCAGTGGCGAAGTACGCAGCGTGCTGGTGCCGCAGGTGTATGTGCGGGTCCGTGATGGTGACATCAACGGTGCGGGCGGGTTGATGGCCGGGCAGCAACTGAACCTGAACGTGACGGGCAATCTGGTCAACAGCGCAAGCTTGTCGGGACGTCAAGTGGTCGCGATCAAGGCGGACACGCTCAGTAACCTGGAAGGGCGCATTCAAGGCAGCGCCGTCAGCCTTGATGCGACGCAGGACCTGAACAATCTCGGTGGCCAGATCGCCGCCGACAAGAGCCTGATGGTCAGTGCCGGGCGTGATCTGAATGTGCGGTCCAGCACGATCACCACGCACAGTGCGCAGGGCGGCCAGACCAACCTGTCGCGGGTCGCGGGTTTGTTCGTTTCCGATCCGGCGGCCAGCCTGATGGCCACTGCCGGACGTGACATCAACCTGCAGGGGGCGCAGGTGGCCAATAGCGGTAGCGCCGGTGTCACCAGCCTGTCCGCCGGTCGTGACCTGAACCTGACGACGGTCATCGAGAGTCGCGACCAGAGCAACCACTGGGACAAAGACAACTGGCGTACCGAAACCAGCCGTAGCGAGAGTGGCAGCAGCCTCAAGACCCAGGGCGACCTGGGCCTTCGTGCGGGCAACGACCTCAACGTGCGTGCCGCCAGCCTCAGCAGCACCGCCGGTGCGGTGATTGCCCAGGCGGTGCGGGATGTCAACCTGACGGCCGGCGAGAACGCGCGTAGCGCCGACGAAGCGCACAAGGTCAAAGGTAGCAATGGCTTCCTTTCCAGCAAAACCACGACCACCCGCGACTCCACCAGTGAAACCACAGCCCAGGGCTCGCACCTCGATGCGCAGCAACTGGCGGTTCAGGCCGGTCGCAACCTGGTGGTTCAAGGTAGCCAAGTGGTCGCGGAAAAAGGCGCGGCGCAGCTCCAGGCCGGCAACGATATTTCGATTATCGCCGCGGTCGACAGCACGCAGACGCGCCACGACAAAGACAGCAACAGCCGCAGCCTGGGTGGATTCAAGGCCAGTAAAGTGACCGACAAGGTCAGCGAAAGCCGGACCACGGCGGTCGGCAGCCTGGTCTCCGGCAACAGCGTCGATGTCCACGCAGGGCAAGACGGACTGGTCCGCGGCTCGTCGCTGGTGAGCACCGCGGACCTCTCGGTGAGCGCGGGGCGCGATCTGCAGATCGACGCGGCGCAAAACACCTTCAGCCGCGACGAACTGCACAAGGAAAAGAACCACGACTTCACCGGCGTTCTGACGGGGAACAAGCTGGGCCTCGATGACATGACCGGCAACCAGCACCTGTCCACCAGCAGCCAGAACCATACCGGTGACGCCTCGGAAACCACCTTGACCGGCAGCACCCTCGGTTCCAGTGCCGGCAATGTGTCGCTCAACGCCGGTCGCACGCTTGGCGTGACCGCCAGTGACCTGGTCAGCACCCAGAGCATGAGCCTGACCGGTGCCAACGTGACCCTCGCCGCCGGTATGGAAAGCGCGAGTCAGAACAGCACCGACGAGAGCCGTAGCCTGGCGGTGGGGCGAGTGGTGGGCGGCATGGTGATTGATAGCATCAACACCATGCGTAGCGCGATCAAAGCCGCGAACAGCGCGGATGATCCTCGACTCAAGGCGGTGAAGTGGGCGCAGGCGGCGTTGGCGGGTTACAACCTGGGGGGCGCGGCGTCAGATGCCTACGATGGTCTGTCGGACGATACGAACAAGAAAGCCGCTTCCGCGAGCAGTGGCTCGTTGATCAAGATCGGCACCGAACTGGCGAGCACCCACAACACCAGCACCAGCGAGTACGACAGCCAGACCGCCAAGCAAAGCTCGCTCACGGCCGGTAAAACCCTGACGATCATCGCCGATGGCAGCGCGCCGGGAACGGCGGGCGATATTCATGTCATCGGCAGTAGCCTGAAAGCGGCCGATACGCTGTTGCAGGCGAAGAACAACATCACCCTGGAAAGCGCGCAGAGCACCGCGAACTGGGCCAACGACAGCAATAACGACAGAACCGCCATTGGTGTCAGTTTCAATATCGGCCAACAAACTGGCTTCACCCTCGATTTGGGCGCGTCCATCGCCAAGAGCATGGGCACAGGCGATTCGGTCACCCAGGTCAACAGCACGCTGGATACCGGTTCCCTGGTCCTGCGCAGTGGACAGGACACCACCCTGGCTGGCGCGCAAGTCCGGGCGCAGAGCATCAAGGCGGATATCGGCGGCAACCTCACTATCACCTCGCGTCAGGACAGCGAGACCCAGAAGAGCGAGCAGGGCAGTGCCGGTTTCGGCGGGAGCATCTGTATTCCGCCGTTCTGCTACGGCACGCCGGTGGCGGCTTCCGCCAGCCTGGCGGCCGGCAACATGAACAGCAACTACAAGGCGGTGACGGATCAGAGCGGGCTGTTCGCCGGCGCGGGTGGTTACAACATTCATGTGGGCGACAAGACCACGCTGCAAGGCGCGGTGATTGCCAGTGAGGCGTCTGCGGACAAGAACCTGCTGGACACGAATCGGTTGATTGTCAGTGACATTAAAAACGTCAGCGAGATCAAGAGTCAGTCGGCTGGCTTGAGCGTGTCCGGAAGCTCAGGTGGTGGTGGAGGGCCAACGGCCTCTCTGGGTGGTTTGTTTGGTATGGCGCTGACTGACTCGGATCACGGCAAAACTCGCAGCGCGGTCAGCGAGGGCACGATAGTCGTGCGTAGCGCCGAGGGCGTGAATGATTTGGTTGGGCTCAACCGCGATACCGCAAATGCCAATCAGAAGCTGGACAAGCCTGATGAAAAGGCCATGCAAGAGCGCATGGAGCTTGTAAGGAGTTCGGTAGAACTGGCCAATGGTCTTGCGGATGCCATCGCTACGGCAAAAATGAAGGCGGCTCAAGAGTCCAATAGCGAAGAATCGAAGGCTGCTCGACAGGCGCTGTTGGACAAGGGCAATCCTGACCCGACCAATGAGCAAATCGCCGAGCAGGTTAGTCATGAGTACGGAGTGGGCAGCAGCTTCAGAAAAGCGGCCCAAGCCGTCACCGCGATTGTTGAAGGGGTGGCTGGAGGAAATATTGGTGGTGCGGTAGCGGGAGCGGCTGCACCTTATCTTGCCCAGACTGTAAAACAAATGACGGAGGGAGATGAGACCGCGAATCTAATGGCTCACGCTGTTCTGGGGGCGGTGATCGCCAAGTCGCAAGGAAACTCCGCGTTGGCTGGCGCGACAGGAGCCAGTGTGGGGGAATACATCGCCAATCAGCTCTATCCAGATAAACCCGCTGATCAGATGACCGAGTCTGAGAAGCAAACCGTTTCGGCGCTTTCGACCCTGGCCGGGGGATTGTCAGGGGGGCTTGTTTCCGGTAGTTCGCTCAATGCTGTTGCTGGGGCCGGGGCGGCGAAAAATGCGGTGGAAAACAACCACCTGACTATTCTCGAACCGCTTTCACTGGCTGTGAAACAAAAGGAATACGACGCCTCGTGTACAGGCAGTACCTCCACGCACTGCACACAGCTAGCGAGCGATATTGCTGATTTGCTTGAAAAAGGTCGGAGCGTTCTCAAGAAGGAAGTGCTGACAGAGGCCAGTGATATGACTCGGCTTACCCCTGTGGAGTCCAAGCCAGGCGATATCGTGAAGTGTTCGATTTCTGGTAATGAGTTTTGTGTCGTTACTGATCAATCGGTGACCACCGCCAGAGGTGATGAGTGGTTTCTTCAGCCAGCTACGCATGAGCAGGCGATCGTAGGGCAGGCTCGGTACGACGCGGAGGTGGCAGGCACAAAAGCTCGCCTTGATGGTATAGCCGCTGATGCTTTTGCGACGGGTTGTGGAGGGATGGGGCCCATCGGAATTGGCTGTCAGACCTACATGGCTGCAGGTGGAACGAACCTGGTGACAGGGGTTGAAGCGACCACTGGCGAACGGGTTATGTGGGGTGTGGGTGCGGTGCTTAATACCGCTGGGCTTCGGGGAGCACTGGGAGTTGCGGCAAAAGAGGTAGGTGGTGTACAAGGGGCGGCAGATGTAGTTGAGATTGGTGCAAAAGCAACAGGAGCGGCGTTAGAGAGCGAGGCGACGGGCTTCTTTGGTCAGCAAAGAAAGTATTGGTCTCAAGAGCCAATACAATTTAATGGTAATAAAGTTTATCAGAGGAATGACTTGGTTGATCCGAGTAGGGTGGATAGCCAAACTGGTCTGACAAATTTGGATCTCATGAAAAATGGATTGGCTCCATATGGGCCTGATGGCAAGAAGGTCAATCTGCATCATATGTTGCAAACCCAGGACGGTCCAATTGCTGAGGTTACGCAAAGCTTTCACCAACAAAATAGTGGTGCTATTCATATAAATTCGGGTTCTGATATTCCTTCTGGAATCAACAGATCACAGTTTGAAAAGTGGAAAAAAGACTATTGGAGAAGCCGAGCAAATAATTTTTGAATTATGAATTTTAGTATTGGAGGTTATTATGGATATTGACATAAGAGATGTTGTCGCAGAGCTGAAAAGCGTTCGTATGTCTCTTCCAAATGCACAGCGACTTCCTGATGATGCCTTAATTATTGCTTATGAGCGTGAACTCGGTATCTCATTTTCGGATGAGTATAAGTTTTTTGCCAAGGAGGCAAGTGATAGTATTTTTAATGGTAAGGATGCGCTTCGATTAACCGTGGACAGAAATAGCCCGAGAGAGCTTCTGAACGTTGTTGCGGAGGCTCGAGAGCAAGGTGTTCCAACGTCGTGGCTCCCCATTTGCGAGGATAATGGGAACTACTATTGTCTTCTTGAGGATGGCTCTGTCAGTTACTGGGCGCATGATGGGCGCTCCAATGAAACTTGGCCCAGTCTCGCTAGTTGGATAAAACACGCATGGATAGATGGTGAGTAGCCTTTATAGGAACATTACTAACACCGGCCTTGCGCCGGTGTTTTTTGCACCCTATCTGCACCCTTTTTGCCGCCTTCCTGCACCCATCCTGTAGCCTTCTTGTACTCAAGCTGTATCCTTTTTGCAGTTCTTTTGTCTCCTTTTTGTCTACCAACCTGACGACCTACGGTCTACCTGCTCAATACGCCCTTTTTCAGCATGAACTTTCGCTCCTTAACAGGAGCAAAATCTCAATACACAACACGCACCTCTTGCGAGGTGGGTATTTTCTATATGTATCAATTGGTTATCCGGTTTATGTCTTCTAGGTGCTGCTATACACTTGTAATACGAAATGCAGGTTTCACCCAATAAACACTGACGTATGGCGTATAGCTTTTGCTATACGCAGCAGCGAAGTATGGGGGGGCGGTTTACTTTTTCAGATCGGCCCTTTTTTCTGGTTACGCACTGGGTGGTCGGCTGCTGTTATCCGCCCCCATGATTTTTGATGCCTGGTACTTGAGAATCATCCCATCGAGCAGCATCTAAAAGGGGACGGATTTATTTTATATGCGTGAGTAAGGTGATAGTCCTGTCAGGCTCATCGAAAATAAATCCGTCCCCTTTTCGTGTATAAATGGTGGCGCAGTAGCTGCAGCCGTCGGTTGCTATTTTAATTGCGCCACCTTTCCAAGTAGACTTGACATACCGATCCCGGAAAATTCCGGAGTTATGATGATTTATATACCCAAGCTTGAGCAGGTTGGGACGCAGTGGAGGCCACAAAAGTGAGCGAGGAATTAGTATTTTTATCTGAGAAAGTGGCGAGATATGATCTTGTTTTTGTCAATATTGTTGATGCGCCACGCCCACAAGTATTACGGGCAAAAATTGAGAGAATATATACAACAGGGAAAGGAATTGATAGCACCTTCCTTGGCTCAGAGATTGAATTCGTTCGATCTGGTGGGACGTGGGGGGATGTGGCTTTGATTGTGGGGGATCAGGCTATTTTATTTGTTAAATCAATTTCTGGGGAGTTGTATGAAGATCCTTGGCGAGGGCATATGCTCGTGGAACAGATCGAAGGAGCTTCATATGCTATATTCCAATATAAGGAGTTGTGGCTAAGGGAAGATATTCCATCTTCGATTAGAACGTGTTCACGGCAAGACCCAAAACGCCCGTATGCGACGGCGATCCGCCTCGATGTCATGGAAGCTTATTTGTCGAGTGTAATTGAAGAATTGAATAATGATGCAAGTAAAATGTGAGACTAATTGAGGGGCGGTTGTATGAGTGAAAAGAAGATTGATCTATCGGTTTTTTGTATGAGGGCGAGAGTATTCCTGTCCCAGGGGCGGGCTGATGATGCACTTGGTTTATACGGGGATGTCATTCAGGTCGACCCAGACAATGCTTTGGCATATGCTGATCGTGGTACAGTGTATGCGATGCTGAAGAGGTCCGATATGGCGCTCAGTGATCTGGAGCGAGCTTTTGCTCTTGGGTATGCTGATGCGTCAGCTTATAGCACTGTGGCTACAATCTATTTAGAATTGAAGCGGTTTTCAGATGCGCTCAAGTATTTTGCTAAAGCTATTGAATTGGATCCGAACTACCCGTTGACCTACTATAATCGGTCTGATGTTTTTCACGAGTTGGGTGATGATAGGGCTGCCGTTGCGGATCTTAAAAAATGTCTTGAATTTAATCCAGAGGAGAATTTAAAAAAATTGATTTTGAGTCGCCTTGGCTTACTGAGAAATCAGCAAGGACCTAAAAGGGGACGGATTTATTTTTTATGCGTGAGTAAGGTGATAGTCCTGTCAGGCGCATCGAAAATAAATCCGTCCCCTTTTCGTGGTCCCCTTTTCGTGATTACTGGGAGTCAGGTATGAAGTCTATTAAGGAGAAAAAATAGATGATCATCGGAGGGTATACCCTTAGTCCTGAGCATGGCAGATCGCAAATCCCTCTCATTGATCAGCCGACCATGGAAGATGTAAGGTCCATTATATGTAAATATAGTAAAGTCGACGGCGTCGCTTCGTTGTCTATTTCCCCGGCACCTGAAGTCGGACCTTACGAAATCAATCTTTATGCTGATTCTGGAAATTATATTCTGATGCTGAACCAATACCTTGATGATGGTGAGCATGTTGTGCGTACTCTTAATAATGCGTCGACTGGAGCAAAACTGGTTGATGTTCTGGGCGATTACTATCCGGCGAGTTTTGTCACAAGAAATATAGATATCGTTATTTCTTGTTTTCAAGAATTTTTGAAGTCCGGTGATGTAAGCTTTACAGTGTTGAATGCTTAAAGTAAGACCTAAAGGGGACGGATTTGAATGGCACTTACTTAACCTTCTTCGGGTGCCCATTCCTCCGTACCTCAACCCTTGCCGAATCGAAAATAAATCCGTCCCCTTTTCGTGGTAAAGACTTTGTTCCTCGTTGGCCGCAAGACCACTCCGCTGTCGATCCATACAGAAAGCCAGGATACTAAGAAATGACAGAAACGCTTTCTTCAGCTTTTCAACGTACACGAGGGGCACCTGTTCAAGTAGGTGAGCGTCTTGTGTACCCGATCTTTCAAAAAAAAATTAAAGCAGGTCGAAGCAATTTTTTGGCTCGAAGATTGAAGTCATCCATGCAGCCTGTAGCTGGTTTACGTTTAAAAGTAGTAAAAGGTGAACTGGAGGTAAATGACCAACGTCACTCTGAAATTATTCTATGGGAAGATACTAGCCCGGAGTCTGTTTTTTTTTCGGTGCTATCCAAAACAGATTGCGAATTAAAAATTTGGAATGTATGGCGTGTGAACGATATTGTTCAGGCCTGGGTTGGAAATGCAGGGATGGTAATCAGTGAGGAGGGTCGCATAATAAATTTGGAGTGTAGTGGAGGTACTGAAGCAATAGACTTTTCTACTTTGGTGTTTCAAATAGAGTCTATTGATTAAGATTTACCACTAGGTCTAAAAGGGGACGGATTTATTTTATATGCGTGAGTAAGGTGATAGTCCTGTCAGGCTCATCGAAAATATATCCGTCCCCTTTTAAATTATAAGGCATATGATATGAAAATCACCACGCCGCAACAGCTGCCGCCTGCGCTGCAGCCCGGAAGGACTATTGAGTGATGTGGATATGATTGTTCGAGAAATTGGGCGAGAAGAGCCTGTGCAGGTGTTTGGGATTTACTGGATAGGGAGCGAACGCTTTTACTGGGTCATTCCTTATGATGGTTACGGTGGCCTGATGGCACTCAGTGATAGAGAAGTCAATGTTGTTGGCTCTTCTTTGTCAAGTGATCTCATCCTCTGCAAGGATGGGGATGGGGGTGACATGATTCTGCACTGGGCAGCGGAAGATTTGATTGAAGAACTCGTGGAGCGTGATCCACTAGCAATGCTCGAGTTCTTAGGGCGCATAAAAAACTGATGGTGCAAAAGGACCTGCGACCGATTTACTGTCTGGTGAAACAAAAGTAGTAGGTGATGGTGCACCAGCGGCTAACGATGCGGGGAGTGTCAGTTTTTTTGTGTGCGGGCCGTTACCGGCCTGCCCTCAGGCAGACCTCCATTTCACCACGTCGGTCTGATGAATCGATCCCCGTACAGGATCGCAAACTGATTCATTACTAAAAGGGGACGGATTTATTTTTATGCGTTGTAAGGTGATAGTCCTGTCAGGCGCATCGAAAATAAATCCGTCCCCTTTTAGATTAGAGGGGGGGGCAGCAATGCCAAATCGTCTAACAGTGCTGGTTAAAGGTGGGAGAATAGTTAATGGACAATAAAGACGCTCTCAAGGTCATTGGCAGTATGGTATGGATGAAGAAAGCCTCAATTTTTCTTTTGTTGCTTGATTATGCTCTACGTAATCTTGACTCGGCAAATGGTACGCAAGAAAAATGTCAGGAGGCAGTGGATAGATGTTGGCTATGGCTGTCTGACCGAGGGCTCAGTGCCGATAAGTTAGCATACTACATAGACTCCGATGAAATGCAGAGCGGACCGTTAGCAGAAGAAAATTTTGGATCTGAAAGCTTAGAACAAAATAGTTTGATTTTGATTTTGTTGGTAGTCGGTTTTTTTGCTAATAAGGCCTATAAGGTTGCAGGGCTACAAGAGCAAATGTCTGAGCCGATATGTGAGGCAGACGAGAGCTCCGCTGTATATATCGTTGATTATATTGGTCGGATAGATTTGTCTGGTGTGTTGAGTATTTATCTATCTGCTAAAACTGAGCTTTGATATAGTTAGGCTTCTCAGGGTAAGATCACAGAGATAAGGTGCAACATCTAAAAGGGGGCGGATTTATTTTTTATGCGTGAGTAAGGTGATAGTTCTGTCAGGCGCATCGAAAATAAATCCGCTCCCTTTTAAATTTCTGTGGGTTTTTAGAAATGAAAGATTTTTCGTATTACTGCTCTTTGCCAGACTCTATGTCAGAGGGTGAGTTGTATATTGAGTTTTTAGGGGTTGTTGAAAGTGGCGCGGATACTAAGTGTAATAAATTCGATGTTGTAAATGTTCTACTTGAGCTTAGTGATCGTCAGTGGCATACGTATACGATTTTATGTGACTCCTTGAGAAGTGACTTGGAGAGTATTTTAATATCGTACTGGGATGGCAGTGATTTAGAATTTGTTGAAGGTGCTATCGCTATCACTGCAAGACTTGGTCTTGTTGGGTTTTTTAATTTTATATTGGCTCAGGATTTTAAAGTCTTATCGTTGGAGGTTGCTGAGGAAATTAGAGGTGCAATAGCTGAGTTCGGAGATTCTGTTGGTGATCCATATAGTGGTGTTCAATGATTTCTATGGGCTAGGACCTAAAAGGGACCTAAAAGGGGATGGATTTATTTTTTATGCGTGAGTAAGGTGATAGTCCTGTCAGGCGCATCGAAAATAAATCCGTCCCCTTTTAAATTCAAGGGGGCGAGGTATACGCGGCTCGATTCGTATAATCCAACATCTGGCGAAATCGTTTCGCGGAAATTTACGCAGTTGTCCGATGTGCAAGAAAAAACTGCATTTAATTACATTAACGAGCTTCCGGCCAAATACCCTATCGACGAGACAATCGCGAACGTACCATCAAGTGGAGAATTGGCTGGGCAACCTTTGTTAGGTCAGCACATTCTTGAGGTGCCAGTTCAGGTTAAACCGATCCCACAATCAGTTCTCGACGCTGCTAACCGTGTAGGGGTATTCATTCGAGACATTAATGGACATGTGTATTAAAAATGAAGCGACAAATTTTTTACTGTAAGTCATGGTTTAGAGCAAAAAAACGACCAACGGATGTTTGGACGGAAGAGCAAGCTAGATCTGCTCATATGAACAAGAGGCGCTATACGGTTCTTGTAGACTCTGCTGACCGGCCTTATTGCTTCCTTGATGTTACGGAACAGGTGGTTGGTGTTGGATTTCTTGATGAAAGCTTACGTGAGTCATTGACATATGCTTTTCAGAAAGTTGAAGATGGAAGGCTGTTTTTAACGATGGCGACTCACCGTGAGTTTGAAGGTGAGACGGACAAGATTGCTAGTGGCATTTCTTATATTTTTAAACAAGACGGCACGGTTCAGATGAGACGCGAATTCTTCAGTCCTTATCGTCTTGAGGTTTCGACAACGTCGTCTGATGTTAGCGCGAATTACTCTTTAATGCCGGAGTTTGGTGAGTATGATGATTTCATTAAAATAGAAAGAGGTTAGATTGACTGGTAAGGAGCGTTTTTGAATGACGCTTATTTAATTGATGTACCGTCGAAGATTATGCATTGTCAGCGTGCATGCAATCTTCTAAAAGGACTAAAAAGGGATGCCCATTAGCCGGTCCTACGTCAAGAGATTCAAAGCCGACCAGCCCTGCTTGTTTAACGGCAGGGTGTCCCCTTTTAGATTACCAGAGATTGGGATGTAGACCACCAGCCACCTTGGAGTCAGCGTGATCTATCCGGGAAAACGCGCTCAGAGGTATTGGATGAATATAACCAAGGTACGAGGCTCGAATGTCCGGGCTGTAACCGTTCACGCGGGGCGAGGCCTGCTGATTAATGACTTTAATTTCGCACATAGAGCATACGCTTGGGCAACTAGACCAGGGCTGGAGTTTTAGAGACGGCTCCAGTCCAGTGCAGGTTGCTCGTTTTAGGAATCAGCCCTTCGCAGGTGTGGTGACGTATGTCACGCTTGGCCTTAGTAATGTTTTGCTATCTATGCCACAAGAGCGCGAAGTTAGGCAGGAGCTTGTTTTTACCTCTTATGAAACGTTTTCCGCTGAGGAAATTGCATCTTTTATGCTTTCCTTTTGTGATTATATTTTAGCGCGCAACCAAGCATTGCTTCGCGGTGATGTCGTAGGGCCTAGCGCTCCGTTGATTCCGAATGTGGCCGTAAATTCAGTTTATGCCTCTATTCCAGTTATATTTGACGAGAGCTTTTCAACATACAAAGGATCTTCGCCACATACTGTGATGGTATGGTTGATTCCATTACTCAAGGAAGAGGCTGATTTTGTAAAAGCTAATGGCTGGAGTAAATTTGAGGATTTGCTTGAGCGTCAGAATCCTGATCTTATGGAGCTGAATAGAGCGTCTACTGTTCAATAAATTTTAGATGGCTCGATTGATTAGGCACCGATTTTGCGTCGGTGTTTTTTTTATCTGGTTTTTGATTTTCCGACTTTTATTTAGTCGCCCGCTTATTCCTTCCCTTTAGTCGCTGGCCCTGCCGCACAATAGAACCTAAAAGGGGACGGATTTATTTTATATACGTGAGTAAGGTGATAGTCCTGTCAGGCGCATCGAAAATAAATCCGTCCCCTTTTCGCTCATAAAAGGCGAAATCGTCTCTCGTAAATTGACACAGCTTTCTGAGGTTTCAGAGGCGACAGCAAAGAGCTACATAAGTGAGGCCATTATGAAATACCCTTCTGGTGCGACCATTGCGAAAGTTCCATCTAGTGGGTCTTTGGGTGGTCAAAAATTGCAAGGTACTGTTATTCTGGAGGTTCCTCCACAGAATGGAGTAATTCCAAAAGCCATCTTGGACTCTGCCAATAAGGCAGGGGTTTTAATTAGAGATACTAATGGGAAGGTGTATTGATGGGGCTGCCTATTTATTATTGTAAGTCTTGGTTTCGGATGAAGAAGTTTGCGATAGAGCCTATGGATGAAACTCTGGCACATTCTAGGCATCTCTCGGGCGAGTCATATACGGCTCTTATTGGGTCGGACTCTGCGCCATCTTGCTTTGTTGAGTTCTCCATAGATAAAGGAATGGTTGGTGTCGGATTTTTAGATAAGAAATGTCGTGAGTATCTGACCTACCAATTTCAAGTAATAGATGCGGATAACTTATTTTTGACTATGGCGACTCATCGTGAGTTTGAAGGGGATGGAGACGAGGTCATAGGTGGGGAGTCCTACATTTTCAATGAGGAAGGCGGCCTTGTTATTAGGCGAGAAAAGTTTAATCCTCATGAGATTGAAGAGGCCAGATCAAGTTTCGAACCGTCTCGAAATTATGAAAAAATTCCAAAATTTGGTTGTTACTCTAATGTAACAAAAGCTGATAGATAAAACAGGCAGGTGAGTTTCATTATAAAATTTAAGGGGTCTGAGTTGATCTGGCACCGGCCTTGCGCCGGTGTTTTTGCACCCTATCTGCATCTAAAAGGGGACGGATTTATTTTTTATGCGTGAGTAAGGTGATAGTTCTGTCAGGCGCATCGAAAATAAATCCGCTCCCTTTTAAATTTCTGTGGGTTTTTAGAAATGAAAGATTTTTCGTATTACTGCTCTTTGCCAGACTCTATGTCAGAGGAGACCTACAAAAAGGGGACGGATTTATTTTTATGCGTTGTAAGTTGATAGTCCTGTCAGGCGCATCGAAAATAAATCTGTCCCCTTTAGATTATTGAGTCGGGGCAAACACCGATTTCCGGACCTGGGAAAGCGTCACTACCAGGTGCAGATTACATTACGTATGATCCATCATCGCGATCTGTGATCGTCTGGGACGCCAAATATCGTGCTCCTGGCGGAAGCTATCCAACCTCCTTGCCAGATTCAAAGTTACAGGCCTGGCGATCAGAGATCATAAACTCCGTTAAAAGTATGCCGGAGGGGCCGGCCAAAGTAGCCGCAGAGAGCGCGCTTAAGGCTGGCAGGGTCGAAGGTCGAATATTCAAATGGCCACAATAGGTTTGAGGCATTTAAGATGCAAGAGTGGTTGTCGCTGTGCAAGTCAAAGGTTGGGGACGCCGTCGATGTACGGAAGCAATGCGTTCTCGCTATGGAAGACGGTGTATACAAAATTTCAGACGATCAGTATTTTTTAGCTGACGCTTTTTTTGATGGGGGAAAGGAAAAACTTCGTTTGCTCTCCCTCTACTGGGCCTGCAGTGAGCCTGCATTTCGGAGAGCCTACTACAGGGATATTGAAAATGATGACATGGCTGTATGCCGGCCGCCGTCTGAATTGCTTCCAATGGGGGCGGGGGCGACCTATAGTCAGATAAAAAATGCTCTTGGTTCTCTTGGTTCTGACAAGTTTATGGAGTACGCCTCTTATCGTGTGATGTCTGATGGTGCATTTGTTCATAAGAGCTTAGAAAGCTCATCGGCTGTTTATTATTTTCGCTTGCATGATATTGTTGATGATGAACTGCCTTACGCGATACTGTGGAAGCTTTCTAGTGCGTGAGTTAGCGAGAAACAGTGTCTTGTTGCTGGGGTGAAGTGGTGCAAAAGGACCTGGGGCTGTTGTAGATGACACGATCAAGGCCTTACCAGCTCCAAGACAAGTAGATGCATCGTGGATGCGCGAACACTTATAACAAGTGCGGTCAACCTAAAAGGGGGCGGATTTATTTTATATGCGTGAGTAAGGTGATAGTCCTGTCAGGTGCATCGAAAATAAATCCATCCCCTTTTAAATTGGAACAAAAAAGTTGAGGCGCAGGCTAAAGCTTTCATTCGGTCCAGTGGTTTCGATAGCATTGTTAGTACTAGGACAAGAACCCCATGAGTGCAGCAGATATAGAACTATGGTTTTATACGTGTCCTGATAAAACTCTATCTATAAATCAGCGACATGCTGAAATCATGGATAGGATGTCTCGGATTGGTGCTCCTTTAGGGTTTGCGGGTCTTGAGCTTCCGGCTACCCCGAGTTGCGGCGACGGGTTAGTTGCTACCTATACAGTTAAACTTCCCATCAGAGGGCTCCGGTGTGTGGGGGACTATGCGTATCGTGGTGATCGATACATATATGAAGATAGGGCCTCCTATGACGAACACTTGCGGTTTGGATTTAAGATATCAAACAAGGCTATTGATTATAAACTTGTTGTGAGTGAGCACTTGCCAAAAGTGATTGAGGCGTTCAAGGGGTATAGGGCTCATGTATCCTATGATCTGTATGGTTTGTATTATCAAGGAGGGTTGAACGATGACAATGCGGTTTATAATCGGTTGCGTGAGGACAAAACTTTAGATATTGATGGGCGCAACAATATTTATACGCTATATCCTGCCCAGTTCTGGGATGCAGCCCTTTGTCAGCGTGTTCTAGGCTATGGCCCTGATGAAGTAATTGCACGATTGGAAGGCAAGTGTCGTATGGCGGTACGGCTGATGGGTGGGGTCTATTTAATTCTCAATGATGACCCGAACATGTCCTATGAAACTTTTGTACAAGTGAATGAACAGATCAAGCCGATCTTGGGGCTGGTCTAGTGGGCATATATTGAAGGAAAGGGGTTTATTTGAATTTAGGATTTATGAAATGGTGCAAAAGGGCTTGGAAGTAAGGTCGATGACTTACTGCCAAACCTCAATGTCCGGGTACTTACCGAGACTGAGGCAAGAGCCTTGGGTGGTGAAAATAAAGGTCTGATTTATGTCGCGGAAGGCCCAAAAGGAAAGCCTGCGGCGCAGGACTTTCAGGCGGGTACCAATGGCGCGTTTACTGATTTAGCGACAGGTAAAGGAGGGGTGCCGGCGCTGCGCTATACCAACCCCAATGAAAAAGGAACATCTAAAAGGGGACGGATTTATTTTATATGCGTGAGTAAGGTGATAGTCCTGTCAGGCTCATCGAAAATAAATCCGTCCCCTTTTCGTCCACTGTTGCAGGCGAAGAACAACATCACCCTGGAAAGCGCGCAGAGCACCGCGAACTGGGCCAACGACAGCAATAACGACAGAACCGCCATTGGTGTCAGTTTCAATATCGGCCAACAGAATGGCTTCACCCTCGACCTGGGCGCGTCCATCGCCAAGAGCATGGGTGCAGGCGATTCGGTCACCCAGGTCAACAGCACGCTGGATACCAGCTCGTTGGTCCTGCGCAGGACCTAAAAGGAGACGGATTTATTTTTTATACTTGAGTAAGGTGTTAGTCCTGTCAGGCGCATCAAAAATAAATCTGCCTACTTTTCAGTTATTTATTACAATGATCTGGCAGTCAAGAGATAACATGGAGTTCAGAATGGATGGGCGCGCACAGCAACACTCTCCCGATTTGGCCAGTCTAGTCCGTCGATTAGCTGCTCAGATCATTGACTCAGTCATCGTCCTCTTTCTGATGTCTGTCAACATCATGGTTTTGAGCTTTGTAGGCCTGTACAGTATTGCCTCTCTCTCGGGTATGGTATTCGGCGGCGGATATTTTTTGTTTTCTGACGCTATCTGGGATGGTCAAAGCATTGGCAAAAAAATGATGAAGATTTCAGCTGTTGATGAGTTTAGTCTTTTAGGGTGCAGTTACCTTCAATCATTTAATCGTAATTTCCTGAAATTTTCTCTGTCCTTTATAGACTGGATGTTCATATTTTTTGGATCCCGGAAAAGATTGGGGGATATGCTCGCATCGACAGTGGTGATCAACGTGAAATAGACGTCATGTCTGTCGGCATCGTAGAATATTAAATGCGGTCCCTTCTTCTCACGGCTGCTGATGAAGTGCAAAAGGAACAGGCAACGTTGTCTGCTCCTGAGACACCCCAGTCGGGCGGCAAGTAATTTTTAATGATGTACATGGAGTGTTCATGAAAAAAACTTCACTGCTGATGTTGAGCCTGATTCTGACGTTACCAGGGTGTAAATCCAACGTCAGAGACTCTTCCCCCAGTTTGCTCAATAATGGCATCCAACTGCACCAGGACAAAGTGACCGTCGATACGCAACACGCCAAGGTCATCATGAAAGCGTCGGGTGCCACCTTCCCAGTTGAGTTTTCGATCAGGCGCGCAACGGATCCTGACCAGCGAATGGATGTGCAGGGAACTGTTGCGGATACCGGCCGGGGCAAGGTGTTTGGCTGGATTGCCACGCTCAACGAAACGGTCCACAGCGCCACTTTGAAGCACTTCCCGCAGTTGGAAGTACAAGCCGACGCCGATCAACCGTTCGTGGTATCAGGTTACGCCAGTGGCGAGAGCATTGGCAGTCGCTACCGATGTGGCCCGGTCAGAAGCACTTTCACACCGGAACGAAGCAAGGTCTATCTGGTGGAGTTTCAGTTTGTGGATGACCGCTGTGAACAGCATGTCTACGATGTCACTCAGTCAGAAACGCGTATTCCCGTCGCGAGCGTACCGGGCCTTTGAGACCGATTTAAGTCAACGCTGAGCCATCGCAACACACAGAATCCATTTGAAGAAGGAAGCACTACGTGAAACGGAATTTCTCCCTGAGCCTTATCGTCCTGGCTGCAACGTTAGGTGGCTGCGCCGCCAACAAGCCGGTCAACGATCCATCCTTGATTGGTTCGTGGAAAGGTCTGCGGGCAGAAAACGGCAAATGCCAGTTCCTATCCTGGAACAATGACTTCAAGCCCGACGGCAGCTTCACCATCACCTTTTTCCGGGATGCCCAGCAGACCCAGCCGATTCAAACCGAACATGGCCGCTGGTCGGCTGCCAATGGCAAGAACGAATTGAGAACTGATGGAGTGCGTTTGCCAGATGTCTACACCTACAAGTTGATCGATGCCGACACGGTGCATTACGTGAATGTGGCGTCAGACCCTTCCGGCGATTGCCAGGAAGATTATGAGTTCACTGAGCGCCGCATTCGCGGTTAAGCCTGCCTGTACGAGCAGCCATAGAGCTGCGCGGGTGACGTACATCTAAAAGGGGTGACACCGTTTGCGCTGTCGAACTTGTGGGTGGCGCGTAGATATTTACTGACGAGTGCGAGAGAGGTGCGCCTGTAATGTGGGGAATGGTTGCCGCGAGGTGCTCGCAGTGGCTAAAAACACAGAAATGAGCGAGTGACCTGATCGTCTTTGATTGATTCGCCGCGTTCAAGATCGGCAGAGGCTGGAGTCAGCCAGAAATACATGACTACTTCAGACCCTCCCTGGCTGCTGCGGCTCTTTCATTGGTTCGTGACGGCGTGATCAGGCTTGACGACACTGTGTACCCGAGGGCTCATTCACTCTGCGTCAACTACTGAGCCATCAGGCTTATGCCCTGACAAGGCGTTCGGTAAAAATACATCCGTCGAAATAGACGTTGACAGTGAAATAAACGAGGCCCGGTTGACGGGGGGGGGGCGATTGTCGAATGACACGTTTTATTCGTTAATCAGGGCCTTTGTTCGCATGATTCATCATGTTGCTGGTAATTGATTTCAAGTTATTGCCGCGGCGCTACTTTTTTGTTAGATTGCGCGCCTCAAAAATTAACCAGGGACGTGTTATGTTTTTTATTATTTGGCAAGGCTGGGGTGTTCTTTCGATTCTTATCCCGCTGCTCTGCATTGTGCCTTTCGCTGGGCTCTTCAATGGGCTTGGGCTGGGAGTCGGTCTATTGGTTGGTGCGGCCGTCAACGCCTATATTGGCCACAAGCTGAATAACCAGCCGGGCAAAACCTACATAGATAAAAACACGGGTGGCGAAGTGATCTTTCGCAAGAAACACACGTTGTTTTATGTGCCCATGCAGTATGTGTCAGTGCTGTGGGCCGTGGTGGGTGTATTTGCGTTGTTTAGTGCGCTCTAAGGAAGGACTGAAGTACCTACCGATTTTTCATGCCCTCGCTACTTGAGGTTCAAAAAATCATGAGTTGGTCGAAAAACAGATCTTTCCTGTCCTTAACTCATGGATCTTTCCTCTAGTCGTACTGTTTCAGGGGGATTGGTCCACGCTACGGGCGCTTACCCACTTCGGTGTCTCCCGTATCGCCGCAGACGTAAGTTTCTTCGCCATGAAGCGACTGATCGAGCTGTGTCACGTTCGCCATATTGTTTGCGCATTGCGAAAGCCATCAGATACATGCCATCCGATCTACTGATTGACGCCGGGCGTTGAACATGGAGCTCGGGGGCATGTTTTACTCTGGTCACGTAAACGTCTAGCCAGTAGGCATCAGCGTGCTTATTCCACAATCGTATGTACATCCTCCTCGCTCAAACAGACCGACAACTGCTGACCTTCCTTGCTGAAGGCGCAATAGGGCAATGCCTGCTGCTTGAGGAAGGCCAGTGGCACGGCTATAAAAAATGCGCTCAACGCTGCTGCAGCCACGGTTTTCCCGAATATTTTCAGCCCGGAGAGTGACGCGTTTCTGGACGCCGTTTTTGCCCTGGAACGGGCATACAAACCGCTGGCCAGGATCGCTGCACCGATCAGCATGGCAATCGTGATATCGGCCTGTACGGGGCTGTAAAGCAGATTGCCGTTGGCATCGTCCGGGTAGTTCAATTGCCACCAGCCACCGATGCACAGCGGCACAAGCCCGGCGGTGATCCAGGCGAGAATCGACCCCGGCAGCCGTAGCAGGATGGCCACTATCAGGCCGAGGGTGGCAACGGCCCAGCCGCTGAGAAACAGTTGGGTGGACATGGCTCCGCCGAACAGGGTACCGCCGACATCCTTGGGCGTCAGAAGGGTCCAGTCGTAGAAAACGATGTGCAGAAGCACACCCCCTACGGCAATCCAGCTCATCGGGAAGTAAAGCCATAACCATCGGGTGTTGGAGCGAAGCATTGTCTTACTCATGCTGGGGGACGAGAACGTGTCAGAGATGTGCATGAATGAGAGAGGGTGCCAGGCATCAGCACTATCACTGAACGTGTGGCGTTCAGATTCGGAATAACACACATCTTCCTTTTTGTGTTTTGGGCACCAGTTTGTAATGTGCTCTTGCGCATTGTATATGCTTGTTGATCCGGTGAGGGTTGAACGCTTGAGCGTACTTTCAGGCGAGAGGACATGCGGCCAGTGAAGTCCTTTCCGGCTTAATGTGAGATCAGCATGACCAAAAAGCCCTGCAGGTTTACGCGTGCAGGGCTTTTCTCGTTTTCGGCCCCAGGGAGCATGATTCATTGACCTTGGGATTGATCTACGCTTAATGCTCTACACAGAGGGTTGCGTGTCATGAGCGAAGATCGAGTGGTTGCGCTTGAGATAGCGCTTAAAACGGTAATGGCCGTCGCTGGGCGACAAGGCGTGGCAGCCGACGAGCTGTGCAGGAAGTCAATTCGCGCAATCATTAGTGACCCCGAGTTTAATTGGGTCAAGCCCGACCATGCTGAAGACGCCATCGCCGAGATTGAAATGGCTCAAGCTGCCATTGCGCACCTGTCTCTACCCTCGGCGAAATAAGCGGGTGTGGATCGGGCAGAAGCTCGTTTGAGTTGATCGATCATCGTTGTCGGTAGACCGCGTGGCGTCAGCGTGACCGTCCGGATAGCTTCCGGCCGCGACGTGAATACTCACGTGGATAACGAGGTTGCTGCAGGGGCGATCCGCTGCCCATGCAGCACCTGTTTCAGGACGAGGCACTACGGCCCGGTTTCCGCTAACCGCGCCGATGTTCAGGTTCGCGCTGCGCTGACTTCGCCGGTGGTCGTAGCGTTATTGCGGACAGCCTGATACAGCAGGCTGGACACCATGAACCCAAGAATGGCCAATACGCTCATCAAACTGAAGACATAGTTGTAGCCTTGCTGGCCGGGGAAATGGTCGAGGATTGCACCATAGATGACGTAGGCGAACATGCCTGGCGCATAGCCGATCAGACAACCAATACCGAAGGCTGAGCCGGTGATGTGCTGGGGAATGCCGATTTCACCCATGGGCGCCCAGAACACACCGCGCATGGAAAAAACTATCAGCGCGAAGGAGAGGGTGGCCGCCATGCCCGCGTAGATGAAACTCGGGCTTTTCGGGATGAGCATGATCACGCCCATCAGCGGCAGCAAAGCCAGGAACGCCCATTTCAGATAGCGGCTGGTGCTCTTGAACTGTTTGTCGGCAATGAAGCCTCCGGCAGGCCCGCCGAGGATCTTGAGAAAGTACTGATTGATGATGCCGTAGGCGCCCACCAGTGCCACGGGCAGTTCGTACATGTCCTTGAGGTAGGGAATGAAATAGGTCAGGCCGCAGTAGACGATGTAGACCATGAACACGTTGAGGCTGACCAGCCAGATACCCGGGACCTTGATGGCCTCGAGCAGGTTCGACAGACCGTTCTTCGGCTTGGCGCTCGACTGCGCGGTGCCGCCCTTGAGCAGGAACCAGGTCAGGGTGCCGGCAAGAATGTCGATGACCGAGTAAAACAGGATCGCCGATTTCAGACCGGCCTCACCGGAGCCCATGGCGACGAAGACGCCCAGCGCAGAAAAGGCGACCAGGGTATCAATGACCCCACGCCCGCCTTCCAGAAGACCGAACAACCGACCCTGCTCCTGATCGTCACCCAGGTTGCGGATGGCCTTGAGCAGTGAAGGCCAAAAAATGCAATCGGCGCAGACGGCCAACAGGCTGAACACGATCAGCAGGTTGCTGAAGGGCGGGAAGGTCGCAAGGTAGAGCCCCAGGCTGCCGGTGCCGAGCAGGCCGATGGGAATCAGCTTGCGTGTGTCGTATCGGTCCGCCAGCAGGCCGCCGACGACAAACAGCGCGGTGGCGATAATGGCGTTGGCGCTCAGTAGCAAGCCGATTTCAGTATGGGTCAATCCCATGAACGTTTGCATCGGCACATAGAAGGCGTCCTTGAGGTTCGCCAGCTTGTAGATGGTGCCGCCACCGAGGATGAGAATCAGGAATCTGAGCCATTTGGCCTTGTCACGAGTTGTCATTATTGTTCTCCAGGCGTAATCGGGTAGTAACGTCAGGTTCAGGCGTTTGCGCGGTTATCCAGGGTCAGTTCGGCCAGGGTCCGGAACTCGGCCAGCAGACCTCGAACATAGGCAACCTGGTTGTTCGCCCAGCGGTGTTCGTCGGCCAGCATTCGCTCCAGCGAGTAGCCGATTGGCAGCGGCGTTTCACTCATTTCCCGATAGGCAATGAACGGGTCGGCGGCCTCGAAGGTCTGGCGGAATGCCGGGGCGACGTAGTGGTTTTCCTGCTCGAGGATGAATGCAATCACTTGCGGGGTTGATTCGCCGAGCATCAGCAATTCGAACAACATGCGTGCGCTGGGCAGGTCATCTTCGTCACAGCCCTGCAGCACGCCGTAATGGCCGAAGCCGTTTTGCTCGGGGACGATGCGCACGCCCTTGAGGTGGGTCTGGCGTATGTGCGGCGCCAGGGTACGGAGCGCCGGCAGGGGCTGTTCGCAGGCGTTGATCATGTTGCCGAAGTCGAACAAGGCATGCAGTCGAGGATGGTTGAGGCGGTTCAGCAGGTGCGCGATTTCGGCACTCTTGAGTTCTTCATGCTGCTCGAAGTCGAAGAACAGATCGTGCTCGTCAGCCTGCTGCGCGAGGTAATGCAGGTCTGATGCGATCACGTCCATGACCCGTGACAGCGTTCCCTCGTAGCGTGAGTAAACGCGGATGTTGCGCACCCCCAGGGCCTTGGCGATTCCGATAACCTGATCGACATCTTTTTTCAGGGTGCTGCTGATTTCCAGGTGCACATCCAGTCCGAGCGCATGAGCCTTCTCGGCAAACGCTCGAAGTTGCGCGGGTGTCATTTGACTCAGGCTGTTTTCCTCACCGTCGAGCAAGTGCAGGCTCAGCCCCTGCAACTCGTGACGATAGGCGAAGTCCAGCAGGTCGGCAGGCGTGACGCGGCCATGGGTGAGGTTGGTCAGCAAGGGATAGGCATGGGCAAACAGGCGCACCTGCCCAAGTCGGTCGAGCAGCTGGTGGGCCAGTACTTCAGTCAGTGCGGGAGGTGCCCCGGCCTCGACAGCCTTATGGCTGAGCAAGGCATGGAATCGTTCCTGGATCTTATTGTTCATTCGAGTCATTCCTGGTTCAGACGCCGGGTCTGCCGGCGCAGCCTTTATCGCGCCAGTCAGGAACTCTCGATAGATCCATTATCAGTTAAATCATAAGACCACTTGCCTTGCCTCAAGTGGCCTGCTGCAGGTAGCCCATGTCGGACAAGGCCTGGGCCAGTGCTTCGACGCGCTCCTCGGCCTGGCTTTCAGGCGTGCCGGCAAAGCCGATCAACAGGGCCGGTGGCAGGACATGCTCAAGGCAGTAGTCGCTCAGGGCATAGGTGTGAATGTTGTGCCGGGCCAGTTCCTTGGCGATGGCATCGTCATTCAGCTCCGCTGGCAACCAGGCGATCAGGTGCATGCCGGCTTCCACCGGGGTGATCTTGAAGAAACCGCCCAGCCGTTGCTGCAGCTGCTCGACCAGTGCTTTCTGGCGAGCCTGGTACAGCGCACGCATGCGGCGGATGTGCCCAAGGAAGTGGCCTTCGCGCATGAAGTCTGCCGTCACGGCCTGGAGCAGCGTGGGCGGGCTGCGATCCATGACCGCCCGCAAGGTACAGAAGGGTTCGATCAAGGCCTGCGGCAGTATCACGTAACCCAGTCGTAGCGAGGGGAACAGGACTTTGCTGAACGTTCCGACATAGATCACCCGAGCCCATTGATCCATCGCATAGAGCGCAGGCAGGGGGCGGCCGTTGTAGTGAAACTCACTGTCGCAGTCGTCCTCGATGATCCAGCTTTGGTTGTGCGCAGCCCAGTCGATGAGTTCCTGGCGCCGCGCATAACTCATGGTGACGCCTAGGGGATGCTGGCGAGACGGCGTGGTAAACACCAGGCGGGCGTCAGGGCACTGAGCCAGGCCTTGCTGGATGTCGATCCCCTGTTCGTCGATACGCAGCGGGACCACCAGACCACCCTGGGCCTGGAGCGCGATTCGCGCCGCGATATGCCCCGGATCCTCCATCCACACGCTGTCCTGTGGATTGAGCAACAGCATGCCCAGCAGGTTAAAGGCTTGCTGGGCGCCGGAAACGATGACCACCTGCTCGGCACTGCAGTCGATGCCACGGGCATCAAAGACGTATTCGGCAATCGCCTTGCGCAGAGCCAGCAAGCCTTGCAGTTCGCCATAGCCGAGCATGGCCTTGGTCGGCTTGTGCAGGTGGCGGTTCATCAGGCGCTTCCAGATGTGTTGCGGGAACGCGTCGTAAGTGCTGTGGCTGGGCAGGAACGAGGTAGGGCTTGCCGGATCCCAGTCGGCATAGCTAACCCCTCGAAAATGATCGCTGCGCAACGACAGCATGGACTGGCTCAGATCGGACAGGCGGGGAGGCTGGCGCTGCCGCTCATCGTCGGCCACTCCGCGGTTTTCCCACTCATTGCCGACATAGGTACCGGCCCCGGTCCGTGACGCCAGAAAACCTTCGGCAATCAGCTGATCGAAGGCATTGAGGATGGTGATTCGCGACAGTGCGAGCTCTTTGCTCAAGGTCCGGGTTGACGGCAGGCGCACGCCCCCTTGAATTCTTCCACTGAGAACCTGTTGGCGAATCTGCAAATAGAGTTGGCGGTACAGGGGAATGGAGCTGGCACGGTCCAGCTCAATACCCGACAGCAGCAAACCTGCAGGGGATTTCATGACTTGCTCGTCTGGATGGGGAGTGGTTTGACCTGGAACACCGTCAGGCACCGAGGTGCGCAAGGGTATCGAGAGGCACTGGATAAGTCATCCATCGCAGGCGTTGATGCCGCGCCCCGGGTAGCTGTCACGAAATGAAAAGCCATTGTCGTCTGATGAGAAGCGGCCCGTCAGACGGCGTCCTAGAGTCCAATCAGCGCAAATCGACGCGACACGCCAATATTGCAGACTGGAGAATAAGACAACATGGCCAAAGCCGTACGCTTCTACGAAACCGGTGGTCCCGACGTTCTTCGTTATGAAGAGGTCGACGTCGGCGAACCCGGTCCAGGCCAGGTCCGTCTTCGTCATGTAGCGGTTGGCCTGAACTATGCCGACACCTACTTTCGCAATGGCACTTACCCGATTCCGATGCCCAATGGCATGGGGGTTGAAGCTTCCGGTGTGGTCCAGGCCATCGGCGAGGGGGTTACCAACGTACAGGTCGGCGACCGCGTCACCTACACCGGGTTTCTCAATACATTGGGTGCCTACAGCACCGAGCGGCTGATCCCGGCCGCGCCGCTGATCAAGCTGCCGGAAACCATCAGTTTCGAGACGGCCGCGGCCATGACCATGCGCGGCCTGACATCGTCGTACCTGATGCGGCGCATTTACGATTTCAAGGCTGGCGACAGCATTTTGCTACACGCTGCTGCCGGTGGTGTGGGCCTGATCGTTTCGCAGTGGGCCAAGCTGCTCGGCCTGACGGTCATCGGTACCGTGTCCACCGAGGTCAAGGGTGAAATCGCCCGGGCCCATGGCTGCGACCATGTCATCAACTACAGCCATGAAGACGTCGCCCAGCGCGTTCGCGAATTGACTGATGGCGTTGGGGTCAACGTGGTGTTCGACAGTGTTGGCAAGAATACTTTCATGGGCTCCCTGGATTCGCTCAAGCGCCGCGGCCTGATGGTGTGCGTCGGCACGGCGTCCGGCCCGATCCCGGCGTTCGATCCGGTGCTGCTGGCGATGAAAGGCTCGCTGTTCATGACCCGCCCGGCTCTGGCGGACTACATCGCCGACCCGGCGGAAAAAGCCGCCCTGGCGGGTGAACTGTTCGACCTCGTCGGCAGCGGTCGAATCAAGATCGAGATTAACCAGCACTATGCTTTGCAGGATGCCGTGCAGGCTCATCGCGACCTGGAGTCACGCAAGACCACGGGTTCATCAATCTTCGTCATTTAAGGGAGTCGTCCTCCATGAAAGTCGAACAGTTGACCTGCAGCATTGGTGCGGAACTGATTGGCGTGAACCTCGCCGACGCTCTCCATGACGACGGTCTTTTTGCCGAGATTCGGGTTCAGTTGCTCAAGCATCGGGTGGTGTTCCTGCGCGATCAGGACATCAGCCGCGCCGAGCACGTGGCCTTCGCCCGTCGCTTCGGCGAGCTGGAGGATCATCCGGTGGCCGGCAGTGATCCGGATCATCCAGGTCTGGTGCGCATCTATAAGAGTCCGGACCAGCCGATGGACCGCTACGAGAACGCCTGGCACACCGATGCAACCTGGCGCGAAGCGCCGCCGATGGGCTGCGTATTGCGCTGTGTGGAGTGTCCACCGGTTGGGGGCGACACCATGTGGGCCAACATGGTGGAGGCCTACGCGCGCTTGCCGGATGACATCAAGGTGAAGATTGCCGATCTGCGCGCCCGCCACAGTATCGAAGCGAGCTTTGGTGCCGCCATGCCGATCGAAAAGCGCCTGGCGCTCAAGGCGATGTACCCGGATGCCGAGCACCCGGTGGTGCGTACCCACCCGGAAACCGGGGAAAAGGTGCTGTTCGTCAACGCCTTTACCACCCACTTGAGTAACTACCACACCCCTGAGCGGGTACGTTTTGGCCAGGACGCCAACCCCGGCGCGAGCGAGTTGCTGCGCTACCTGATCAGCCAGGCGTACATCCCCGAGTATCAGGTGCGCTGGCGCTGGAAACCCAACAGCATCGCCATCTGGGACAACCGCAGTACCCAGCACTACGCCGTCATGGATTACCCGCCGTGCCATCGCAAGATGGAACGCGCCGGGATCATCGGCGACAAGACTTACTGATCGACCGTCTCTGCATTCGTACTTGCTACAGGCTTGCCCGGCATGTCCCCGGCGTGGGCGTACAACCATAATAAAAGGAGTAACTCATGCAATTCTTCGACGATTCCCTGCACCCGGAAAACATGGAAAAAGTGGTCATCACCGTGGCCCCGTATGGCCCTGAGTGGATGCCGGAAGACTTTCCCGAAGACATCCCGCTGACCATGGATGAGCAGGTGCAGAAGGCGGTCGATTGCTATGAGGCCGGTGCCACGGTGTTGCACCTGCATGTGCGCGAACTGGACGGCAAGGGTTCCAAGCGCCTGTCCAAGTTCAACGAGTTGATCGCCGGTGTGCGCGAAGCCGTGCCGGACATGATCATCCAGGTCGGTGGTTCGATTTCCTTCGCGCCCGAAAGCGATGGTGAAGCCGCCAAGTGGCTGTCTGACGATACGCGCCACATGCTGGCGGAGCTGACGCCAAAACCGGATCAGGTCACGGTGGCCATCAACACCACTCAAATGAACATCATGGAGTTGCTGTATCCGGAATACCTGGGAGGCACGTCCCTGGCGAATCCGGCCTATCAGGCGGCCTACAGCGAGATGACCGTACCAGCAGGCCCGGCCTGGGTCGCGGAGCATTTGCGGCGGCTGATGGCGGCGGGTGTGCAGCCGCATTTCCAGCTGACCGGCATGCATGCCATGGAAACCCTGGAGCGCCTGGTGCGCAAGGGCGTGTACATGGGGCCGTTGAACCTGACCTGGATCGGCATCGGCGGCGGTTTCGATGGCCCCAATCCGTTCAACTTTTTCAACTTTGTTCACCGCGCGCCGGACGGCTGCACCTTGACCGCCGAATCGCTGCTCAAGAACGTGCTGCCGTTCAATGTCATGGCGCTGTCCATGGGGCTGCACCCACGCGTGGGTATCGAAGACACGATCATTGATCAGAAGGGCAGACGTTTCAGCTCCGTGCAGCAGATCGAGCAAACCGTGCGTGTCGCCCATGAGCTGGGGCGCGAAATCGCCAGCGGCAAAGAAGCCCGTGAGATCTACCGCATCGGTGTGCAGTACCAGAGTATCGAAGAAACCCTGTTGGCCAACGGCATGGCACCCAACCGCAAGGCTGGCCAGAAAGGTGTGCCGCAACGCGGCTGACCGGCAACAAAGGCGGGAGGTCGATGGCCTTCCGTTCGTTGCATTGCAACACGCTCGATAACAATAAATACAACAATGTTTCGAGGAGGCTGCATGGCCTTTCACCCAATCGCCGCGGACGATGACGACGCCAGTGGTGTCGGTATTGCGCGCCAATATGCCTGGATCGTCTTTGCACTGACGTTCGGCTTGTTGATTTCCGATTACATGTCGCGTCAGGTGCTGAACGCGGTGTTCCCGATGCTCAAGGGCGAGTGGGCCCTGAGCGACGGCCAGCTCGGCCTGCTCAGTGGCATTGTCGCCTTGATGGTGGGGCTGCTGACATTTCCCCTGTCGTTGCTGGCGGATCGCTTCGGTCGGGTAAAAAGCCTGGCGCTGATGGCCCTGTTGTGGAGCCTCGCCACCCTGGGCTGCGCCTTGGCGCAGGACTACCAGCAGATGTTCATTGCCCGGTTCATGGTGGGTGTCGGCGAAGCGGCTTACGGCAGCGTCGGTATTGCAGTAGTGATTTCGGTCTTTCCCAAACACATGCGTGCAACGCTGGCCAGTGCCTTCATGGCGGGTGGCATGTTCGGCTCGGTGCTGGGTATGGCTCTGGGCGGTGTACTCGCTGCCAAGTTGGGCTGGCGCTGGTCGTTCGCCGGCATGGCGCTGTTCGGCCTGCTGCTGGCGATGCTTTACCCGCTTATCGTCAAGGAATCGCGCATCGCTCCTCAACGCGCGGCTCAAGCGGCGAACAAGGTGGTTGCAGCAGTCAAGCGCCCGCTGAGTACGCTGTGTTCCAGCCCTTCAGTGATCGCGGCCTATATCGGCAGCGGCTTGCAACTGTTCGTCGGCGGCACCGTGATTGTGTGGATGCCCAGCTACCTCAATCGTTATTACGACATGGCAACGGACAAGGCCGGCGGTGTCGCGGCGATCATCGTGCTGTGCAGCGGTGCGGGGATGATTCTGTGCGGCATGCTCAGCGACCGGCTGTGTCGGCACTCGCCGGAGCGCAAGGTCGCCCTGGCCATCGCTTATTGCCTGGGTAGTTGCCTGTTGCTGTCGGCGGCGTTCGCCTTGCCGGCGGGGCCTGCGCAATTGGCGCTGATCTGCCTGGGCATGCTGATTGCCGCTGGCACCACCGGACCTGCCGGGGCGATGGTTGCCAACCTGACCCACCATTCGGTCCACGGCACGGCCTTCGCCACGCTGACCCTGGCCAACAATATGCTCGGTCTGGCCCCGGGGCCATTCATCACCGGCAGGGTGTCCGACGTCATCGGCTTGCAGGCTGCTTTTCAATGGGTGCCGCTGGTCAGCATCGCGGCAGCGGCGGTGTTCTTTTATGCCAAGTGTCATTACCACAAGGATATCGCCCGGCTTGCGGGTGAGCGGGTCAACGATTCGATTAGTGAAGCTGTGTCAGAGGTGAAGGTGTGAGTGGTCGTTTACGGATTGACGTGTTCTTCGATTTTATCTGCCCGTGGTGCCTGATCGGTAAGCGCCAACTGGAATGTGCGCAGGATTTGCTGCGCATCCAGCAACCGGAGGTGGAGATCACCACGGTGTGGCACGGGGTGCAGTTGTTGCCACAACTGCCGGTACAGGGTGAGCCCTTCGCCGAGTTCTATCTCAAGCGTCTGGGCAGCGCTGAAGCCGTACGCATGCGCCAGGCCCAGGTGCAGCAGGCCGCCAACGCGGTGGGGGTGCCCATCGACCTGAGCCGCATCGCCACCATGCCCAATACTGCTGATGCCCATCGCTTGCTGGAGCGTGCCACTGTGCTGGGCAGTACGGCACAACGTGATGTCTTGCTTGAGCGTCTGTTCGCTGCCTACTTCCAGTACGGCGAGGACCTGGGTTGCCCTGAGACCTTGATCGCCATCGCCCGGGCGTGTGGCTTCGACGCTGATGCCATGGCCTCCGTTCTGCAAGGTGACGGCGATCCTTACGTCGGCAACGAGGCAGGCGCAGGCAGCGGTGTGCCGTGTTTTCAATTCGACCGCCGTCTGACGGTGGTCGGCGCGCAGCCTGCCGACGTACTGCTTGGCGCCATGGGCGAAGCCTTGCTCGATAGCCATCGCTCACGGCTGCCAGCATGAATCGGCGTGTCCCCGTGCCCGCTGGAAAACTCCCGCAGGCGGGTGGCCGTGCGCTAATTGAATTCGAGAGTAAAAGCCTGGCGTTGTTCAACGTCGAGGGCGACTTGTTCGCCATCGACGACAGCTGCCCGCATCAGGGCGCTTCGCTGTGCGGCGGGCGCCTTGAGGGGAGGGTGATTCAATGCGGCGCCCATGGCCTGCGCTTCGATCTGCGCAGCGGCTACCTGCTCAATTCAACCCAACTCAAAGTCGCCAGCTATCCGGTCGAGGTCGTCGACGGCCAGACTTTCATCGTCATCATTTCTGAGGAGTCCGCGCCATGAGCGTCATTGCTCTCACTCATATCCATAGTCGCACGCGCGAATTGGCGCCGGGTTTCGTTGTCAGTCTGATCGTTGCAGCGGCAGCCTCCTTTTTGTCCGAGCATTACGGTGCGCCGGTGATGCTGTTCGCATTGTTGCTGGGCATGGCGCTCAACTTCCTGGCCAGTGACGGCGCGTGCAAGGCCGGCATCGAGTTCACCGCTCGCACCGTGTTGCGCATTGGTGTGGCCCTGTTAGGCATGCGCATTACCCTCGAACAGATCGCCGCGCTGGGCTGGAAGCCTTTTGCTCTGGTGGTGATTCTGGTGGTGGTGACGATCAGTGTCTCGGTGGTGGCGGCCAAGGCGCTAGGCTTTCAGCGCTTGTTCGGCATGCTCACCGGTGGGGCTACCGCGATCTGTGGCGCCTCGGCTGCGATGGCGCTGGCGGCGGCGCTGCCCAATCATCCGCAGAAAGAACGCGCCACGCTGTTCACCGTCATTGGGGTATCGGCGCTGTCCACCACGGCAATGATCCTTTACCCGATGATTGCCAACTGGCTGTCGTTGTCGCCACAAGTTGCAGGGATGTTCCTGGGCGGTACCATCCACGATGTTGCCCAGGTAGTCGGTGCCGGTTACAGCCTGTCGACCGAGACCGGCGACATAGCCACTGTGGTCAAGCTGATGCGGGTCGCCATGCTGTTGCCGGTGATCCTCTGCGCCACCCTGATCACGCGTATGCAAGGCGCCGACACCTCCGGCAAACGGCCACCGTTGCTGCCGTGGTTTGCCGTCGGTTTTCTGCTGCTGGCCTGTATCAACAGTACGGGATGGGTGGCGCCGGCGGTGCAGGGCTCGGTCAACGAACTGTCGCGCTGGAGCCTGGTGGTTTCCATCAGCGCGCTGGGCATGAAGACTCAGCTCAAGGAGCTGGCCGCCGTCGGCATCAAGCCGATCCTGCTGATGGTGGGGGAGACGGTGTTTCTCGCGGTTCTGGTGTTGCTGTTGCTGCACTGGGGACTCTAAGCCCGGCCAAGCCTCAATGTTGTCCAGTTGATACCCTGTGGCGAGGGAGCTTGCTCCCGCTGGGGTGCGTAGCAGCCCCAAAACAGTCGCCGCGTACTTTCTGAAAAACCGCAGTCGCCTTGTTGGGGGCGCTTCGCACCCCAGCGGGAGCAAGCTCCCTCGCCACAGGGCTTTTGGGCGGTGTCATGAACATCGGTTCTTTCGCGGCGACTGTGCCAGCAGTTGCCGTTTTTTTTGCAATTCCAGCGTCCAATTCAATGGGTTCAGGGTTTGATGGAACCGGGCAGTGTGGTCGGGTTCATTGGTGCTTTGGCCGCCTGTTTTTGTGAACTGCGCCACGCGGCGGGCGGCATGCCGAACTGGGTGATGAACCAACGTGTGAAGGAGCTCGCCATGGAGTAGCCGAGCATGTCGGCGATCCGGCCCAGCGAATAATTCGGGTTTTCCAGGTAGCGCAGCACCAGGTCGCGGCGCACGTCGTTGATCAGGTCGTTGAAGGCGCAGCCGTCGTCTTTGAGGCGTCGCTGCAAGGTCCGAACATTCATGCCCTGGGTCTGGGCAATTTGCTCGATGGTGGCGCGTCCCATCGGCAACAGCAGGTAGATGGCTTTGCGCACCTCGAACAGCATCGACGGCCCTTCGTGGCTCAGCAGCGAGTCGAGGTAGCTCTGGGCGTAGCGAGCCATGGCCGGATCAGCATGGGGGTTGGTCATGTCGAGGCTGGCATCGGAACAGACAATGCCATTGAACTCGCTGCCGAACTCCAGGTTGCAGCCGAACAGGCGACGATGCAGTTGCAGGTTGTCGGGGGGCTGGTGCGTGAAGTTGACGCTGTAGGGATGCCAGTGTGTACCGAGCAGAGCGGCGCACAGGCGGAACATCACGCCGATTGCCAACTCAGTGGCTTGTCGGCTGGGCATCGGTGATTCGGTGACCACCTCTTCGCGGATGATCACCATCTTGCCGGCCTCTTCAATGAAGATGGCCAGCGAATCGTTCATCAGATGACGGTAATGCACTACGACCTGCAAGGCATCACGCAGCGTGCGCTGGTGGCTGAGCAGCAGGCTGACCACGCCGAAGTCCGAGAGCTGACGCGACTCGGCCATGCTCAGGCCGAAGTTTTGACAGCCGCTGGCGGCGGCCGACTCTTCCAGCAGACGCACCGCGGCATCGATGGGAATACGGTGTTCAGGGGCTTGCAACTGGGCTTTGCTCAGGCCGACGGCCGCCAGTAAATCGCGCGGGTTGAACCCCAGGTATTGGGTGACCTCCAGGTAGTTGGTCAAGACAGCGGCGCGAACAAGCTTGGTCATGCGAAGGTCTTTCCTGGGCAGATTCCGATGGAAATGAGCATGGCGACTATATCCAGCACTTCATCGATTGAACAGTTGCGACGTCATCGATGGCGCTCCTCCGGATCTGTCGGGATTGACCACCGACTTATGCGGCAATCGACGCTGACCCGTTGATTACCGCGGTCTTGATCGGACCTGTCGGTTTTTTTACCAGCGCTCGCGCCACGCTAACGCCTGGAAATCTGTCATCAAAAGAAAAGTGACTGACGTCCAATGAAAAGCGCCTCGGGTGGGCGCTCTTTAATGTCAGTCCTACAAAAAGCCCCTGGCGATAGAGCCAGTCGAGTCATCGAGAAAGCGAAGGTGTTGATGTGGACAAACTGCAGACTGCCGCAACCGTTCTGATCGTACCGGGCCTGCGCGAGCACGTTGCCGAACATTGGCAAACGCTGCTTGAGGCCCGCCTGAGCAAGGTGCGCAGTGTGCCGCCGCTTGAAACCGACAAGCTCGACTGCAGCAAGCGGGTCCAGGCGATCCAGCACGAACTTGAGCAGATCGAAGGGCCGGTGATTCTGGTGGCCCACAGTGCCGGTGTGTTGATGGTCGCGCACTGGGCGGCTCGACACCTTCGCCCGATCAAGGGCGCGCTGCTGGCCGCGCCACCGGACCTCGATGCCGATTGGCCGCAAGGCTACCCATCCGCTGAAACGCTGCGTACCCAGGGTTGGAATCCTCTACCCAAAGAGCCTCTGCCGTTCCGCAGCCTGATGGCCGCCAGTACCAACGACCACCTCGCCAGTCTGGAAGCCGTCACTCGCCTGGCTGAGGGCTGGGGCAGCGAACTGCTCAACCTGGGTGACGTGGGTCATCTCAATCCGGCAGCGGGCTATGGTCGCTGGCCGCAAGCCGAAGCACTCATCCTGGAGTTGGACCGCTAGTTCAGGCGCCGGTTGGCCGCAGGCCTTCGGCAATTGCCCTCATTCCTGAAAAACGCAAACCACTGGAACAAGCGGTTGCGTGAGGGCGGCTGCGCTTAAAACAACTACAAAAAAGCGGAGACAACGCAATGCACAACAATAAGAAGCGTCACGGGTTCACACCCTCGCGTTACAGCGTGTTGGCCTCGACCATTCTGGCCGCCGCCATGCCGGCCGCGCATGCGGTTGAACTCGATACGGGTAACCCGGACTGGACCGCGCGTTTTGATAACACCGTCAAATACAACTACGGCGTGCGCACCGAAAACGCCGACAAGCGCATGTTGGGGACGCCGAACAACAACGATGGCGACTACAACTTCCGCAAGGCCGGAACCAACATCACCAACCGCATTGACCTGTTGACCGAGATGGACGTGGTCTACAAGAACAGCATGGGCTTTCGTGTCAGTGCCGCCAGTTGGTACGACAAGGCATACGAGAACACCGGTTCGAACGCCAATCCGTTCGTCAACGGCAACGATGCCAAGTCGGGTCTGGTCGCCAACGATCCACGTCTTGCCGCGGTCACCGGTGACAATGTCGGCAATGGCAGTCCGCACCTGAGCAACTACGCCCAGCGTTACTACACCGGTCCTTCCGGCGAAATCCTCGATGCCTTCGTGTTCTACAGCACCGAAGTGGGCGAGGAGTCGCTGTTGAGCGTCAAGGCCGGTCAGCACAACGTGTTCTGGGGCGAAACCATCCTCAACCCGGTGCATTCGATCAGCTATGGCCAGTCCGGCCTGGACCTGGCCAAGCTGGCGGCCTCTCCGGGTACCGAAGCCAAGGAACTGTTCGTTCCGCGTAATCAGTTGTCGATGTCGTTCACCGTCAATCCCGAGTTAACGGTGGGTGCCCAATACTTCCTGGATTGGAATGCCGCCCGCCTGCCGGAGGCCGGTACCTACTACGGCGGTTCCGATCTGGTCGGTTTCGGTGCGCAGTCGTTCCTGCTGGGCAACACCAATGCCGTGGTACCCGGCAGCCCTCTGGGTTGTGGCCTGGCGCCGTGCAACGGGCTGACCAACGTGCGTCGTGGCCACGACCTGACGCCGGATAAAAGCGGAGACTGGGGCGTGATGGCCAAGTGGTCGCCCGCCTGGCTGGACGGCACGCTCGGTTTCTATTACCGCAAGACCTCGGACATTTTGCCTCAAGCCTGGTTGAACGCTACCGGGGTGACATCGGCCAATCCCAATGGAACCCGGCCTGCAGGCATGGTGCCGGCTGTCGTCAACACGCTTAATTCGTTGAGCACCAGCACTTATCAATTGGCCTATGCCGACAACATCCACATCGTCGGTCTGAGCCTGTCGAAAGAGATAGGCGGCGTCAGCGTCGGCTCCGACCTGAACATCCGTCACAACATGCCGCTGGCCAGTATCCCGGCGATTCTCAGTACCACCGGACCGCTGGGGCTGGGCGCCGGTTTGGGTTTGTTGCCGGCTCGTACGGCGCAGACCGGTATCGTCTATGACGTCCCGGACAAGGGCGACAGCATGAGTGCCACCGGTGACACGTTGCACTGGACACTCAACGGCCTGATGACCCTGCCCAAGACGCCGCTGTTCGATTCGGCAACCCTGCTTACCGAGCTGTATTACAGCAATCTGCTCAAACTCGATAGCAAGAATCAGGCGCTCTACAAGGGCAACAGCAGTTACCGCGGCGTCGATGCGCCGACCCGGGACAACTGGGGCATTGCAGCCAACTTCACGCCGACCTGGTACCAGGTCTTCCCGGGTGTCGACTTGAACATGCCGATGTCCATCAACGTAGGGCTTGCCGGCGTTTCACCGGTGTCCGGTGGCGGTGCCAAAGACACCGGCAACTATGCGGTCGGCGTCGGGGCCGTTGTGTACAACAAATACTTTGTCGACCTGAAGTACGTGGATTCCTTCGGCAAGACCGACAAGTGTGACGTCAGCGGCGTAAGTACCGGCGCGGCCAATGCCGGCAGCGGTGACGGCTCCACACCGAACGCCTTCAGCGGCAACGAAAACTACGCGTGTTATGGCGGTGGCTACTCAGCCTTTTCCGGCGGTGGCGCAACCACCGCAGACCGTGGCGCGGTTTACCTGACGATGAAAACCACCTTTTGATTCACGAATGGCTTAGTCACCTGAGCAGGAGAATAACAACATGAAATTCGTGCGTACGTTGCTGGGCGTTTCTCTGGCCATGGCGGTTGCCGCTCAGGCACAGGCCGCTGTATCGACTCAGGAAGCCGCCAGGCTGGGCAACAGCCTGACCCTGGTCGGGGCTGAAAAAGCCGGGAATGCCGAGGGTTCCATTCCTGCCTATTCCGGTGGCTTGACCACGCCGCCGGCCAGTTTCAAAACCGGTGACAGCATGCGCCCGGACCCCTTTGCCGACGAAAAACCACTGCTGGTGATCGACGGCAAAAACGTCGATCAGTACAAGGGCCAACTCACGGCGACCACCGTGGAACTGGCCAAGCGTTTCCCCACTTTCCACGTCAATGTCTATCCAACCCACCGCACCGTCGCACTGCCCAAGGCTGTGCTCGACAATGGCGTAAAAAATGCCACCGGCGCCAAGTCCCTCGAAGGCGGATTGGCGATCGACAACGTGCTGCCGGGTGTGCCGTTTCCTATCCCGCAGTCGGGCAACGAGGCGATGTGGAACTTCCTGTTGCGTTATCAGGGGGTCAGCATCAACTCCAAGTACGACTCGTGGAACGTCGACTCTGCGGGTGTGCCGAGCCTGGCAACCACCGGGCAGGCGTTCATTTCCTATCCGATCTACGAAAACCTGGCGCAGCCGATCAGCAGCGCCGACGTGTACTACCAGATGAAGCTGTCCTACACCGGCCCTGCGCGCCGGGCCGGCGAAGCGGTGATGCTCAAGGACGCCGCCAACCCGTTGCAGCAGCCGCGCCGTGGCTGGCAGTACTTGCCCGGTCAGCGTCGGGTAAAACTGGCGCCGAACCTGGCTTACGACACACCAAATCCCGGCACTGCCGGTGCAGGCACCTACGACGATGTCTTTGTGTTCAACGGTGCACTCGACCGCTACGACTGGAAGCTGGTGGGCAAGCAGGAAATGGTCGTGCCCTACAACACCTACAAGCTGACCTACGCCCAGGACCCCAAGTTACTGACCACCGCCAATCACCTGGCACCCGACTACGTGCGTTGGGAAAAACACCGGGTCTGGGTGGTAGAGGGCAACCTCAAGGCGGGTGCGCGGCACATCTATCAGAAGCGTCGTTTCTACCTGGATGAAGACAGCTGGACCGCTCTGGCCTCCGATCAGTACGACGCCCGTGGTCAGTTGTACCGAGGCTCCTTCGCGTTCCTCAGCCAAAGCTATGACAAGCAGATCCCGGATTCCACGCCCTTCATGATCTACGACCTGGTCGGTGGCTCCTACAACATCAACGGTGTGGTGGGGCCTTACGGCGGCATCAAGTACATCGATCCGCTCTCCAAGGCGCAGTGGTCGCCGGAGTCCCTGGCGGGTTCCGGCATTCGCTAAGCGAACACCTGGTTTGAACGTCGGGCTGCACGGTTGTGTGTCCCGGCGCGGCTATCCGAAGAGGACGCGGTATGTGTTCGTACAAAAAGTACCTGCAGTGGGCGCTGGGCATCTTGTTTGCAATGTTGCAGGGCCTCGCCCAGGCGGCCGGTTATGTCGATGTACTGGATCTGCCGGCCAGGGCCAGCGCCCTGGCGGTCAGCAGTCCGTTGTCAGGCCTGGCGCGCGCGGGTGAGCGATTGGTTGCGGTCGGGCAACGTGGCCACATTCTCTATTCCGATGATTCCGGCAAACACTGGCAGCAAGCCGCAGTGCCGGTGAGTGCCGATCTCACGGCGGTGAATTTCCCTTCTGCCCTGCAGGGCTGGGCGGTCGGCAACGACGGCGTGGTGTTGCACAGCAGCGACGCCGGGGCGACCTGGCGCAAGCAACTGGACGGCCGCCAGATCGGTGCCTTGCTGGTCCAGCGTTATGGGGCGTTGGCCAGTGCAGAACCCGGCAACGAACAATGGCCACTGCTGGCTGCCGAAGGCCAGCGACTGGTCGAGCAGGGCGCTGATAAACCTTTGCTCGACGTCTGGTTCGCCAATGACCACCTCGGCTATGTGGTCGGTGTGTTCAACCTGATCCTGCGCACCGAGGACGCTGGCCGGAGCTGGACTCCGTTTCAGGACCGTACCGACAACCCGCAGGGCTTCCACCTCAACGCCATCGCCTCTACCGGCGATGGGGTGTACATCGCCGGTGAGCAGGGCCTGTTGCTCAAATGGAATGAGGCTCAGCAGCGTTTCGTCGCCGTGCAGACGCCCTATCAGGGCAGCTTTTTCGGCGTGCTCGGCAAGCGCGGCGAAGTGATCGCTTACGGCTTGCGCGGCAACGTGTTGCGCAGCACGGATGGCGGCCTCAGCTGGACTGCGCTCGACAGTGGCCTGCACGTCAGCATCACCGCCGGCTTCGTCGACACCAACGGTCATTACCGCTTGTTCACCCAGGGCGGGCAGAGGCTGGTCAGTCAGGGGGCTGGCGCAGACATGCGCCTGATGCGGCAACCCGAACCGTCACCGGTGGCCGGCGCTGCTCAGGCCGCCGATGGCGCGTTGGTGGTGGTTGGCAGTCGTGGTGCACAGGCACTGCCCAAAGAATAAGACCTCGAACCCTTAGAGCGAGAACCCAGTCATGGGCAATATCAAACAAGACACCATGCCGGTGATCCGCGACGTGCGTGACTTCGACCACCACTCCGGTAACCGGCTGGAGCGGATGGTGTTCAACTATCGCCCGCTGTTCATGCTGCTGATGGCGCTGGCCACTGTGGTGCTGGGCTACATGGCAGCAACGCGCCTGGAACTGCGCCCCAGCTTCGAGAAAATGATTCCGCAGAGCCAGCCGTATATCCAGAATTTCCTGGAGAACCGTCAGTCACTGCGCGGTTTGGGTAACTCGGTGCGCGTGGTGGTCGAGAATACCCGGGGCGATATCTTCGACCCCGCTTACCTGGACGTGCTCAAACAGGTCAACGATCAGCTGTTTCTCACCGAAGGCGTTGATCGCGCCTGGATGAAGTCGTTGTGGAGCCCGGCGGTGCGCTGGACCGAAGTCACCGAACAAGGCTTCCAGGGAGGCCCGGTGATGCCCGATACCTATGAGGGCAAGCCTGAGCAAATAGAACAGTTGCGCCAGAACATTTCCCGCGCCGGACTCGTCGGCAACCTGGTGGCCAGTGACTTCAAGTCGAGCATGCTGATCGTCCCGTTGCTGGACAAGGCCGCGGCCGGCGGTCAGAGCATCAACTACCACGGGTTCTCGCAGATGCTTGAAGCGCAGTTGCGCGACAGGATCGAGTTCGCCGGCGACAGTGCCGCGCGCAAAGCCGGGGAGGAGGGCAAGGGCCAGTACAAGGTCCGGGTGATCGGTTTCGCCAAACTGATGGGCGACCTGATCGACGGCCTGATTCAGGTGATGATGTTTTTCGGCCTGGCCGTGATCACCTCGCTGGTGATTATTTTCCTCTACACCCGCTGCGTTCGCAGCACTTTGCTGGTGGTCGGCTGTTCGCTGGTCGCAGTGATCTGGCAACTGGGCATCGTTGCCTGGCTGGGTTATGCCATCGACCCGTACTCGGTGCTGGTGCCTTTTTTGGTCTTCGCCATCGGTGTGTCCCACGCGGCGCAGAAGATGAACGGGATCATGCAGGACATCGCCCGGGGCACCCACAAACTGATCGCTGCGCGCTACACCTTTCGCCGTCTGTTCATCGCCGGCGTCACCGCGCTGCTGGCCGACGCCGTGGGTTTCGCCGTGCTGATGCTGATCGACATACCGGTGATCAAGGACCTGGCCATCACCGCCAGCATCGGTGTCGCGGTGCTGATCTTTACCTCGTTGTTGCTGATGCCCGTGGCGCTTTCCTATGTCGGCGTCGGCGCCAAGGCTGCCGAGCGCGCCTTGAACATCGACACCCGGGCGGACGGACACAAGGGCTTTGGCAAGCTGTGGGACTGGCTCGACCGTTTCACCACGGCCAAGTGGGCCACGGGCGCCGTACTGATCGCACTGCTGATGGGCATCGGCGGCTTCGTCATCAGCCAGCACCTGAAGATCGGCGACCTGGAAAGTGGCGCACCGGAGTTGCGTGCCGACTCGCGTTATAACCGTGACAACGCCTACATCACCCGACACTACGCGTTATCCAGCGACCTGTTCGCGGTGATGATCAAGACGCCTGCGGAAGGCTGCCTGAACTATAAGACACTGGTTCTCGCCGACCGTCTGGCCTGGGAGCTGCAGCAGTATCCGGGCGTGCAGGCGACGTCCTCGCTGGTCAATGCCGTGCGCCAGATCACGGCCGGGACCTATGAGGGCAACCCCAAACTCAACAGTATCCAGCGCAACCAGGACGTCTTGAACTATGCCGCGCAGCAAGCCTCGGTCAACTCTCCAGAGTTGTTCAATACCGACTGCTCGCTGATGCCGGTGATTGCCTTTCTCAAGGACCACAAGGCCGAGACCCTGGATGCCGTGGTCGGGATCGCCGAGACCTTTGCCCGCGAAAACAGCAGCGATGACCGCCAGTTCCTGCTGGCGGCCGGGACCTCGGGTATTGAGGCCGCGACCAACATCGTGGTCCGCGAGGCCAATCGCACCATGCTGCTTTATGTCTATGCGGCGGTGACGCTGTTCTGCCTGATGACCTTCCGCAGTTGGCGCGCGACGTTGGTTGCGCTGCTGCCGCTGGTGCTGACCTCGATCCTCTGCGAGGCGTTGATGGTGGTCATGGGCATTGGCGTGAAGGTCGCGACCCTGCCGGTGATCGCATTGGGCGTCGGGATCGGTGTCGACTACGCGTTGTACCTGCTCAGTGTGCAGTTGCATTACCAGCGTCAGGGCTTGCCGCTGGCCCAGGCCTACCGCAACGCCGTGTCGTTTACCGGCCGGGTGGTGGGCCTGGTGGGCATCACCCTGGCGGCCGGCGTGGTGTGCTGGGCCTGGTCGCCGATCAAGTTCCAGGCGGACATGGGCATCCTGCTGACCTTCATGTTCCTGTGGAACATGCTCGGCGCGCTGATTCTGATTCCTGCCCTGTCGTATTTCCTGCTGCGGGGGGCGTCGCTTGATCGTCGCCCTGTTCCGGAGGCCCCTCAGGGGCACGCCGATGCAACCGCGCCAACCCAACCTTCGGGCATGTGTCACGCCCGGACTATTGCGGAGTAAGCCAACGATGTCTGATTACAAAGCCCCCTTGCGCGACATGCATTTCGTCCTCAACGAGGTCTTCGAGGTGTCCAGGCTATGGGCCCGACTGCCCGGCCTGGCCGAGGTGATCGATGAAGAGACGGCCGCCGCGATCCTTGAAGAGGCCGGCAAGATCAGCGCCGAAGTGATCGCACCGCTGAACCGCAGCAGTGACGAACAAGGCTGCACCTGGAACAACGGCACGGTGACTGCCCCGGACGGTTTTGTCGCGGCGTACCAGGCATTCGCCGAAGGCGGTTGGGTGGGTGTCGGCGGCGACCCGCAATTCGGTGGCATGGGCATGCCCAAGGCCATTTCGGCCCAGGTCGAGGAGATGGTCAATTGCGCCAGTCTGTCGTTTGGCCTGTACCCGATGCTGACCGCCGGGGCGTGCCTGTCGATCAATGCCCACGCCAGTCGGGAACTCAAGGAACGCTATCTGCCGAACATGTACGCCGGCACCTGGACCGGTTCGATGTGCCTGACCGAGGCCCATGCGGGCACCGATCTTGGCTTGATTCGCACCCGGGCCGAACCTCAGGCCGACGGCAGTTTCAAGGTCAGCGGCAGCAAGATTTTCATTACCGGCGGCGAACACGACCTGAGCGAAAACATCATTCACCTGGTGCTGGCCAGACTGCCGGATGCGCCCGCCGGCCCTAAAGGTATTTCGCTGTTTCTGGTGCCCAAGGTACTGGTCAATGCCGATGGCTCGCTGGGCGAGCACAACGCGCTGTCCTGCGGTTCAATCGAACACAAGATGGGCATCAAGGCATCCGCCACCTGCGTGATGAACTTTGACGGCGCGACCGGCTGGATCGTCGATGCGCCGAACAAAGGCCTGGCCGCGATGTTCACCATGATGAATTACGAACGTCTGGGCGTGGGTATCCAGGGGTTGGCGCTGGGTGAGCGTTCGTACCAGAACGCAGTCGAATACGCCCGCGAACGCATCCAGAGTCGTGCGCCGACCGGCCCGCAGGCCACCGACAAAACAGCCGATCCGATCATCGTGCACCCGGATGTACGGCGCATGCTGTTGACCATGAAGGCCTTGAACGAAGGCGGGCGGGCGTTTTCCAGCTACGTGGCCCTGCAACTGGATACCGCCAAGTACAGCGACGATGTACCAACCCGCACCCGTGCCCAGGAACTGGTGTCGTTGCTGACCCCGGTGGCCAAGGCGTTTCTCACCGACATGGGGCTGGAAACCACGGTGCATGGCCAGCAGATCTTCGGTGGTCACGGCTATATCCGCGAGTGGGGGCAGGAGCAATTGGTTCGCGATGTGCGGATTACCCAGATCTACGAAGGCACCAACGGCATCCAGTCACTGGACCTCGCCGGGCGCAAGATCGTTGGCAGCGGCGGGGCGCTTTACCGTTTGTTCGCCGCCGAAATTCGCCACTTCATCGCCAACGCCAGCACTGACCTCGGCGAGTTCTGCAAGCCGTTGAGCGCCGCCGTGGACACTCTCGACGAGTTGACTGCGTGGCTGCTGGATCGGGCACCGAACAACCCGAACGAAATCGGTGCCGCCTCGGTCGAGTACCTGCAGGTGTTTGGCTACACCGCCTATGCCTACATGTGGGCCCTGATGGCCAAGGCGGCCACGGGCAAACAGGCCGAGGATGATTTCTACGCCAGCAAGCTCGGCACTGCACGTTTCTACTTTGCCCGTCTGCTGCCACGCATCCACTCGTTGAGCGCTGCGGTCAAGGCCGGCAGTGAATGCCT
The DNA here is from genome assembly GCF_058782685.1 of Pseudomonas sp. FW306-02-D09B. Classification (NCBI taxonomy): domain Bacteria; kingdom Pseudomonadati; phylum Pseudomonadota; class Gammaproteobacteria; order Pseudomonadales; family Pseudomonadaceae; genus Pseudomonas; species Pseudomonas sp. FW306-02-D09B. The sequence goes on from NZ_JBYSXY010000006.1 coordinate 77,904, forward strand.
CTACGAACTGGACGCCGTGCAGTTCTGATCGAAAGGACAAGGAACCCCAACCATGATGGCGACAAAAATAATTCCGCCCGCCGACGGCGCCTATGCCTATCCGTTGCTGATCAAGCAATTGTTGCTGTCCGGCGTGCGCTACGAACCGGGTCGGGAAATCGTATACGCCGATAAACTGCGCTACAGCTACCAGACCCTCAACCAACGGATCCGCAGGTTGGCCAACGCCTTGACCGCTGCCGGCGTCAAGGCCGGGGATACGGTGGCCTTGCTCGATTGGGACAGCCATCGCTACCTGGAATGTTTCTTTGCCGTGCCGATGATCGGCGCGGTGCTGCACACCGTGAATATTCGTCTTTCTGCGGATCAGGTGCTCTTCACCATGAACCACGCCGAGGATGATCTGGTGCTGGTGCATGATGATTTCCTGCCCCTGGTCGAGCAGATTCAAGGACAGCTCAGTACCGTCAAAGGCTACCTCCAGCTGACCGACGACACGGCAACCGACACGTCTCTACCCGTGCTGGGGGAGTATGAGCAGCTGTTGTCTCAAGCGGCAGACCAGTACCAATTCCCTGACTTCGATGAAAACTCGGTGGCGACCCTGTTCTACACCACGGGCACCACCGGTGACCCTAAAGGCGTGTATTTCACTCATCGCCAGTTGGTGCTGCACACCTTGAATGCCGTGGGCACGCTGGGTGTCTATCAAGGTCTGCCGCTGCTGCGTTCCGATGATGTCTACATGCCCATCACCCCGATGTTTCACGTGCATGCCTGGGGTGTGCCCTATGTTGCCACCCTGATGGGTCTCAAGCAGGTGTACCCCGGTCGTTATGAGCCCAACCGCCTGGTCAGGCTGTACCGCGAAGAGAGCGTTACGTTTTCCCATTGTGTACCGACCCTGTTGCAAATGATCCTGGGCTGCGAGGAAGCGGTACAGACCCGTTTCGATGGCTGGAAAATGCTCCTGGGCGGCAGCGCCCTGACGCTGGGCATTGCCAGCGAAGCGAGCGCCAGAGGCATTCGCGTACACAGTGGCTACGGCATGTCGGAAACCTGCCCGCTGCTTTGTACGACGTACCTGCGCGATGAAGAACTGGAACTACCCACCCAAACCCAGTTGGCCATTCGTATCAAGACTGGGACGCCTGTGCCGATGGTCGATCTTAAAATCGTCGATGCCGGCGGCAATGATGTGCCTCACGACGGCGAGTCCCTGGGCGAGATCGTGGTCCGTGCGCCCTGGCTGACTCAAGGTTATTGGAAGGCGCCCGAAAAGGGCGCCGAGTTGTGGCGCGACGGTTGGATGCACACCGGTGACATCGCTTCTATCGACGCCTTGGGCGGGGTGGAAATCAAGGATCGAATCAAGGACGTCATCAAGACGGGAGGGGAGTGGATCAGCTCTCTGGAGCTGGAGAGCCTGATCAGCGAACACTCGGCCGTCATGTCGGTCGCGGTCGTGGGCATTGCCGATGAGCAATGGGGTGAACGACCGATGGCGCTGGTGGTGTGCGCGCCTGGGCAATATCTCGACCGCAAGATCCTGGAGGTGCATCTGCAAGGGTTTGTCGAGCGTGGTCGCATCAACAAATGGGCGATCCCCAAGCAGTTCAAATTCGTCGCCGAAATTCCTAAAACCAGTATCGGGAAGATTAATAAGAAACTGATCCGGGAAAGCGAAGTAATGCTGTTCACTTAAGCAATTTCACCCGCGACGCATTCTTTGTAGCAGCTGCCGAAGGCTGCGTTCGGCTGCGCAGCAGTCGTGAGTCCGGCTGCCGTGGTGTACCTGACACACCGCAATTGCTGATTTTACGACTGCTGCGCAGCCGAACGCAGCCTTCGGCAGCTGCTACAGATTGCATTCCGGAAACACAAGGCAGGCCTCTACCTTGGTGGAGGTTTGCTCAGGCTTCTAGGGAGCGCTTGACCGGGAACGACACGAACGGCTTGATCTCCTTGAGCACGAACATGCTCTGCATCTCCTTGATGCCGGGCAACTGTCGGATGACCGACATCGCGAAGTCGGCAAACGAGTCGAGATCGCGTGCCACTACCTGCAACAGGAAGTCAGCGTCACCACCGATGCTGTAGCACGCCACCACATCCTCCAGCTGCATCACTTCCTGCTCGAACTTCCGGGCCTCGGCTGCGCTGTGATGGTCGATGCTGACCCGGATGAACACCATCACTCCCAGCCCGATCCTGCGTCGGTCCAGCACCGCCCTGTAACCCTGAATAAAGCGATGTTCTTCCAGCTGCCGGACCCTGCGCCAGCAGGGCGAGGCAGACATGCCGATCTGGTCGGCCAAGGTCTGGTTGGTGATCCTGCCGTCCTGTTGCAAGGCTGTAAGGATTTTGACATCTGTCAGATTTAGCGTCTGATCGGTCATAAATTCCGCGTCCCTGTGATAAAGAGGTAGATCCTACCAGAACGCATCGGCCGGGCAATTAAAATAGAAATTTTTTCCCCGGCTAAAGGGGATAAGATTTTTTCAACTTCTAACGTTGAAGTTGCCACGCTTTAGCCTCTATGCACAAACCGATGCCGGACGCGTCGTTGAATACATAAACCACAATTGGCCGATTCCTTTTCCGAAGGACGCGATTGCAGGGTGATAAAGGATTCTTCATCTTGGCAGGTAGTGGCTATTGATAGTGGCAGTGACACTACGAAGTTAGTCGGGTTGCTCGATGGTTGGGCTGACTTCGGTGTGACAAAACTTGAAGAACTGAAGGTTTATTGACCGTCGTGGAGGATTGAATGAATTTTGATGCTGCCGTTCACAAATGCGTGATTGTCGTCGACAAAGCACTGGGGCTGGGACATGCGGCCAATGCCGTCAGCGTTATCGGCGTCAGCCTGGGGCGCTCGGTAGAAGGTCTGGTCGGACCTGACATGCAAAGCCGTGACAATGTTAATTACCCCGGCGTCATCTACGCACCGTTGCCGATTCTGCTGTCCACCAATGAGTATTTGCAGGAACTTCAAGAGAAAGCGCTGGCGGATGATGAATTTCACATCATGCCATTCAGCGCCCTGGCGCAATCCTGCAAGACGTATCAGGAGTATGAGGCGCGTATCTCCGAGGCCGACAGTTCAGCCATAGAGTTGGTTGCCATCGGCTTGATCGGGCCGAAGAAAAAAATCAGCAAGTTGACCGGTAATCTTTCGCTGTTCAAATGACAAGACGGTTGTAGTGTACGTTTTGTTCAGCCTGAGATTCTGGAGTTGGCACGTACAGTTCATCAATAACATGCAGTGTTTGAGAAGGGTGGTAACTGCAGCGGGGAGTTGAATGATATTCGGCTTGCGGCGTATTAAAAACATACTCCGTTATGTCAAGGCGTATTCGAATTTTTTACTTGGGTAGATAGTCTGTTTTATCCGGCAGTGCCATAGATAACCTTGCTTGCCGGAAGCGGAAAGCGTCGAGCAAGACAATAATAAATTACCTGAGGAGCACGACATGCTCGATTTGACGCAAGTACTTACCTATTCGGCAGCGCTGGGTATCGCTGCCGCCATTCCCGGCCCCGGCATGGCGGCGCTGGTGGCGCGGAGCGTCAGCGGTGGCGCGTTATCGGGATTTTGTCTGTTGTTTGGGCTGATCCTCGGCGATCTGACCTACCTGTCATTTGCCGTCTTTGGCCTGGCGATGATTGCCGAGCACTTCAATGCATTGTTCCAGCTGGTACGCTGGGCGGCGGCACTGTACCTGTGCTATCTGGCTTGGCAGTTCTGGTTCGCCAACCATCAGGCGATTGAAGTCGGCAAGCCGGTGAAGAAGAAGGAGCTGCTGTCAGCGGCGATATCCGGCCTGACCATTACCCTGGGCAACCCGAAAACCATTGCCTTCTACCTCGCGTTGTTGCCGCTGGTGATCAACCTTGAGACGGTCTCGTTGCAGACCTGGGGGCTGATGCTGGTGCCACTGACCATTCTGGTTCTGCTGGGCGTTGGTGCGCTGTTCATTGTTGGCGCGGTGCGTATCCGGCACCTGCTGTCGAGCCTGCGAGCACAACAGCGGCTGTTCCGCGGTGCGGCGGCGATCATGGTGGCGGCTGCCGCAGCGATGCTGATTCGTTGAGGCGCTGAGTGACCGTGGCTGCACCCTGCATGGACGTGTTTCGCTTGCAGCGCGGTCACGGCGCCACACATTGTCGGCGCTTCAGCTCAGAGCTTGTAGCCGATCTGTCGCAACAGGTTTTTGCGCCAAAGGATATCTTCGTCGCCTTCAATGTCCTTGGCGCAAAAACCATCCACTACACCGAGGATCGCTCGGCCTTGTTCGGTTTCAGCGAGAATGACTTCCGTTGGGTTGGCTGTCGCACAAAAGATATGGCACACCTCAGGAACCATTTTGAGGGTGTTCAACACGTTGAGCGGATAGAAACCATCGCCGAGGAAAATGATGAAGCTATGGCCGGCGGCGATGGCTTTTGCGTTTTTTTGGGCCAGTTCGATCATGGCGCTGTCGGTGCCGGACCAGCGCACCAGGCATTTGCCGGAGGCTTCACAAAAGGCCAGGCCAAACGTGATGCCTGGAACGCTACCGACTAATGCTTCATGAATGTCCTCGACGGACTTGATGAAGTGCGTCTGCCCAAAAATGAAGTTCGTCGCTTCCGGCTTATCGATTTTCAACGTGATGAGTTGCATCTCAAACGCCTCCTTCCGCGATGTATTATCAGGGCCCGACAACACAACCAAGCATAGTTACTGATTTGCAGCGGCGCCGTCTGCTGTCGATCGCAGCGTCTCATTCAGGTCGGCGAACCACTCTTACCTTGCCGCTGTTTCCGCCTCCACAGAAGAACTGGTCGGCGCCATCCGACTCGAGCCCCGATACGCCGACTCCAGACGGCATTTTGAGGCTCTCCAGAACCTCTCCCGTTCGCGGGTCAACTTGCCTCAATTCACTCTCGTCACCTTCCCAGGTGCCGTGCCAGAGTTCTCCATCGACCCAGGTGACGCCAGTGACGAATCGGTTGGACTCGATGGTGCGCAGAATCGCCCCGGTCTGGGGATCGATCTGATGAATTTTCCGGTCCCGATACTCGCCCACCCAGAGCGTACCTTCGGCCCATGTGAGCCCTGAGTCGCTGCCACCAGGTGCGGGAATCGTGGCGAGCACGCGACCGGTTTTCGGGTCGATCTTCTGGATGCGATCCTCGGCGATCTGAAACAGATGCTGACCGTCGAAGGCCGTGCCGGCATGCGCGGCGACATCGATCGAGCGCAGGGTATTCCCGCTCGCCGGATCAAGGGCGTTCAGTTTGTCTCCGCAAGCGAACCAGACCTGCTGGCCGTCATAGGTGACCCCATGCACATGGTCGACACCCGGAAAGGGTCCATATTCGCGGATAATTTCGGCTGCTGAGTGTTTCATGTCTTCCACCCTGGTGGTTTGGTCGTGGAGTGATCCTAGTCACTTGGAAGTGGAGCAGGGAGTAACAATGACGTCGCGAAACCCGGCACTGACGGCGTCATCCAGCGACGCGCTCGCCCGCGACCAAACCACTGGACCTTGCCGGCCGCCGCCAGCGAGTCGAGTGCCCGCTGCACGGTGCGCTGGCTGGCGCCAAGCGCCAGCGCCAGGGCCGAACTCGACCACGACTCACCGTCGGCGAGAAAGGCGAGCACTGCCGCCTGCTTCTCTTCGACGGGGCGCGCCAGCACGACGACTTCCGGTGCGCTGCGCGGCACCAGTGCAAACCCGCGCTTTGTTGCGGTCACGCCTGCCACTGTCCGCAGCGCCGCGCGAAGTCGCCCGACCTCGACGCGCAATCGCGCGCGATGCGACTCATCGTCAAGCTTCAATCGGAAGGCTCGGGCGATAAGCGTTTCCCTCGGTACGTCGGCGGGCCACGCTTCGCCCAGCGCCCGGGCGAGCGCGAACAACACCGGACGCCTTGCGAGCGAGACTTGCGCGCGTGCGTCACACACGAGATGACGGCAGGCGTCCACGACAAGCGCCTTTGACGCCAGTAGCGCTTCAACGTCCTCAAGCAGCAGAAGCCGTTCCTCACCACCAGTAATCAGGCGCGCCGCAGGCGTATCGAGGAGCAGGCGTGCGCTGTCGACCTCGGCTGTCAGTGCAGGGATACCGGCGTGGCGTGCGGCATGCTCGGCCCGAGTGAGCGCTGTCCGTGCCGTCTTCGCCTGGAGGCGGCGCATCGCGATCCCCGCCACGACCAATTCGTGGACGGCCCTCGATGCAGGCGGTAAAGGCGTGGGGTCGAGTTCGGCGAGCCTGTGCTCGGCTTCGTCGAGGTGACCGATCAGCAGCAAGCGCCGGATCTCGAGATACCGGGCATGCGCGGCGTTCACCCGGTCACCGTGTTCTTCGAGTGTCGTCCGTGCTGCATCGAGTGCTTTCGCAGGCCAGCCAAGGTCGCGCGAAGCGAGCGCAATCTCGGCCTCGGCGACCACGCACCGCGCACGGGCCAAGGCCTCTTTCGGGCCGAAGGCACGTGCCGCACTGCGCAACAGAGCCTTCGCGCGAACCAGTTCGCCGAGCTGCGCCATGGCGATGCCGCGTAACGCGAGTGCCGGCGCATCGTCGCGCAAGGCCACCCGGTTCAGTGCGCCGAGGGGATCACCCGCAGCGAGCGCACGCGCCGCGGCCGTTATCAGCGAATCCATCAGAGTCGCGCCACAGCTGTCACTCCTGCCCTCCGATACCCGCTGCTTAGTCTATCTCACGACTACCAAACAGCCTGGAGGGTAACAAGCGCTGAGTCAGGTTCTGCCTTCGCAGAAAGACATTCAGAGCTTGCTGGCGCCTGCCAGAGGCAGGCTTGCGCTACAGCCATTTCGGAGAAGGTGATTACGCCGAACAAGAGCAGGTGATTCAGGGGCTGCTGGAAGAGGCGAAAATCGCCAAGGTTGCTGTACACAGTGCAATACAGACGGTTGGTCGGTAGCAAAGCAGTGGCTTTGTTCTATCCTGAAATTGAACGCAAACCTCAGGAGGAGGGCTTATGGCAACCGAAAAGAAACGTGAACAGTACGAAGATTTTGAAGAGGAAAAGCCAGAAGAAGCGACCCCGGAAGAGAATCCACCCGATCCGACGTGGAAGCATCCGGACGACGGTAAAAGCCTTTCGGATCTTGACCAGGAATGGCCGCTTAAACCCTGAGCCATCTGCCTTTTGCACAATGCCCGTGACCAGTCCCGGGCATTGTGCTGTCATCGTTGTGCTAATCCAATGTCGTCGTGGCCGCTGCGGGTCGTGTGCGCGCCAGCACGTTATAGCAAACCCGTGGAATGCCCGGCAGGCGGTTGTCGAGCAACTTGCTCAAGGACTCACCCTGATACAGATAGGCGTCGCCAAAGTCGCTGCCGAGCATCGTCGGATGGGCAACGATTTCCAGTAGTCCGTCTGCCGGTGGCCTGGCGTTGCGCAAGTCCACCGGGGTACAGACGTAGTCCGCCGTGGCACCGGCGAGGCGCTGTAAACGCCGGTTGAGCAAGCTCTTGAATACTCGTTTGGCCAGGCTGAGGTTGTGCCCCAGATTGCGCGTCAGGCGAACGGGGACTCCTTGGCGGGCAGCAAAACGCGCGACGATCTCACCGATCGGCCAGATAGTGTGAACGTGCTGGTGGGAATCGAGATGGCTGGGCTGCAGGCCATTGTCCAGGCAGTGCTGCCATTGCGCTTCAAGCTCCTTCAGCACGGCATCGTGTTGCTGGCGGCTGAGCCACAGGCGGTGGCGGGGCAGGTTCAGGTCGAACTCGCCAGCCGTGTCGCAAAAGGTTGGCAGCTCGAGAATCGCCCGGCTGAGGGGCCGACCGTACGTGAGGTTGAAGTGCAGGCCGACGCGGCCCTTGAGCAGTGGCTGTTGCGCCAGCTCACAGGCCGCGGTGAAGGCGGGCATGTTGGCCATGACGGTAGCGGAGCTGATCACCCCGGCCTGGAAGGCCCGCAGGATGACTGCGTTTTCGTTCAGGCTGAGACCGAAATCGTCAGCGTTGACTATGACTTGGCGAGGCATGTTCGTCCTCCATGGGATGTGCAGTGGGCGCGATTTTTTTATCGACGCCGGTCACGACGGGGGAGCGGGTCAAACGTGCGACAGCTGCCGCACGTTTGGCTTGCCACTGTTGCAGCCTCGGTTTGATGTGCTGCCAGCCCTCGTCCAGACCCCAGCGAATCCACTCATCAAGCAGCACTCGGCCGCTGCCCAGACCGGCATATTGCGGCACGAGCCAGGTTGTAGTCGTAGAGCCGACCCTGTTCCAGCAAGCCTAGACGATAGCTGATGCAACGCCCGTCAAGTTCCAGCACGACCACGCGTACCTGCCCTTGGGCGGCAAAGGCGGTAAAGGCTTCGTCCATCTATTGTCGGTGGTGATCGGCTTCATCCAGGCTTCGGCGTTCTCGCCATTGTGGTCTACGCTCAAGAACGAGTACCGGGAAACGTCGGGATGATTGCCGGGATGTTCTTCAGTCTGATGTTTGGTTTCGGCGGAAATTGGTAGCCAGGAAGCTCGAGGCGATTGCTGTTTGATCGTTGCTTTGGCGTCAAAGGAGAGGGAGTGTTTTCGCCCCGTTTTTATGTGAATCTCTGTGCATGCTACTTGGTCGGAGGGATCCTTATGTTGCGTTTGTTATTGCCTGTGCTCTGCGCGCTGGTGGTCTGGCCCAGCATTACCAGTGCCGACGAAAAAGCCGCGGCTTATCTGCTAAGTCCAGGTGACGTCATTTCGATTTCCGTTTGGGGCGAAGAGAAGCTGAAACAGGAGGTGCACGTACTTCCTGATGGCAGCATTACCTTCCCGCTGGCAGGACAAGTCGATGTTGCTGGGCTTGATGCCACTGCCGTCGCAAAGAAAGTCGCTGCCAGGCTTAAGGAGTTCATACCCGATCCGAACGTGAGCGTTGTCATCACGAGCACCGCAGGCAATCTCGTCTATGTGCAGGGTAAGGTGCTGAAGCCCGGCACCGTGCAGATGTCAGGTCCAACTGCAGTGCTGCAAGTATTGAGCATGTCGGGCGGGCTCGACAAATTCGCCGACAAGGCTGGCATCAAGGTCGTGCGCCGCAATGGGGCTAAACAAGAGATCCTGCCCGTCCATTACAGCGATTTGATGTCCGGGGATGACATGTCCACCAATATTCAACTCCAGGCCGGCGATACGCTGGTCGTGCCTTAGCCTTGCGCGATGCACTAAGGATTATCTTGCCCGTGCTGCGAACGGCTGGAGTTGCGACGGCTATCTTGATCTTGCCGTGCTCCGGTGTGGCCTATGCTGCCACTTGGCAATCGGCTATCGTTCTGCCTTCGACTGTCGAGTACAACAGCAACCCGGTGCTTGTTACGGAAAACAAGAAGGGTGTGACTCGTACGATCATCGCCCCCGATTACACGCTTGTCGGTACTTCAGACCGGGATCAGTGGCGGTTCGGTCTTGGTATGAATCTGGTGCGTTCGTCTGATACGTCCATCGTTTCGGACCGCGAAGACCCCAACGTGCAGTTAGGGTGGCAGCGCGAGACCGAGACGGGTGGTTTTGGACTCACGGCGAAGTATATTGAGAGTTCAACGCTCTCCACTGCGGTTCAAGCGACCGGCGTGATTGCCACCACCGATGGTACGCAAAAGCTAACCTCGTTCGGCGGCAACTGGAGTACCGCTCTCAGTGAGCGAACTACCTTGGTTAACGAAACCGACTACACACATGTCACTTACGACATTAATACACTGACCAACTATGACGAGCTTTCGAACCGCCTAGGCTTGAACTACGCATGGAGCGAGCGTGTGGAGCTATTCACGCGTTTTGGCGTGAAGCGTTATGAGCCGCAGCAGGGATCTGCGGTGCCTTCCTCAAACAGTTACACCCCCACTGTCGGCTTGAACGTTGAGATCTCCGAGCGGCTCAAGGGGTCGCTTTACGCAGGTGTCAATCAAGTCTCTGGCTCGAACAGCCGCCCCCGTGGCCAAGGCGGTTTTTCGTTGCACTATACCGGTGAGCGTGTTGATACAAGTATCGGCGCCAGTCGTAGTACTGTCGCCAGCGGCGACGGCGGTTTTGTCGAGGTTGATAACCTGAGCGGTACATGGAGTTATGCCCTCGACGACACCAGCCGTACCGGTTTTGATACCTCATGGCAAAAAACCAAAGGGCTGGCGCCTAATACCCTGCGCAATGTCGGTGTCTGGTTTAGCCGGGAACTCTCGCCTTTTTGGGTGGCGCGCCTATCCTTCATGTACAAAGAACTCCAGCAAGATGGCTTGCCGGATGCCACCGCAAACGTCGTCGGGTTGACCTTGACCTATAGTCACCCCAACTTCTGAAATTCAGCTGGGTGATACATATGACCTCTGAATACGAAATGTCGGTCAACGACTACATTGCTGTCATCAAGCACCATGCCTTGCTGTTGATCCTGAGTTTCGCGGTAATACTCGGCCTGAGCGTAGTGGTCGCGATCTCTATCCCGCCCATCTACGAGTCATCTGGCACTATTCTGGTCGAGTCTCAGCAGATTTCGCCAGACCTGGTGGCGGGGAACAACAATACCTTTGCCGATGAGCGCATCGAAGTCATTCGCCAGCGCGTGATGACCCGTGAGCATCTGGAAGCGATCATCGACAAGTACAATCTTTTTGCTTCGCAAAGCAGGCAGTTGAGCCTTTCCGAGAAAATCGATGAAATGCGCAATGCGATTACAGTCTCCTTGGTCAGTGCTGTCGTTAAGGGGCGCGGAGAAGTGACAATTGCTTTCCGTCTTGCCTTTGAGCACCGGCAGCCAGAGATTGCCAACAAAGTGGCCAACGAACTGGTGACGCTGTTTCTGGATGAAAACATCAAGCAGCGCACCGAGCGCGCCAGTGAAACAACGGAGTTTCTGACGCAGGAGGCGGACAAGCTCAGGGTCGAACTGGAAGCCCTGGAAAACCGCTTGGCAGACTTCAAGCAAGCGCACAGCAACGCGCTTCCCGAGCATCAGGAGTTGCGCATGAATATGTTGTCACGCGCCGAAACCGAGCTTAAAGAGGTCGACCGTGACTACAAAACTGCCCGTGAGGAGTTGCGCTTCAATGAGTTGGAGCTTTCCGCAGCAGCGACCAAGCATGGATCGCCCGGCGCGGCGGTTGATAAACAGCAAGATCTGGGTAGCCTGAAGGCGGAGTACACCCGGTTACTGTCGCTGTATACCGAAGCCCATCCCGATGTGCGTGCCGTCAAACGCAAAATTGCTGCACTCGAGGCTACCAAAGGTGCTGGTGGTGCAGCGGCTCCAGTCAATCTGGACCTTGCCAAGGCTCAGGCCCGGATCGCTGCCGCAGAAACACGTATCAAGTCGCTGGCCGATCAAAAGCAGGAAATACTCAAAAAAATAGCCGACTACGAGGCGCAAATTCTTGAGACGCCGCAAGTCGAGCGCGGCTTGGTCACACTGATGCGTGACTATGAAAATGCTAAAAAGAAATACGAGGAAATACGCACCAAGGAAATGAGTGCGAAAATTTCCGAAAGCCTGGAGCAGGAAAACAAAGCCGAGCGTTTTGTTCTTCTTGAATCGCCATTGATGCCTGAAAAGCCGATACGGCCGAACCGTAAAAAAGTGGTTGCCATGGGCTTTGTTCTCGCTCCGCTGGGCGCTGGCGCATTGGTGATGGTCCTTGAGATGCTGAACCAGCGCGTGCGCGGAGCTGAAGCCTTGGCCAGTGTGCTGGGTAGACGCATATTGGTTGCGATTCCCTACATATACACCAGAGCGGAACTGGCACACCGTAAGCAGTGGCGAACGCGATTGATCGTCAGTGGAGCCGTGATAATCGTGCTTTTTTTGGTGTTCCTGCACTTCTTCTACATGCCTCTGGACCTTCTGATGTTTAAAACTCTGGGCCGGTTTGCATAAGGAATATAGCCATGGAAATAATCAAGCCCGATACCGAGAGTTCCGAGCAACAGCCTTCGTCAAGTCTCGTGACAATGCCAAAGGCCATGACAGTGACCGGGCATTCTGCTGGTCTGAATGCGCTGAGTTATGTGCAAACCAAAGTTGTACCGCTGCGGCCAGATCATCTCGAGCGCAATCGCATTGTGGCGTACAACAAAAACTCGAATATGGGGGGGGCTTTCGATCTGCTGCGTACGCAAGTTCTGAAAGTCATGGAAGAAAATGGCTGGCGCACGCTTGCTATCACCTCGCCAACTCCGGAGGCAGGCAAGACTGTATTGGCTATCAACCTGGCAATGAGCATCGCCCATCACACCACCAAGACGGCGCTACTGGTGGATTTCGACTTGCGTCGTCCGATGGTGGGTGCCTGCCTGGGTTTGCCGATGGAGAAATCGCTCAATGAATTGCTGGACAATGAAGCGGAACTGCAAGAGGTTCTGGTCAACCCGACCTTGCCGCGCTTTGTAGTCCTGCCGACGCGAGAGCCGATCCCTCTCTCCACCGAGGTGCTGTCATCGCCTACAGTGAGCGATTTGATTACTGATCTGCGCGAGCGCTACGACTCGCGTATCGTGATTTTCGACTTGCCGCCGTTGTTGAGTTCGGACGATGCTATTACCGTCTTGCCTAAATTCGACTGCGTCCTGCTGGTGGTCGCCAACGGCATGAACAGCAAGAAAGAGATCGAGGAAAGCCTTTATCATCTTGGGACAGCCAATCTGATTGGCACGGTACTAAACAAAGCCGAGCGCCCAAGTCGCTCTTACTACTAGAGCGTCACCCTTAGGTGTTCGGCGTTATGCGCCAGCGCCGACTTTCAGTGCCAAGGGTACTTCTGCTCCCAGCTCCAGGCGTGCGCCACTATCTGTTCAAGTGAGGCAAATTGCGGTTGCCAGCCAAGTAATGTGTTGGCCATGCGGGGATCGGCCACAAGGCGTGGCGGATCGCCGACGCGGCGTGGCGCTTCGCTCACGGAGATACCCTGGCCGGTCACGGCGCGTGCAGTGTCTATGACTTGTTGTACTGAGAAACCTTGACCGTTTCCGAGGTTCAAAGCCGTGCTTGCACCACCTGCCAGTAAATAATTCACGGCAAGTGCATGAGCTGCAACGAGGTCGACAACGTGGATGTAGTCGCGAATGCAAGTGCCGTCAGGTGTGTCGTAGTCACGGCCATAGACGGTGATGGTTGTGCGCCGACCGGAGGCCGCTTGCAGTATCAGTGGCAGCAGGTGGGTTTCCGGTTCACGGCGTTCACCTAACTGTCCTTCAGGGTCTGCTCCGGCGGCGTTGAAGTAGCGCAGGCAGACCGACTTGAGTCCGTATGCACGGTCGAAATCTTCAAGCATCTGCTCCACCATCCACTTGCTTCGACCATAAGGGTTGATCGCGGCCTTGGGATGCTCTTCGTCGATAGGTACATACACCGGGTCGCCATAGATGGCTGCGCTCGAGGAAAAAATGAAGTTTTTAACCCCGGCACGAACCACGGCTTGTAGCAGCGTAAGGGTTCCAGCCAGGTTGTTTTGGTAATACTTGGCAGGTTCAGTGACGGATTCGCCCACCTGTGTAAATGAGGCGAAGTGGAACACGGCATCAAAGTGCTGTCCCGCAAACAAGACGTCCAGGGCTTGTGCGTCGGCGATGTCCAGTTCGACCAATCTCCCGCCCATCAATGCGCCGCGATGGCCTGTTGAAAAGTTGTCTGCCACCACCGGTTCGTGACCTGCACGCAGTAGTTGCTTGACCATATGCGAGCCGATATAGCCTGCGCCACCAACAACCAAAAATTTCATCCTGATCTCCCCGAAACTGTTGCTGTGTAAGCGCAGATTGGAGCGTCAGCGCGATCGGCCTGACCCTGTTTTAAATAGACGGGTTAGTTATTGGCTTGCCGGCGTGCTTGATGGTGCTGTTTCGGCAAGTTTTGTTTGTGCGTCACCTGAAGTTGTAGCTTGCAGAACGCTTTTTTTCAAAAATAACCAATTGGACATCTGTTGGCCGTCGAACTTGATCGTATAGCCTCCATCAAAGTAGGTGGCGGGCAGCTCCTTCATTTGCGCAAGGATGCCGTGGGTGAAAAGTGTCAAGCCTTGCGGTGCCTGGATTGTCAGGGTGCCTTTGAGGGGCTCGACATAAAAAGGTGTTTTGTTGTCGTCTTTGGGGATGGCACGGGTACCCAGTGAAATCAGTAAGTCTTGCGATCGGCCGATAGGCGCGCTGTCCAGGCTTTGCACCACCACACTGGCATTAGCGGTCTTCACTTGAACCTGGATGTTGCCAAGGCTGATCGATTCGCCGCCGATCCAGCCGGTTGCTGCTTGGGTGCGTGGCGTATTGATGGTGTAGATGCCTTGTTTCCAGTTGTGCTTTAACTCGCCAGTGTCTGTCGTGGACTCGCTGGCATTGGCGTCCAGCAGCGACTGGTTGGGGTCATGAAACACCTGGGCATTGCTCGAGATAATGCTCTGCTGCAACCAAGGTAATTCTGGCGTCTGTGGCATGGCGATCTGCAGTTTGCCTTTCTCCATGGCGGTACGCAGTAGAACAGCGTTGGTCGGTGTGATGGGTTGGTTGAATAGCGTGCTTGGCGTCGGCGCGAAGACATAGGTCGTCATTGCTTCGCGAACGTCGCCTCGGCGGTAAAGCAAGGCGGCGGCGGGCAGGGTGGCCAGCAGGGCAGGGTCGTTATAGGCGTGCCAGTTGCTGGCACTCATCCATTCGCCGGTTAGCGGCTCCTGGCTGTAGGCATAGTGGATCAGTGCGTCCCAGCCTTGGTGGCTGGCGGTGCCAGCCATATAGAGTGGCAGCGAGTGGCGGTCGGGTGTCGGGAAGGGTTCAGTGTTCCACTCGGTGACGGTCAGGGGTTTGCCTATGACTTGGCCGGCGGCAATCCAGTGCAGTAAACCGTCACTGGTGATCGGGTTTTTCTCTAGCTGCCCAGAGCCACCGTAGCTATGGACGTCGATCAGGTCGCCAGCGGTAAGGGCCGGTAGGGCGTTAAGGCCATTGCCACCCCAGGTACTGGTCGTGGCGATGGGTACCTTCACTCCTGATTCACGTAGGTGTTGAATCATGTCTACGTTGAAACGTCGCTCCAAATCGTTAAGGAACAGCTTGGCAGGGCCGGGCTCCCAGGAGCGCCAGGTCTGGCTTGCGGATAGATTGTGCTGGTTCGCAAAGGCCTTGGCCTCGGCCATGTAGATCCGGTTGTGCTTTGGCACTCGTTTGTCTGGTAATAGGGCGTTGCCAAAGTGCTGGGTGACATCGTTTTCGTTGGTAATCAGTACGGCGGCGATCGCCGGATCGTCTTTGTAGGCGAGTCCGGTGTAGGTGTTTACATGGGTCAAATAGGCTTGGGCAAAGCGCTTCATCGCCTGCTGAATAGTGATATTTACATACGCATAGCCCTTGAGGCCGGCGTCGTTCCTGTCATCTTTTGGCATTTCGTCGAAGCCATAGATGTTGTCGTTTGCCGTGAGGGCTCGCTCGACGTGCATATCGAGCCATACATAAATGCCCTCGTCTTTGAGGCACTTGATCCACCAGTCAATTTTTTTCAGCGAATCCGGGCTTAGTTGCTGGGTGTCACGTGTGAGGTGTCTGTCGAGAAAGATGTTTGGGATGACCCATGGGGAGTCATGGTGGTGCAGTCGTACGAGATTGAACCCGAGTGCCGACAGGCGTTTGGCCTGCTGCTTGATTGCATCGTCTGGCGTAAGAAACAGCGTATAGGCCGCCAGGTTAGTGCCCCAGAAGCGCGCCGGGGTGTTGTCCGCGAATAGCAGTTGCTCGCCGGATACTTTGACGAAGCCGCGCTTACCTGCAGGTTTTTCGTGAGCGTTAAGAAAGGACAGATCGACCGGCGAGGTTTTCCAGTCGAGCGTGTCACTCGGCCAGCTCCTTGTGTCCGCCAGCCCGAAGCGCTCGGTTGTGGTCGGACCGAGTACCACATCGCCAGATAGGCTCAAAGTGGCTTTGAAATTTTGGCGGCCGGGTTTGATCGTGTTCTTGTAAAAAAAAGCACGCACCTGAGATTTATCACCCGGTTCAAAGTACACACTTGCCAGTGCAGGCTCAAAACGCATCTCAATGCGTCGGCTTTGTGTATTCCCCCAGGACCAGCCGCGGTTGTCGGGTAGCAAAGCCGGCTCACCCATTTCTCCATTGTAAAGGGCAGGATCGAACTTGAAGACGATGCCTCCGCCCATCACGTCCGGCATCATGCTGTGTGCATCCAGGGCAATGTTCCAGGTTAACTTTTGCTCGTCTTCCTTCTGAATCTGCGCACTTACGTCGAAATCCAGGTTTTTGTTCTTGCCTGCAAGGGAGTAGCTATAAGGGGAGTTCACTTTGAACGCGGTCGGCAAATCCGCCCATTCCCAGTGGCTCCCCCAGAAGGCGAATGAAGAAGAAACTACAGGGTTGCCACCGCGCGCCAGCATTGGCAGGCCACTGCGCTCATCCACGCTGGAGACCCAATCTGACGCCCAGGTGCTAAACGGCCAAATAGCAAGGGGCAGGAGAACCACTAGCAGCATATGGGGGCGGTGAAAAAAAGAGGTCATGAGCGTTACCGGAGTTGAAGGTTGGCGCTCGCACTGCTTGCAGTCTCAGTGCGCTTGAGCCTGCGCACCATCTGAGCATAGGCCACACCCAGTCCGGCCACCGACCAATACACCACGGGGATCACCGTGATACTGCTAACGGTAAAGATGGTCACCAGTATCCCGGCCAGTACCGCCAACAGCGCACGTCCGAGTCGGCGCGCCTCATCGTCTTTGTTGGGGAACGAGCGTATTGCCGTACGGATGCCGAGCAGCACAGTGGCGAAAAAAACCACGAATAGCGTCAATCCGATCAGGCCGATGTCCAGCGCCAGGGCGATATAGGTATTCACAATATCGATGACGCCCTCGCCCTGAATCATGGACTGCATCTCAGGAGTGTTGCGGTAATCGAAAGAGCCCAACCAAGGGTTGCGCTGGATGACGATCACTGAGTTGTCAATCAAGCGCTGCCGGTACGTGATGTTCTCTACGTCTACCGTACCGATGAACGGTAGCAGATCCAGGAATTTTTGCCCGCCAGGCACGATGGCCAGCAGGGGAAGGGCGAGCGCTCCGGCGATTGCCAGAAGCATCAGGCGTTTGACAGCTTTACGGCCGGTGGCGATGAACACGGTGATCATGACGGCTGCGCCAATCCAGGGGCCACGCGACACCGGTGCAAACAGACCGCCAGCCAGCAAGAGCGCGCCGAGGCATTGCTGCAATCGGCTGCGTACGCTCTCGCGCAAGAACAGGTAAAAGCCGATGGCCACGCTAATGACGTAACCCAGTGCGATTGCCTGGCCGGTGGTGGCGCTGGCGCGTAATGAATCACCACGATTCAGGTAGCTGGACATTCCCCAGTGCATGTCCAGGGCGACAATCAGCGCGTTGTACAGCAGCCAATGGCGGGCAAATTCGACGAGACCAATAAGCGCCAGCACCATGGCGGCGAGTACAAATCCCAACAGAGCATCCTTGAAGTCGCTGAGTTCCTTCAGTGCCCTGCTGGCAACGTAGTAAGGCAAAAAAACGTCTGTGAACAGGTAGAGCGTCTGGCGCAGGTTGTCGGTCAGCGTGGTGTTACGCAGGTAAAGCAGACTCGTCAGCAAGAGGTAGGCCGCTAGCAGTTTGTCAGGCCAGGTGCGTCCGAAGCTCAGTGTGCTTGCTTGCCTGCGTAGCATGAAAAAAGCCGGCAACAACAGACACAATGCGAGCAGACGAATATGGTTAAGTGCAAAAAAATAGTTGATCAGGCCGAAGCCGGGAATCTCTGCCGGGGCCGGCGGGATGAGAAACAGCAGAAGGAAAAACAGTGCCAGAGGATTGCGTTCGCGTTGTCGTGCGACGGTCAAAATAATAGCGGCAATGCCCGCGTACACCCAGAAACTGTGCGAGACAAAGGCCAGTAGCGTCAATGCGAACCACAGATTGCGGCGACGAGTGAAGTCGTGGTGTGGGATCAGGTCTACTGCTGGTCGACGCGCCAGGGCAAAAACGATACCAGCTAAAACTAGAATGACGATTAACGCGCGAAAGTGCTCAGGCATGGATTCTTGAACTCATGGATTGGTGAGCAACGGCTAGTGAGATGACCAATTGTAGCTATAGTAACGTGCGTACCATTTGAGTTTGGGGTTGATGTCATGCCTCCAATTGATTTATCGCCATCGTTGAGCCTTCGCAGGCGAGCGATATCTGCTGGGGCATGGAATCTGGGTGCGCTTGTAGCCTCTCAAGCCATTCGCTTGGGCGGCAACCTGGTAATGGCCCGTCTGCTGATGCCGGAAATGTTCGGCGTAATGATCATCGCCACCACCGTTTCGGTGGTTCTGCACTTGCTTTCCGATGTCGGTTTGCGCCAGAACATTATCCAGAGCCCGCGTGGCGACGATCCAGTGTTTCTCAATACCGCCTGGACCGTGCAGATCTTGCGTGGTGTTGTCCTTTTTGCTTCGACACTTCTAATCGCGGGCTTCACCTGGTTTGCGCAAGTCATCAATTTGTGGTCGGCCAATTCCACCTATGCCGCACCGGAGTTGCCGCTGGTGTTGGTCTTTACCGGTTTTACCGCGATCATCTTTGGGTTCCAGTCGACGAAACTCGACTTGGCCGTTCGCGATTTCCAGCAAAAGAAAGTGGTGCTCGCCGAGTTTGCGTCCCAGCTTGCCGGGCTGCTGGTCATCGCTTACCTATACTGCAATCCAACTGCCCTGATCGCCTGCGCTGAGGATCTGACGGATGAACGTGATCGACTATTTTGATCGAGCAAGAATCATCAATATCTCGTCAAGAAAGGATCGCCGTTTAGAAACAGTAGAAGAATTCGCTCGTAACGGCTTTCAAATTGATGATGAAAAAATAGGCTTTTTTGAGGCTGTTACGCCCAGTGAGAGAAATGGCTTCCCGAGCGTCGGGGCCAGAGGCTGCTTTTTGAGTCATCTGGGGGTGCTGGAAGAGGCAATGCGCCTGAATTTGAAAAATATCTTGATCATGGAGGACGACATACAGTTTTCCAGACACATTCCTCAATATGGGAGACAGGCCATCGAGTCTCTGGAAGGTATGGAGTGGGACATCGTCTATTTTGGGCATCCGTTTGAAGGGAACTCAAGCTTGCCTGCTTGGGAAGTGGTCGACCGGCCAATACATTTGTCCCATTTCTATGCTGTAAACGGGAAATGCTTTGGGAAATTGAGGGATTTTTTATTCCAGGTTCTGGAGCGGCCACCGGGACATCCTGACGGAGGTCCGATGCATTATGACGCTGCTCTCAATACGCTTATTCAAAAGAACAAAGAGATTCTAGCTTACTATTTTACCTGGAATCTTGGCTATCAAAGGCCCTCGCGGACGGACCTGCATGAACCTTCCATCTTTGACAGGGTGCCTCTCCTGCGGTCGGTAATGGTTATGCTTAGGAGGTTAAAAGCAAAAAACCTGAGAAGAACTCGATAGTTTTCTGTTACTTCGCTTTTTAGGAAAGCTCTGAAGAAGACTTCCCGTTTCTGGTGACATACACCGATCACGTTGCCTGAGATCCAATGAAGCAGTTGACCTTTTTCAGTCGCCGAGTGTAATGGTTTAATGAAATCTATGGTCACCCCATTTTTTGCAATGCTGATTAACGGGTGAAGTGGTTGGCTTGCTCAAATCTATCTGGCGTCTGCATGAGGCATGCCCCGCACCATGATGAGAGTCGCGCTGTACTTTAGGCATGATGATTCCTCGCCCGCAGTTCACCTGCAGGCTGGTAGGGTGGTTAAGGTGAGCGAGATAGGTCAGGTGGGCTAGTGTTAAATTGCCACCCTCGTTAGCCGCAGCCCAATCAGCTCGTCCCTGAAGCGGCTAGCGAGGTGAGCTCTTCCTTCCCCTTTGTGGGTCGAACTGTTATCCAGAATCACATGCAGATCCAGCCCCGCGGGAGTGCTGCGCTCAATCTGTTGCAGGAAAGCCATGTGCTTTTCAGTACCGCTCTATAGATCATGGGGTCCTCACTTGTACTCGATCACATCCGACCTGCTGGCACCGAACCTGCCAGGACGAGCTTTACCTGCCCGAGCATCTCGGGAAACCTCCCCTGGACCAGGAAGAACGCCTGTAGCCAGTTCTCTCACGCCGAACTGCGGTTACGGCGCGCCAGACGCACCACCTACGATGGGTAGACTAGCAGCGCCAGCAGCACTGCCCAGTCCAACGTGACCCAGCCTAGTAGCGTCATTAGTGGCACTGTCCCAGAGCCAGGCACGTCGAGCCTCCTGCAACCAAGTCCCTTCACATTTTCGTACTTCCACCCCTGAAGATTCACAAAGTACGAACAGCGACGATATTCGACACAGGGCTCGCCCGGGCTCAGGCAAAGAGCCTGACGAGCAACGCCCCGAACAAGGCTCCGAGCGCCAGAGCAGGTAGCACTGCAAGCTCGCGCCTCAGGTCAAAAAGACCCAGTTGGCGACTGACCTTGTAAATCAGGAAAAGCGTCAAGTAGGTATGCAGGGCGACACCCCAGATCGCATAGGTCACCCCACCGATGGCCAAAAGCAACGGCAGCAGGATGAACAGTGAAATGACCCGGATGATGTTATCCATGGCCAGGTACTTGGTCAGCCCGAGGGCCAGCCAGATCTGGTGCGCCAGAGTGAAGCGCAAGGTAAAGAGGGACAGCGAGAGGATAGCCATAATGCTGCCGGCGCCGGCATAACGTGCGTCGTATAACCAGCCGATGATCAGTGGGCTGGCGGTCAGCAAGAAGCCGCAGGCGAACAGCGAGACTAGGTCGAACAACAGCCTGAAGCGATAGTAAAGGTTGCGCAACCGCTCCTTGTCGCCACTTCTCGCCGCTTCACTGAGGGCCGGCAGGGCGACTGCCCCGGCCAGCCGCTGCAGGCTCAACTGGATGGTTCCAAGGATGCTCACGGCGATGGAGTAAACCCCCAGTTCCATGACCGACATGCTGCCGCCGAACCAGATCCGGTCACCCTGCATGGCCAGGACCCCCACCGCGGACGACAACAGTATCCAACGGCCGTAGTCGAGCATCTCGCGGAGCGCCGCCGGGTCCCACTGCGGGCGGTTGTTCGGGCCCTGGAACATCAGGTGACTGAGGACAGTGTAGACCAAGGTGGCCAATAGGCTCGCCGCCACCAGCGACCAGATAGAGCGGGTGAAGTAGCCGGCCACCAGCATCACCACCAGGCCGGCGAGCTGCGTGATCAGTTCCGCGAGCACCACCTTCTTCTGCTGAAACGTACGGATGGCCACATCGACCTTGGTCGACTGGAAGCCGTAAATAACCGCGAAAAAGCCGGTTAGTGCCAACGCCAGCGGCAGCTCTGCAGCGGCATAGGTGGTGTGCGCCGGCCACAGTTGAATGTGCTGCGCGAACCAGGCACAGAGGGCCAGCAGCTGCATCAGGAGAAACAGCACAAAACCGCGGACGATCTGCACTGTCCACATGGTATTGAGAAACAGCGGGTCGTCGCCTCGTGGGCTTTGGATAATGTTCTGCCGCAGGCCAACATCAGAAAGCAGTAGCAGCAGCACCGAAACGGTGGTGACGATGGCCATCACGCCGAACATTTCCGGCACCAGCAGGCGGGTGATCACCAGGTTGCCGCCCAGTCGCATGGCGTGGGAAGCCAGCATACACCCGATATTCAACGCCCCAGCCCAGATGACCCGCTTGCGAAGGCTCTGCGGTGACGACAACTCGATCGAAGGCATAGCAACATCCCTCACCCAATGTCTAGCGGCTACTATAGTCTCGATCTGCCATGCCGCTAGCACACTCTAGGTTTTGTACGAAAAACAGTGTCGCAAGCGCCGCATGGAACAGACCAGCGAAACCATTGCCGCAAAGCTTTCGCGAGTTTGTCGAAACCGTGTTGCGATGCGGCGGTTCTCTTACAGCCAGCCGAACATCCGCTCAATGACGTTGCGCTGCCGGTACTTCGGTCGATCGAAAAGTCTGGGTAAACCGGGTTTGGGCTTGCGCTTCATCGTCCGCAACGGGATTACCGGTTGCAACTGGGCGCTGAGCTTTTAAAAAACACGGTCAACGCGACAACTACCTTGAAAAACGCCGGAAGCAATCTATGGTGAATTCAATATCGGATCGTGTGTCCGATTGGTCCCTCGAGGTGAAAGCGTGCTTTTCTCGACAGCTATCTACGGAATCTCCGAACAAGTCTTCAACCGTGGAGAAATACACCCTCACCACCTGACCCGAGCCGCCCATGAGCCAGATGAGCCAGATGAGCCAGATGAGCCAGATGAGCTTTTCCGATTTCGAATTCGCCGGCAAGCGTAAGCAAACACGCTACGAACGATTCCTTGCCGAGATGGATCAGGTCGTGCTCTGGAGCGGCTTGCTGACGTTGATTGAGCCGTATTACCCAAAGGCTGGCGGTGGCCGCAAACCGTATTCGTTGGAAACCATGCTGCGTATTCACCTGTTGCAGAGCTGGTTCTCGCTGAGTGACCCGGCAATGGAGGGAGCACTGTATGAAATCACTCCCATGCGCCAGTTCGCCCATCTGACCTTGAGCGCGCCGATTCCTGAAGACACCATGATCATGAATTTCCGGCATTTGCTGGAAAAGCATAAGTTGGCGCTGGCGATCCTCGCGGTCATCAATGGTTATTTGCAGGAAAAAGGCCTTTCCCAGCGTCAAGGCACCATCGTCGATGCCACGATTATCCATGCGCCCAGCTCGACCAAGAACGAAGACGGCAAGCGTGATCCTGAAATGCATCAAACGAAGAAAGGTAATCAATATTTCTTCGGAGTGAAGGCGCATATCGGCGCTGATGTGGAATCGGGGCTGGTTCATCACGTTCACGGCACGGCGGCGAATGTGGCCGACGTCACCCAAGTTGCGCAGCTGCTGCACGGCGATGGAAACACGGTGTATGCCGACGCGGGGCACACCAGTGTCGAGAAATGTGAGGGGCATGAAAATCGTGAGGTGATCTGGCAGATCACCGCGCGGCGCAGCACCTATTCCAGGCTCAATAAACGCAGCCTGTTCTACAAGGCCAAGCGCAAAATCGAGTATTGCAAAGCCCAGACGCGGGCCAGGGTTGAGCATCCTTTTCGAGTGATCAAGCGCCAGTTCGGTTATGTGAAAGTGCGCTTTCGTGGACTGATGAAAAACACCGCTCAGCTGACCACGCTGTTCGCCCTGTTAACCCTGTGGATAGTTCGAAAACAGCTGATGGGTATGGGCGAGTTGCGCATGTAACACGGAGAAATGAACTAAAAAGCCCGACAAGGCGGTGCGTACGGGACGTTTCGCAGTAAATAGCGCTGAGCGCCACGGGTTTTTCAACTTGCCGAGCGGTTGCGGAAAGTTGAACGGCGCTTTCCTACAGGCATGCCAAATATATATGGGTTCACAAGTTCGTTGAATTATTCTCGTGGGTTTCGATTGCTCAATGAGGGATTTATATCAAATGTCTAATTCTTTAAATTTAGATCGGCAGGTGTTTGTTGCGCGGGATTGCAGATCTAGTGAGGTTTCAACTCCATCGATTTCGTTTGTTTGTTGTATTGAAAGTGGGCGGCTTGAAAATCAAACTCTCCTTATGATCAAAACGCTTAGAAAATTTGGCGGTCGGTTGGCAAATTGTACAGTATTTGCAGTAAAGGCACGTGTTGGTGCACCCCTTTCGCGAGCAACGTTGCGTGCAATGTGCGAGTTAGATGTGACCTACGTCGATGATAGTGCATATAATGTGGCGCCTTGGTTTAACTATTCAAATAAACCGGCGGCGGTATATTGGGCGCAATGTAATGCAACAACTGATTTAATTTCTTGGCTTGATAGTGATATTTTGATTGCATCGGAGCCATCGGGGCTGCTGTTAGATTTAGACGTTGATTTTGCCGCCCGTGCAGAATATCTTCCGCCAGCTATACATGAGGGGGTTGCAAAAAATTGTCCTTATTGGCAGTCGTTGTGCAAGTTGGTAGGCGCCAATTTCGATGAGCTTCCATGGATATCACTAGAAAGTCCGGTGGTAAAAGTGCGTGCTTACTTTAACTCGGGTGCATTTGTCTGGCGTAGAAGTAGTTGTTTTGCTGAACGCTATTTTTCAGCATTCGAAAAACTACTGAAAAGTAAACTGGCAAGCAGTTCAGGGTCTGCATGGTATGCCGATCAAGTTGTTATTTCTCCCGTGCTGGTAAAGAATAATATCAGGTGGCGCCACTTAAGCCTTGTGGAACATCACATGGCTTTTCCTGGGCATATCGTCGGTCCATCAGCGACACCGTCCATGAAAAGTTCAAATATCATTCATTATTCTGGGTCGCTTTCTGGTGAGTCGGAACCAGCAATGCTGGAACGACTCTTTAATGAAGTACCACATGTTCATAAAGAAGTGTTGGAACACAGGGTAAGCAGTGAAGCTCCCAGGCTAAATATTCTATGGGTCCCGTTACGTGTTTTGAGAAAAATCAGGCTTTGGTATTTCTTGAGATCTCTTGATGTTGCTAAAATTGGTGTGTAACGAAAGTATATCGCGCGTATTCAGCATTTATACGCTCCTGAGTGCGTATTCGTTGGGTGTAACTCAATTTCTGCTCGGTAACAATGGCTCCGTTACGCTGCAAAATTCGCGTTACAGCATTCGAAAATCTTGTCGTTTCTCAGTAAATTTTCCGGAGGTTGGTCAGAGTGTTGACGTCGGACGAGCGGTCATGAGAGTCGGTGTAGACCTGACCGCTTTCGACTTCAAGCAGGCATACCACGACCTCGTTTTTGTCATAGCCAAGGGAAATGCCACGCAGAAGTTCCATGCGCCAGCTCGGGCCACGATTTATCCAGCCCGGCGTAGACACCTGTACTTCAGTCACTTGGAAGTCTTCACATTGCGCGGACAGAAGCTCATTCAATCTGACCTCGTCATTGACCATCTCCGCCAAGTCTATCAAACGACCTTCAAGGCGCTGTTTGATGCTCACGTGATACCAGTGCGTTGTGAGCGACCCATAAACCACACATGGCAAAAAACCGATGTGGGTATTTAGCACGAGATAGTTGGGGAACAGTTCCACGGCAGCAAGGCTTCGAAGTCTTCTACCGAAGTAGCTTGCGGTAGGCATTCCAGTACGTGGTGCAGCCACGTATAGGGCTCTTGGCCGTTGGCTTTGGCAGTTTCGACCAAGCTATAGATCTGCGCGCTGGCTGTCGCGCCCTTGGGCCCGTCAGAAATACAAACCGCTGGCGGGGCACAAGTGCCGCAGTGTTGATTGGCTTAACCGAATAAAGAAAGCCTGCCCATCGTTGTTTGTGCACTGGCATGTCTTTGGAAATGAGGCTCGACTGGGTAACGGGAGCCGTATGGGTTGAGAGACTCACGTACGGTTCTGCGAGAGGCTGAAGGTGAAATTCCTTCGGCCTACTTACCATGAGAAAAGCCAGGTTCAAGCCTTGGAACGCTCGCAGCCTGGTCTGCCTCTTGGTATCGGGCATATCCGTACGCAATCGCATGACTATATCCGCCACGGCACGGTCACCTTGTTCACTGCGCTGGATTATCTTCAAGGACGCTTGATCAGCTGCATCGAGCGTCAACATGCCTGCGTGACGGTAGTTTCAGCTCGGTTCGCGAACTGGAAAGCTCGATCACCACGTTCCTGGCACTGCGAAATGCACAGCCGACACGCCACGTCTGGAATGCGAAGGGCGAAGATATCTTGAACAAGATACAGCGAGCCCGTGAGGCAATGGCTTTACGAGCTAATGGGTAAGTTATTTTCAAAACAGCACACTAGGGCAAAAACGATGCCAGCTAAAACTAGAATGACGATTAACGCGCGAAAGTGCTCAGGCATGGATTCTTGAACTCATGGATTGGTGAGCAACGGCTAGTGAGATGACCAATTGTAGCTATAGTAACGTGCGTACCATTTGAGTTTGGGGTTGATGTCATGCCTCCAATTGATTTATCGCCATCGTTGAGCCTTCGCAGGCGAGCGATATCTGCTGGGGCATGGAATCTGGGGGCGCTTGTAACGTCTCAAGCCATTCGCTTGGGCGGCAACCTGGTAATGGCCCGTCTGCTGATGCCGGAAATTTTCGGCGTAATGATCATCGCCACCACCGTTTCGGTGGTTCTGCACTTGCTTTCCGATGTCGGTTTGCGCCAGAACATTATCCAGAGCCCGCGTGGCGACGATCCAGTGTTTCTCAATACCGCCTGGACCGTGCAGATCTTGCGTGGTGTTGTCCTTTTTGCTTCGACACTTCTAATCGCGGGCTTCACCTGGTTTGCGCAAGTCATCAATTTGTGGTCGGCCAATTCCACCTATGCCGCACCGGAGTTGCCGCTGGTGTTGGTCTTTACCGGTTTTACCGCGATCATCTTTGGGTTCCAGTCGACGAAACTCGACTTGGCCGTTCGCGATTTCCAGCAAAAGAAAGTGGTGCTCGCCGAGTTTGCGTCCCAGCTTGCCGGCCTGCTGGTGATGCTGGGTGCCGGTTACTTCACCAGGTCTATCTGGTCGCTGGTGGTTGCAGGTCTGGTCGCCGCGATGGTCAGCACTCTACTGGGTCATTTCTGGTTTGAGGGACCGCCTAACCGTCTACAGTGGGACCGCTCTGCGCTCAAAGAGTTAATCGTCTTTGGCCATTGGATACTATTGTCTTCGGCAGTGGGAGTACTGGCCATGAATGGTGATCGCATCATTCGCGTTGTTTCGTTATGGGTGCTGCTGCCCCTGCTGCTGGCGCTTGGCGTAGTGGTTGGGGCGCTTGTGGCAATGAGAGTTCAACACTTTTTTGGGGAGCAACCCAATGATTAGTGCTCCTCTTGATGTGCTGGTAGTTAACTACAATACAGCGACTCTGCTGCAGCCCATGTTTAACGCGTTGCGCGAGTCAAATAGTGCGGATCGAACGCGCTATTTAGTGGTGGACAATGCCTCTGTCGATAACTCGCTAGAGTGCCTGGCAACGGTTTGCCCAGAGGCATTGCTGCTGGCCAATGAAAATAATGTTGGCTTTGGTCGTGCCAACAATCAATTGGTTGAGCACCTGCAGGGCGAGTACGCGTTGCTCCTCAATACCGATGCATTCGTTGCTGCTGATACCCTGAGCAAGACCCTCGATTACATGGCGGCTCACCCTGATTGCGGAGTCCTTGGCGTTCGGCTGGTTGGGCGAGAGGGTGATTTGCAGCCCTCCTGTCGCTATTTTCCGACGCCGTTGAATGTCTTCCTCTCGCGTACAGGGCTTGAGCGCTTTTTCCCTGTGGTGAAGAGGGTCGACGACATGGACTGGGATCATGCCTCGGTCCGTGAGTGTGACTGGGTGCCCGGCTGCTATTACTTGATCCGCCGTGAAGTCATCGATCAGGTTGGTTTGTTCGACCCGCGCTACTTTCTTTACTACGAGGAGGTCGATCACTGCAAACGCGTTAAACAGGCCGGTTGGAAGGTGGTTTATTACCCGCATACCACGGTGGTGCATATCGGCGGTGAAAGTGCCAAATCGGTTGTCGAGCTCAATGTGGTCAGTCGACAGATACCCAGGTTACAAATCGAAAGCGAGCTTTTGTACTTTCGCAAGCACCACGGTCTACTGGGTTTGGCCTCTCATATGTTACTGGTGAGCCTGGGTGATCTGATTCTGGCGCTCAAGGCTCTATTGAAAGGCCGCGGCCGGGCCGCCATAGGGGCATGTTGGCAGCATGCTCGTGATACTTGGGCGTTGCTGCGCGATACCCAATTTGCTAGCCGACCAACACGGTAGGTCAACCTTATGTTCGAAAATATACGTGCGGACTTGCGTGCATACGCTGGTGATTGGGCTGCTCAGGGGTTCTGGGTGATGCTGGTTTATCGCTTTGGGCGCTGGCGCTACGGAGTGCGCCCGGCATTCTTGCGTAAGTTGTTCTCCTTTATATACAAAGTGCTCTTCAAATTGGTGCAGATCGTGACGGGTATCGAGCTACCGTGTGAGGTGGTGATCGGGCGCAACTTCGTCATCGATCATTTCGGCGGAATCGTGATCAGTGGTTATGCTCAGTTCGGCGATGATTGCCGTATCCGCAATGGCGTGGTCGTGGGGCTCAAGAATGTGGATGAGCCGATTGCCCCGGTGATGGGTAACAACGTTGATATCGGTGCCGGTGCCAAGGTGCTGGGCAATATCCGCATTGGTAACAACGTCGTGATTGGTGCCAATGCCGTGGTGCTGACAGATGTACCGGACGACTCGGTGGCAGTGGGCGTGCCTGCGACTATCAAGAAAAGGCAGCGCGCAGAAGCAAGGGAATGCTTATGAACCCTCCGGTGGACGATATCGAGCAGTTTTACATCGCTGAGTGAACTCAATGGCTACTGGTATCGGTATCGTTGTTATCGGTCGCAATGAAGGCCTGCGGCTTGAGCGTTGCCTGGCTTCGCTGGGCGGTGCGGCGCAGAAGGTTATTTATGTCGACTCTGGATCAACGGATGGTTCAGTCCAGATGGCACGGCGGCTTGGGGTCGAGGTGGTTGAGTTGGATATGTCGATTCCCTTTACGGCTGCGCGCGCGCGCAATGAAGGATTTGCCTGCGTGCAACGTTTATTGCCGGCGATGCGGTATGTGCAGTTTGTCGATGGTGATTGCGAGGTTGTCGGTGGCTGGCTGCCCCGGGCGCAGGCCTTTCTTGATGCTCAGCCTGAGGTTGCGGTGGTCTGTGGACGGCGCCGTGAACGTTTTCCACAGCGTTCGATTTACAACTTGTTGTGTGATCTTGAATGGGATACCCCGATAGGTGAGGCCAAGGCGTGTGGTGGCGATGCGCTGATACGGGCTGAAGCGTTCGCCGCAGTGTCTGGTTTTCGAGCGGATCTTATTGCCGGGGAAGAGCCTGAGTTGTGTGTACGTCTGCGTGCGAATGGATGGAAAGTCTGGCGCCTGGCTGACGAAATGACCTTGCACGATGCGGCCATGACCCGCTTCGGCCAATGGTGGCGGCGTACCCTGCGTGGTGGCTATGCCTTTGCCGAGGGCGCATTTTTGCATGGGGCCGCACCGGAGCAACATTGGCAGCGTGAGTCGCGCCGGGCCTGGCTCTGGGGCTTGGGTGTCCCGCTGGCGACTATGATCGCGAGTTTGGTGTTGGGATGGTTTGGGCTGCTTCTGCTGCTGGTCTATCCACTGCAAGTGGTGCGCTTGGCTCGCCGGGGCGATAGATCAGCGCGCGAAAACTGGCTGCAGGCCTTCTTTCTGGTGCTGAGCAAATTTCCCGAGATGCTCGGGCAAGTCAAGTTTCTGTTGCACAGATTGGGCGCCGGCAAGACGGCGTTGATCGAATACAAGTGAGACGGCTATGAATGATTGGCTGATACTAAAAAGCGTGTTTTCTTTACATGCAGGGTATTCCTTCAGGGCGTTGAAAAATAAGCTTGTATTACTGATTTTAGTTGGAAAAAACTGGTCCGAGCTAAAGTTGTTTTTGTGGCGTATGTCGAATACCCTGGGCAAGACCGGTTTTGAGAAGTTGGGAGGTGATTGTGTCGGTGTTGTTCATTGGCCGTACATCAGTCGATGCTGGAGACCTCAGGATAGATTTGGTGTCTTGGCCTCGCATTACGAAGTCGTCACAAAAAGCTGTCCGCGGCTATTACTTCTGGGACGAAATGACAGCTTGATGTTGAGTGACTTGTCGGGGTGCTCTGTTGGTTGTTCCTTGGTTCTGGATCGTCCGGTATGGTTTATGCGTGAAGGGGAGTTAGTGCTGAATTTGTTTCAGGGTGATTTGCGTATTGCATCAATAGCGTTCACCTTGTGTCGCACGGAAGTTGAGTTATGTATTTTTATCGGTGCCGTTCAAGGGATACACAAAGGCGTAGAGAGTGACAGGTCTTTGGATATTTATAGAGCACTGACAAAAGATTTCGAAGGCCTTCGCCCAAGAAGTCTTCTGATCGAAGCTATTAAGTATATTGCAAGCAGTGTTGGTGTTGAAAAGATTTATGCGATAGGGGATGGATATCGTCATCATCGTCATCCATATTTTGGGGCTGAAAAAGCTCAAGACCTGGCGGCTGATTATGATGCCATATGGTTGGAACATGGAGCGATTCCGTCAGAGCGCGAAGACTTTTTTGAAATCCCCATGGTATTGTCCAAAAAATCGCTTGATTGTATTCCTTCAAAAAAACGTGCCATGTACCGCAGGCGTTATGAGCTTCTAGATGATATTTTTTCAAGGATAGATAGTGTGTTAATGGGACGTTGTGCAACTAACACACGCGCTCATCAGGTCGATATTTGACTGTCGGGCCTGACAGCATGAAATTGCAGTAGTCGCTCTTGGTCAGTTGCCGGGCGACACTGTTTCAACTATTGGTTTCGACGTGTATATAAGGTACCGGAGCAAAAATTCCAGGTGGGGTATTGCTCGGAAAAAATGCAAGGATCGGAATAAACCCCGTGGTGCTTGTTGACGTTTTTGATAATTGTACTACTGTAAAACTACCTGTAGTAATAGTTCACCGCAACGACATCTAAGCTGGTTCCTATGCGTATCGCTTATTTGATCAATCAATACCCCAAGGTCAGCCATAGCTTCATTCGTCGCGAGATTTTGGCGTTAGAGCGCCAGGGCTTTGTGGTGCAGCGCATTGCTCTGCGTGGTTGGGATGCCGAGTTGGTGGATGCCGAGGACGTGTCCGAGCGCAGTAAAACTTCCTATGTGTTGCAGGGCGGAGTCAAAGAGCTGTTAGTGCCTGTGCTGAAGGTACTGCGCGCCCAGCCGCGACGCTTTTTTTCGGCGTTGTGGCTGGCGCTACGTATGGGCCGGCATGCCGATCGGCCCTGGCCGTACCATTTGGTCTATTTGTCCGAGGCATGTCGCCTGCTGTTTTGGTTGCAGGCGTTCGGCGCCGAGCATGTGCATGCGCATTTCGGCACTAACTCAACCGAGGTGGTGATGCTGGCCAATGCACTCGGCGGGCCAGCGTACAGTTTTACGGTGCACGGCCCGGAAGAGTTCGACAAACCGCAGTTTATTCATTTGGGCGAGAAAGTCCGGCGCGCGGCTTTTGTCGCGGCTATCAGCTCTTATGGACGCAGCCAGCTGTTTCGCTGGGTAGCTCATGCGCACTGGGCAAGGGTAAAGGTGGTGCATTGTGGGCTGGAGCGGGCGTTTCACGATGTACCTGCAGTTGCCGTACCGTCCGTACCGCGGTTGGTCTGCGTGGGTCGCTTGTGTGAGCAGAAGGGCCAACTGTTGCTGCTTGAGGCCGCCCGTATCCTGGCAGCGCAAGCCGTGGTGTTCGAGATAGTACTGGCCGGCGACGGGGAAATACGTGCGCAAATCGAAGCCCTGATTGCACTGCATGGTTTGCAAGCGCAGGTGCGAATCACTGGCTGGATTAGCAGTGAGCAGGTGCGGGCGGAAATTCTTGCAGCGCGGGCCTTGGTGTTGCCGAGCTTCGCCGAGGGCTTGCCGGTAGTAATCATGGAGGCCATGGCCTTGCGCCGGCCAGTACTGACGACCTATGTGGCGGGCATTCCCGAGTTAGTGCGTCAGGGTGAGAACGGTTGGTTGTTTCCCGCTGGAGCTGTGGATGAGTTGGCGGCGGTGCTGGCGGACTGCCTCGCGCAACCCGTCGAGGTGTTGCAGCGGATGGGCGAGGCGGCTTATCAGAGAGTGCTGGAGCGACACGATATCGATACCGAAGCGGCCAAGTTGGCTAATTTGTTTAGGGCGCAAGCATGATCACCTTACTTGATTGGCTGTTCAGTACACTGCTGGTGCTCATAGTCCTGCCGGTGTTGGTGCTGTTTTTGCAGGTGCTGCTGGCCTGCCTGCCTGTGCGGTTGCGCTCGTCGGCGCAAAGATCGCGGCTGCGGGTGGCGGTGTTGGTACCGGCACACAACGAATCCTCGATGATCGTCGCGACGTTAAATAGCATTCGGCCGCAGTTGCTAGAGGGCGATCGCTTATTGGTGGTGGCGGACAACTGTTCTGATGACACGGCCGCGCTGGCCCGCACGGCGGGAGCCGAGGTGGTGGAACGCAGCAATGATCAGCAGTGTGGCAAAGGTTACGCGCTGGACTTTGGGGTACGTCATTTAGCGAGCGTTGCGCCGGACGTCGTGATCATTGTCGATGCTGATTGCCAGGTGGGTGAGGGCTCTATTGAGCGTTTGGCAATGTGTTGCATCGACTCAGGGCGGCCAACGCAGGCACTTAATTTAATGCTTGCTCCAGCAGGTTCCGGGCTAAAAGTGCGGTTTGCCGAGTTTGCCTGGCGAGTGAAGAATCTGGTGCGGCCGCAAGGTTGGGCTTGGCTTGGTTTGCCCTGTCAGTTAATGGGTACGGGAATGGCTTTCGTCTGGCGGGATCTGGCGTTGATCAATTTAGCCAGTGGTCACATCGTCGAAGATTTGAAGATGGGCTTCGATTTCTGCCGCAGTGGTAAGCCGCCTTTGTTTTGCCCCGATGCCCTGGTGACCAGTTATTTTCCTCGCAGTGATGAAGGCTTAAGTATCCAGCGTACGCGCTGGGAGCATGGTCATCTGGGGGTAATCCTTGGCGATGCGCCAAAGTTGTTTGTAGAGTCGATCAGCCGGCGTAACTGGAACCTCCTGGCGATGACGCTGGATTTATGGGTCCCTCCGTTGGCCTTATTGACTATAGTGTTGGGGGCTGTTTTTAGTCTGTCATGGTTGGTGTTTATGCTGTTTGGAGCTTTGGCTCCAGCATTAATCGCTTCTGCCGGGGTGGCACTATTGAATGTGGCTATCTTGCTGGCATGGAGCCAATGTGGTCGCGAGATTATATCTTTTTCAGCCTTGTTGTATGCGCCGTTCTACGTGGTGAAAAAAATACCCCTGTATCTAGGCTTTTTGCTTAAGCGCCAAGTTGAGTGGGTGCGTTCGAAGCGAGATGACAATTAATGTGCGCTTTTGCTTGGCAGCACAACTGGCAAACGATTATCCAGAAACTCAGGGTGGTCAGTGATCTCGATGATGAGCAAGGATTGATTGATGCTTTGTCCAAGCCTGAGGCGGCGACAGTACTTGGATTCGTCAATGCCTTTGCCATGAACTTGGTGGCGGGCAACACCGATTACTATAACGCGCTGTCCGCTGCTGACGTGTTACTACGGGATGGCTCCGGCATGGCTATCCTGTTTCGCCGATTCGGCTTGGTGCCGGGGTTAAATATGAATGGCACGGATTTTATCCCCAAATTACTGGCCGCTTTCAAGGGCCGGCGCGTGGCTTTTTGGGGCACTACAGAGCCCTTTCTAGCGAATGCGGTGCAGCGTAGCGAAGCGGTATTTGCGGTCAATGTAGTTTCTGCTCACCATGGTTTTGCTGAGGTGGATGCCTACATCAACCTTGCCCGGCAACTGCAGCCAGAATTGATTGTGCTGGGCATGGGCATGCCCAGGCAAGAAGCCGTTGCTGCCAGGCTGGCTGCCAGCGGCGTGCCATGCCTGATAGTGTGCGGCGGGGCGATTCTGGATTTTCTCGGTGGCAAGGTTGTTCGGGCTCCACAATGGGTGCGTCGTCTCGGTTGTGAGTGGGTATTCAGGCTGATGTGTGAGCCAAAGCGGTTATTCAGTCGCTATGTGCTTGGTAACCCAATGTTCTTGTTGCGCACGCTGAACTGCAGAGATGCGCCGACATTAAGGAAGCCCTGAAATACATTGCCGAAGGGCGAGGGCGGTTCGTCCGGCCTCTACGTTGATGACGATGCTGCGCGTGCATCTGTTGCAGAGCTGGTTCGGTTACAGCGATCCGACCATGGGGAGGCATTGTACGAAAGCACTACCTACACCTTCCGTCGATTGGCAAACACGATAAATCCAAACAACGCGGAAGAAAATAACCATGCTGCCGCAGGAAGCGGTACCGCACTCCGTTGATTGATATAAGCATTGGCTGTCCCAGCCAGACCTATACCCTGGACATGCCGACCCACCCTGAACTGGCCATTGGCAAGTGCCGCAATCAAACTGTTAAATGAAGAAGCATTGGCGCACGGCCCAAGGAAGCTGACCCACTCGCCGAGAGCGTTGACCCCATTGTTAAGCACGCCCTTGGTCGCAATGCTCTGTGTGTCAGAATCACCGGAGAAGTCGGTGTGAAAGCCAATGGCGTTGCCACCCGCGCGCTCTTTGATCAGCATGCCTGGTTGAGGCCCTAAATCCTCGCCAGAGTTGCTCATGCAATTAGATTCATAGACCAAACTGGCCGCCTGAGCACTAGAAATGGTCGCACCATTCAGGAGTATTAATAACAAAACGGATTTAATAAAAAGTGTCAGGTGCATAACATCGCCTCCCTGAGCAGAGGAGTATGCTTTTGTCGGATGAAGGATTCCTTATCAAGTTAAATTGAGCATAGTAGGCACATCGCTATCGCGTCAATAGTGCGTCACTACGATAAATATAAATAGAAAGTCAGTGCAATTGCGTCAAAATAACGTCG
Source organism: Pseudomonas sp. FW306-02-D09B (assembly GCF_058782685.1). Taxonomy (NCBI): domain Bacteria; kingdom Pseudomonadati; phylum Pseudomonadota; class Gammaproteobacteria; order Pseudomonadales; family Pseudomonadaceae; genus Pseudomonas; species Pseudomonas sp. FW306-02-D09B. The sequence goes on from NZ_JBYSXY010000006.1 coordinate 112,333, forward strand.
CAGGAAACAGGTCAGTCATCAATCAAGCGGGCTCTATCCGCATGAAATAGCTTCAGGCTTGAGCATCGTCCGCAACAGGACGGTCTCAAAGACCAAATGCAACACGCGCCCGCACCGCCTTTGGCCTTTTCCGCTCAACGTGAAGCGGGGCGGCCGCGGAAACTGAGTGCATCACCTGACCTTTTCGGTACGGTGTTGCCTTGTCGACCCAAGCGCAAGCTGTTGCAGGGCAGTGAACGTTTTGACCTGATCAAGGGCAAGGCTATTGGCGTTTGATCACTCGGAATGGGGGGCTCGACCTTGGAACGAGGAGCGTGGTTCAGATCAAGTCTTCATGAAGGGAATAGGTCTAGAGTGCGCTCAACCTCATCGGGGTCGATTCTAAAGCCATCGCCCTCTGGCGTTCCCACCACAAAGCCAAAATTCTGGTGATCGCGATCCGTTAGATACTTGTAATAACAGATGAAACGATTCGGGGGCTGCAGAGCCAGCAATGAGCCGCCAGGCTGAAGTACATTGACACCATGTACGAGATGACTCCCCTCGACCCCCACCACGGTTTTTGCTCCAGCGCAGGTCGCTACGATGGTTGGAACATCGGTTTTCGAAGGGTCGATAATGCGAAAACCTCTGCGGTTATGCAGACGTTCAGCGAGCTCCATTTCATTGTGTAACAGCCGCAATTCACCGTTGCCGCCTCGCAGAATGAAAACTCCGGGGTGAGAGCTGTACCTTACGTGCGACAGTAATTTTTCACCCATCGCGCGAAAACGTAAATGCCTATTTCGATTTTGACTTAGATCATCGAATATCACGAGCTCACGAAAAAACGCATTGCGCAAACGAACCGGTGTTATGCCAAGCCAGTCCTCATATTCGGGAGTCTGGGGAAATAGAGGAGACCTGGTGGATGGCGCGGTCGTCACCGGAACTCCTTCGTCGCATGCTAATGGGTAAGTGACACAGTCTTCCATCAGCCAGGAGCCAAACCATTTGTTTCCACCTGCTGTACAGTAAATCGCCCCGCGCTCCATCTCGGTTTCCACGGAGATTTTTGGAAGCCAACCAGATCTGGGAGATAAGCAGGATTTTGCGTTGCCCTTGTAGAGTGTTCCATCTATCAGCCAGACATCTTTAAGCAGGTAGCCCTGTGTTGGACCATGATCAACGCTGCCTATTCCTTCCATTGTACGACGGGGGTGTTCGTAAGGAAAAAAGCGTTCTTCTTCCCATCCTGTCACACGTTCGAGTTGATTGGGCAGGAAAAAAGCCGGTGGAGAAATTGATGTTTCGCCAGGCGCAATAGTCCAGGTTTTCACCGCTGCACTTTGCGGGGTTTCCGCCGGCTTTCGCATAACCCGCGCTCTTACAATATGCCGGTATGCAGCAAGGTTCCATGTTGTCCGGTGGCTGCTCGTTAGCACGCGTAATTCCGACATATCATCTTCACTCTAATCTGCCTTACAAAAAACAGTAAATGGTGCAAGCGCCGAAACTGCATTTTTTTAACATCAGAAAGCTGCTCAGGTAGATAGAACCCTCTCCACAATGGGCGGGGACTTCAAATGAGCATAACGACTGCGCAACCTGTCGAGAAGAAGTTCGCTTGGACTCTTGGTGCAGTAGAGATAAATTTTGTATAGCCCGCCAAACCCCATGTTGATATAGCGAGTCACCACTTCCTCATCGTTTTGCCCGTCCGGCAAGCCAAGATGAAGTGTCAGTTTTTTCCCCTCGACAGCAAATAACGGTGTATGCCAAAGGAGTTGGGCTGCACCCACCTTGGGTAGTCGGACAAACATATAAGCGTGGTTGCCCAGCGTATCAATATCACCGCCACGTCTTCTTTTCCATTCGAGAAGCCCGTCGTCTGGACGGGCCAGGCAAGTACCGATGTCATAATAGTCAAAGCCATTGTTTATTGCCCACTCAAGCTCCATAAATGTAGTGATTGAGTTGACTTCATTCAGCCTTTTGGCATCTGAAAAAACCGCCTCAGGATAGCCAGCACGTATCATGCTCCAGTAGCGCTTTCCGGCCCGAGTAATTACGCACGCAAGTTGGCATGCAACAATTTCGTCTTCCAACAGTATTAGATCGAGCCGGCCGAAAGTCTTTGCTATCCTTAATACTTCATGTGGGGCAATTTGCGAGGCGGCAGTGCCATGCCTTGCGATGGCATAGGGTTGAAGCATTTCCCTGTCGGCTCTTTCAATTTCCTCGTCCGTCAGTGCCTGCTTCATTCGGTAGCGCGATTGGTTCTTGCGTATGTTTCGACGTAACTTACTATCGTATCCCGCCGTGATATCGTCGATGGAACGACCCAGCGGCACGATAGCACTCAGAAAGTGAGGCACATACAACGCGCCCAAGGTTGGTATTTCACTGACCAGCACCGTACGGTTTGATTTATCCGATTCCGATTTGCTGTCGGCCACAGGAGACTCCACCCCCATGAGAACCTTGGCCATCTCCCGCTGTGCTCTTCTTCCCACATAGAGGATGTCGTAAGGACTGTCTTTGCGCAGCTTGAATCTGACAATTTCCCAGCGCCAGAAACAGGCTCGCCCAAGTATGTCTCGCAGCCAGGCTGTAGTTTTTCTTAGCTCAAATCGTATTGAGGGAGATATGAGTTTTCGGATCTGCACCGCTAAATACGCTTTCATTTTCGGCACTCTTTTTAACTTGCCTTCAGACTGGCTAATAGGCTCGCTTGCCGGTGAAGGCAAACAGCGTTCGCAGAAGAATGACGAAATCGAGCCAGAGCGACCAGTTGTTGATGTACTCAATGTCAGACTCAACACGCTGAATCATCTGCTCTATATCTCTCGTTTCACCGCGAAAGCCACGCACCTGAGCCAGGCCTGTGATGCCTGGCTTGATATTGTGACGCGCAAAGTAGTCTGCGATGCCAGGCGAGTACTGCGCATCATGCTGAATAGCATGCGGGCGAGGCCCCACCAGGGACATTTCCCCCATCAAAACGTTGAACAACTGTGGCAACTCATCCAGGCTAGTTCGCCGAATAAAGGCTCCAACCCTGGTCATGCGCGGATCATTCTTTTCTGCCTGCTTGACGATGCCGTCTTCCGGCTGATGGACGACCATGCTTCTGAACTTCCAGATACGAAAAACTCCACTCCACCCCATGCGCTCCTGTCGAAAGAACACCGGTCCAGGGCTATCGACCTTGATGGCAATCGCTATAGCCACCAGCAATGGAGCCGCCAGAAGCAAGATGAGAAAAGCCAAGACTTTGTCCTCAACATTCTTCAGAAACAGACGCATCCCCATCAGTGGAGTTTCAGACAAAGTCAGCACGGGAATACCGGCAATTTCACGAACGCTGTGATTGATCAAGCGCAGTGAAAAAATGTCAGGCACCCAATTAATAGCAATGTGCTTATCAAGCAGCTTTAAGTAAACATCCTTAATGACCTCCGAGCCATCCAGAGGTGTAACGAAATATACGGTACGAATGGAATGTCGCACGATTAACTTATCAAGGTCGGAGATATTACCCAGTATCGACAAACGTTGCGTGCTTTCTGAGCCCTCCTTCCCTCGAACATCGCGCGATCCAATCAACACACAACCGACCACTCGTTCACCCAGCCAGGGATTATTGCTTATTTTCTGGTGAAGGAAGCTGGCCAGCTCCCCCGAGCCAATAATAAGAGCGGTTTCCAAATGATTCGGGTGGGTCAAGAGTTTCTTCTGCACTTCGAGTGTCGCCAGGTGCAAAAGCAACTGAGCGAAATATCCAACAATAAATAACTGCGCAACCAATAAGCGCGAGTACTGTTCACTTTGTTTGGTCAGAAAGGCCATGACAACGAGAAAACCAAAAGCGGCAAGCCACGCCTTCAAAAGCTTAAATGCTTTGACGGTAAATCCAACATTGCTTCGGTAAATAGCATAATGGTCGTACACGACAGCCAACGCCCCAAGCAGCAACAGGAGCATGATGACATACGCTTGCGTTATAACGCCGATATGATAATCGATCAAATACCATGCGACACCGATCACCGCAACAAAATCGAGACCGGCCTGAATAGCGTTACTGGTACTGCTTCGTCGCTGGAGTATGGAGCGGCTACTGCTGGGTTCGAATATCATCATTAGACCTCATTAAATTGAGAATCCAAAACGCTTATCTATTAAGTAATAAAAAGGCAATGAAGATATAATTATTAATTAACTTGTCAGCGTTGAATGATCCATCTGCGGTGCGGTGCATCGCAGCTTCGATGATTCGCACCACATTGACAGCTCTCCTGGTGCCAGAGCCTTGAGCACGTCGCCCTGAACCATCAGCGCCAGACCCTTCTCGTAATACCTACTGGCCTTCTCAGCCGGCGAGGAGCAGGCCGCCAAGCCAACAGAACAGACTGCAAGGAGCGCGCCCCAAGCGTCTTTGCCAACTTTGCTCAAATACATCTTCATCGAATTCACCCCCTTGGAGGTCAATGCGGAATATGAGCCGCCAGCCGTGACACAGCCAATCTCATAAAAACGTGTAAGCGCTTATCTGCAGCAATAGGCGCTTCGCAGGCTCTCCACAACCGTCTTGCCACGACGGCAATCCGCGATCACATAATCTCCAGCCCTGGACTCACTTCGGCCTGGACGTCCAATCGACTCTCACTGGCACGACACCCATCCAGGAGATCCTCCCTGAAAGAAGCTTTCTGCTATGTCGGGGTATAGCCCAGCGTGGACAAACCATGTCAGCAAACTGACATGATCCTCTGTTGAAAAATGGTCAGGCGTTAGGCGATCTGCCATCAAGTGCCGTCAGACTGCGACTCTGCCTGTGGTTGAGGCATTACAGACGCTGTAAAGAAAGCGATAAACGGTCGTAAGGCTTGAGTTACAAGGGTTACAAGATGTAGCTGTGTCATTTTTGAGTCATCTGTTTTTTGACGCTTTTGCACGTTAGATGGCATTTCTTGCGCTTTAAGTGCGTGCTGCTAGTGCCCAAAAATGGCCAGTCACTAACTCGCCATACCGATCAGGAGCGAGAGAGGACTCATGACCAGATACCTGAAGGAACCCGGGCCTCGACATTTTCAACTACGGCTATGTCGCTTCCGTCGCCAACTGCAGCGCCGACACCAACGTGACCTTGCGCTATGGCGGTGCGCGCACGGAATACACGCGTATCAATTCGAGCCTGCCGTCGATCTGGCAATATACGGCCTACATCGACGCCCAACGCACGGGCAGCAACCTGCAAAACCTGATGACCGACCTTGAGCGCAAGGACATCGACGAATTCGCCCAGTTCGACCAGACCGGCGTGGGCTGTAGTGAAAAATGTGAACAGAAACACTATCATTAACTATCTTTTTGTGGTGTTTCAAGATGAGTCTTGCTGTCAGTGTGTGTGTTTCCAGAACCGTACGGTTAATGCTGTGCTCTATTTTTTTTGTACCCTCTTTCGCTCTAGCTGAAGAAGCTGATGCAAAAAAATGGAAGGAGTTAACAAATAATGACCTTTCTGCTATGCATCAACTGATAGTCAGTGCTCATCCAGGCGCTTTAGACAGTAACAATAAGGCTTTTGCGAGCTGGGTTGAACAGGGGTATTTAGAAGCTCGGCAACTGTCGGCGCAGGTCAAGTCGAAGAAAGATTCTTTAGCCGTTCTCAATTTTTACATTGCTGGTTTTCAGGATGGTCACGTAGGGCTGAGTCAATCAAAACAGGAGAAGTCTTCTTGGGCAGGTTTTGTTTTGGGGATGAAGGGGCAGAGCTTTATTGTAAAGAATGTCTCTAAAGACTGGCCCGTGCCTTTACCTCCCGTCGGGTCCGAGGTGGTGGCGTGTGATAATAAGTCAGTCCGCGAGATACTGGAAAGTGACCTGTCGCCCTATATTGATCGTAGACTTAAATTGCAGTCGACATGGTTGCATTTGGCTACGCAGTTGACGGTGGATGATGTCAATTATCCCGTGCTGGGCAGAGTCTTGCCAAACAACTGCCTGGTTACTCTCCCAAATGGAGATCAACAGCACTTTACTTTGTTATGGCGGCAAGAGCGCGGGGAGCTGGATCCTTTACTGTCGCAGCCTCAACCGCCACAGACTCTAAAAGGCCTGGGAGACGGGCGCTACTGGATACACGTATCAAATTTCACACCTTCAGCAGCTGAAAATGCCTCCCTCGATAAAATGCTAAGCGGCATCAAAAGTATCAATGATGCCACGCTGGTTGTGCTTGATGCACGTGGTAATCGCGGTGGTAACAGTTTAGTGGGTGTTGAAATACTTTCCGCTCTGTTAGGTTCAAAAGTTGTGAGTGGTGTGGGTGAGCAATCTCGCGCGTATGCGATGTGGCGTGTTTCTCCTTTTGCATTGTCAACGCTCAGTCATGTTCTAAAGTCCATGGAGGGTGATTATGGAAAAAACAGTGAAGCCTATAAGTTTGTTTCTGGTTTAACTGAGTCGATGGGGCTCGCGCTTCGTGAGAAAAAAGATTGGTTGCGGCAGCCGAGTTCTTCGTCAATAGATCAAGGGAAGTTGAAAGGGTTTAATGCCCAAGGCTTCAAAGGTAAGCTTGCGCTGGTGACGGACTCATTTTGCGCTAGCGCCTGTCTAGACTTTGCGGACATTGTTCTTGCTATTCCGGGGACTGTCCATCTGGGATTACCAACGAGTGCCGACACGCTGTATATTGATATAGGCTCTCAATCACTGCCGAGTGGTGCCCAGTTCTGGTTACCGTTAAAGGTATGGAGAGACCGAGCGCGAGGAAATAACCAAAGTTATGACCCGAGCTTTATCTTTGATGGGGATATCAATGATACTGCGGCCGTGCAGAAATGGGTTCTTGATACGATCTGACAGTTATTAAACGATACTGCACTGGGGGCTTAAGCTGGCGAGGCTGCTGAGCAATTCACCGATCTTCTTATCATTATGGCTAGACTAGTTTTGAGCTCAGATTGCACGCCAGACGCCTCGACAATCGTTAACCAACAAAAACCATGCAGGGCGTGCATGCCTGTCCGCTATCCTTGGCCTGACTTCCTGTCGAACGAGCGTTCCCATGCTTCAGGTCCAAGGCGTGTTCAAAAGCTACGCCACACCCCAGGGCCCATTGGCGGTATTGCAAGGTGTCGACTTGCAACTGACGCAAGGCAGCAGTCTGGCGCTGATGGGCGAATCCGGCAGTGGCAAGAGCACCTTGCTGCACTTGATTGCCGGGCTCGACAAGGTTGATCGCGGCAGCATCCGCATGGGCGATCAGCGCCTCGAACAGATGAACGAAGGGCAACTGGCAAATTGGCGGCGCACTGAAATCGGCCTGGTGTTCCAGCAGTACAACCTGATTGGCAGCCTGCGGGTCGAGGACAATCTGGCATTCCAGGCACGCCTCGCCGGACGTCATGACCTGCGTTGGCAAGCGCACCTGGTGGCGCGGCTGGGGCTGGGGGATTTACTCCAACGTTATCCGGAGCAGTTATCCGGTGGCCAGCAGCAACGGGTTGCTCTCGGTCGGGCGCTGGCGTCGCGTCCGCGTCTGCTGTTGGCCGATGAGCCGACCGGCAGTCTCGATGAACACACCAGCGATGAGGTGCTCGACTTGCTGCTGGAGCTGCTCGATGACAGCCCCAGCAGTTTGTTGATGGTCACTCACAGCCCACGGGTCGCCGCACGGCTGGCAGAAAAAGTGCTGCTGCACGGTGGACGCCTGGTCGACACAGGCCAACGCTGATATGGACGTTTTGCGTGAAACCTTGCGAGCGCTGCTCAGCCATTGGCGTCAGCACCCGGTGCAGTTTTTCAGTGTGCTGACCGGGCTCTGGCTGGCCACCGGCCTGCTGACCGGGGTACAGGCGCTGAACAGTCAGGCGCGAGAAAGTTACGCCCGCGCCAGTCAACTGATTGGCGGTGAACCCCAGGCCAGCCTCAGTGCGCCGAATGGCGCGACCTTCTCTCAGGCGTTGTTCGTCAACCTGCGCCGGGCCGGTTGGCCGGTGTCACCGGTGTTGCAGGCGCGACTGCAACTCAAGGGGCATGAAGACCTGCGCTTGCAGTTGATGGGTATCGAACCGTTGTCGTTGCCCAGCGGTTCGGCGCTGGCCGGACAACACCTCGACATGGCGCAGATGGTCGATTTTGTCGGCCCGCCGGGCCGTACCTGGATTGCCCCGTCAACCTTACAGGCGCTCGATCTGCGTGAGGGAGCTCAACCGCAAAGCCTGAACGGGCAGACCTTGCCGCCGTTGCACAGTCAGGTCGACATGGCCCCCGGCGTATTGCTGGTGGACATCGGAGTTGCCCAGCAGGTGCTGGGTTTGCCGGCACAGCTGTCGCGACTGTTGTTGCCCAGGGATTTCGCCGCCACCGAGCCTCAGCTACCCAGCGAATTGACGGAGCAGTTGCAACTCAAGCGCAGCGGCGAGGAGAACAATCTGGCGCGGCTTACCGAAAGCTTCCACCTGAACCTCGACGCGCTGGGGTTTCTGTCGTTCGTGGTCGGCTTGTTCATCGTCCACGCGGCTATTGGTCTGGCGCTGGAGCAACGTCGCGGGTTGTTCAGAACCCTGCGCGCCTGTGGGGTCAGCGTGCGGACGCTGATCTTCTGCCTGAGCCTTGAATTGGGTGGGCTGGCACTGCTCGGCGGGATGGCCGGAGTGGTCAGCGGTTATCTGTTGGCCAGCCTGCTGTTGCCGGACGTTGCCGCCAGCTTGCGTGGTTTGTATGGCGCCGAAGTGGCGGGGCAGTTGAGCCTCAGCCCGCTGTGGTGGTTCAGCGGGCTCGGTGTCAGCCTGCTCGGCGCACTGCTGGCCGGGGCGAACAGTTTGCTGCGGGCGGCGCAATTGCCGCTGCTGGCGTTGGCCAATCCGCAAGCCTGGCATCAGGCTCACGCGCGCTGGTTGCGGCGTCAGGGTTGGGTGGCGGCAGTCGCTGCGGTGATCGGCCTGATTGCGTTGCTGTGGGGTGACAGCCTGGCCAGCGGTTTTGTGTTGATGGCTGCGTTGTTGATCGGTGCCGCATTGAGTTTGCCGGTGCTGCTCGACGCTGTATTGAATCGGCTCGTGCGGCGCAGCCGGTCGGTGCTGGGGCAATGGTTTCTCGCCGATTGCCGTCAGCAGTTGCCGGCCCTGAGCCTGGCCTTGATGGCGCTGCTGTTGGCGCTGGCGGCCAACATCGGTGCCGGCAGCATGACCGCCGGTTTTCGTCAGACGTTCAGTGACTGGCTGGAGCAACGGCTGACTGCCGAGCTTTACGTCAACCCGCAGAACCCGGCACAGGCCACCGAACTGCAACAGTGGCTGCCGGAACAAAAAATCAACGCGGTGTTGCCGAGCTGGCAGGTTGCAGTGTCGTTACAGGGCTGGCCGGCGGACCTTTACGGGGTGATCGACCATCCGACCTATCGCGAGCATTGGCCGTTGCTTGAAGCGCTGGGTGAGCGCCCCTGGGATCAGTTGGTGGCGCGTGACACGGTGATGCTCAGCGAACAACTGGCCCGTCGACTCAAGCTGCGGCTCGGTGACCGTCTAAGCATTCCCACACCTCAAGGCGCGTGGTCACCGCAATTGATCGGGATCTATGCCGACTACGGAAACCCCAAGGGGCACTTGCTGGTCAACGCTGAACACCTGCTGCATTACTGGCCGCAACTGACGCCGAGTCGCTTCAACCTGCGTATCGATCCGGCGCAAATCCCCGCGCTACTGACGGCGCTGCAATCGCGCTTTGCCCTGGATGACAGCCGTATCGTTGATCAGGCCCGACTCAAGGGCTGGTCGACGCAGGTGTTCGAACGGACCTTCGCGGCGACGGCGGCGCTCAACAGCCTGACCCTCGGCGTGGCTGGTGTGGCGCTGTTCATCAGCTTGCTGACCCAGAGTCAGAGCCGTCTCGGGCAACTGGCACCGTTGTGGGCGCTGGGCGTGACGCGCCGACAATTGATGCTGCTCAACCTCGGGCAGACCTGGTTACTGGCCCTGCTCACGCTGGTGGTGGCGTTACCCTTGGGACTGGCGCTGGCCTGGTGCCTGGACACGGTGATCAACGTTCAGGCGTTTGGCTGGCGCCTGCCGTTGCGGGTGTTCCCGTTGCAACTCGTGGAATTGATGGGGCTGGCGATGTTGGCGACGTTACTGGCCTCGGCCTGGCCATTGTTCAAGCTCTATCGCACGCAGCCGGCGGACCTGCTGAGGAGCTTTGCCCATGAGGATTAACTGGGTCGTTGGCGTGTTGTTGCTGGCATTGACGGGTTGCGATGACTCATCGACGCACAACGAAAGTTTCGCCGGGCTGGGCAGTGAAGCGGCGGCGTTCCAGCAAGTGACGCCGGGCCGGGTATTCAGCTTCCCGGCCGATCACGGTGCGCATGACGGTTACCGCGTCGAGTGGTGGTACATCACCGCCAACCTCAAGGACTCGCAGGGCCGGGAGTTCGGCGTGCAGTGGACGCTGTTTCGCAATGCCCTGAAGGCCGGGCCCGAGCAACCCGGCTGGGCCAGCCAGATCGTCTGGCTCGGTCATGCGGCAGTGACCTCGGCGACCGTTCACCACGCCGCCGAGCGTTACGCCCGCGGTGGCGTCGGTCAGGCCGGGGTTCAGAACGTGCCGTTTACGGCGTGGATCGATGACTGGCGCCTGAGCACTCAAGCCGACACCGCGAACCCCTTGGCCGAGATGCACATGCAGGCCAGCGGCAAGGGCTTCAACTATCGGCTGCGACTCACCTCAAATCGGCCGTTGGTGCTGCATGGCGAGCAGGGCTTCAGTCAAAAATCCGAGCAGGGCCAGGCGTCGTACTACTACAGCCAGCCGTTCTTCCAGGCCAGCGGCAGCCTGGAAATCGACGGCACGACCTATCAGGTCAGTGGCCGGGCGTGGCTCGACCGTGAGTGGAGCAGCCAGCCGCTGACGGCGAACCAGACCGGTTGGGACTGGTTTTCCCTGCACCTGGACGGTGGCGCGCAGTTGATGCTGTATCGGATGCGGCAAAAGGAAGGAGTGGCATACCTGACTGGCACCTGGATCAACCCGGACGGCAGCGTTGTGCAACTCTCGCGAGACGAGATCAGCCTCACGCCGTTGGCGTCTTCCGAGGTGGCCGGGCGGCGTTTGCCGACGCGCTGGTCGATCAAGGTCCCGGGCAAAGGCCTGGACATCACCAGCAGCGCGCTGAACCCCGGGGCCTGGATGGATTTGCGCATTCCCTACTGGGAGGGGCCGGTGCAGGTGCGCGGCAGCCATGCCGGCAACGGGTATCTGGAAATGACCGGGTACTGATCCAGAGCGCCGCCCGGTATCCATGCGCTCCTGCTCAGGGAAACAAGTGTGGTCGGATTGGTTCGATTTTTTTCGTTACAAACCAATTAGCGGGAACATTGTGTCCAGATTTATTCAGAATTTGTGAGCGGACAGAACGTTTGCGTTGCATTAAAATCCCCCCGTTCGCTCAGTGTCGGGGCTCTTTACCGGTGCATGGATTGCCAGGCCATAACACTGGGCGAACACCTTCCTCCAGGCGCGATAAACAACATTTCATGCTCGCCTCATCGCACCGACAACCTTCAAATCACACCTCTCGTTAAAAAGCACCCTGTTCAAGCAACTGGCTGAAGGCTTCCAGTTCGGTTTTTTCCAGATCGGATATCACGATAAAACGCATGTGATTGTGTTGCCACGCGACCACGTTGTAACCGCGGATGAACTGGTTTTTCCGGGGCTGATCGGTTTCTGTCGTCGGCACCATGAACACGTTGATGATGTGCTTCGCCCGTCCGTAAGACAGTGCAGCGGTCGTCTGGTGTTGCAGGTAATCCAGGCGCCCGCCGAGTAAAGGAAAACCCTGTGTCGAGAAGTCGAACACCGGTGGCGAAAAATCCAGCTTGCCGGTAAACCAGGGCTTGACCGTGTGCCGGTCGGACGACACGACATCGTTCAAGTGCTGGGCCATCAGCGAGCGCACATGGCTGGACACCGCTTCGTCCAGCCAGGGTTGCTCAGGCGAAGGCGTGGCCACATACAACACCAGGGCCATGGCCAGTGCGATCGCGGAAAAAGCCGGTGCCAGCCACTTTCGCGTGGCATCTCTCAACGCTTGCCAGGGAGAGGTCGGTGACGGGAGATTGACGAAGACCTGTTGAATCAGCGCATCGGGCGCCGCGTAATACGGCGCATAGGCCTTGACGCTGGTGATCAGCCGTTGCATTTCGTCATGCACACGTTGGCAGTCGGCACACTGCGACAGATGCCCGGCAACGTTCGCGGTGGTCGTGGCGTCCAGTTCATGGTCCAGGTAGCCATGAATCAATTCGTGGCAGACCGTGCAGTTGATCTCATTCATGGCCTTGCAACTTCAGTAGTTCCAGCTTGAGCATGGCGCGAGCCCGGGCCAGTCTCGACATGACGGTTCCCAGAGGTATGTCGACCACCTTCGCGATGTCCTTGTAAGGCATGTCCTCCAATTCCTTGAGGACGATCATTTCGCGAAAGGCCGGGGGCAGGGCGCGCAGTGCCTGTTGAACCCGTGCAGCGTCTTCGGCCTGCATGGCGAGCAGCTCCGGTGTCTGGCTGTGGCTCAGGGCAAAGTTGTCTTGCGAGATTTCATCGCCGATGGCGACCCAACGATGGCTGGCCGAGCCCTTTAGCCAGTTGTAACTCTCGTTGCGGACGATCGTCAGGAACCAGGCCTTGGCATTGCCATCGGCAAAGCGATGCAGAAATCTGAACGCCTTGAGTGCACTTTCCTGCACCACATCATGTGCCGCGCTGTCACTGCCGGTGAGCCAGCGCGCGAGGTTGTAAGCGGCATCCATATGCGGTGCAAGCAGCTCCTCAAATCGCTTCATAGTGCCCCAGCCTTTGCCCCCTATAACCCGGATTCGCTACGTTTTATTCCCGGAATGAAAAATATTTTTTCCCGGGAATAAAACCCCGACCGGCGCGGTTGTACATCCTGTCAGTTCATCAATGTAGACCGCTACGAGGGCGTTCCCATGAACATTCGTCCGGCATCACATGAAAAACGTACAGACGGCCCCCTGGACCCCGACCGCAGACACCTGCTCAAGTGCTCGGCGTGGGCGGGTGCCGGTGTCATCTGGGCATTGAGCGGTGGGATTCCGCGAGCGTTCGCCCTGGGCGAAGATGGCCAGGTAAAGGACCCGAAAGCGCTGGACAGCACCTTCCACTTCGTACAAATCAGCGACTCGCACATCGGCTTCAACAAGGAAGCCAATCCCGAACCGCTGAAGACCTTGCAGGTCGCCATCGACAAAGTTATCGCGCTGCCGAAACGGCCTTCGCTGATCCTCCACACAGGCGACATCACCCACCTCTCCAAACCGGAGGAATTCGATACTGCCGCGTCTGTGCTCAAAGGCCTGCCTTCAACCGTGCACTACATACCGGGTGAGCACGACACCCTCGATGAGGGCGGCGGCAAGCTCTATCTCGAGCGCTATGGCAAAGGTACCAAAGGCAATGGCTGGTACAGCTTCAACGACCATGGCGTGCACTTCATTGCGCTGGTCAACGTCTTCAACTTCCAGGCGGGCCACGAGGCGACGCTCGGTGCCGAGCAACTGGCCTGGCTGCAGGATGATTTAAAGGCGGTGAGCACCAGCACACCGGTTGTGGTGTTTACCCACATTCCATTGTGGACGATCTACCAGCCATGGGGCTGGGGCACCGAAGACGGCGATCAGGCCATCGCCATGCTGCGCAAATACGGTTCGGTGACGGTCCTCAATGGCCACATCCATCAGGTCATCCAGAAAGTCGAGGGCAACATCACCTTCCACACCGCACGCGGCACGGCTTACCCGCAACCCGCACCCGGAGTCGGGCCAGCACCGGGACCGATGACCGTGGCAGCCGATCAACTGCGCAACTACCTGGGGATTACCGAGGTCAAGGCGACGCAGGGCGATCATCCGTTGGCATTGATCGATTCAACACTGGTTTAGGGGAGGCGCTGAGATGAAGCATTTACTGCGGGTTCTGGCCTTGGGTTGGCTGATGGTGTCGATTCCTGCATGGGCGGAAGGGACCAAAATCGATATCAAGGAATTCATGTTTGCGCCCAAGGACGTGACGGTAGCGGTGGGCACCAAAGTGACCTGGGTCAACGACGATCAAACGATCCATACGATTATGGAAACCCACAAGGTGTTCCATTCGCCGGCGCTCGACACCAACGACCAGTTTTCCTATCAGTTCAACACGCCGGGGACCTATGAATACTACTGCACGCTGCACCCGCAGATGATTGGGAAGATCATTGTCAGTGCGGCGAAGTGAGGGGAGGGGCGTTGTAACGCAGAAAAAATGGGTGACTCCAGGGTTTGATAACGGTCAATCAAGTGAACGCAAAGTCCGAAACAGCAAAGATCTAATGTGGGAGATCGCAGCACAATCACCAACACGCAGAACCTGTGGCGAGGGGGCTTGCCCCCGCTGGGTCGCGAAGCGGCCCTAAAATCGGTGATCGCATTGCATCAGGAAAAATACATCCGCCGGTTTTACGACTGCTTCGCAGTCGAGCGGGGGCAAGCCCCCTCGCCACAAATGCCCGCCAGACCAAAGATTTACATTAACTGACGGGCATTAACGCGAGCCATGGCTGAACCATCCATTGGATAAACGAACCTGAACACTCAGTGGCGAACGCCAGATGCCGAATCAGGCGTGTCGAGGTGTTCCAGCGCCCGGTTGACCATCAACTCGCCCAGCACAGCCAACTGCTGAATCGCCAACGCGACGCTGCGACGCGAGCCTTCGAGTTCAAAGGCCAGGTCGGTGGCCATGGCATTGAGCGAGGCGAGGGTTTCGGAGGTGTGGATCAGCAGGGTTTCGGTATCGACGTCGGGGGTGAGGGCGAAGATAGAGCTGACAGGGGGGGGACGATTGGGGGTGATCTTTTTCATTGGCTTGTTCCTGAAACTGAATCAAGGAAAAGCGCCTGCTTGAATTTAGAGGCGCTTGTGCACCTAGATCTTTTGAAGGGCTTCCACACCCTTGCCACTGATTCTGCAGCGACAGACGAAGGCTATCCGTGAGACCCACCCGGCACAAGTTCACCAAAACCGCTACAGCGTGCAGGAAATGTCCGAAGCCCGTGTTTCTGAGACGATCCGCCGACCTATCAGCTCAGCGGCGGCAGATTAAGCGCGGCGCAGCACTCATCAATCGAGCGCTGTTGTGTCTGCGCGTAAAGCGCCAGCTCATCAATAGTCGACCGCCCCAGCGCTTGTTCAAACGCCTGCCGATTCGAATGCTCGCCATAGTGGGTTTGCGCGGCGTCACCCAGGTTCGACTGGAAGATCCCTGCTGCACTGACCGGCAGAAAATCTTCATACACCAGCGGCACTGCACGGATGTACTCGGCGTCGAGCAAGCCACGCAATGACGCGGACCCGAGTTCATCGCTATCAGCCGTCAGGCCTTTTTCAGTGACGAAGTAGCGAAAGTAAGCCAGGCCCTGTTCGCGCATTTCGTTGTAGCTGTCCGGGAAGGCTTTGAAGTGCTGTTCCATCAGGCTGTTGTAGCGCGCCGCGTTGGCTTCGTTGGGGAAGTCCTTGAGCTCATCGCGGGCGGCGTTGAGCAGGCGGTCGTAGAGCGCGCGGCCTGCTGGCGTCAGCGCGGCGCCGCGTTGTTCGATTTCGCCGAAGCGGGCGCTGTGGCTGCCGAGAGCCTGTTGCTGATCGGTGAACGCAATCGGTTCGTCCAGCGCTTTGAAACTGGTCTGGCGCAGCAGGATCGGACACTGGCGGCGCGGTGGGCCTTCGATTACCGCTTTGGGGGTGATGCCGTGTTCGGGCATTTTTGCCTGCACGATGTCGATGTCCAGCGTGCGCGGTGTCAGGTGATTGATGTGCGGGCCTTTGAAGGCGACGACGTCGGCAATCAACCGATGCTGGGCGCTGAGTTGTTGGTATTGCGCGGCGGTGACGGTGGCGCGGTGGTGCCAGCGGAAGGTTTCCAGGGCCTGTTCGACGAAGTCCTCGGCTTGTTGCTCGTCGAGTCCGCCGTGTTGTTCGGCCTGCTCGATCAGCGCCAGTGCCTGTGCGGTGAAGATCGAACGCTTGGCCAGCACCGATTCGGCAAACGCGCGCAGCTCGGGGTTTTCGATCAGTTCCAGGCGCAGCAGCGAGGTGAACACCCGGAACGGGCTGACTTGCAACGACGCTTCATGCACGGCGCGGAACGCCGTGGAGTGCACCGGCACTCCGGCCGGCGTCAGGTCGTAATAGCCGACCGGCTGCATGCCCATCACCGCGAACAAGCGGCAGAGGGTCGCCAGCTCTTGCGCGGTGCCGACGCGGATCGCCCCGTGGCGTTCCAGGTCCAGGCGCTCGATTTCGCCTGTGCTGCGTAACTGTCGGGCAATCGCCGGATCGCTGTCGAGCACCTGGGCGTTGGTCTGCGCCACCAGTTCCATCAAGGCGCCGTACAGCGGCACTTCTTCGCGGTACATGTCTGACATCGCTCGCGAGAAGCGTTGGCGGATCAGGTCTGGGCTGACGACGTTGTGGTTGCTCATAAACACGAATCCCGGCGCAGTGACAGTGGAGTAGGCCGATTCTGTTCGGCACAGGCGACGCTGACAAACGAAGTTTCTTCTGAACTTCATTCTGCAAACGACTGCTGCGATCAGCGCAACATCTGGTCCACCAGCTCGATCCAGTGCCGAACAGGTGTCCGTCCGGCGCTGGCGAGGTGGCTCTGGCAACCGATGTTGGCGGTGACGATCAGCTCCGGTCGGCCGCTTTCCAGAGCGTTGAGCCTGTTGTCGCGCAGTTGCCGGGCGAGCACCGGTTGGGTCAATGAGTACGTCCCGGCCGAGCCACAGCACAAGTGACTGTCAGGCACGCTGGTGAGGTTGAATCCGAGGCGGGTCAGTAGTTCTTCGACTGCACCGCCGAGTTTTAGCGCGTGCTGCAAGGTGCACGGGCAGTGGAAGGCAATTCGTCGTTCGGTGGCTGCGCACACTCGCTCCAAGGGTTCGTTGCGCAGGATCTCCACCAGGTCTTTGCTCATCTCGCTGATCCGTTTGGCTTTAGCCGCGTAGGCCGGATCGGTCTTGAGCAAATGCCCGTAATCCTTGATGAACGCACCGCAGCCGCTGGCGGTTTGCACGATGGCTTCGGCGCCGCTTTCCAGCGCGGGCCACCAGGCGTCGATGTTCTGGCGGGCGCGATTGAGTCCCTGTTCCTGAGCGTCGAGGTGATAGTCCAGCGCCCCGCAGCATCCAGCCTGGTGAACGCTGCTGACGCTTATCCCCAGTCGATCCAGCACCCGCGCCGCGGCGGCATTGGTGTTCGGTGACAAACCCGGTTGCACACAGCCTTCGAGCATCAGCACTTTTCGCGCATGCACCGTGGTTGGCCAATTTCCCGCTGGCGGCACGTCGCGTGGCAGTTTGGCTTCGAGGTCGCGCGGCATCAGCGGTCGGAAAGTTGCACCGATTTGCAACAAGGCCTTGAACAGTCCGGGGTTCGGCGCCATCGCCCGCAAACCCTGACGCAATACGCGCTGGCTCGCCGAGCGCGGCACCGCCTGATCGACCACGGCGCGACCGATGTCCAGCAAGTTGTGATAATCGACTCCGGACGGGCAGGTGGTTTCGCAAGCGCGGCACGACAGGCAACGGTCCAGGTGCAATTGGGTTTGGGCGGTGGCGGGGTTACCTTCGAGCACTTGCTTGATCAGGTAGATCCGCCCTCGCGGGCCGTCCAGTTCATCGCCGAGCAACTGATAGGTCGGACACGTGGCGTTGCAGAACCCGCAGTGCACGCAGGTGCGCAGAATGCTTTCGGCCTCTGCCGCGCGGGGCAGGCGTTTGGCCTGATCGCTGAGGGTGGTCTGCATGCTTCAGAACTCCGCGTACATCCGGCCAGGGTTGAACAATCCCTGAGGGTCGAGTTGGGCCTTGAGCTGTTGGTGATAGCGCAACAGCGCCGGCGCCAGCGGCTGGAACGGCGTGTCGCTGACGCCGTGGCTGTAGCAGGTGGCATGGCCGCCCAGATCAGCAGCCAGTGACTGGATGCCCGGTGCCTCGGATTTCAACCAGCGTTGTGCGCCGCCCCAGTCAATTAGATGTTCACCGGGCAGCGTCAGCGGGCCGATGTTGTTCGGCAATGACAGACGCCACAACGGCAGCCCTTCATCGAAAAATGCCAGCTGTTGTTCATTCAACGCCTCCCAGAATTGAGCGTCCAGCACCTCGCCACCGAGTCGCTGATGGGCGGCGCTGACCGAACCTTCGCCACCCTCAAGCCGCAGGTGCAATTGCCGGCCGTCATGGCACGCCGCGCTGATGGGCAGCGGTTGCTGGCCCCACTCGGCAAGTTTGCTCAAGGCGTGGGCGCTGTCGAGTTCCAGGCTGATGCTCAGGCACTGGCGCGGTTTGGGCAGGACCTTGAGCGAGACTTCGGTGATCACGCCGAGGCAACCGAAGCTGCCGGTCAACAACCGCGACAGGTCATAACCGGCGACGTTTTTCATCACCTCGCCGCCAAAACGCAGCTGTTTACCGTTGCCGGTGATCAGCCGGGTGCCGAGCACAAAGTCACGCGCCGAACCGGCCCACGGGCGACGCGGGCCTGATAGCCCCGCGGCGATCATGCCGCCGACCGTGGCGTCTTCACCGAAGGAGGGCGGTTCACAAGGGAGCATTTGACCGGCCGCATCCAGCGCCGCCAGCAATTCCCTCAGCGGTGTACCGCAGCGAGCGGTGATCACCAGTTCGGTCGGGTCATAGCTGACGATGCCGCGATGGACGCGGGTGTCGAGCACCTCGCCAGCCACCTCACGACCGAGGAAGGCCTTGCTGCTGGCGCCTTGAATGCGCAGCGGCGTGGCGTTCTCCCGTGCCTGGTTGATCTGCTCCAGTAACTCCGCGCTGGCGTCCCGGTCCTGTTCGGTGCGCATCAGAAACGCTCCAGGTCGGGGAAGGGCAGTTGCCCGCCGTGGACATGCATGGCGCCGAACTCGGCGCAGCGGTGCAGGGTGGGAATGTTCTTGCCGGGATTGAGCAAGCCTTTAGCGTCGAAGGCGATTTTGATTGCGTGAAACACCGTCAGCTCGTCGCTGTTGAACTGTGCGCACATCTGATTGATTTTCTCCCGACCGACACCGTGCTCGCCGGTGATGCTGCCACCGACCTTGACGCAGAGTTCGAGGATTTTGCCGCCCAGGGCTTCGGTGCGTTCCAGCTCGCCGGGCTGGTTGGCGTCGAACAGGATCAGCGGGTGCATGTTGCCGTCACCGGCGTGAAACACGTTGGCGACTCGCAAGCCGTATTCACTGGCCAGCTCGGCAATCCCCTTGAGCACCCGAGGTAACTCACGTCGCGGGATGGTGCCGTCCATACAGTAGTAATCCGGCGACAAGCGCCCGATCGCCGGGAACGCCGCTTTGCGTCCGGCCCAGAATTTAACCCGTTCCGCCTCGTCGCGGGCCTGGCGCACTTCACTGGCACCGGCCCGCTCCAGCACGGCGCGAACCCGCAGGCAATCGTCGCGTACATCGGCTTCGACGCCATCGAGTTCACACAGCAGGATCGCTTCGGCGTCCACCGGGTAACCGGCGTGAACGAAGTCTTCGGCGGCGCGCAAGGCCAGGTTGTCCATCATCTCCAGACCCGCAGGGATGATCCCGGCGGCGATGATGTCCGCCACGGCGGCTCCGGCTTTTTCCACGGAGTCGAAACTCGCCAGCAGGACTTTGGCGGCCTGTGGTTTGGGCAGCAGTTTGACCGTGACTTCAGTGATGATGCCCAGCAATCCCTCGGAGCCGTTGAACAGCGCCAACAGGTCGAGCCCAGCGGAGTCCAGCGCGTCCGAGCCCAAGGTCAGGTGTTCGCCTTCAATCGTCAGCACTTCCAGTTTCAGCACATTGTGGACGGTCAGGCCGTATTTCAGGCAGTGCACACCACCAGCGTTTTCCGCGACATTGCCGCCAATCGAGCAGGCGATTTGCGAGGACGGGTCCGGCGCGTAATACAGGCCAAGCGGTGCGACGGCCTGGGAAATCGCCAGGTTGCGCACTCCCGGCTGAACCCGTGCGGTGCGGGCGGCGGGGTCGATGTGGAGGATCTGGTTGAAGCGCGCCATCACCAGCAGCACGCCTTTTTCCAACGGCAGCGCGCCGCCGGACAACCCGGTGCCGGCACCACGCGCCACCACCGGCACCCGATGGGCATGGCAGAGTTTGAGCACGGCCTGAACCTGCTCGAAATAGCGCGGCAGCAGCACCAGCATCGGCGTGGTTCGATAGGCCGAGAGCCCGTCGCACTCGTAGGGTTTGAGTTCTTCTTCGCGGTAGAGGATGTCCAGTTCCGGCAGCTGCTCGCGCAAGGCGTTGAGCAAGGCATCCTTGTCGACCGGGGGCAGGGCACCGTCGATGCGTTCGTCGTAGAGAATGTTCATCAGATGACAAGCCTCGCAGCAGCTGCCGAACGCAGCCTTCGGCAGCTGCTACAGGTGTGTGTTCAAGCTCGGGTTCTTTGTCATTTATAGTCAAAATTTCGACAGTGGGCCTGCCGACAGGGCTATTTCGGGCCGCCAAGCGGTGATGGCTATTTGATTGCGCCCTGATAGACTTCCAGACATCCCTGTCTGAGTTACTCGTAGTTTCAGGTCAGTAGTGAAGAGGAGCTTTGTCCCCTTATGCACCATAACGGAGGAAAGGGACTTTCACTGGCACGGAGGCTTTACACATCGCGAATCCTGGGAATGGTCCTGGGCCTGCTCTGCGTGGGCGCGGCGATCATTCCACTCAAACCGCCGCATTGGCTGCTGGCGCTGATGCTGTTCAACGGCCTTATCTGGCCGCACCTGGCCTATCAATGGGCGCGCCGCTCGCCCATGCCTTATCACGCCGAACACCGCAACATTCTGATCGACGCGTTCATGGGCGGATTCTGGGTCGCTGCCATCCAGTTCAATCCCTTGCCCAGCACTGCCACGTTGTCGATGATGGCGATGAACAACGTCGCCATTGGAGGCCTGCGTTTTCTGCTTGTCGGCACGGTGGCTCAGTTGCTGGGCATGGGTGTCGGGCTGCTGATCTTCTTTCCGGTGTTCATCGCGCAAACCAGCCCTGTTCAGTTGTATGCCTGTTTGCCGTTGCTGACGTTTTACCCCTTGGTGTTGGGCTGGATCTGCTTTCGTCAGGCCCACACGCTGGGCAAGCACAAACGCGAACTGCTGGCCCTGAGCCGCACCGACAGCCTCACCGGGCTGTTGAACCACGGCGCCTGGAAAGATGCGCTGGAGGTCGAGTTCCAGCGTTGTCAGCGCCAGCAGCGGGGCGGCGCGATTGCCTTGATCGACATTGACCACTTCAAGATCATCAACGACACCTACGGCCATGTGGCCGGCGATATCGTGTTGCGCCAGTTGAGCAAAGTTCTCAAGCAAAACCTGCGCGCCAGCGATGTGGCCGGGCGTTATGGCGGCGACGAGTTTTGCGTGATCCTGCCCGACGTGCCACTGGCCCACGCCGCCCAAGCGATGGACGCCTTGCGCGATCGGTTTTCGGGGCTGGGTTACGAGCAGAATCCGGCGTTGAAAGTCAGCCTGAGCATCGGCCTGGCCGCGTTCGACCCGATGCACACTGAAGCCCTGCAATGGCTCAACGATGCCGATGCGGCGCTGTATGCGGCCAAGACTACCGGGCGTAACCGGGTGATTTGTCATGCCGATGGGCTGGTGCAGCGGGTGGCGATGGGGTTGGTTTGAGGTTTAGCGGTGTTGCAGATGTCGTCTTCGCGGGCAAGCCTTGCTCCTACGGTTCGGGGGAGGGGCGGATATTGATGATTGATGCAGATTGTGTAGGA
Source organism: Pseudomonas sp. FW306-02-D09B (assembly GCF_058782685.1). NCBI lineage: Bacteria > Pseudomonadati > Pseudomonadota > Gammaproteobacteria > Pseudomonadales > Pseudomonadaceae > Pseudomonas > Pseudomonas sp. FW306-02-D09B. The sequence continues at coordinate 134,159 of NZ_JBYSXY010000006.1, forward strand.
GCAAGGCTTGCCCGCGATGGCGGTCTCACGGATGCCATTATTGGCGAGCCAGGCGCCTACACGTCAGGCGGACGTCTTCAGGTAATCGGTGTGCTGACGAACGCCGGCAGCTGTTCGGCGTAGGCGGTGAACGCGCGGATTTTCGGGAACTGCGCGTCACTGACCTGATCCGGCACCACCAGATTGGTGAAGCTCCAGGCCACGGCGAGGGTGATGCCCGCCTGGTCGAGGGAACCGTCGGTCTTCAGTGGCTGCTTGACCAGTTCCTGTTCCAGCGCCGAATACGCCGCCAGCAACTGCCCGCCGACGCGTTCCAGCCACGGTTCATGCTGTTTCTCGGCAGGTCGCAAAGTGCGCTCGTAATAGATCTGCACCGACTTCTCGCAAGCCGCCAGGGCCAGGCCGATCAGCCGCAATGCACGCACGCGCTGGTCCAGTTGCGCGGGCATCAGGCTCTTATCCGGTCCGCTCAAGGCTTCCAGGTAATCGATGATCAAGGTCGAGTCCATCAGCACTTCGCCGTTGTCCAGCACCAGCGTCGGGGCCTTGACCACCGGGTTGATCTGCTGGAACTGCGCAAAGTGCCGGAACACCGACACCGAGGCGTGCTCGAATGGGATGTCCAGCGATTTCAGGCTAATGGCGACGCGTCTTACATAAGGTGAATCGAGCATTCCGATCAGCTTCATGTACAGCTCCTTTGATAATGCGTAGACAGTGCGCCGCCAATTTAGCGGTAAACCCATGACCTTCGCCAGTGCACTCGGGCTCAGCCGCTATGCTTGAGAGTCTAGGTACCCGGATGTTTCTGGAGGTCTGTCATGCCCGCCGAAAAAACTGCGCTCGTCCTTGCCGGTGGCGGCAGCCTCGGTGCGGTTCAGGTCGGCATGTTGCAGGCGCTGGTCGAAGCGGGTGTGTCGTTCGATATGGTGATCGGTGCCTCGGTCGGTGCCATCAACGGTGCGTACTTCGCTGCGCGCCCGAACGCGCAAGGGGTGGCCGAGCTGGCGGACTTCTGGCGTGGTTTGCGCAAGGCCGATGTGTTTCCGTTTTCGCTACTCGATAGCCTGTCGGCGATTTTTCGGCGCAGGGGTTTTCTGTTGCAGTCTGCGGCGCTGGAGCATCTGGTGCGGCGGGCGTTGCCCTTCAAGCAGATCGAAGACACCGAGTTGCCGCTGCACATCGTCACCACCAATTTGCTGACCGGCGCCGAAGAGCTGCTGTCGAGCGGCAGTGTCGAGCAGGCGTTGCTGGCCAGTGCGGCGATTCCATTGGTGTTTCCGTGTGTGCAGATCGGCGGCAAGCTGTTGATCGACGGCGGCGTGGCCAGCAATACGCCGATTGCCAGTGCGGTGTACCTGGGCGCGACGCGGGTTGTAGTGGTGCCGACCGGATTCGGTTGTGACTGCCCCAGTCCGCCCTCAGGGCTGGTGGCGTTGGCGCTGCACACCTTGAACCTGATGAGCATGCGCCAGCTGGTGCGCGACATTGAACTGTATTCACCGCGAGCGGCGATCCACGTGGTCGCGCCGCTCTGTCCGCTGGGGATCTCGGTGTTCGATTTCACCCAGACCGATCAACTGCTGCAGCGCGCTTATCAGTCAACCCAGGCCTGGATCGAAAGCGGCGGGCTGAATCGCGCCGGGGTGCCGGGCTCATTGCAGGCCCACACCCATCATGGCGCTGAGGGTCAGTCCTCGAACCCGACCTGCTCGTGAATCTCATCCATCTTCAGCTCCAGGCGATAGGCCACGGCGATGAACAGCGCCTGGCACAGGCACAAGGTTGCACTCAAGGAGCGGAACGCAAACGAAGAACCTTCATTGACCAGCAGCACTGTGTTCGCCCGTTTGGCCAGTGGTGACAGGTTGCTGTCGGTGATGATCAGGGTTTTCGCCTGATGGTGCTGGGCGATGCGCAGGCAATGCTGGGTTTCCTTGCCGTAAGGCGTGAAGCTGATGGCGATCACCAGGTCATTGGCCCGCACGCTGCGCATTTGCTCGCGGTAGCTGCCGCCCAATCCCGAGACCAGGTGAATGCGCTTGTTGGTGTGTTGCAGGTTGTACACCAGGTAATCGGCCACCGCGAACGAGCGGCGCACCCCGACCACGTAGATGTTGTCGGCATTCACCACCAGGTCCACGGCTTTCTCGAAGGACTGGTCATCCAGCTCCAGGCCCAGGCGTTCGATGCCTGACAGCGTGGCGTTGATGCACTCGCGCGCCAGGTCGCCGCCGCTGGCCTTCTGCGATTTGTTGGCGATCATGCTGCGAATGCGCTGCTGGTAGTTCTGCACCGGCGTGGTCTTGTGGGTGTACGCCTCGCGGAACAACGCCTGCATTTCGCTGAAACCGCTGAAACCAAAGCGCTGGGAGAAACGCACGATGGCCGAAGGGTGTACTTCGCATTCGCGCGCGATGTCGCTGATGCGGTCGACCATGATCCGGTCGCTCTGCTGGCTCATGTAGCTGGCGATGCGTTTGAGCTGCCGCGGCAGGCTTTCGTATTCGTTGGTGATCAGCTGCAGCAAGCGTTCGGCATTGATCGGGGGGCTGGCGAGGTCGCTTTGCGGCGTGGTCTCGGCGGTAGCCGGCTGATCGGTGCGGGACATAGATAATCCTTCTGGCTTGTTCTTATTGGGCCGCTCGGTGAAGCGTTGCCCACGACAATAGGTTGGCTGTGCGCAGTCTACAGGGTAGGCGTGAATAAAATCTTGAGCCGTGGGTCAGCCGGACGCGTGCTGAAACGATGCACGGTGTCTGGAGCGGTTCTGTAAAAGTTTATTGGAAAAAATATTCCACGTAAAAATATATTGGAATAAATATTGATTTGTGCGCGCCACACGTTTTAGTCTGCATCCACCAAAAGCGTTCGGCGCCACCATCGCCCCGAACGCAGGCTGATAAAAATAACAGGAGCCAGCATGGGCCAGACTCGTTTTGCCAGTGGGCGTCAATTGGATCTGATTTGCCTCGGGCGCCTTGGCGTCGACCTCTATGCACAGCAAGTCGGTGCACGGCTGGAGGATGTCGCAAGCTTCGCCAAATACCTCGGAGGTTCGTCCGCCAACATCGCCTTCGGCACGGCCAGGTTGGGGCTGAAGTCGGCCATGCTCAGCCGGGTGGGGGACGACCACATGGGGCGTTTCCTGGTTGAATCCCTGGCCCGTGAAGGCTGCGACGTCAGCGGCATCAAGGTCGATCCGGAGCGCCTCACCGCCATGGTTTTGCTGGGCCTCAAGGACCGCGAAACCTTTCCGTTGGTGTTCTACCGCGAAAACTGTGCCGACATGGCCCTGCGTGCCGAAGACATCAGCGAAGCCTTTATCGCCTCCAGCAAAGCCTTGCTGATCACCGGCACGCATTTTTCTACCGACGGCGTCTACAAGGCGAGCATCCAGGCGCTGGAGTACGCCGAAAAGCACAACGTCAAACGCATTCTCGACATCGATTACCGGCCGGTTCTTTGGGGCTTGGCGGGCAAGGCGGATGGCGAAACCCGTTTCGTCGCCGACCAGCAGGTCAGCCAGCACGTACAGAAAATCCTCCCGCGTTTCGACCTGATTGTCGGCACCGAAGAGGAGTTCCTGATTGCCGGTGGCAGCGAGGACTTGTTGAGTGCACTGCGCAACGTCCGTCGTCTGACAGCGGCGACCCTGGTGGTCAAGCTCGGGCCGCAAGGCTGCACGGTGATTCACGGGGTGATTCCGGTTCGTCTCGAAGACGGCGCGATCTATCCTGGTGTGCGGGTCGAAGTGCTCAATGTGCTCGGCGCTGGCGATGCGTTCATGTCGGGCTTCCTCAGTGGCTGGCTGGAGGATGCCAGCGATGAGCGCTGCTGCCAGTTGGCCAACGCCTGCGGCGGCCTGGTGGTTTCTCGCCACGCCTGCGCCCCGGCGATGCCGACCCGCGCCGAACTGGATTACCTGTTCAACAGTCCGGTGCCGATCACCCGGCCGGACCAGGATGCCGTGTTGCAACGTCTGCATCAGGTCAGCGTGCCGCGCAAAACCTGGAAGCAGTTGTTCATCTTTGCCTTCGACCATCGCGGGCAATTGGTGGAACTGGCGCAAAAGGGCGGTCGCGAACTGAGCAGCATCGGCGAGCTCAAGCAGTTGTTCATCAAAGCCGTGGAGCGGGTCGAAGCGGATCTGCGTCGGCAGGGTATCGAGGCGGATGTCGGTCTGCTGGCTGACCAGCGTTTCGGCCAGGATTCGCTGAATGCCGCCACCGGTCGCGGCTGGTGGGTGGCGCGTCCGGTGGAGGTGCAAGGTTCACGGCCACTGGCCTTCGAACATGGTCGTTCGATTGGCAGCAACCTGATCGCCTGGCCGCAGGAACAAATCATCAAGTGCCTGGTGCAATTTCACCCCGACGATGAACCGCTGCTGCGTCTGGAACAGGAAGCGCAGATCAAGGGGTTGTATCAGGCGGCGCAGGTCAGCGGCCATGAGTTGCTGCTGGAAATCATCCCGCCCAAGGATCACCCGTCAGCGCATCCGGACGTGCTCTATCGCGCGATCAAGCGCCTATACAACCTGGGTGTTTTCCCGGCCTGGTGGAAGATCGAGGCGCAAAGCAGCGAGGAGTGGAAACAGCTCGACGAGCTGATCCAGGAGCGCGACCCCTATTGCCGAGGCGTGGTGCTGCTGGGGCTGAATGCACCGGCCGCAACGTTGGCCGAAGGCTTTGCGCAAGCGAGCCAGAGCAAGACCTGTCGCGGGTTTGCAGTCGGCCGGACGATTTTCCAGGAGCCGAGTCGAGCGTGGCTCGCCGGTGAGATCGATGACGAAGCGCTGATCCAGAGAGTACAGGGCACGTTTGTCGAACTGATCAATGCCTGGCGCACCGCCCGCGCCTGACCAAGTATTTTGTGACACGCCGGTTTTTTGTGGTGAGGGGGCTTGCCCCCGTTCGAGTGCGAAGTACTCGCCATGCCGGCGCCGTGGTGTAACTGACCCGATGAGGTCGTGGTTTTTGGGATCGCTTCGCGATCCAACGGGGGCAAGCCCCCTCGCCACAGTGAACCGTTAACCGATAGAACAATAAAAGGTGCAGCCATGCCCGCTATCCGAATTGGCATCAACCCGATTTCCTGGAGCAACGACGATCTGCCGGCCCTCGGTGGGGAAACGCCGCTGAGCACTGCCCTGAGCGAAGGCAAGGACATCGGCTACGAAGGTTTTGAACTCAACGGCAAGTTTCCCAAGGACGCCAAAGGGGTCGGCGATGTGCTGCGGCCTTACGACCTGGCGCTGGTCTCTGGCTGGTACTCCAGCCGCCTGGCCCGGCGTTCGGTGGCTGAAGAAATCGAGGCCATTGGCAGCCATGTCGAGTTGCTGGCGAAAAATGGCGCCAAGGTGCTGGTCTACGGCGAAGTCGCCGATTCGATTCAGGGCCAGCGGATTCCGCTGGTCGAACGCCCGCGTTTTCACACCGAGCAGGCCTGGCAGGAATACGCCGACAAGCTCACCGAGCTGGCACGTTTCACCCTGTCCCAGGGCGTGCGTCTGGCGTATCACCACCACATGGGCGCGTATGTCGAATCGCCGGCAGACATCGATAAGCTGATGTCCCTGACCGGCAGCGAAGTCGGCCTGCTGTTCGATTCGGGCCATTGCTACATGGGTGGCGGCGAACCGCTCGAGGTGCTGCGCAAGCACATCGGGCGCATCTGCCACGTGCATTTCAAGGACGTACGCAAACCGGTGGTGCAACTGGCGCGCAACAATCTCTGGAGCTTCCCGGACTGCATCATCAACGGCACGTTCACCGTGCCGGGCGACGGTGATATCGACTTTGCCGCGCTGCTCGACGTATTGCTGGCCGCCGATTATCACGGCTGGCTGGTGGTCGAGGCCGAGCAGGATCCGGCCGTCGCGCCGAGCTATGTCTATGCCAAGAAAGGTTACGAGACCTTGCGCGCCTTGCTCGATCAGAGGATCGGACAATGAGCCTGCTGGTCAAGAGCAGCGCCAAGGGCCGAACCCTGGTCGAGTTACCCGCCGGAGCGCTGGAGTACGTTGGTTTCAGCGCCTACCGCCTGAGCCTCGGCGAAACCTTGCCGGTCAGCGCGGGCGATAAAGAACTGTGCCTGGTGCTGCTCAGCGGTCGGGTTGATGTCAGCGGTGAGGCTCCAGGGCAGGGCGCGTTCAACTGGGACAACATCGGCGACCGCCAATCGGTGTTCGAAGATAAATCACCGTTCGCCGTTTACCTGCCACCTGGCAGTCAGGCGCAGATAGTCGCACTCAGCGATGTACAGATTGCCGTGTGCGCTGCTCCCGGTTCGGCGTCGGCAGGCATCGGTCCACGGCTGATAACCCCCGACAGCATGAAGCGCAGCGTACGCGGCAAGGGCGCCAATACCCGTTACGTCTGCGACATCCTGCCCGACACCGAGCCTGCGCATTCACTACTGGTGGTGGAAGTGCGTACGCCGTCCGGGCATTCGTCGAGCTACCCGCCGCACAAGCACGACACCGACAACCTGCCACACCAGAGCTTTCTCGAAGAGACCTATTACCACCAGGTCAACCCGCCGCAGGGCTTCGTTTTTCAGCGGGTCTACACCGATGACCGTTCTATCGATCAGGCCATGGCCGTGGAAAACAGCGATCTGGTGGTGGTGCCCAAGGGGTATCACCCGGTCAGCGTGCCTTACGGCTACGAGTCGTATTACCTGAACGTCATGGCCGGCCCGAAACGGGTTTGGCAGTTCCATAACGATCCGCAGCACAGCTGGCTGCTGGACCTCTGAATTCTGAAGACGCACTGGAGAACAAAAACAATGAGTGATGCCAAGGTTATCGGCCACTACCTCAACGGCCAGGTGCAGGACACTGGCAGTGAGCGCTTCAGCAATGTCTTCAACCCGGCCACTGGCGCGATTCAGGCGCGGGTCGGGCTGGCCAGCCAGAAAACCGTCGATGAAGCCGTGGCTTCGGCGCTGCGGGCGTTTCCGGCCTGGTCCGAGCAATCGTCGCTGCGCCGCTCGCGGGTGATGTTCAAGTTCAAGGAACTGCTCGACCGTCATCACAATGAGCTGGCGGAAATCATCAGCCGCGAACACGGCAAAGTTTTTTCCGACGCCAAGGGTGAAGTCACTCGTGGCATCGAGATCGTCGAGTACGCCTGCGGGGCGCCGAACCTGCTGAAAACCGAATTCAGCGACAACATCGGTGGTGGCATCGACAACTGGAATCTGCGTCAACCGTTGGGCGTTTGTGCCGGGGTCACGCCATTCAACTTCCCCGTGATGGTGCCGCTGTGGATGATTCCGCTGGCGCTGGTCACCGGCAATTGTTTCATCCTCAAACCTTCGGAGCGTGATCCGTCGGCCAGTTTGCTGATGGCGCGCCTGCTCACTGAAGCCGGTTTGCCGGACGGTGTGTTCAACGTGGTGCAGGGCGACAAGAGCGCCGTCGATGCGTTGCTGCAGCACCCGGATATCGAAGCCATTTCGTTTGTCGGTTCGACGCCGATTGCCGAGTACATCCACCAGCAAGCCACGGCCCGTGGCAAACGCGTGCAAGCGCTGGGTGGGGCGAAGAACCACATGATCGTGATGCCCGACGCCGATCTGGATCAGGCCGCCGATGCGTTGATTGGCGCTGCATTCGGCTCGGCCGGCGAACGCTGCATGGCGATCTCGATTGCCGTGGCGGTAGGCGACGTTGGCGACAAACTGATTGCCAAACTGCTGCCGCGCATCGATCAGTTGAAGGTCGGCAACGGTATGCAGGGCGACAGCGACATGGGGCCGCTGGTTACCGCCGAGCACAAGGCCAAGGTCGAAGGCTTCATCGATCAAGGCGTGGCCCAGGGTGCGCAGCTGATTGTCGATGGCCGCGGCTTCAAGGTGCCGGGTGCGGAGAATGGTTTCTTTGTCGGTGCAACGCTGTTCGACAAGGTCACGACCGAGATGAGCATCTACCAGCAGGAAATCTTCGGTCCGGTACTGGGCATCGTTCGGGTGCCAGATTTCGCCAGCGCCGTGGCGCTGATCAACGCCCATGAGTTTGGCAACGGCGTGTCGTGCTTCACCAGCGATGGCGGGATTGCCCGGGCGTTTGCCCGCACCATCAAGGTCGGCATGGTCGGCATCAACGTACCGATTCCGGTGCCCATGGCCTGGCACTCGTTTGGTGGCTGGAAGCGTTCGTTGTTCGGCGATCACCATGCCTACGGTGAAGAAGGCATTCGTTTCTACAGCCGCTACAAAAGCGTCATGCAGCGCTGGCCGGACAGCATCGCCAAAGGCCCTGAGTTCAGCATGCCCACTGCCAAATAAACACCTTGAGTGCGGAGAACAAGAATAATGAGCCAGCCCCTGCGTTTCGCCCTGAACCGTATGGTTGCCCCACGTTTGTCGCTGCCTGAATTCATTGAACTGGCGGTAGCCCTGAAAGCCGATGCCATCGAGATCCGCAACGACCTCAAGGGCATCGAAATCGAGGACGGTACGCCGCCCGAGCGTGTGCGCCAGTTGTGCCGGGCCAACGGGATCAGCGTGCTGTCGATCAATGCGCTGTACCCGTTCGATGTGTGGAACGACGAGCGCCGCGCACACGCCTTGAAACTCGCCGCCTATGCCCGTGATTGCGGCGCGCAAGGCTTGGTGATGTGCCCGCTGAATGATCGCGCCGACCCGCGTAACGAAGCTGAACGCAGCGTCGACCTGCGCACCGCATTGAGCGAACTGGCGCCGATCCTGCGCGAATACGGGATTCTCGGTTTCATCGAACCACTGGGTTTCGAAGAGTGTTCACTGCGGCGCAAACGCACCGCAGTGGATGCGATCAAGTCCATTGGCGGGCTGGATGTGTTCCGTCTGGTGCATGACACCTTTCACCATCATCTGGCCAGTGAACACGAGTTCTTCCCCGAGCTGACCGGGCTGGTGCACATCTCGGGCGTCGAGGACGCGCAAGCGCCGCTGACGTCTATCCGCGATGGGCATCGGGTGCTGGTGGGCGAGGGCGACATCCTCGGCAACGCAGCGCAGATCGATACCTTACTCAGCACCGGCTACAGCGGTTACCTGTCGTTCGAGCCATTTGCCGACAGCGTGCACGGGCTGACAGATATCCGCCAGGCAATCGGCGCGAGCATGGATCACCTGAAGAACTCCCTGGCCTGACACAGGATATTGGGTTGGCATAAATCTAATGTGGGAGCGGGCTTGCTCGCGAAAGCGGTCTGACAGTCACATCGATTTTGAATGTGCCACCGTCTTCGCGAGCAAGTCGGATCGCCGCACCGCCGCTCCCACATTGAGCAGATTTGCATTCATAAAAGGTGCAAGCATGAGCACAACACGACTGACCATGGCCCAGGCCCTGGTGAAATTCCTCGACAACCAATACGTCGAGGTCGATGGGGTTCAAAGCAAATTCGTCGCCGGGATCTTCACCATTTTCGGCCACGGCAATGTGCTCGGCCTCGGCCAGGCGCTGGAGCAGGACAGCGGTGACCTGATCGTCCATCAGGGCCGCAATGAACAGGGCATGGCCCACGCCGCCATCGGTTTTGCCAAACAGAATCTGCGGCGCAAGATCTACGCTTGCAGCTCATCGGTCGGCCCCGGTGCGGCGAACATGTTGACTGCTGCGGCGACGGCCACCGCCAACCGGATTCCCCTGCTGCTATTGCCGGGTGACGTCTACGCCAGTCGCCAACCGGACCCGGTGCTGCAACAGATCGAGCAGTTCCACGACCTGAGCATCAGCACCAACGATGCCTTCAAAGCGGTGAGCAAATACTGGGACCGCATCAACCGTCCCGAACAACTGATGAGCGCGGCGATCCACGCCATGCGCGTGCTCACCGATCCGGCGGAAACCGGCGCGGTGACGTTGGCCTTGCCGCAAGACGTGCAGGCCGAAGCCTATGATTACCCCGATTGCTTCCTGCAAAAACGCGTGCACCGCATCGACCGTCGCCCGGCCACCGAAGCCATGCTCGGCGACGCTGTAGCGCTGCTCAAAGGCAAGCGCAAACCGCTGATCATCTGCGGCGGCGGGGTCAAATACTCGGGCGCGAATGCCGCGTTGCAGGCGTTTGCCGAGCGTTTCGACATCCCGTTCGCCGAGACTCAGGCCGGTAAAAGCGCGGTGGTTTCCAGTCATCCGCTGAACGTCGGCGGAATTGGCGAGACCGGTTGCCTGGCGGCGAACCTGCTGGCCAAGGAAGCCGATCTGATCATTGGCATCGGCACTCGCTACTCGGACTTCACCACGTCGTCGAAATGGCTGTTCCAGCATCCCGAGGTGAAGTTTCTCAACCTGAACATCAGCCCGTGCGATGCGCTGAAGCTCGATGGCGTGCAGCTGCTGGCCGACGCCAGATCCGGCTTGCAGGCGTTGTCCGAAGCGCTGGCCGATTACCGCTCCAGTTGGGGCGATCAACCGCGTCAGGCCAAGGCACAACTGGAGGAAGAGGTCGATCGGGTCTATCAGGTCGAATACCAGACCCAGGACTTCATTCCGGAAATCAACGACCACATGGACCCGGCGGTGCTGCGCGAATTCATCGAGCTGACCGGTTCCTGCCTGACCCAAAGCCGCGTGCTCGGCGTGTTGAACGAGACCCTGGCTGATGACGCGGTGATCGTTGCCGCTGCCGGCAGCTTGCCCGGTGACTTGCAACGCAGCTGGCGCAGCAAGGGCGTGAACACCTATCACGTCGAGTACGGTTATTCCTGCATGGGCTACGAGGTCAATGCCGCGCTCGGGGTGAAACTCGCCGAACCGACGCGCGAGGTCTACGCGCTGGTGGGCGACGGCTCGTACATGATGCTGCATTCGGAGCTGGCCACCTCGATCCAGGAGCGGCGCAAGATCAACGTGATCCTGCTCGACAACATGACCTTCGGCTGCATCAACAACTTGCAGATGGAGCACGGCATGGACAGCTTCGGCACCGAGTTCCGTTTCCGCAACCCTGAGACCGGCAAGCTCGATGGCGGTTTCGTCCCGGTGGACTTTGCCATGAGCGCGGCGGCCTACGGCTGCAAGACCTACAAGGTCAACACTGTCGAGCAACTGCAAGCGGCACTGGCCGATGCGCGGTTGCAGACGGTGTCGACGCTGATCGACATCAAGGTCCTGCCCAAGACCATGATCCACAAATACCTGTCCTGGTGGCGGGTGGGTGTGGCGCAAGTCTCCACCAGCGCCCGCACCGATGCGGTAGCCAAAACCCTTAATGAACGACTGGCCAAGGCCCGTCAGTACTGATTGCTCTGCCATCTCAACAGGAAGGAGTCTTCGCATGTCTTTAAAGCTAGGCGTCATCGGCACCGGCGCCATCGGTCAGGATCACATCCGTCGTTGCAGCCAGACCCTGCTCAACAGCCAGGTGGTGGCGGTTACCGACATTAATCTGCAGCAGGCCGCCAAAGTGGTTGCCGACCTGAAGCTGACCGCCGAGGTGTACCCGGACGGCCACGCGCTGATCAAGGCGCCGGACGTCGAAGCGATTCTGGTCACCTCCTGGGGACCGAGCCACGAAGAGTTCGTGCTGGCGGCGATTGCGGCAGGTAAACCGGTGTTCTGCGAGAAACCGCTGGCGGTCACCGCCGAGGGCTGCCGCAAGATCGTCGAGGCCGAAGTGGCCCACGGCAAACGTCTGGTGCAGGTCGGTTTCATGCGCCCGTACGACGAGGGTTACCGAGCACTCAAAGCGGTGATCGACAGCGGCCAGATCGGCGAACCGCTGATGCTGCATTGCGCTCACCGCAACCCGACCGTGGGTGAGAACTACAAGACCGACATGGCGATCACCGACACGCTGATCCATGAACTGGATGTGCTGCGTTGGTTGCTCGACGACGATTACGTGTCGGTACAAGTGGTGTTCCCGCGTAAGACCAGCAAGGCCCACGCCCATCTGAAAGACCCGCAAATCGTCTTGCTGGAAACCGCCAAGGGCACGCGCATCGACGTCGAAGTCTTCGTTAACTGCCAGTACGGTTATGACATTCAGTGCGAAGTGGTGGGCGAGACCGGCATCGCCAAGCTGCCGGAGCCGTCGCAGGTGCAGATGCGCAGCGGTGCCAAGCTGTCCAACGCGATTCTGATGGACTGGAAGGACCGCTTCATCGCTGCCTACGACGTAGAGTTGCAGGCCTTTATCGATGGCGTACGCGCCGGGCAGGTCGGTGGGCCGTCGGCCTGGGACGGTTTTGCCGCAGCGGTGGCGGCGGATGCCTGCATCGAAGCACAGCAGAGCGGGGCGATCATCAAAGTCGCACTGCCAGACCGTCCCCACTTCTACGGCTAACCACAATCCAATGTGGGAGCGGGCTTGCTCGCGAAGACGGCGGTACATTCAACATTGATGTGACTGTCAGACCGCCTTCGTCGGATCGCCGCCCGGAGCAAGCCCGCTCCCACAGGATTGATGTCTGGGCTCAGGCCCTGGTTAAGGAGAACAACAAAATGCGCATCGCACTAGACCCCTACATGTACCGCACTCTGTCCCTGGGCAAGATGGTCGACAAGGTCGCCGAGCTCGGTTACGAGCACATCGAGCTTTCACCCCGGGAAGATTTCCTGCCGTTCTACAAGGCTCCGCGTGTCGACAAGGCGCGGATCAAGGAGTTTCGCAAAGCCCTGAGCGACACCGGGGTGAAGCTCTCGTCCTTGCTCCCGATGTACCACTGGGCCGCCGCCGATGAAGGCTTGCGGGCAGCGGCGGTGCGTAACTGGAAGCGCGCAATCCAGATTGCCGTCGAGATGGATTGTGAACGGGTCAACACCGAGTTCACCGGTCAGTCGGACAACCCGCTGGTCTGCGAGAACCAGTTCATGCGTTCCATGGACGAGCTGATTCCCGAGTTCGAACGCGAAGGCATCAAGCTCGATATCCAGGCGCACCCGTATGATTTCTGCGAACGCAATAACGAGTCGGTCGACATCATTCGCGGCCTCGATCGCGACTGGATCAACTACCTCTACGCAGCGCCGCACACCTTCTTCTATGACGACGGCAAAGGCGACATCGCCTCGATGCTCAAGTACGCGGGCTCCAAACTCAGCCACTTGATCATCGCCGACACCTACAACCACAAGGCTTCGTCGGGGCTGCGCTACATCGTCAACCCGCCGGGCGTTACGGCCACCGTGCACCAGCATCTGGACATCGGTCAGGGCGAGGTCGACTGGGACGCGTTCTTCAGCACCCTGCGCGAGATCAAGTTCGACGGCATCGCCACGGTCTCGGTGTTCGCCTGGGAAGATCGCCCGGACGAATCCAACCGGATGATGTTCGAGCGCGTGACCCGCGAGTTGTGTCGATAAGCATTTTCGGGAGCGCCTCCAGACATTGTGGCGAGGGAGCTTGCTCCCGCTCGGTCGCGTAGCGAACGTAAAACCTGCCAATGGGCTCTACCTGGAGGAACCGGTTGCAGGTTTCAGGACTGCTGCGCAGTCCAGCGGGAGCAAGCTCCCTCGCCACAGGATTGATGTCTGATCTTATTCCCCGTTTTGTTCAGCGCCAAAAGGAAAGCTTCATGCGAATCGGACTTGTCGGTTACGGCCACGGTGGCCGGTTTTTTCATGCGCCGTTGATCAGCAGCTTGCCGGCGGCGACTTTTGTCGGCGTGGTGACGCGTTCCCCCGAGCGTCGTCAGCTATTGGCGGCTGAATACCCCGGCGTCCCGGCCTTCGACAACATTGGCCAGTTGGTGGAAGTCGGGGTCGATGTGCTGGTGATTTCCACCACGCTGGAAGGGCGGGCGGCGCTGGTGCTCGAAGCGATTGAGTACGGGGTAGCGGTGGTCTGCGACAAACCCTTCGCTGCCGATGCACAGCAGGCCGAAGCGCTCGTAACCGCTGCCGAGCAGCGCAAGGTCCCACTCAGCGTCTATCAGAACCGGCGCTGGGACTCGGACTTTCTCACGGTACGTAAACTCGTCGAATCCGGAGCACTGGGTCAGGTCACGCGCTTTGAGTCCAGCGTAGAACGCTATTCGCCGCAGTCAGTGGACAAGGGCAGCGGCGGTGGGTTCCTGCGCGATCTGGGCAGTCATCTGGTGGATCAGGCGCTGCAATTGTTTGGGCCGGTAACACGGGTTTATGCCGAGCTGGACTACCTCAATCAGGAGCAGCTTTTCGACAACGGCTTTTTCCTCTCGCTGATCCATGCCAACGGCGTGACCTCGCACTTGAGCGGCAGTTGCCTGCAAAACAATCCCGGGCCGCGTTTTCGGGTCAACGGTACGGCAGGTTGCTACAGCGTCGACGGTCTGGACGGACAAGAGGCCCTGGCGCTGGCCGGGCTGACGCCAACGTCCGAAGGTGATCGCTGGGGCGTTGAAGAGCATCGACGCTGGGGCTGGTTCGAGCACGGTGAAGAGCGCGAGCGGATTCCGTCTGAGCGCGGTTGTTGGAATCAGTTCTATTTACAGCTGCAAACCGCGTTGCAAAGCGCTGGCCCATTGCCGGTCGAGGCCCGTGATGCACTGGCGACCACCCGCGTTCTAGACGCCGCACGGCTGAGTTTCGAACGCCATCAGGCGATTGAAATGAAGCCTGCATGCGGTCATGGAAAAAAATTAGAATAAAATTCTAAAATGAGTTGATATGGAAATTAAATTCCAATAAAGTCATTTCCAGGTTGCCGACTATCAACGTCCCGATCGACCTCAAGCCAGCCTTGAGTGCGGGGAGGGCGAAACAAAAACAAGAAACAACGATAGGTGCCGTCGATGAAAACCTTCAGCTCTGCTCTGCACGTTTTACGTAACGCGTTCCTGCCTCGTGTTCAAACCTTTTCCCTTTCCGGTTGCCTTTGCGTTCAACGCAAGGGCGCCTTGGTGTGCTGCATTCCCGGCGCACCGATCATTCGCTTGCCCACTCACTGAATTCGTCCTGCGCCTTATCCATAAAACCTACAAGAATGTGGAGAAAGACTTTTCATGAAGACCAAGATCCGTTTCGCCTCACTTGCCCTGTCCCTGATGCTTGCCAGCGGTGCTGCACTCGCTGACCTGAGGATTGGCGTCAGCATGTCCCAGTTCGATGACACCTGGTTGACCTACTTGCGCGAATCCATGGACAAGCAAGCCAAGTCCATGCCCGATGGCGTCAAACTGCAGTTCGAAGACGCCCGCAGCGACGTGGTCAAGCAACTGAGCCAGGTCGAAAGTTTCATCAGCCAGAAAGTCGACGCCATCGTGGTGAATCCGGTGGATACCGCCGCGACCAGAAAAATCACCGAAGCGGCGGTCAAGGCCGGAATTCCGCTGGTCTACGTCAACCGTCGTCCGGATGACCTGAAACTGCCCAAAGGTGTGATTACCGTGGCCTCCAATGATCTGGAAGCCGGCCAGATGCAGATGCAGTACCTCGCCGAAAAAATGAAAGGCAAGGGTGACATCGTGATCCTGCTCGGCGACCTCGCCAACAACTCCACCACCAACCGCACCAAAGGCGTCAAAGAGGTGCTGGCCAAATACCCGGGCATCAAGATCGACCAAGAGCAGACCGGTACCTGGTCACGCGATAAAGGCATGACACTGGTCAACGACTGGCTGACCCAGGGCCGCAAATTCGACGCCATCGTCTCCAATAACGATGAGATGGCCATCGGCGCGGCCATGGCCTTGAAACAGGCCGGCGTGGAAAAGGGTAGTGTGTTGATCGCCGGTGTCGACGGTACTCCCGACGGCCTGCGCGCCGTGAAGAAAGGTGATCTGGCGGTCTCGGTGTTCCAGGACGCCAATGGCCAGGCTGTCGACTCCATCGACGCCGCCGTGAAGATGGCCAAGAACGAGCCGGTCGAGCAAGCCGTGTGGGTGCCGTATCGCCTGATCACCCCGGAAAACGTTGACCAGTTCAAATAGTCAGTCCGTTCAAAAACAACAATAAGCACGCAAGGTGGCATTGCCAACCTTGCTGATGGAGTACCTGATCATGTTCGCTTCAGCGACTGCTTCGAGCATCCCGTTGGTGGGTGTCCAGCCAAACGCCATACCTGTCGATGAGCCGTACCTGCTGGAGATCATCAACGTCAGCAAGGGTTTCCCCGGTGTGGTGGCGTTGTCCGATGTCCAGCTGCGGGTGCGTCCGGGTTCGGTGCTGGCCTTGATGGGTGAGAACGGCGCCGGCAAATCCACCCTGATGAAAATCATCGCCGGCATCTATCAGCCGGATGCCGGTGAGCTGCGTCTACGCGGTAAACCGGTGACCTTCGATACGCCGCTGGCAGCCTTGCAGGCCGGGATCGCGATGATCCACCAGGAACTCAACCTGATGCCGCACATGAGCATCGCCGAGAACATCTGGATCGGTCGCGAGCAGCTCAACGGTTTCCACATGATCGACCACCGGGAAATGCACCGCTGCACCGCGCAATTGCTGGAGCGACTGCGGATCAACCTCGACCCGGAAGAACAGGTCGGCAACTTGAGCATCGCCGAGCGGCAGATGGTCGAAATCGCCAAAGCAGTGTCCTACGACTCGGACATCCTGATCATGGACGAACCGACCTCGGCGATTACCGACAAGGAGGTCGCCCACCTGTTCTCGATCATTGCCGACCTCAAGGCCCAGGGTAAGGGCATCATCTATATCACCCACAAGATGAACGAGGTGTTCAGCATCGCCGACGAAGTCGCGGTGTTCCGTGACGGCGCTTACATTGGCCTGCAACGGGCCGACAGCATGGACGGCGACAGCCTGATCTCGATGATGGTCGGGCGTGAACTGAGCCAGTTGTTCCCGGTGCGCGAGAAGCCGATTGGCGATTTGTTGATGTCGGTGCGTGACCTGCGTCTGGACGGTGTCTTCAAGGGCGTGTCCTTCGACCTGCATGCTGGCGAGATCCTCGGCATCGCCGGGCTGATGGGCTCGGGCCGGACCAACGTCGCCGAAGCGATTTTCGGCATCACCCCCAGCGACGGCGGTGAAATTTGTCTCGATGGCCAGCCGGTACGTATCAGCGATCCGCACATGGCCATCGAGAAGGGCTTTGCGTTGCTGACCGAGGATCGCAAGCTCAGTGGCCTGTTCCCGTGCCTGTCGGTCCTGGAAAACATGGAAATGGCGGTGCTGCCGCATTACGCGGGCAACGGCTTTATCCAGCAAAAAGCCTTGCGCGCCCTGTGCGAAGACATGTGCAAGAAGCTGCGGGTGAAAACCCCGTCGCTGGAGCAGTGCATCGACACCTTGTCCGGCGGCAACCAGCAAAAAGCCTTGCTTGCCCGTTGGCTGATGACCAACCCGCGCATCCTGATTCTCGACGAACCGACCCGCGGCATCGATGTCGGCGCCAAAGCCGAGATTTACCGACTGATCTCCTATCTCGCCAGCGAAGGCATGGCGGTGATCATGATTTCGTCGGAGCTGCCGGAGGTGCTCGGCATGAGCGACCGGGTGATGGTCATGCACGAGGGCGACCTGATGGGCACGCTCGACCGCAGCGAGGCGACCCAGGAGCGGGTCATGCAACTGGCCTCGGGCATGTCTGTACGCCATTAAGTCAAGGGTGAACGCCGTATCTGTGGCGAGGGAGCTTGCTCCCGCTGGGCTGCGGAGCGGCCCCAATGTCTCGGATATACCGTAGATCTGGCGGGCGCTACGCACTCGAACGGGAGCAAGCTCCCTCGCCACAGGTCTGTATTCGATGCCGGATTTCATTTGAAGGGTGAGTGGTTATGAACGCGATACTGGAAAACAAGCCTGCAATGGCACCGGCCAAGAGTCGTCGGCGCTTACCGACCGAGCTGAGTATCTTTCTGGTGCTGATCGGCATTGGTTTGGTCTTTGAAATGTTCGGCTGGATCGTGCGCGACCAGAGCTTTTTGATGAACTCCCAGCGGTTGGTCCTGATGATCCTGCAAGTGTCGATTATCGGCTTGCTGGCGATTGGCGTGACCCAGGTGATCATCACCACCGGTATCGACCTGTCATCGGGTTCGGTGCTGGCCTTATCGGCGATGATCGCCGCCAGCCTGGCGCAGACCTCGGATTTCGCCCGGGCGGTGTTTCCGTCGTTGACTGACCTGCCGGTGTGGATTCCGGTGATTGCCGGGCTCGGGGTCGGGCTGTTGGCGGGGGCAATCAACGGCAGCATCATTGCCGTCACCGGGATTCCACCGTTCATTGCCACCTTGGGCATGATGGTCTCGGCCCGCGGCCTGGCGCGTTACTACACCGAAGGCCAGCCGGTGAGCATGCTCTCGGATTCCTACACGGCCATCGGCCACGGCGCGATGCCGGTGATCATCTTTCTGGTGGTGGCGGTGATCTTCCACATCGCCTTGCGCTACACCAAGTACGGTAAATACACCTACGCCATCGGCGGCAACATGCAGGCGGCGCGCACCTCTGGCATCAACGTCAAACGCCATCTGGTGATCGTCTACAGCATCGCCGGGTTGCTGGCGGGGCTGGCGGGCGTGGTGGCGTCGGCCCGTGCCGCAACCGGGCAGGCCGGGATGGGCATGTCGTATGAACTGGACGCGATTGCCGCAGCGGTGATCGGCGGTACCAGCCTGGCGGGTGGCGTGGGGCGCATTACCGGCACGGTGATCGGCGCGCTGATCCTCGGGGTGATGGCCAGCGGCTTCACCTTCGTCGGTGTCGACGCCTACATCCAGGACATCATCAAAGGCCTGATCATCGTGATCGCGGTGGTCATCGACCAATACCGCAACAAGCGCAAACTCAAGCGCTGAAAGTCCCCCTGAATCTCCCCCCGTAGGAGCAAAGCTTGCTCGCGATGAACGATAACGCGGTGTAACAGGTAAACCGCATCACGCCCATCGCGAGCAAGAGCTGGGCGCCCCCAGCGCCTACACAGCAGTCCCCCGATTCAATCTTCTTAAAAAACTCCTAATAACAATAAAGGTGAGCTTTGCCATGGGCGTAAGAAAATCAACCTTGTACCTTTCACCGTGCCTGCTGCTGGCAGCCATGGGCAGCGCAGGACACTGCCTGGCGGTGGATGCGTTTTCGGCCGATTCGAAATGGCTGACTGGCGATTGGGGCGGTCTGCGCACCGACTGGCTGGAAAAGGGCTACGACATTCAGCTGGAGCACGGCGGTGAATTTGCCAGCAACCTCAAGGGTGGCTACAACGACGACAAGACCGCACGCTGGACCGAGCAGTTCGTGTTCGGCCTCAAGGTCGATCTGCAAAAGGCCATGGGCCTCGAGCACGCGACCTTCAAAATGGCGATCACCGAGCGCGACGGTCGGAGCCTGACCAACGACCGGATTGCCGACCCGCGCGTGGGTGGTTACAACTCCTCCCAGGAAGTCTACGGTCGTGGCCAGACCTGGCGCCTGACCCAGTTGTGGCTGAGCAAGGGCTTTCTCGACGACGGCGCGCTGGACATCAAGGTCGGTCGCTTTGGTCCTGGCGAAGACTTCAACAGCTTCCCTTGCGACTTCCAGAGCTTGACCTTCTGCGGTTCCCAGGTCGGCAACTGGGCTGGCAGCATCTGGTACAACTGGCCGGTCAGTCAGTTGGCTGGGCGGGTCAAGTACAGCCTCAATCCTGAAGTATTCGTGCAGGTCGGTGCCTACAACCAGAACCCCTCGAACCTGGAAGTCGGCAACGGCTTCAAGCTTGATGGCAGCGGCACCAAGGGCACGATATTCCCGGTAGAGCTGGTCTGGTCGCCGAAAGTCCAGGGACTGCCGGGCGAATACCGGGTCGGCTACTACTACAGCACCGCGAATGCCGACGATGTGCTCAAGGACGTCAACGGCCAGCCGCAACCACTGACTGGCAACGCGTTCAAGTCTCACAGCAGCAAGTCCGGTTACTGGCTGGTGGCCCAGCAGCAGATCACCAGCCATCACGGCGATGCCAGCCGAGGTTTGTCGCTGTTCGCCAACCTGACGCTGCATGACAAGGACACCAACCAGGTCGACAACTTCATGCAGGCGGGGATGGTTTACACCGGACCATTCGATTCACGGCCCAAGGATGCGATCGGCTTTGGTGTCGCCCGGGTTCACACCAACAGCGACTACCGCGAGCGCGCGCAATTGCAGAATCAGGTCAACGGTGCGACCGATTACAACGACCCGGCGAGTATCCCGCTGCAGCACAGCGAATACAGTTCCGAGCTGTATTACGGTTTCCATGTCACCAATTGGTTGACCGTGCGACCGAACCTGCAATACGTGCGTTACCCCGGTGGTGTACGTGAAGTCGATTCGGCGGTGATCGGCGGGATAAAGGTCGAAACCGTGTTCTAAAGGCACTTTTCGCGGTGAATTACGCCACGCAGGCAAGCGTGGCGTAGCCGTTTGTCTTCTATATACAGCCGCTCGATTGAATTTCTTGCTATAAACGCACTCCGATAACCGCCTCAAAGCTTGCCAGAGAGCAATTTAAGGGCTGTATCGGACAAATTCCCTGTCTTTTCAGTTGCTGAGGTTGCAAGTCGGCCTTAGACTGCCGCCCCTCGTAAATTGAGTGCCGGGTGGCGCTTGGAATGTACGGCGCCTTTCCGAGGCCTTGCGGGTCGACCGGAAAGCTCCCTGATTCGCCTTAATGCACGTATTTTTTATAGAGAAATCAATGACAAAGGAAAAGTTGCTGGCCATGCCGGCGGATGACTACATGAATGCCGAGCAACAGGCTTTTTTCACCGAGCTGCTGCAAGCCATGAAAGTGGAAACCCACGAGCGCATCGAACAGAACCGCATCGCCATTGAGAGCCTGGATACCCCGGCTGACCCGGCTGACGCGGCTTCGGTCGAGGAAGAGCGCACCTGGCTGGTCAACGCCATTGATCGTGATCAGCGCATGCTGCCTCAGCTGGAAAGAGCGCTGGAACGTATCGGCGACGACACTTTTGGCTGGTGCGACGACAGCGGCGAGCCAATCGGCCTGAAACGCCTGCTGATCAGCCCGACCACCAAGTACTGCATCGAAGCTCAAGAGCGTCACGAGCAAATCGACAAGCACCAGCGTCAGGCCTGATTCAGTAGCGCCCATTCGCGGGCAAGCCCGTTCCCACAGGTCACACTTCACCTGAGGGAGCAGGTTTGCCCGCGAAGCTTTTTGCCGCCCGGAAAATATCCCCGCACTTCTATTGATCTGCTGCAAGCACCGCGACTAATGGACCATAGATAATGGCCTTCTAGTGGCGCTTAATGCTGACACAACAAATAGAAGACGCAGTGGGGTAACGAACATGGCAGGCGACGGATCTTTGGCTGGCGCAGCGGCGCAATCACGGGTTTCACCCAAGACGGATGCGCGCTGGTTGATGCCTGCGCTGCAAAGCGCCGCCTTGATGCTGTTGCTGTGCGCCTTGGCACTCGGCGGCTGGCCGCTTTACCTCTGTTTACCGGTGGCGGTGCTGATTATCTGGCTGCCCCGCCTGCGTTCGCGGGCAATCGTCGACGTTCCCGTCGCCGACGCGTCCAGTGCGATCACCGAACTGACCCGCGATCTGTCCTATTCCACCAGTCATAACGCCTTGTCTGCCGCTGGCGTGGCCTATTCGGTCAAGCAACTGGCCGGCAAACTGCAGTCGCAACTCGATGCCGCCGCGCAAATCGTCAGCAGTGCCGAAGTCATGATCGGGACTGAGAAGGCGACCTCACAACTCAGCCAGCAAGCCTTGAGCGCCGCCAGCGAAGCCCACCAAAGCAGTGTCCTGGGGAGCACCGTGCTGGCCGAATCCATCACGCGGATGCACCAGCTCAGTGTGCGCGCCAACGACAGTCGCGAGCTGATCGAAGCCCTGAGTGTGCGCAGTGAAGACATCCAGCGAGTGACGCTGGTGATCCAGACGATCGCCAGCCAGACCAATCTACTGGCGCTGAACGCGGCGATTGAAGCGGCGCGGGCCGGAGAGCATGGCCGTGGCTTTGCCGTGGTTGCCGATGAGGTTCGCGGGCTGGCCGGGCGCACTGCAACCGCTACGGGAGAGGTCGGGTTGATGGTGGCCGACATCCAGCAGCGCACAGCGCAGGTGGTCGAGCAGATCCGTCAGTTGTCCAGCGACCTGAACAGCGGTGTCGAGCAAGTCGAGCACACCGGGCAACAATTGCAAAACATTGCCCGACTGGCCGCCGGGGTTGAAGCCCAGGTCGGTGAGATCGCCAGTGGTTCCAGTAACAATCACCAACAACTGGACAGTCTGTTTCATGCCGTCGAACAGATGCGCAGCGATCTGGCAGTCAGTGATCAGCAAACCCGGCACCTGGCGCAAGCGGCGGTGCAAATGGAGGGGCAGGCCGAGACCATCAGCGAACGCCTCGCCGAGGTCGGACTGGACGACTACCACCAACGGATCTATGACCTGGCACGCGAAGGTGCCAGTCAGATCGCTGAGCGTTTCGCGCAGGACATCGACCAGGGGCGCATCAGTCTGGAGGATCTGTTCGACCGTAACTATCAGGCAATTCCCAACACGGCGCCGACCAAGTTCCAGACCCGTTTTGATCGCTACGCCGATCAGGTGCTGCCGGGGATACAGGAACCCTTGCTCAAGCGTCATGAAGGTCTGGTGTTTGCGATCGCCTGCACCCAGCAAGGCTACGTACCGACACACAATGCGATCTTCAGTCAGCCGCTGACCGGCGACGTAGATATCGACGCGTTGCAGAACCGCACCAAACGCAAATTCAGTGACCGTACCGGTATTCGCTGTGGCAGCCATCAACAGCCTGTATTACTTCAGACCTATACTCGTGATACGGGCGAATTGATGCATGACTTGTCGGTTCCGATCATGCTCAAAGGGCGGCATTGGGGTGGACTGCGGTTGGGTTACAAACCTGAAAGCCCACGGTAAGGCTGGTCCCGGGGACATGTGATTGTTACCGGTTATGCAAGGAAATTGTGCAGGCAGGCGGCTATTTCCAGGGAGCGGGACTCATTAACATTTCTACATTGTTAGGAAGCTAATGAAAAATTCCGAGGTGCTCTCATGCAAAGCAAAGTCGATGTGGCGGTGATGATTGGCAGTGGCGTGCCTGCCGGATTGCGGGCAGCGGGGCAAAGCGTGTGCTGGGTCGTCTTGCTCAATGGCGAGCAACGTGGCACTGCATTCTCAAGCCGTAATGAGGCCGAGGAATGTAAAGCTGCCTGGTTGGCGCAACTGAACGCCGAAAAGCCCGACAGCCTGCATTAAATCGTTTTCGCTAATGAGTCTGCTCAAGTCGCGACCTGTCGATCAGGCTTTCAGTGCGCCTCCATCAACAGCAAGCTTCAACGCTTTGGCAGATTCCATGGCCGCGGCTGCAGCGACGTCCGTGGTTTTGAACCAACGGTCTTTCTCGACCTGGTGGTAAGTCACGGTGGTCAGCGGCGGCTTGGCGCGCATTACAATGACAGCCTGGAATTCGCCGTCGACTTCTCTGGCTTCGCCCCAAATAAAAAATTCGCCGATATCAAATTCCGTCACGTACGCCTTCCCTTGGAAATTATTCTGTTGTTTTCAACGCAGCCCGCCGAAGGGGCTGAGTTTCAATGGTCGGGCAGTATGGCAGTTGTTGCTTGCTGGCGGCGCAGTTAAGTCATCGGTGTGACGAAACGACAGTGCAGGCAAACACCATCCGGGGTGTCAGAAGCGGGTTTCGAGGTTTCTGGCGAGGGCGCAGGCTTCGTTGTGGTCACCACGGAAGCCTCTTACACGACCCGTTGCGGTTTCTTTGATATGGAAAAAGCGCTTACCTGCCAGAACCACCTGATAACGCAGGTGAGGGCTATAGGTCGGGGTGTTTGTGTGCTGGGCGGGGAGGGTCAGCGTGCTCATATGAATTCCTTTTCTATGGTTTGCCGACGGATACACGTCGCTTTAGGTAGTCTAGGGGCGCATGGCTGCTCTAGAATCGCCTCCACGGGTTGGAGGTTCATGCTTATCTAAAGCAATTTTTTTCTGGCGATATGTCAGAAAAGTGCTTTTTTTAAGGAGTTTTCTCCCTAAAGTAGATAGTCCAGTATTCTCTGGCCGTTAGAAGGGCGATTTCCTTCAGCATCTGACGACCGCCAGGGAAGACGGGAGGATGGGCACTCCAGTAGTCTTTTCCTACCCTGCGATGAAGGAGCTTTCTGCTCGCTTCACGATTTCAGCTTGGGTCATTGTTGCGACATTTTCGGTATGACCGTTTTTCTGCTGCCTGTTTTTTCTGCAGGTAGCGTCATTTTCAGATGTGGGGATGTTTCCTTGGCAGTAAGTAATCTCGATATGCATGCTTTGTTTGTGCTGGGTGATCTGCGCGCAAAGCTGGTCAAACAGTTTCAATCACGTTTCGTTTACATCACCGAGCAGACCCCTGAAGGTATTTACGTCGCCGAGATCGACACCGAGTCGGCGCTGGTGGTGGACGACAAGCCTCGCCTGGAACTCAAGGTCGGCGATCATTTCCGCGCAGCGGTATTGCCTAGTCGCGAAGGTGGCAAATTCGAAATCAAGTTTCGCGAGATCAAACTGACGGTCTACGGCCTCGGTGATTACGCATTTGTGACCACGGCAGACGGCCACGCCATTCTGTTCAAGGAAGGCCACAGCGTAGTGACGGTGTTTGCCGCTCACCAACAGCTACAGGAAGGCCTGACCAAAACCTTGAAAGCGGTAACCGGCAAAGCTGCCAAGTGGCGCAAGGGCGAGCTCATAACGTTCAAGGCCAGCGAATAAATGAGCCTGTCCCGGGCCGACTTCCATGAGCAAAACCTCGACAGTGCTCGTGCACAAGCCCAGCGCCTGTTCGCTCAGAGGGCTGTTCTGCAGGGCGCCTGGCTAAGCTGGGTGGCATCGCAGATCTACACCTTGCGTCCGGCGGAGTACGCCAGCATGGTGCGAAGGGAGTTGCAGCACTTGCAGGACTCTTCTGAAAGTTGATCGTTGGACCTCGAACGCACAAACCTCTACTACAGTCAGTTGACTGAGTATTCGCAGGTGCGCGGCCTTTGTGCGCAAAGCCGTCCTGCCATGGCTGTGAACAGCACGAGGTGCAACGCATGAAAGGGTTTCGACTGCTACTGGGAAGTCTGCTAGCCACTGTTGGTCTGTTGGTGTCGCCCGTGACCGTAATGGCCGCCCCGGCGCCGATCCACTTCGCTGACCTGAACTGGGAAAGCGGCAGTCTGATCACCGACATTTTGCGGATCATTGTCGAGAAGGGTTACGGCCTGCCGACCGATACCTTGCCGGGCACCACCATCACCCTGGAAACCGCGCTGGCCAACAATGACATTCAGGTCATTGGCGAAGAGTGGGCCGGTCGCAGTCCGGTCTGGGTCAAGGCCGAGGCTGAAGGCAAGGTGGCGAGTATCGGCGATACGGTCAAAGGCGCAACCGAAGGCTGGTGGGTGCCGGAATACGTGATCAAGGGCGATCCGGCCAAAGGCATCAAGCCATTGGCGCCGGACTTGCGCAGCGTGTCGGACTTGCCGCGCTACAAGGATGTCTTCAGCGATCCGGAAAGCCCCGGCAAGGGACGTTTTCTCAATAGCCCGATCGGCTGGACCTCGGAAGTGGTCAACAAGCAGAAGCTCAAGGCCTATGGCCTGACGGACAGCTATGTGAATTTTCGCAGCGGTTCCGGCGCGGCGCTGGACGCAGAGATCACCTCGTCCATTCGCCGTGGCAAGCCGGTGCTGTTTTATTACTGGTCGCCAACCCCGTTGCTCGGGCGCTTCAAGCTGATTCAGCTGGAAGAGCCGCCGTTCGATGCCGAGGCCTGGAAAACCCTGACCGATGCCGATAACCCCA
The DNA here is from genome assembly GCF_058782685.1 of Pseudomonas sp. FW306-02-D09B. NCBI lineage: Bacteria > Pseudomonadati > Pseudomonadota > Gammaproteobacteria > Pseudomonadales > Pseudomonadaceae > Pseudomonas > Pseudomonas sp. FW306-02-D09B. The sequence goes on from NZ_JBYSXY010000006.1 coordinate 159,854, forward strand.
ATCCAAAACCAACACGCTCGCTGCCCTCGAAACTGTCGATTGGAGTGTCTGCACCTTTCCAGAAACAGTATCCGCAGGTGACTGAGTTTTTCAGCAAGGTTGATCTGCCTATCGGGCCTCTGAACAAGGCCCTGGCCGAAATCAGCGAGAAGCACACCGCGCCGCGCCAGGCAGCCGAAGCCTTCATGAAGGCGCACCCGGAGGTCTGGCGGGCGTGGCTGCCCAAGGATGTCGCAGACAAGGTCTCTGCAAGTCTGTAGGGTACCCGGTCGATCAATGAACGGTCAGAGTTCAGGCAAATTTTATGCGGCGTGACTGCAACATTGTCGTGGAACAACGCACTGACAAAAAGTCTGGTCTAGGCTGTTTCTTCTGCCATCGATACCCGGAACCCTGCTCATGACGTTTGTGCTTGCTCAATGGATCGTCGCCGCGTTTGTGCTGATCAGCCTGATTCATTTGTACTGGGCGCTCGGCGGTCGTTGGGCCATTGACGCCGTTGTGCCGCAGGTACAAGGCGGCGCAGAGGAGGGGCTGCGGCCGGCTTTCAGACCTTCTGCACTGGGAACCCTGGCGGTGGCTGTCGGGTTGTTGCTGATTGCCCTGATGGTGTGCCTGAGAGTTGGCCTGTTTGTGCCGGCAGTCGGGCACTGGTCGATGCAATGGCTGATCAGTGCAGTTGCCTTGCTGATGTTTGCCCGCGCGATTGGTGATTCGAATCTTGTCGGCTTTTTCAAGGAACAGGCCGGGTCGAAGTTCGCGCGCCTCGACACCTGGGCCTATTCACCGCTGTGTGTGGTGTTGGGGGCGGGGTTGTTGGCCGTTGCGTGGGGGTGAGTTCTAATCTTCAGGATCGCAGGCTGCGATCTTTTCGGCTCAACGCTCGCTTTCTGTCCGTCGACTGCTGACCTCAGCCGGCACATCATCCCCGGCCATACGCTTGCGGAACAACGCCGCACGCGCCAGCAGCAGGGTGGTGACCGGCATGGTGATCGACAGCAGTATCGGGATCAGCCAGGCGTGCAACACCGGACTCGACTGGAGTGCCGAGAAAAAGATGATCGACGCCAGCGCCACGCACCAGGCGCCCAAGGTCGAGGCCAAAGCCGGTGGGTGCATGCGTTGGAAGTAGTCCTTCAAGCGCAGCAGGCCGATGGCACCGATCAACGCGAACAGGCTGCTGGCCACCAGCAGGATCGCCACCGGGATCTCGACCCACAAAGACAACTGACCCAGCTCATTCATTCGATCACCTCGCCACGCAACAGGAATTTCGCCAGGGCAAACGAGCCGACGAAGCCGAACAGCGCGATCAGCAGCGCCGCTTCGAAGTAGGTGTCACTGGCATAGCGGACCCCCAGCACCAGCATCATCAGCATGGCGAGGATATACAGGTAATCCAGCGCCAGAACCCGGTCCTGTGCCGATGGACCTTTGAACAGGCGAATCAGTGTCAGTCCCATCGCCAGCGAGAAAATGAACAGGCTGAACAGAACCGCATTCGAGAGCAGGGCACTCATTCGAAAATCTCCATCAAGGGGCGCTCATAAGTCGCCTTGAAGTGCTGGATGAAGTGCGCTTCGTCATCCAGATCGAACACATGCAACAGCAAAATGCTGCGATCCAGCGCCAGTTCCGACCAGACCGTACCGGGAATCACCGTGGTGATCATCGACAGCGCCGCGAGGCCGTTGGCGTCACGCAGGTCCAGCGGCACCTTGATGAACTTCGAGTGTGGCGGCCGTCGCCCGGCGTTCAACACGCCCCAGGCGACGGCGAGGTTGGACGCCAACACGTCACACCCGACCAGGAAGATCAGGCGCAGGATTACCCCGGGACGACGAATACGGATCGGCAGCGGTCGCAGCTTGCGCATCATCAGTGGTGCGCAACAACCCAGTATCGCACCCAGTAGCAGGTTGCCCGGGCTGATGGACTGGTTCAGCACCAGCCACAACAGCCAAAGGGCCAACGACAACCAGGGGGCAGGGAACAGACGTTTCATGGTTGCACCTCCTGCATCGCAGCCTTGGCTTCGGGGCTGGGTACGGCGCGGGTGCCGAGTACCGCCATCACGTATTGCTGCGGATTGTTCAAGGTGTCGGCGGCCGCCTGGGTGTAACGCATCAGCGGTTCGGCCTTGAAGGTCAACACGATGCTCAAGGCCAACAAGGCAAAGATCGGTACGCATTCCAGGCGTCGCAGCACCGGTGACGGGCGTTCTGCGGGCGTCCAGAAACGCTGGATACCCAAGCGCGAGAAGGCGATCAACGAGGCCAGCCCGGACAGGATCAACAGCGCCAGCAGGCTCCATGCCGCGTTCGATATCGGCTGCTCACCCGAGACGCCGAGGCCCAATGGGTTGAGCAGGGCGCTGAGCAAACCGAGCTTGCCGATGAATCCGGAGAGCGGCGGCATGCCGATGATCAGCAGGGCGCAGGCAATGAAGCTCAAGCCCAGGAAGGCCATGGTCCAGGGAATCACCTGTCCGACCACGGCTTTCTGGTCGTCGTCGAGGTTGATGCCCTTGCTCGGCGGTGAAGATTGCGATGGTCGCGGTAGCGCTTCGATTTCATCGTCCAGCGGCATCTCGATGGCGGTGCGCGAGCGTTCGATCAGTTCCGCCAGCAGGAACAGCGCGCTCAGCGCGAGGGTCGAGCTGACCAGATAGAACAGCGCCGCGCCGATCAGGCTCGGCTGGGCAAAACCGATGGCCGACAACAGGATGCCCGCCGACACCATGATGCTCAGGCTGGCCATGCGCTCCAGGCGCTGCGTGGCCAGGATCGCCAACGCCGCGCAGATAATTGTCGCCATGCCGCCGTAGGTCAGCCAGTCGCCGCCAAAGTATGCCGACGCACCGGCCTGGCCGGAGAACAGCAGGGTCCACAGACGCAGCAAGGTGTAGACGCCGACCTTGGTCATGATCGCGAACATCGCCGCCACCGGAGCACTGGCCGAGGAGTAGGCCGGGGCCAGCCAGAAGTTCAGCGGCCACATCCCGGCCTTGGCCAGGAATGCCACAGCCAGAATCGCCGCGCCGGCATGCAGCAAGCCGCGATCGGCTTCCGGCACCAGCGGGATCTTCAGCGCCAGGTCGGCCATGTTCAGGGTGCCGGTGACGCCATAGATCAGTGCGGCGCCAATCAGAAACAGCGACGAGGCCAGCAGGTTGATCGAAATGTAATGCAGGCCCGACGACACCCGGGCGCGCCCCGAACCGTGCAGCATCAAGCCGTAAGACGCCGCCAGCAGCACTTCGAAAAACACGAAGAGGTTGAACAGGTCGGCGGTCAGGAAGGCTCCGTAGAGGCCCATCAGTTGAATCTGGAACAGCGCGTGGAAGCTTGCGCCGGCACTGTCCCAGCGGGCCATGGCGAACAGCAGGGCGCTGACGCCGATGATCCCGGTCAGCACCAGCATCAGCGCCGACAGGCGATCGACCACCAGCACGATGCCAAAGGGTGCCTGCCAGTTACCCGGCAGGTAGACGCCGATGGAGCCGGGCACGCCTTGCGCCTGGGTCCACTGCAGCAACAGTACAGAAATCCCCAGTCCCAGCAGGCTTGAGAACAGGTTGATCCGGGCTTTGAGCGGGCGGTGTTTTTCGCCGAGCATCAACATCAGCGCCGCCGTCAGTAACGGCAGCAGAATCGGTGCGGCGATCAGATGGGGCATCCAGCTCATTCTTTAGGCTCCCGGCCATCGACATGGTCGGTGCCGGTCAGGCCCCGGGACGCCAGCAACACCACCAGGAACAATGCGGTCATGGCGAAGCTGATGACGATGGCGGTGAGTACCAGCGCCTGGGGCAGCGGATCGGTGTAATGCAGCAGGTCTTGCGGCACGCCGTCCTTGATGATCGGCTCCTTGCCGATGAACAGGCTGCCCATGCTGAAGATGAACAGATTGACCCCGTAAGACAGCAGGCACAGGCCCATGACGACCTGAAAGGTCCGTGGGCGCAGCACCAGCCAGACCCCGGAGGCAGCCAGTACGCCAATGGCAATTGCGATGACTTCTTCCATCAGGCAGCTCCTGGCTTGGCAATGGGTTTAGGCTGGCTGCCCGGCTTGTGGCCACGCACCGATTGGTGCGCCAGGGCAGTCAGGATCAGCAGTGTCGAACCTACCACCACGGCATACACGCCGATGTCGAAGCCCAGCGCACTGGCGATATGAATCTCGCCCAGCAACGGCAACCCGAAATGCCAGGTGTGGGTGGTCAGGAACGGATAACCGGCGACCATTGCACCCAGGCCGGTGAGCGTGGCGAACAGCAGTCCGGTGCCCATCCAGCGTACCGGCCGCAGGCTCATCTGCGCCTCGACCCACTGAGTGCCGGCGACCATGTATTGCAGGATGAACGCCACCGACATCACCAGGCCCGCGACAAAACCACCGCCCGGTTGATTGTGCCCGCGCATGAACAGGTAGAACGACACCACCACTGCAACTGGCAATAACAACCGCACCAGCACCGCCGGGACCATCATGAAGCCCAGCGCGGTATCGCTGGCGTGACGCGGGTTGACCAGATCAGTGACCACGTCCGGCGCCAGCAGGCGTTGTTGTGCCGGTAGTTGCATGCTTTCTTTCGGTGGGCGGAAGCGTCGCAGCAGGGCAAACACGGTCAGCGCCACGGCCACCAGCACGGTGATCTCACCGAGGGTGTCGAAGCCGCGGAAGTCCACCAGCATCACGTTCACCACGTTGCTGCCGCCACCTTCGGGCAATGCGCGACTGAGGTAGAACGAGGAAATATCGTTCGGTGTCTGGCGGGTCAACATGGCGTAGGCGAGCAGCGCCATGCCGATGCCGACCGCGCTCGATAGCAGCAAGTCGCGCAAACGGCGAGCCCGCGCCTTGGGCACGCTGCTGGGCAGTGGCGAGACCTCTTCGATCCGCCGTGGCAACCAGCGCAGGCCAAGCAGGATCAGCACGGTGGTTACCACCTCGACCACCAATTGGGTCAGGGCCAGGTCCGGCGCCGAGAACCAGACGAAGGTGACGCAGGTCATCATGCCGCAGACACTGACCATCGTCAGGGCCGCGAGTCGGTGGTACTTGGCTTGCCAGGCGGCGCCCAACGCACAGGCAATCGCCAGCAACCAGAGCGTGACGAAGACGATCGATCCGGGGATCTTTGGCCGCTCGCCCCAACTCAAGCCGCTGTGCAGCAGCGGAATCAACCCCGCCAACACGGCCACCAGCACCAGCAGGAACAATTGAGTTTGCAGGCGCTTGGTACTGACCCGCCGCTCAAGCCGTCGAGCCAGGCGCATCATCACCACCAGGCTGCGTTCGAACAGGCGCTTGCCGTTGAGGCGGCCAATGAGCGGCGGGTAGTTGAATCGCCCGCGTTTGAGCTGATTGCGCAGCAGCAGGTACACAACGATACCGGCGGACATGGCGATCAAGCTCATGATCATCGGCGCATTCCAGCCGTGCCAGATCGCCAGGCTGTATTCGGGCAAGGTTCCACCCACCACCGGCAGGGCCGCAGCGGCGAGTAACGGGCCGACCACCTGGGCCGGGAAAATCCCGACCACCAGGCAGGCGAACACCAGCAACTCCACTGGTGCACGCATCCAGCGCGGCGGTTCGTGCGGGGTGTGCGGCAGGTCGGTGGCGGTTGGGCCGAAAAACACGTCTACGGTAAAGCGCAGCGAATAGGCGACGCTGAACGTACCGGCGATGGTCGCGACGATCGGCAGGGTGGTCTCGATCCAGGCCGAGGCATTAATGAACACGGTTTCGGCGAAGAACATCTCTTTAGAAAGGAAACCGTTGAGCAACGGCACGCCGGCCATCGAGGCGCTGGCGACCATCGCCAGGGTCGCGGTGAACGGGATCAGTTTGATCAGGCCGCTGAGCTTGCGAATGTCGCGGGTGCCGCTTTCGTGGTCGATGATCCCGGCAGCCATGAACAGCGAGGCCTTGAAGGTCGCATGGTTGAGAATATGAAACACCGCCGCGACGGCGGCCAGCGGGCTGTTCAGGCCCAGCAACAGGGTGATCAGGCCCAGATGGCTGATGGTCGAGTAGGCTAGCAGGCCCTTGAGGTCGTTCTGGAACATCGCGCAGTAAGCGCCGAGCAACAAGGTACAGGCGCCGGCCCCGCTGACGATATAGAACCATTCTTCGCTGCCGGACAGCGACGGCCACAGCCGTGCCAGGAGGAAAACCCCGGCCTTGACCATGGTCGCCGAGTGCAGGTAAGCCGAGACCGGTGTCGGAGCGGCCATGGCGTGGGGAAGCCAGAAGTGGAAGGGGAACTGGGCACTTTTGCTCAAGGCGCCGATCAGGATCAACGGCAGCAGGATGGGGTACAACGCATGGGCGCGAATCAGATCGCCGGCGGCCAGGACCTTGTCCAGGTCATAGCTGCCCACGACATGGCCGAGCAGCATCACCCCCGCCAGCAGGCATAAACCACCGGCACCGGTCACCATCAGCGCCATGTAGGCGCCACGGCGAGCATCGGCGCGGTGGTGCCAATAGCCGATCAACAGGAACGAGAAGAGGCTGGTCAGCTCCCAGAAAAACACCATCTGAATCAGATTGCCGGAGATCACCAGCCCGAGCATGGCGCCCATGAACGCCAGGAAAAATGCAAAGAAGCGTGGCACCGGGTCGTCCGGCGACATGTAATACCGCGCATACAGCGACACCAGCGTGCCGATGCCCAGCACCAGCATCGAGAACAGCCAGGCGAAACCGTCCATGCGCAGGACGAAATTCAAGCCCAGGCTCGGTAGCCAGAAGAACTCTTCGCGAATCACGCCACCGTGGGCGATTTGCGGATACAGCAACGCCACCTGGACGGTGCCGATCAAGGCAACCAGGCCAGCGAGTATCGATTCAGTGTTACGCGCGTTGTGCGGCAGCAAGGCCGCCAGACAGCTGCCAATAAAAGGCAGAAGCAGTAGAACTATCAGGGACATAGGCTTCTAATCTGCGGAAGTTTGTGAAGGATCATACGTGCCGAGCCCCTGATCACCAACTGCCAAGCTGTGGCAGGATCCTACAAGGTAGGCTGAAAACGCCTGATTCACATTGTTTCGAGGGGTTGTGTCCGATCGTTCTGGCCCCTTCGCGAGCAAGCCCGCTCCCACATTAGATTTGTGTTATGTCGCGATTGCGCATACGCAGGCAATCGAATGTGGGAGCGGGCTTGCTCGCGAAGGCGATCTATCAGGCGCTACAGTTCTTGAGGTTTAACCCTGTGCTTCCTGTTCCAGCTCTTCTTCAGTCGAAGCAGCTTTACCCTTGGTCTTCAACTCACTGACGATCACCGCCGCGACAATCAATGCCGCACCAAACAGCGCCAGCCCCGGCAGCCGTTCACCCGCCAGGCGCCCGGCGATACCGGCCCAGACCGGTTCGCCAGCGTAGATCAGCGTCGCACGGGTTGGTGAAACGCTTTTCTGCGCCCAGTTCATCGCCACCTGAATCGCCGCACTGGCGGCGCCCAGGCCCACCGCGCTGGCCAGCAGCAACCAGGAGAAACCGGGAAGCGCTTCCTGAGTCGGCACAATCATCAAAAATGCCAGCACCGAAGTGGTCGCCAGTTGCACCACGGTGACCCGACGCACGTCGACCCGGCCAGCATAAGTGCTGATCAGAATGATTTCGGCGGCGATGGCGACGGCGCTGATCAGCGTGGCGATTTCCCCCGAGCTGAAATTCAGCGACGCCCCGGCAGGACCGGAGAGCAGCATCAACCCGGTAAACGCCAACATGATGCCAATGCTCGGCATCAACCCCGGCCGACGCCCCAGCACCAGCCATTGCAGCAAAGGCACGAACGGCACGTAAAGCGCAGTGATGAACGCCGATTGGCTGCTGAGAATGGTCTGCAAGCCAACGGTTTGCAGGCCGTAGCCGAGCATGATCGCCACACCAATGAACGCGCCGGCCTTGAGTTCAAACAGGGTCAACTCACGCAGGCTGCGCCAGGAGAACAGCGCGACAATACTCGCCGCTGCAGCAAAGCGCAGGCCGACGAAAAACATTGGCCCGCTGACCGTCATCGCATGCTGCACCAGCAGGAACGTCCCGCCCCAGACCATGGTGATCAGCACCAGCACGCATTCAGCCTTGCTGAACCGTGAGAAAAAGGTAGAGGGTTTGGAAGTATTCACCGACGTCATGGCCTTGCGCACTACCTGAGGGGGACGCACAATGCGCCCGAAGTTGGGCAGTATACTGCGCAAACCTACTAAGTGAGCAATATAGTGCACAAAGATTCCGGCCAACGAGCCTCCGTCCTGCAACACGTCAGCCAGAACGTCCGACGCCTGCGCCATGTCGCAGAGCTGAGCCAGACCGCATTGGCGGAAAAATCCGGAGTCAGCCGCCGGATGCTGGTGGCCATCGAAGCGGGTGAGAAAAACGTCAGCCTGACCACCCTCGACCGGGTGGCCGAAGCCTTGGAGGTAGCCTTCAGCGACCTGATTCAGGCTCCCGAGGTGCGGGACCCAAGCCGCATCAACGAACTGGCGTGGGCCGGCTTGATCCCCGGCAGTAAAGCCGTGCTGTTGGCCAAGGCCAACGCCAGCCGAGAAGTCGAACTCTGGGAATGGCGGCTGGAACCGGGCGAGGAATACGTTTCGGAGCCGGATGCCGATGGCTGGAGTGAACAGCTGTATGTCTTCGAAGGCAGCCTGACGCTGGTGCTGGGGGATGAAGAGCGCATTCTCGCGACAGGCGAGTTTGTCAGCTTCGCCAGTAACCGGCCTCACGCCTATCGCAATGATGGGACGGTGGCGACGCGGTTTGTGCGTAATGTGGTGCTCTGAAACAGATCATCGGTCCCGATAACCATCCAGTGATACATTTCAGACATTCCCCTCGATCCGTGAGAACCGCATGACTGAAACTCTTGGCGGACAAGCAACAGACATTATTCGCAACGCCGACATCCTGATCGTCGGCGGTGGCTTGAGCGGCGCATTATTGGCCATGCAGTTGCTGCGTTTGCCCGGCAAGCGTCAGGTGCTGGTGATCGAGCCTCGCGCCGAGTTGGGCCGGGGCGAGGCCTATAGCGCGGTTGAATTGGGCCATACGCTGAATGGCAATGCCGCGCGGATGGGTGTCGACCCGGACAACCCCGATGACCTGACCCAATGGCTGAGCGCATTTATTGCCAATGGCGGTTGGCCGGAGTCGGATCAGCAGTCGGTGCCGGTCGCCGAGTTGTTCCCGCCTCGGGGCATTTTTGGTCTGTACGTGCAGCAGCGGTTGGCCGAAGCCCAGGCCGTCGGCGCGCGTTATGGTTCAAGCGTCGAGCATGTGCGCGGGGAAGTGGTCGACCTGCAAACCGATGAACACGCCACATTACTGACCTTGAGTGATGGTTCACGGTTAAGAGGCGCTTTTGCGGTGCTGGCGACCGGCTTGTTCCCGGCTGCGCGAACCCCACAAACCGAGTCCAGTGGCTTGAACGCTGCAGCCGTCGATCCTTGGGATGTGGCGGCCATGACACAGCTTGATCCGCAATCGACGGTATTGATCATCGGCTCGGGCCTGACCATGGTCGATGCCGTGGTGTCGCTGGAGCAGGCCGGGCATCGTGGACCGATCGAAGTGTTTTCCCGTCACGGGTTGCTGCCGCATGTGCGTCGGCAACCGCCGGCGTGGGTGGATTTTCTGGCCGAAGATCCCGACATTCGCAGCCCACGTCAGTTGATGCATGAACTGCGACGGCATTGCCGTGCGGCGATGGCGGAGGGTATCGACTGGCAGGCGCCGCTGGATACCGTGCGGGCGCATATCGGGCGGCTCTGGAGCCAGGCAACGGATGTGCAACGCCGGCAGTTTGTGCGCCATGTGCGGCCATGGTGGGAAAGCCATCATCACCGGTCGCCGCCCTTGAGTGCAGAGCTGGTGGCGCGTTTGCATCAGTCAGGGCGCTTGCGAATTCAGGCCGCTTCGTTCAAAGGCCTGGCGCCCTCGGCGGACGGACGGGTGAGCATTTGCATTCGTCGGCGCGGGGAGTCTGAAGTGACGGTGGTCAGTGGCGACGCGCTGATCAACTCCAGTGGCATCGAATACGACTGGCGCCGGGTCGCCCGACCCTTGCCGCAGCAACTGCTGGCCCGCGGCTTGATAAAACCGGGGCCATTGGCGCTGGGGATCGCAGCGGATCCGAGCGGGGCGGTCATGGATGCCGAGGGGCAGGTTGCCCAGCGCTTGTTCGCCATGGGCCCGCCCCTGCGTGGAATGTGGTGGGAAAGCACGGCAGTGACCGACGTGGCGAGCCAGGCCAAGGCGTTGGCACTACAGCTGGCGCGCTGAGCATTGCCATGCAGCGCTGGAGCGATCAGACCTCCCTGATATTGACCCAGCGCTGCTCCCGCGCCGCCAGCCGAATCGCCGCCGCCAGGCGTTCCACTTCCCAGGCCTCCTCGAAATCCGTGCCGTCCTGGCCTTGTCCGGCCAGGGCCATGATCAGGGCGTGCACTTCCAGCGTCTTCAACTCGTTGTAACCCAGTTGATGCCCCGGTGCAGGGCTGAATGCCGCGTAGCCGGGCAGATTCGGTCCGGCCAGTAAACGCTGGAAACCGTCCTGGCCGGCGCGGCACAGGCGTAACTCATTCAAGCGCTCCTGATCGAATGCCAGAGTGCCCTTGGTGCCGCTGATCTCGAAGCTCAGATGATTCTTGTAGCCGTGCTTGAGCCAACTGCTGCTGAAGGTGCCACGCGCGCCGTTGGCAAAGCGCAGCAGGGCGTGGGCCTGATCGTCGACGGCAATGCTGCGTTGTTCCAGGCTGCCCGCCGTGGCCGGGCGCTGGCGGTGCACGGTTTGGGTATCGGCGCACACCGCCTCGACATCGCCCACCAGATAGCGCGCCATGGCCAGCAAATGACTGCCCAGGTCCGCCAGCGCGCCGCCGGCATGTTCGGCCTCGCAGCGCCAGGACCACGGCGAGTTCGGGTCAGCCATGAAGTCTTCGCTGAATTCGCCTTGAAAGCTGATGATCTCGCCCAGCTCGCCGTTTCGAATCAGCTCGCGGGCCAAACCAATGATCGGGTTGTGCCGGTAGTTGTAGCCCACGCGGGTGACCACGCCGGCCGCTTTGGCCGCCAGGTGCATGGCGTTGGCTTGTTGAAGACTGACAGCCAGTGGTTTTTCGCAATACACCGGTTTGCCGGCGGCGATTGCTGCCATGGCCATCGGGTAATGAAGATGGTTCGGTGTGGTGATGGCGATCAGGTTGACCTTGGGATCGTCGATCAACTGTTGCCAGTCACTGTGGGCCCGTTCGAAGCCCCAGGCAGTGGCGCACGCTTGTGCGCGAGCAGGATCGGCGTCGGCAAGCGCGGCGAGGCGCAGCGTGAAGGGCAGTTCGAAAGCCGCGCTGACATTGCGAAAGGCCAGGGCGTGGGCACGGCCCATGAAGCCCGTGCCGATAAGTCCGATTCCGAGTTCGCGCATAACTGGGTCCTTTGGATTATTGTTTTCAGGATGCCTAGTTATGGAATAAATATTCTCTAAATGCAATTAGTGGAATTAAAATTCCTTAATCTCTGGGATGACCTTCTTCCCTGTGGGAGCCGGGCTTGCCCGCGAGACAAGCGCCACGGTACGACAGATGCGCCTCGCTGATGCAATCGCGGGCAAGCCCGGCTCCCACAGGAGACAGAAAATCAGGACAGGAAACCACCGTCCACATTCAACGAAACGCCAGTCGTATAGCTCGACGCATCACTCGCCAGATACAACACCGCACCGGCCATCTCGCTTGGATCAGCCACACGCTTGAGCGGAATCTGTTGCAACGCGGTCTTCAGGATCGCGTCGTTTTTCACCAGCGCCGAGGCAAATTTGGTGTCGGTCAGGCCTGGCAGCAGGGCGTTGCAGCGGATGCCGAACTGCGCGCACTCCTTGGCAAAGACCTTGGTCATGTTGATCACCGCCGCCTTGGTCACCGAGTAGATGCCCTGGAAGATGCCTGGCGAAACGCCATTGATCGAGGCGACGTTGATGATGCTGCCGCCACCGTTTTCGCGCATCAGCTTGCCGGCTTCCACCGACATGAAGAAGTAGCCGCGAATGTTCACGTCGACGGTTTTCTGGAAGGCGCCGAGGTCGGTGTCCAGCACGTTGCAGAACTGCGGATTGGTTGCGGCATTGTTGACCAGGATGTCCAGGCGACCGAATTGCTCGCGGATGCCGGCGAACACTTGAGTGATCTGTTCCATTTCGCCGATGTGGCAGGCGATAGCGGTGGCTTTGCCGCCGTCAGCGATGATCGCGTCGGCCACGTGCTGGCAGCCGTCGAGTTTGCGACTCGAGACGATCACGTGGGCGCCTTGCTGGGCCAGTAGTTTGGCGATCGCTTCACCGATGCCACGGCTGGCGCCGGAGACGAAAGCGATTTTACCGTCGAGGTCGAATAAGTGGGTCTTGGACATGGTTTTTCCTTGAGGTGGGCAGGCGCCGGGCGCGTGATCAGAGGCTGGACTTCTGGATGACTTGCAGGCTCATCTGCTCCAGCAGCTTGTTCATGTGAATGAACTGCGCGAAGCGTTTGTCCTGGGTCTGGCCATGGAAGAAACGGTAGTAGATCTGCTGCACGATACCGGCCAGGCGGAACAGCCCGTAGGTGTAATAGAAGTCGAAATTGTCGATCTTGATCCCCGAGCGCTCAGCGTAGTAATCGACGAATTCGCGCCGGGTCAGCATGCCGGGGGCATGGCTCGGTTGACGGCGCATCAGTTGCACCGGTGCCGGGTCGCCGGCTTCGATCCAGTAGGCGAGGGTGTTGCCCAGATCCATCAGCGGATCGCCGAGGGTGGTCAGTTCCCAATCCAGTACGCCGATGATCTGCATCGGGTTGTTCGGGTCGAGGATCACGTTGTCGAAGCGGTAGTCGTTATGGACGATGCTTGACGTCGGGTGGTCGGCGGGCATCTTGTCGTTGAGCCAGTCCTTGACCGCTTGCCAGCTCGGCGCATCAGGCGTCAGGGCTTTTTCGTAGCGCTCGCTCCAGCCATGAATCTGCCGGGCGACATAACCTTGCGGCTTGCCCAGGTCGGCCAGGCCACAGGCCTGGTAATCGACGCGGTGCAGCTCGACGAATTTGTCGATGAAACTCTTGCACAAGGTTTCGGTTTTAGCGGCGTCGAGGCCCAGTTCCGCTGGCAGTTCGGAGCGCAGGATGATCCCCTTGACCCGTTCCATTACATAGAACTCGGCACCGATCACCGATTCGTCGGTGCAGTGCACGTAGGCTTTCGGGCAATACGGGAAACCGTCCTTGAGCTGATTGAGAATGCGAAACTCACGGCCCATGTCATGGGCGGACTTGGCCTTGTGGCCAAACGGCGGCCGACGCAGCACGAACTCCTGCTCGGGGTATTCCAGCAGGTACGTCAGGTTCGAAGCGCCACCGGGGAACTGGCTGATCTGTGGCAACCCGCTCAGGCCCGGAATGTGCGCCTTGAGGTACGGATCGATCAGGCTGGCATCAAGTTCTTCGCCAGAGCGGATACGGGTGGACTGGTCAGTAAGCGCCATGCTTATCCCTTCTGCTTATTTTGGAGGCCAGACATCATTGACTAATCTAATGGCGTGCCGGGGTCGCCACAAGCGCGGCAAGGTCTTATAGGTTAGCGTGTTGCCGGATAATCAGCGTTCCTGATGTGCGAGAACAGGCTCGGCGGACTATGGTTCAGAGGGGCATCGCTTTCAGGAAGGAGATTCGACATGGGCTGTCCGCAAGTGTGCGCCACCGCGACCCTGCAATGCAGTTTCGGTGCGGCGCCGGGGGTGCTCAACGTGCTGCCGGTAAACCGCACGCTGACCGGGGGCATGCCGGCGGCGAACATCATGGATCACATTCCGCTGCTGAACATCATGCCGTTTGGCATGTGCATGAGCCCGGCCAATCCAATGGTCGCCGCGGCCACGGCGGCGGCCCTCGGCGTGCTGACGCCAATGCCGTGCATTCCGGCCACCGCCGCCCCGTGGATGCCCGGAGCACCGACCCTTTTGCTGGGGGGAATGCCTGCCCTCGATGCCAACTGCAGCTTGATGTGCAACTGGGGCGGGGTGATCAAGATTGCAATGCCGGGGCAGATGCAAATGCTTATCCCCTGATCCGAAGAGCGCCGCTGCCCTTGTAGCAGCAGGCTACGCCAGCTGCTACAGGTCCGCGTCAGGCTTGTGTCGGATCGGCCCAGCGCCGGTACCACCAGCGCATCCGCGAAATCGGTTTGCCCTCGGCGTCCAGCGGTCGTCCATCGCTGGCAAAGGCTTGCTCCGGTTCGAGCAACTGACCGTTGAGGTAGCGGGCGTTGACGGCGGGTTTGCCGTTAGGGTGAAAACGCTGGTAAACCCCTTCACGCACACCGTCGCGATAACACTCCAATTCAGCCACTTTCCCATCGGGGAAATAGTTGGTTGCTTCGCCATGCAGCAGGCCTCGGCGATACGTGGCTTTGCGTTGCAGCCAGCCTTGCGGCGCATAAAACGTTGCGACACCTTGTAACTTGTCATGCTCAAAAGGCAGTTGTGCCGAGAGCTTGCCATTGGGGTGATACAGCAGGCTCCTGCCTTGCAGTTCGCCCTGGCTGTAATTCAAGGCGGCCTGGGGTTTTCCGGCTTCCTTGATGTGCAGCGGACCTTCCAGCCGGCCGTCGAGCATTCGTCCGTCGAGCCGGCTGTCACCGCGTTCCAGTTCCAGTTTGTCCGATGACATCCTCGCTCGCTCCTCAATTGACCTTCACCAGTCCGCCCTTGATGGTCAGCATGCCGCCGCCGTCCACGGTCTGCTCGGCGCCGCCCTTGTTGGTCAGGCTGACCCCGGCATCATTGGTCAGTGAGGTGCCGGCCTTGTTGGTCAGCTCCGTACCGGCCTGATTGCTCAGGGAGGTGCCGGCTTTCTGACTGATCGAGGTGCTGGCCTGGGCCGCCAGATCGGCGCCACTCTTGATCGCGAAACTGCCACCGCTTTGCAGTGTGAGAGTGCCACTCACCTTGATGGTCAGGTTGCCGTCCACCGTCAGGCTGTAATCGCCAGTGACCTTGTGCTCGTAGTTGCCGCCGGTGCTGTGGTTTTGATCGGCGCCGACCTTCACCGTGCGGCTGTCCTTGACGTCGAGGCTGTCGCTGCCGGTCTGGATCGTCACGCTGCGTTTGCCTTTTTCCAGGGTCACGGTCTCATCGCCTTCCTTGACCGTGCGGGTTCGGGCGTTCTTTACCGTAAGGATTTCATCATGGCCGACGCTGGCGGTGGTGTCGTTGAGTACATTGATCTTGAAGTCCTTCTGCGCCTGCAGAAACACCTCTTCGGCATCCTTCTTGTCCTCGAAGCGCAACTCGTTGAACCCGCCGCCACCTTTGGATGAGTGGGTCTTGATTCCGGATTGGGTCTGGTTCGCTGGCAGAGCATAGGGCAGGGCGTTGTCACCGTTGTAGACGCAACCGGTGACCAATGGCCGGTCCGGGTCGCCGTCGATAAAGGTCACGATTACTTCCTGACCGATCCGTGGCACAAACTGCATGCCGAAGCCTTTGCCACTCCACGGCAGCACCACGCGGACCCAACAGGAACTGCTTTCGTCATTCTTGCCGTCACGATCCCAGGGGAACTGCAACTTGATCCGGCCGTACTGATCGGTCCAGATTTCCTCGCCGGATTTGCCGACCACCAGCGCCGTTTGCGTATGCATCCGCGGCTTGGGCGTAATCCGCGCCGGGCGATAAGGCGTGGCCTTGGGAATGGCTTCGAAGCGGTTGCGGTAGCTGTCGTGACTGGCCTCGTGGGTGACCGCCGTCACCACCCAATCGATATTCAGCGTCGGGTCATCGTGACCGGCCAGCGTGAACCAGTGCCCCGGCACCAGCCAACGGCAATCGCTCTCGCCGACGAAGCGTTTCTCCTGACTGCGCAAACCGTCCACCCGCTGCTTGGTCAGCGCATCGCCCCGGGCCTTGGCGTTGTAACCGCCCGGATGTTCGTAGATAGAGCGCGGCCCGGCCACTGCTTCAGCCTGATCGTAGAGGGACGTGGTCGGTGTGGTGAACTCATAATCCGTCGCCCGATACACCCCGGCCACCGCCTGCACACAGACTTGTCCGGAACGGATGCCATGCAATTCGCGCTCGCCCATTCGCTGCCCGAGATACGTCACCTTCGGCCCGTTGGGGATTGGCACAAAAGCGTCGTTGCTGTCCCCAAGCACCAGCGTGTGCTTGCCGTCTTCATGGGTGAAAAACCAGAAAATCCCTTCCTCTTCCAGCAACCGCGAAACGAAGGCGAAATCGGTTTCACCGTACTGCACGCAGTACTCGCGCGGGGTGTAACTGCCGGTGAGTTTCAACTGGAAATCGGTGAAGCCGTGAGCCTTGAAAATCGTCGTGACGATGTCCGAGGTGGCGAGGTTCTGGAACACCCGGTTGTTGCTGGCCAGGGTCAGCCACCAGAGCCAGGGCCTTAAGGTGAGCTGATAACGCTCGGCAGTCGCGTCGGCGGGGAGTTGGCGGATTTCGGCGACCAGTGCATCCAGCGGACGGGTTTGGGCGTCGTTGTGCAGGGTGGTAGTGATGTGGCTGGCGACGGCGCTGGTCAGGGTGAGGGACGCGCCGTCGTTGAGGCCGTTGAGGGTTTGTGAACTCAGGGCGTTAAGCGATTCTTCGCCGGAGATTGACTCAGGATAAAGCGCCGACAGCGAGGTGGCGGTGAGGGAGAGGGTAGTGTTGCTATCAGTTGTGCGGGGCATCGGGTGGTCTCGGCTGGAAACGGCTTGTACCGGTCATCGAACTTAACCTTCTTCACCCAGGCTGGCTGGCTGAGGCGCCGTACTCGAAGAGCTGCTGGCATCGGTAGCGGGTATTGCCGATGCGGATGCCGGGGCGTACTGCGCCAGTGGCAGCCATTGCAAGGCATCGAACTGTGCAATGGCGTCTGCCGAGGAGTTAGTGACTTGCAGTTTGGTCAGTCCGATGACATAGCTGAGGTGTTCAGCGGCAACGACAGTTTTCGAAATCAGGCCTTCCGGCTGCGAGGGGTCAGATTGACTGTCATTCAGCACCGAGTTATCCAGGCGAAGAATGGCGATCCGATGATGATCACCACCGGAAATCGTATCGACGTACCCGGAGTAGTACTTCTTCAATGCACTGTACTGGAACAAGTAGATGTGTTCGGAAGTGATTGCGTTCTCGGCACGGTAGTAATACTCGCGCTGGAAACTGGCTAATTTGGACAGAAAATGCCCAGGGTGCGTCGTCGAAAAATCCGCGATCAGGCCCTCCCACTGGGTTTTGAACATTGATGAGTTGCGCACAGGCAACGATGTGCTGCTGCTTGAGCTCGACGCTGCTGCGCCTGAAACCGTGCTGGGTACTGAAGTCAGTACGCCAGAGCGGGACTTGAGTGCGTCCAGATAGTCTTTGCAGCCTTGCTCTACTTTGTTGCCGAGGGTGACCTTGTCCACTGAATAGTTGAAGTTGGACTCTGCCCTTATTTCACCGGTGATCACCATGCTAGGAAGGGGCAGTTCACTGGCTGGATAGGTCCGTATCTGATCCAGGTCGGCACCCTTATTGAACAAATACAAGAAGTTGAATTTGTTGAATGTCTTTTGTTTACTCAGTTGATTGGCCAACTGATCGGCGGTGGTGGCTCCCGCGACAGAGCTTGCGGCCCGTTTATTGGGCGGTGCAAGACCCTGGGTCTTTATCCCCGCCAGATTGTTGATATGAGTGGAATGGTAGAGAAAGCTCATGGGCACTCCTGGGATTGACCTACCAGATGATTAATCAATACAGAGAAAAGGGGCGGATTTATCTGCACATGCTTAGGCCACCCATGCAGGGTGATCCAAAATAAATCAGTCCCCTTTTCCACTGTAGGCATTATTCTTGTCCTTTTTTATTTTATGTTGGAAAGCGATGCGGAATGGAAACTGATTTAATTTTTAGCTTGGTCTCTGCAATCCAGTACTTTCAAAAAAATCAGTTTATTTTAACTAAGGTCGGGCTTCTCCCAGTGAACTACATCTGAATCATGATGGGCAGTGTATTTTGCACCTGTATGAACAATCCATTCTGCGCATTTTTTACAACAGGGTTTTGAAACGCCGATGAAAACGTTTGCACTGCTGTATTTCGACGCTGCAAGCTCTTCTAATATTTGCATTTCAGCGTGCATGTGACCGTTACCTCTTTTGATTAGTGCATATACAATATCGAATCCCAACTCGTTGGCCATTCTGATAATTTCATCATCACCAATTCGCTGGGTGTTGGAAGCTATTAACCATTCATTGTTGACAACGGCTACAGCCACGCAGTCCATTTGGATTAAGCTTTGGGATTTTGGTGTTGGTGAGGCGTACCCGGAATAGTTAAGTCCCAATAGATAGCTTGCGACTTTGTCCAGTTGTTGAACGCTGTTCAGTCTGTTGTTGTGATAGGCCTTGTCGCGGCGATTGACGAATTTTCTTGGAGATAGCATATGAACTCCTGAATTTATATCCATAAATAACTTGTATTTCGGGATACCCAAGGCAAATTAGGTTAACTATTCCAACACCCACTCCGCCAACTTCCCCGTCACCTGTGTCATCAACACATTCTCAACATCCCTTGCTCCGGCGGCGCTGCACTTGGCCAACACTGCCTGCACAATCCCGGCATCAAACTCGAACTGCTTGCCGGTCGCAGCTTTGTAGCGAGCACGCAATTTCTCCAGTTTCGCCAGCACAATCCCTTCCAGCGTCGCCTCATCCAGCGGCCTGTACGCAACCACGGTCATCCGCGCCAGAAATGCCGGGCGGAAGGCTTTCAGCAGCACGTTGTGCAGGGCTTCGGTGAAGGCATCGCTGTCGAGTTGCGCGGTCGGTGTGTCGAGCAGCAGTTCGGCGCCGACGTTGCTGGTGGCGAGCATCACGGTGTTCTTGAAGTCGACCACCAGGCCGGTGCCGTCTTCCATCAGGCCCTTGTCGAAGACGTTATAAAAAGCCTCCAGCACATCCGGGTGGGCTTTTTCGATTTCGTCGAGCAACACCACGGAATAGGGTTTGCGCCGCACGGCTTCGGTGAGCACGCCGCCGCTGCCGTAACCGACGTAGCCGGGCGGGGCGCCTTTGAGTTGGCTGACGGTGTGGGCTTCCTGATATTCCGAGAGGTTGATGCTGATCAGGTTGCGTTCGCCGCCATACAGCGCATCGGCCAGGGCGTAGGCGGTTTCGGTTTTGCCGACGCCGGTGGGGCCGACCAGCAGGAACACGCCGACCGGTTTTTGCGGGTCGGTGAGGCCAGCGCGATACGCCTGCAAGCGTTGGGCGATGGTGTTCAGCGCGGGGCGTTGGCCCATCACCCGCTGGCTCATGCGCTGGCCGAGGGTGCGCACGGCGTGGGCTTCGTCGGCGAGCATTTTGCCGACCGGGATGCCAGTCCAGCCGGCAATCACTGCCGCAACGGTTTTCGCGTCGACTTGCTCCGGCACCAGCGGGTCGTCCTGGCGAATGGCGTCGAGGCCGGCTTCCAGGCGCAGCAGTTCGGCGGCCAGATGGTCGAGGCGTCCATCAGTGACGTCGTCCGGTTTGTCATTATCGGCGCGTTCGCTCAAGGCCAGCAGCTCGCGTCGGGTTTCCAGCAGCTCGCGCACGGCGACGCGTTCTTCGCCCCAGCGGATCTCCAGTTCGCGAATGGCCTGCACGTTGCTGGTGGACTCGGTCTCGAGCACGGTAATGCGCTCACGGTGATCGAGGCCGGTGGCCTGTTCGCGGCGCAGGCGTTCGACTTCATCCTTGAGGCTTTGCTGGCGATGACGCAGGCTTTCCAGTGGAGGCGGTACGTCGTGTTGCCCGAGGGCGACTCGCGCGCAAGCGGTGTCGAGCACGCTGATCGCTTTGTCCGGCAGTTGCCGGCCAGAGATGTAGCGATGGGACAGCTTCACCGCCTCATGAATCGCTGCATCCAGGACCTGCACGCCGTGGTGCTGTTCGAGTTTGGCGGCCACCCCACGGAGCATTTCCACGGCAGTGATTTCATCCGGTTCTTCGACCTGCACCAGTTGGAAGCGTCGGGCGAGGGCCGGGTCTTTCTCGAAGTATTTCTTGTACTCAAGCCAGGTGGTCGCGGCGAGGGTCCGCAGTTCACCACGGGCCAGCGCCGGTTTGAGCAGGTTGGCGGCGTCGCTTCCGCCCTCGACACCGCCGGCGCCGATCAGGGTGTGGGCTTCGTCGATGAACAGGATGATCGGTTTTTCCGCGCTGCGGACGGCATCGATCACGCCTTTGAGCCGTTGCTCGAATTCCCCTTTGACCCCGGCGCCGGCCTGCAACAAACCAAGGTCTAGGACTCGCAGGCTGACTTCTTGCAGCGACGGCGGTACGTCCCCGGCGGCGATGCGCAAGGCCAGGCCTTCGACCACCGCGGTTTTGCCGACGCCCGGCGCGCCAACCAGGATCGGGTTGTTCTGGCGACGGCGCAGCAGGATGTCGATGCACTGGCGAATTTCGCCGTCACGCCCGACGATGGGATCGATGCGCCCGGCATGCGCGTCGGCGGTCAGGTCCTGGGTGAACTGATCAAGTATCGAGTCCTGTTTCTGCTGCGGTTTGCCGGCGGTTGCGGCGACCGAGCGGGCGCCGCCGACGTGCTCGCGGGAGCTTTCGGTCCATTCCAGCAGATTGTTGCGCAAGGCGTCCCGAGGAATCCGCAGCAGCGACGAAGCACTGTTGAGCAACAGGCTGCGGCGTTCATCACGGTCAAGCAGCGCCAATAACAGCAGGCCGGAACGGATGCTCTCAAGGCCAAGCACGCTGGCTTGCACCACGGCGTCCTCCAGCAAGCCAATGGTGTGCGCCGAGAGGGCCGGAGTACGGGTACTGCCGGTCTTGAACAATTCCAGGGCCTTGTTGATTTCCGCCGTCAGGGCATCGCGTTCCAGGCCGAAGCGCGGTAGCAGGTAGGCGAAGTCGCCGCCTTCGATTTCCAGCAGTTCAAGCAACAGGTGCTCGATTTCAACGTAATGATGACCGCGTTGCAGGCAACGCTGGGCGGCCCGTTCCAGGGCGCGGCGGTTGTCCGGGTTGAGGCGTCCGATCAGGCTGGCCAGTTCCATGTTCAGGTGATCTCCAGCTGACGAAGACGAGTTTCGATGCGTTGCAGGGTGAGGCTGGATTGGCGCTGCAGGCCGCCGTTCCAGCTCAACAGTGGTGGTGACTGACGACCGAGTTTTATCGGGCTGGCGCCACGCACCAGCAGCACCAGTGTGCACTCCAGGTCCGGCCCGAAATACAGTGCGCTGAGGCTGGCCAAGGCCGCGTGCGTTTCACCGTCCGGCAAGAAGGTGGCGGCCTGGGCGGGTGTCAGTGGGCCAAGGGTCAGACGGATGCCGGCATGTTCGTCCCAGACCCGGGTGCCGGCCACGGCGCTGCGCCCCAGTTGCAGGTTGCGTCCACCGGGCTGCAAGCGGCTGCGACTGGCGGGTGGAATCTCGCGCCAGGCACCTTCATAGGCGTTGAGCTCGACCGGCAATTCGAACTGTTCGCGCACGATGGCAGCGAAGCCTGCGAGCGAACGACGCCCGTCGGCGAACAGCGCGCTGCACGCCAGTACGGCGGCATCGGGAATCGCCTGACGATCATGCAGGGCTTTGGGCAGCAGGCCGGTCAACGCTCGCAACTGAGCGTGCACCGGTGTTGCGCCAGGCACTGAAAAGCCCACGGCAATCCGGTGTTTGCGCAGCACTTTGTAGAGCAGGCTGAGCAGTCGGTGCTGGAACAGATCGAGGAACTCGGCCGGCGCATAATCCTTGGCGCGGGCGCGTTGTTGCAGCCACTCCTGATAGGCGTAGGGCAGTGGTCCGTCTGGTCCGCCGAGACCGAAAACCGGAGTGGTCAGGGTCGGCTTGTGATCCGTTTCCTCGGTCAGGCTTTCAACCTGGCTGGCGGCGAACAACGGCGTCAGCGGACCGCGCAGACGCAGCGCTTCAGCCTGCGGTGCAGTGCCGCTACCCAGCGATTCGGCTTGTGGATGCTCACGCTCGAGCAGCAACAAGGCCTGCAACAACTCGAACGCCTGAGGATCGCGGCGCAGTCGTTGGCTCAGGCTCAGAGGGAGAGCGGCATGCCGGCTTGGGGTTGCCATGCCTTGATCTCCTTGTCCGATTCAACCAGCACCGTGCGCACGAAGCGATTGGCCGTGGCATAGAGTGAGAAAAACTGCGCCAGCACCGCTGAAAACAGCACCGCGCTGGTGCCGACAAAATGCTGCGGATCGAGTTGCAGGCGCACCTCCAGCCCATTGCGCCAGCCGCGCCAGGCATCTTCACCGACATGCGCAATGACGCGCTCACAGCTCAGGCTCAGCAGACCTTCGATCTGCCGCAGGGCACTGGCCTCGTCACGCAGGTTATGCAGTGCGAGGATTTCCTTGAGTGCGTCCAGCGCTTGCGGACCTTCGACCAATGACAAATGATTGAGGGTCAATTGCGAGACCAGTCGCCAGCGCGATTCACCGTCCAGCCGCGGCAGGCTTTGCGGGCTCGGTGGATTACGCAAGCGCGCCGAGGCGACTGGCCCCGGTCGCTCGAAGCCCAGCGGTGTTCCAGCCGACAGGCTCTGGGCCAAGTGCCGATTGGTGCAGAGCAGCTCGGCGGTCAGGCTCAGTTCAGTCACGTCTTCAAACGGGTCGAGCTGGGTGTCCACCAGACTCAACATCAGGTCAGTACCCAAGCGGTTTGGGGTCATGCCGCTGATTCGCCGGGCGTGCCAATAGCAGCGGTGGTTGCCGCCGTGCTGGCTGCCGTAATACGCCGGTACACGCTGTACGCCCTGCGAGGTGCTGGCGCGCAGGGCGCGAATGCTGTGGATTTCGACGCTGTTTTCCCGATGGCTGTCGGCAACCAGGCGGTATTCGCTACGAGTGCCGTCCGGGCGAAGCGGCTCGGAAGTCCGTGGGAAGAGGTTGATCACCGGCGCGCAACCCAGCGCGATATCGCTGGCTTGTAAATGCAGGCGGCTGCCGAGTGCCTGGTCGAAAACGATGTACAGATACAGCGTCTGGCTGTCGCTGATTGCACCCGCCAGCGGCACGTCGAAAAAATTGAATTTGTCCGGAAAGGCAAAGTACTCGGCGAGCAAACGCATCCCGGGATGCACGCCATCTTCATCGGGTAGCAGCACTTCATCGTTGGCGAAACCGACGATTTTCGGCAGCCCGGCCAGCACTTTTGGTGTGCTGCCGGGTGGCCCGGCGAGGAGCTGAATCGCATGGGCGCCGAGCAAGTCGTAGAGCTTGGCGTTGGTCACCGGCGATGCGGCCAAGTGCAGGCGCAACTGCTCGATGCCGAGTTCTGCCCATTGGCTTTGGCCCAGGCAGCGCAGGCTCAAGCGCAGCGCCGAACGTGCCTGGGCGACGCCGGTCAGGGCCTGGGCTTCGTCACTTCCCAGCAGCAAGGCTTCGTCGATTGCCAGCGGCCAGAGGTGAACGGCAGCGCTGGTGCGAAAGTGAATGCTTTCTCCGTGGCGGGTGGTGACGAACAGCGGCGTGTCGCGCGGCAGCGGGTAACCGCCGGCCAGGTTGCCCTTGCTTGGATCGGGCTCGAACTGGACGATGGCGCAGGACGGCAGCGGGCGCATGGTCAGCGGATAGAGTTGTTCCAGCAGCGCGTCGCTGAACTCGGCGTAATCGTCGTCGAGTCGCCGTTGCAGGCGCGCCGCGAGCAAGGCGAAACCTTCGAGCAAACGCTCGACATGCGGGTCCGGGCATTCGCCGGGAGACAGTTCCAGGCGTCTGGCAACCTTGGGATAGCGTTCGGCGAAAATGCTCCCGGCGTGGCGCAGCCAGGTCAGTTCCCGCTGGTAGTAATCGAGCAGTTGCGGGTCAATCGAGTCGCTCATTGCGCACCTCAAGGCCATCGCCGGCGTTCTCGATGACAAATGCGACAGGCCAATGCTGCTTGCCGCTGCGTAGCTCACCTTGCAGCTTGATACTCAGCTGTTGCGGATTTTCGGGGACCGGCGAGACGTCGACCGTGCCGAGTTGCAGGCGTGGTTCGAAGGCGTCGATGGCTTCCCGAATCTGCCGCGTCAGTTGACGACGGTCATCGCTGCGCTGTTGCTGCAATGCAGTCCAGTCAGCGATGCCGTAGTCAATAACGCTTGGCGGCGTGGTCAGCGGGCGCTGGCCACGGCGGGTGTTGAACAAACGCAGCAACTCGATACGGACCGACTCCAACAGTGCCTGGCGATCGAACGCCTGCACGGTATCCGCCTCGCTGGCGGCAAGGCGTTCGAACAG
Organism: Pseudomonas sp. FW306-02-D09B; assembly: GCF_058782685.1. Taxonomy (NCBI): domain Bacteria; kingdom Pseudomonadati; phylum Pseudomonadota; class Gammaproteobacteria; order Pseudomonadales; family Pseudomonadaceae; genus Pseudomonas; species Pseudomonas sp. FW306-02-D09B. The sequence continues at coordinate 184,124 of NZ_JBYSXY010000006.1, forward strand.
CGGCGGCAGAATGCCGGTGCCGGTCATTTTCGGGGTACTCCGTCAGCCCTTGATCAGCTTGTTCGCGGCCAGGTCCCAGGTCGAAGCGGCCGTGCCTTCCTTGGTGCCATCGTCTTTCTGCGCGGTCAGTTCCCACTTGATCTTGGTGAAGTTCAGCGAGAGGGTTTCCACCGGTTTGCCGCCCGTGCCCCCGCTGACGCTGACGTTGGACAGCACCACGTTGTTCAGGGTGTAAATGATGAAGGGCATCAACTGGCCACTGCCTTCGGCCGCGTTGCGTCCGATGGTGATCTTGGCTTCCGGGATCGGTTTGCCGGCGCAGCAGTACTCGTTGAGAGACGGGGTCGAGCTGTCGACGAACTTGGTCAGCGTGAACTCGCCGATGTGCGGCTTGCCGGAGGTACGCTCGGAGTTGCTGACGTCGTTGGTCACTTGCATCGCGACGTTGTGGCTGTAGGACATGACTTCGATCTTGTCCTTGTAACCTTCGAGCAGGCTGTCACCTTTGATGTCGCCGCCGAGGTCGAGAATGATTGCATCCATCGCATGAAACTCCTGAAGAAAATCGCGTTAGATAAGCAAAGGAAAACCCGCCGGCCAGGCCGGCGGGAGGCAGGTCAGGCAGCTACCGGTGGCGGCAGGGTGGCGACCAGGCGGATCGAGGCTGTCAGCTCTTCGAGCTGGAAGTGCGGCCGCAGAAACACCGTGGCCCGATAGACGCCCGGTTTCCCGGCGACTTCCGAGACATCCACTCGGGCCTCACGCAGCGGGTACTGCGCCTTGATTTCCTGTGGGGCGTTGTCGTTGATCAGCACGTAATCGGCGATCCAGTTGTTGAGGTAGGTCTGCACGTTGTCACGGGTCATGAAGCTGCCGACCTTGTCGCGCATGATGACCTTCAGGTAGTGGGCGAAGCGGGACGCCGCGAGCACGTAAGGCAGCATGGCCGAGATCCGCGCGTTGGCGTTCGCCTCGTTGGTGTTGTAGACCTTGGATTTGTTGGTGGTCTGGCCACCGAAGAACACCGCCACGTCGCTGTTCTTCTTGTGGCACAAGGCGATGAAGCCGAGGTCGTTGAGCTCTTTTTCACGACGGTCGGTGATTGCCACTTCGGTCGGGCATTTGAGCGACAGATCGCCGGAGGTGGTGCGGAACGTGTGGGCGGGCAGTCCTTCGACGGCGCCACCGCCTTCGGCGCCGCGAATTGCTGCGCACCAACCGTATTTGGCGAAGGCTTCAGTGATGCGTTGCGACAGGGCCCAGGCCGCATTGCCCCAGAGGTATTTGCTGTGGTCGCTGCCGTTGACGTCCTCGACGTAGTTGATGCCTTCCACCGGCAAGGTGTCCGGGCCATAAGGCAGGCGCAGCAGGAAGTGCGGCAGCACCAGCGACACGTAGCGCGAGTCTTCGCTTTCGCGGAACGAGCGCCACTTGATCAGCTCCTGGCTCTCAAAGACTTTCGACAGGTCACGCGGCACCGCGAGCTCGGTGAAGCTGTTCATGTCGAACAGCCGCGGGCTGGCAGCGGCAATGAACGGCGCATGGGCGGCGGCCGCGACGTTCGAGAGTTTCTCCAGCAGGCCGATGTCCTGCGGGTTCCGGCCGAAGGTGTAGTCACCCACCAGCAGGCTGAACGGGTGACCGCCAAAGGTCCCGTATTCTTCTTCGTAGATCTTTTTGAACAGCGCGCTCTGGTCGAACTCGACAGCTTTTTCCAGATCGTTCTGCAGCTCTTTCTGGGTCACGTTGAGCAAGCGCAGTTTCAGCCTGGAACTGGTTTCGGTGTTCTGCACCAGCAGGTGCAAACCACGCCAGGACGCTTCGAGTTTTTGCAGGTCCGGATGGTGCAGGACTTCGTTGAGCTGGGTGCTGATCAGCTTGTCGATCCGGCTGATGCGGTCATTGATCATCGCCACGGTGTCCTTGTCGACGACCATGTCTTTGTCTAGAACCTGGGTGGCGAATTCCGCAAGCATGTCGCGGGCGTAATCCTTCTGGCTTTCGTCGTGGGCCATTCGCCCTTCGGCGATGATTCGGTCGAGCAGAGACAAGGTCTCGTTCACACTCTCGCTGGCTTGGGCCTGGGCGCTGGATGAGGCGGGCATGGCAATTTCTCCCTAAGTGAATTGACGATCAGGCTTGATCTTGCGGCGCCGCGTCGGCATCACCGGCAGGTGCAGAAGGCAGCGCTTCAGGCTGCGCTTCAGGCCGGGCCGACTTGATCTCTTGCAGGCCTTCGGTGTTGGCGATGACATCACGCAGCAGCTTGTCCAGGTCATCGTTGCCATCGAGTTTGGTCAGCAGGTCGCGCAGACGCTGACGCGCTTCGAACAGGCGCCGCAACGGCGCTACTTGCTCGACCACCTTGACCGGGTCGAAGTCATCGATATGACCGAACTTGAGCTCGATGTTGAGCTTGCTGTCATCGCCGGTGAGGGTGTTGTTGACCTGCAAGGTGGCGCGCGGGGCTATCGAGGCGAGCACTTCGTTGAAGTTGTCGCGATCGATCTCGGTGAAACGCCGTTCATTCAACTTGGGGAGGGGCTCGAGGGGTTTGCCGGAAAGGTCGGCAAGAATGCCGACCACCAGAGGCAATTCTTTCTTCTCGATGGCGTTACCTATTTCGACGTCATAGGTGATTTGCACGCGGGGCGGGCGGACCCTGTCGAGCTTGTGCTGAGTACTTTCTGCCATGGTGGCTGACTCCGATGCATGGGCGGGAGCAATGCACCGGAGGGCCCGTTCATCGCATTCCCTTACCGAACCGTAGGTTAGAAAGGGAGGGCAGTTGGAACTGTCATTCCTTTGACGAACCTTCCACATTCGTCGTACCGACCGAACTACCCAAGACGCTAGAACAGGTCTATAAAAATGCAAACAAAAACAATTTTGGACCGTCATGAGAAAAGGAAAATTCATTGTGCGCGCCGTTTTTTTTATCTCTCTCTCGTTCCTGTTACTCACGGGCTGTTCGTTGTTCGGGCCACGAGTCGATCTCGATCGCCTGACACTGGACGTCGCCGCCCATGCCAATGACGACACGCCGATTGCCGTGGATTTTGTCGCGGTGAATGATCCGGACCTGCTCAAACAGCTGTCGGCACTGACCGCTCGGCAATGGTTCAGCGAGCGCGAGCAGTTTCAACGCGACTACCGACAGCTAATGACGGTCTGGGGGCTGGAGCTGGTTCCAGGGCAGTTTATCGATCAACAACCCTTCCCCTTGGGCGGCAAGCGAGCCGCTGGACTTTTGATCTTCGCGAGCTATAACACACCCGGAGCGCACCGACTTCGACTGGACGATCAGAGCAAGGCCTGGCTGAAGTTCGACAGTCGCGAGATGACACTGGTCAGCGACACTGCGCACTGATCTGCACTGAAAAGATCGCCAGGCCGCGGCAAGCGGCGCCATTCGACGTCGAAGGGAATCGTATGAGTTTGCTACCTGACGCGGTTTGCTGGCACGAGGGCATGCAGTTGCTGCCCCAGCATTTTCAGTTGCAAGGTCTGCGCGCCGAAGCGTTGGTCGCGCATTTTGCCAAGGCCTGCAACCCCTGGTTCTGGGGTATCACCCATCTCGACATCGACCCTTCGGCACTGAGTGCCGGGCACGTTCGCTTGCTCGCCTTGCAGGCGACCTTGCCGGATGGTTTGCCGATCAACGTGCAGGCCGGTGTGGGACCGATGCTGGAGCTCGATGTCAGCGAAGCGGTCGATGCAACGGACAATGCCACTGTGACCGTGTACCTGGCGGTCAGCCCGTTGTGGCGTGCCGGGCAATTACTGCCGCTCACCGGACGCTTGCAATCGGTAATCGGCGATGCCTTGCCAGACCTCACCAGCGGTCAATACCCCGAGTCGATTACGGTGTGGCGGCCCAATCCGCGGTTGTGCACGCAACTGAACAAGGCCGACTCAATCTGTGTACCGCTGGTGCGTATTCGCAAGGAAGGCGGCGGCTTTTTGCAACTGCCCTACACCGCGCCGACGCCGTGCCTGTTACCCGAGTCGGTGTTGGGCCGTCGGGTCGGCGGTCTGTGCGCCCGGGCCCGAGAGAAATGCATGTTTCTGGCCGGTCGCTTGCGCCAGGCACAGCAAGCCGGTAACCAGGATGACGCCGCAGAAATCCGCCGCCAACTGACCGCACTCTGGGCACGTCTGCCGGAAGTCGAGGGTTTGTTGAGCAGTCGGTTGGCGACGCCTCAGGCGTTGTATGGTCTGCTGCTGGGGCTGGCCGGTGCCTGGTCGGCGCTTGATCCGCTGGCAGGGGTGCCGGCCTTCGCCGCGCTGGATTTTCTCGAGTTGCAGCGCGGCTACGAGAGCGTACTCGACTGGCTGGACAAGACCCTCGAATTGATTCGCGCCGGCTATCGCAGCCTGCCGTTCGAACGCCATGAACACCTCTTCTCGATCCAGTTGCCCGACGATCAGCCAAGCCAGCGCCTGGTGATCGGCTTGCGCATGCCCAATGGTGCAAGCGAGCAGTCTGCGAGTGAATGGTTGAGTCGGGCGATCATCGCTTCCGCGCCGCACGTTGCCCTGCTCGGTCGACAACGCATGCGCGGTCTGGCGCATGAGGCCATGAATCGCAACGAACAGGTGGCCTACAGCGTGGGCGAAGATACCCGGTTGTTTGTGGTCACCGCAGAGGGCCAATGGTTCGACGGGCAACTGCCGCTGCAGATTGTCGCGCCGGCCTCGCAGCTGGCGAGCAGCCCGTGGCAAGTGGTGCTGTTTGTCGCTCAAGCCAGTGAAAACGCTTGATCAGGGAAGGGGAATCGAATGCCTGAAGGGAACGTCGGCGGCGGTGCGCGAGGCCTCCACGAAGCGCCGCTGAGCAGTGCTTTTCGCCAGGCCTGGCAAGAGTGGTCGCAGGCCTGGAACGAACAGCCCAAAGACAGTGACGATGAAGCGTTGGTTGAGGCCGTCGTCGAGTTTTCCACGCAGATTACCCAGCGTTTGTGGCGAACCGCGTTTGCCAAAGTCGGTGATGCCGCCACCGAGCAGGTGACCGCCGTGGTGTATGCGTTTGTCGCGCTGATCGACGAGACCCTGTTGTTTACCGCCTGGCCGGGTCAGCTCGGCTGGCAGGACAAACCGCTGGAGTCACGGATGTATGCCAGCCGTCAGGCGGGCGAACGGTTGCCACTGGCGATCAAGACATTGCTCGACGACCAGGTGCCGGCCACTCGGGATCTGGCCAACGTGTATTTGCAATGCCTGGTACTGGGTTTTGAAGGGCGTCTGCGCGGCGAGCAGAACCAGCTCCAGCATGAGAAGTGGCGGTTGGCGTTGTTCGCGTTTGCCTGGCAACACGAGCCCGATTACGCCGATGTCAGCGCTCGGCTGGAGCAGCCTTCAGTGGTGACTCCCGTGCAGTTGCCCCTGCGTCTGTCGCTACCTGACGGCTTTCGCCTGGCGCTGGCGATCCTTGGCGTCGTGCTGTTGATGACCGGGTTGGGGCAGATGTTCTGGCGTGACATTCGTCAAGAGCTTGAGCCGGTCATGCACCTTTCCGAAACGGCAGCGGCCCAGGAGCAAGACTCATGAGCACCCTGGGGATTGTCGCAACCGTCGTCGCGGTGCTGTTATTGCTGGCGGTGTTGCTGGTGGCGGTGTGGTGGTTGCGGACCCAGAGCGGCGCGGCGATTCGCAGTTTTTATCTGTCGGTCCGGCACATGGAGCAGGAGCAAGGCACGCAGGATCGCTATCAGATTCCGTGGCTGCTGATGCTTGGCAACGAAACCCAGGGCACTCAGCTCTGTGCCCAATGGCGCTTGCAACCCACCGACAAACCGGCCTGGTTCGGGCGCTGGTGGTCGGACCCCGAGGGCGCAGTGCTGGTGGTGCCACAAACGTTGTTTTTGCCTGATGAAGGCTTGAACCTGCAACGGGGCGGCTGGTGGCGTCTGTTGGGATTGATCGTGCGCCTGCGCAGCAAGCGGCCGCTGGACGCGGTGATCTGGACCGTGCCATCCAGTCAACTGGGCGATCCGGAGCTGGCCGCCAGCCTCGGTCTGGCGGCACGGCGGCGCTTCATCGATCTGTTACAGCGGTTCGGTCTGAGCCTGCCGGTGTATGTGGTGATTACCGGGATGGAGGAAGTGCCGGGCTTTCAGGCGTTGATTGCTGCACTGCCGGTCGAGGCACGTGAACAGGCGTTGGGCTGGTCGTCGCCGTATTCGCCTGAGGCGGTCTGGCAATCGCAATGGAGTGATCAGGCGCTGGATCAGGTGAGCCGGGCATTGTCTGAATCAATCATCGAGATCGGCGCCTTGTCCGGGCATTTGAGCAACGAACTGTTTGCCTTGCCGGACCGTTTCGAGGCGCTGCGGCGCACACTGCAAACCCTGCTTGAACCGGTTTTCCAGGGCAATGCACAAGGCGAGGCACCACGTTTCCGCGGGATTTACTTCACCGCCAATCAAGCGCCGGAGAGTACTCGGGAGAGCTTCTCGGCCTATGACACGGTGTTGCAGCAGAGCGCGTTTGCCCGGCAGTTGTGGCAGCGCCGGATTGTCGCCGAACGTGGCGTGGCTCAGGTCGTACCGCGTATTTTGCGGCTGCGCCAACGCTGGCAACGGGTGACCGGCGTGGTGGCGCTGGTGGTCGGGCTGGTGTGGGCGATCGGTATGGTTTGGGTCTGGCACGACTCGGTCAAGGATGCCCATGAGTTGTCACGCTTGCTGCAAGGTGCGCAGAAAAATTATGTCGCGGTCACGGACGAAAGCCATCGACTGGAACCGACGCGACGTAACGTCGAAAGTTTCTGGCGGGTACTGGAACGAGCCCCGCGCTGGACGTTCAGTTCGGTGGTCTTTCCCACCTCCTGGTTTTCCTCGCTGGATGCGCAGCTGGAAGACGAGTTGCGGCTGACCGCCCAGCGGCAGTTGCTGGTGCCGCTGCAAGAGTTGCTGGTGTCGGACCTGGCGCAGCTCAAGGCGATCCGCAATACCGAGCGTCGAGTGAACGTGGAAAGCGAAGACCCGGCGCAATGGCAGAACTACGTCAAGGCCAAGGAACTGGTCGAGCGCGCGGTGCGTCTCGAACAACAGAACCAGTGGTTCAATCAGGCGTTGAACAATCCCCGGAGCCCGCTCGATGACCTGGTGCTGTTGAGCAATAACGCCTTGTCGCTGAACCTCAATGTCGGCACGTTGCGTCGCTCGGCCTTCTATAACCGGGTACTGCTCAATTCCGACACCAGCGGGTTGAAAGCGCTGGACCTGAGCACGGAACGCTCGACCATCTCGACGAATTTTGAAGGACTGATGGAGCGCTGGCTGGACCAGTACTTCCTGGCTGACAACTTCGTGCGTCAGGCCGGTTACCTGAAGTTGCATCTGGAGCGGCTGGAGTCCGGCAGTGGCAATTCACTCAGCGAACTCGAGGACTTGAGAGCGCTGATTGATGACCTGCAAGCATTGATTGGCTTGACCAACTCGGCGTGGGGACGAGGCAAGGGCCAGGACCTGGTGCCGGGCTATCGCGAGCTGATGGATAAAGTCCGCCAAAGCGCCTTGCTCGGGCCGCAACTGGAGCAACAACTGGACATGCAGGCGTCGAAGTTGCAGCAGAGCTTTCGTGATCAATGGATTGCCCAGGCCGGCTCGCGTGGCAATTTGCTGGTTCAGCAAGGCAGCGGACAACTGGCGTTGCAAGAGCATGTCAGCCAGCTGGACAACGCCGTGCAGGCGTTGTTCAAGCGCGATTTCGTGGCCATTGCACTGCGTCAGGATGATTCCAGCCTCAGTGCTTCTCAGGGTCAGAGCGCCGACAGCGATGGTCTCAACAGCGCATTGAATTACTTCGCCAGTTACAAAAGCTACGCCAGCGAGGAGTTGCCACGTATCCCGCCGGCGTACCGGGGCGCGCTGCTCCAGGCGGCGGAAGGAGCGGCGGCCAAGGCGATGTGGCTCAGCCTGGAGGAACAGGGCGGCCAGGTGCAGCAAGGCACAGGGTTCAATGTGCAGGCCTCGCAGGCGGTGGCGTTGCAAAAAGCCTTTGTCGAGTTGCGCCGCAGTGACCTGGCTACCCGTTTGCAGAACGCACTCAACCGCCGCGCGTTGGCCGAGGTCGCCAATGGCCTGAACGAAATAATCGCCCAGCCGCTGTTCAGCGAAAGGACCAGTATTGCGCGCTGGGATGGTTCGAAAAACCTCGGCTTGCAGCTGTACGGTGCCAGTGATGTGCAGGACCTGAAGCTGAGCCTCAAGCAGCAGTTCAACACCATGTTGGGTATTACCGAACAACGTACTTCGGCGTTGGAGTGGCTGAAGGTCCAGCAGCAGAATCTGTCGGGACTGGATTACGAACGGGTTGTGCAGTTCAGTGCCTTGAATGATGAACTGCTCAAGTACAAGGAGCAGAATCCTGCCAGCTCTGCGGCTCAGATCGAACAGTTGGTGAGCCGGGATTTTATCGACATGGATGCCGGGTCCTGTGCGCAAATCCTGCAAACCGCCAACCTTTCCGGTGGCCGTGGGACGCTTGCCCTGAGGGCTCAGGAACTGCAGCAAACCGCGATGCAACGCTGCCAGTCGCTGCAGCAGCAACAGGCTTCGGCTGCGTGGAACGACCTGGCCAACTATTTCAATCAGTACCTGGCCGAGCGTTTTCCATTCTCCAATGGCACGCAGGTGACCGATGCCGACCCGGCGCGGGTCCAGCATTTGCTGGAGTTGATCGACAAGCGCCTGCCGGTGGCGCAAGCCGGCTTGCAACTCAGCCGGACGCCGGAACGCTTGGCCGCCGAGGACTTTCTCAATCGCTTGAAACAGGCCAGCACTTGGCTCGGGCCGCTGTTTGTGCGAGATAAAAGCGGCATTCTCGGGGTGGAGATGGATGTGCGCTGGCGCACTGATCGCGAGGAAGAGCACGGCGCCGATCAGGTCATTGCCTGGGGCTTGAATGCTGGCAATCAACAGATCAGCTACCCCGGCGAGGCCCAGCAGAACCTGCGCTGGATGGTCGGTCAACCCGTCAGGTTGACGTTGCGCTGGGCCAGGAATGGTCCGCAGCGGCCGGTCAGCGACCCGTTGCAACCGAACCTGGTGATCAGGGACCTGGAAGCTGGCTGGGAGTACGGCGGCCCTTGGTCGTTGCTGCGGCTGATGCGTTCGCACCAGTCGAATCAGCGCCAGCCAAGCATGGACTACACCGATTTTCCACTGACCTTGCGCTTGCCGGTCGCCGCGAGCACCAGCATTGAGGAGCCGACACAAATGTTCATGCGCCTGTCATGGATGACTCAGGGATCAAAACTGCCGTTGTCCATTCAACCGTTGCCGACCCGTGCGCCGCGTTCACCCTTTGTCTCGACGGGTTCGACGGCGGCCATCGTGACGAACGAGGAGGGCTTGTGAGTTTGCCGTCACTATCATTGTCATCGCCGCTGCCGGAGTTGATCGCACAGTTGCTCGAACCGATCAGCGATGAAGCGCCCTGTGGCCAGGACCTGCGCTATGAGCCTGAGTTCGATCAGTTGCGCGAGCTGCGCCGCGAGGACGATACCAGTTTGCCGACAGGGGTCTGGCAGTCGTCGATCAAGCGTGCCCAATGGGCGGAACAGGCAAAGCTCGCCAGCCGTTTGCTGCTGGAGCGCAGCAAGGACTTGATGCTCAGTGCCTGGCTCGGCGAGGCCTGGTTGCATCTGGACGGCCTGGAAGGGTTGCCGGGCAGCCTGGCGCTGGTGGCGGGGCTATGCGAGCGCTACCCCGAGCAACTTCACCCTCAGGCCGAGGAGGGCGATCAGTCGTGGCGGGTGATTCCTCTCGAATGGCTGGCGCGACGCTACAGCGAAATCCTGCTCACCCGGGTGCCGCTGTTCGACATGCGCACCAGCGAATTTGCGGATTTTTGCCTGGATGACTGGCGGCGCTTGCAAGTGCAGCAGGTGATGGTCAATGACACCAAGGCCGCAAAGACCTCAGCTGAAGCCGCGCGCAACGAGCAGAAAAAACTCACCGAACAGATTCGCGCGACACCGCTGTCCTTCTGGTTGCGCAGCCAAGGCAGCCTGTTACTGAGCTTGCAGCATCTGCAACGGCTGGAGGACTGGAGTGATGCCTACCTGGGCAATCAGGCGCCAGGCTACAAATCATTGCGGGGCATCATCGAGGCGCTGTTGACGCTCGTTCAGGAGTTCATCGCCATGCATCCACGTCAACCCACCCAGGCCCCGGTCGAGCCACCGCAGGTCCGGGCGCCCCAAAACACTCCGGAGCCAGAGCCCGCGCCAGCCCAACAGGCACTGCGTGAACCGGTGAGTCGCGAAGAGGCTTATCGGCAGTTGCTGCTGATTGCCGAGTACCTGGCGCGAACCGAGCCCCACAGCCCGGTGCCTTACTTGATCAGGCGCGGAGTGGAGTGGGGCAATAAACCGCTGAGTGAACTGTTGGGCGAGTTGATATCGGCTGACGCGGAGTCGCGCCGACTCTGGACGTTATTGGGTGTGCTCTAAACATCGCAGCGCCTCTCAGAGCGGCTTGGGCAACTTGATGGGCGTCAACACCGGACGATCGGAGAAAAACGCCATCAGGTTCTGCCCGACCAGTTCAACGGTTCCCTTGGTCGCTTCCGGCGACAGGCCGGCCACATGCGGCGTGAGGATCACGTTGCTCAATACCTTGAGCGCATCCGGCACCTGAGGCTCTTCATCGAATACATCGAGCGCGGCACCGGCGATCCGCCGTTGCTCGAGCGCGCTAACCAGATCGCTGGTAGCAACCACGCTGGCGCGGGCAATGTTGACGATAAAACCCTGGGGGCCCAAGGCATCCAGCACCTGCTTGTTGACCAGGTGCTGCGTGCCGATGCCGCCGGGCGTGCAAACGATCAGAAAGTCAGAGACCCGAGCCAGTTCGGTGGGCGTTGAGCAAAAGTCGTAGGGGATGTCGCTGAGCAACTGGCGGCTGTGGTAACTCACCGTCATGTCGAAGCCGTTGGCGGCACGTTTGGCGATGGCCATGCCGACGGCGCCGAGCCCCAGAACACCCAGGCGCTTGCCGGCCAGTGACGGGCGCATGATCTTCGGCCATTCACCGCGGCGCACCGCCGCGTCGCACCGAGGGATGTCACGCACCAGCGACAGCAACAAGGCCATCGCATGATCGGCCACCGACGAGGCGTTGACGCCAGCACCATTGGTGACGGTTATACCGCGGTCGCTGGCGGCTTGCAGATCGACCTGCTCGTATCCGGCACCGATTACGCAGATGATTTTCAGGTTCGCCAGCGCGGCGATTTCATCGGCATAAAGCCCCAGCGGGCCGCGCGTCAGCACGGCATCGATCTGCCCGCGATGACTGGCGATGGCCTGGGCACGCTCGGCGGGAGTGGGGGCGAGAATCAGGTGGAAGCCTTGATGTTCGAGAATCGGCAGGTAGTCGTTAATGGTTTCAACCAGTACCAGTACGGTTGCAGGCATGCTGGGCTCCTGTAGGCATTGGAATAAGCGGTTCAGATTGCTGACTACAGAGTGGTTTGGCAATTACCAAAAGTTGCAGAACTCAGTGTAGGAGCTGACGAAAGCAATAAAGCAAGATCAAAAGATCGCAGCCTGCGGCAGCTCCTACGCGATCACAATCGTTGCGGCGAACGTGGTCAATGTAGGAGCGGCCATAGGCTGCGATCTTTTCAGCGCATCAGAACCTGGCGTCCGCTGTGTTCATTAATTTCACGAACGCCCCGCCAAGGGTTGCATTGTGGTGCTCAATGATCATTTTGGCCGATAACGCCGCAGTGTCCATGCAGGTGTGAGCATCGGCGACGAGCGTAACCTGTAAGCCCTGTTCGGCTGCGGCTCGGCAGGTACTGTCGATGCAGTACTGGGTTTTCATGCCGACGATGAACACATGGTTTATCGAGGCGTTGGTGAGTTGTTGTGCCAGTCGAGTTCCGAGGAAGCAATTGGGGCGGGTTTTATCGAACAGGGTGTCGACATTCGCATCCAGCTCCAGCTCGGGAAGTAATTGCCAGAATGGGCTTCCAGCCTCAATGGGCGAACCCTCAGGACCGGTGTGGCGTACCGCATAAATCGGCACTTCGCGCGCTCGGGCCCGGTGAATGAGCTGGCGGATGTTGGCAAGTACTCGCTCGCCGTCGTGGGGCTTGTCCGGGCCGTAGAACAGACCGACCTGCATATCGATGATCAAAAGTGCCGATGACATAGGTGTTTCTCCATGAAGTGCCGAACGGACGGGAGAAACAACAAGGCCCCGTCCATTGCTGGCGGGGCCTGGGGTTCACTGCGCTGTATTTATCTCAGCCAGCCACCGCACGACCCGCCGGAAGCGGTCGTGGTGGTGCGGGTGAGGTTCAGCGCAGCGAAGTTCATGAGGCCGATCATGCTGTGGGTTCGGCAAACATGTCAATGCAGTCGCAAGGCGATTATTGAGTGCACTCGGCTCGCCGATTCAGCGCCCCCATAAAAAGCAGCTTCTTCGGATTGCTCGCGTTCAGCCGGCGGATTGTGTGGGCTGTGGCGCGTAACGCCTTTTCCGAGCATCTGATCTGCATAACCATTCCTCAGCTAAGTCTTTGCTTCTGCTGATTAATCCCGGACAATCGCGCCCCTGTTTCGGCCAGGGCGCTGCCTGTCAGCTTTTTCTGACTCGTCCTGACCGAGTGGCAAGTGACCGGAATGCGGAGATCTGACCGGATGAATGATCAGGCCAATAGCGTTGATGAACGCTATGAAGCGGCGGCACCAGCGAGCCTCAGCAGCTGGAATCGCCATGACACCACCTGGATGCTGGGCCTGTTTGGCACGGCGATTGGTGCGGGTACCCTGTTTTTGCCGATCAACGCAGGCCTCGGCGGTTTCTGGCCGCTGTTGATCCTGGCGTTGCTGGCGTTCCCCATGACCTTTTATGCGCACCGTGGCCTGACCCGCTTCGTGTTGTCCGGTCGCGCAGGGGCAGACATCACCGAAGTCGTCGAAGAGCATTTCGGGATCAAGGCCGGCGCCCTGATCACGTTGCTGTACTTCTTCGCGATCTTCCCGATCCTGCTGATCTACAGCGTTGCGCTGACCAACACCGTGGGCAGTTTCCTCGAGCACCAGTTGCACATCATGCCGCCGCCACGGGCGATTCTGTCGTTCGTGCTGATCCTCGGTCTGCTGGCCGTGGTGCGCTGCGGCGAGCAGATGATCGTCAAGGCCATGAGCCTGATGGTGTACCCGTTCATCGTGGCGCTGCTGTTTCTGGCGGTGTTCCTGATTCCGCACTGGAACGGCGGCATTCTCGAAACCGCGAGCACCTTGCCCGAGCCTTCGGCATTGCTGCACACGCTGTGGCTGGCGATTCCGGTGATGGTGTTCTCGTTCAACCACTCGCCGATCATCTCGGCCTTTGCGGTGGACCAGAAGCGTCGTTATGGCGCGCACGCCGAAGAGCGCAGCTCGCAAATCCTTTCTCGCGCTCACACCTTGATGGTGGTGATGGTGCTGTTCTTCGTCTTCAGTTGCGTGCTGACCCTGTCGCCAGCACAACTGGCCGAGGCCAAGGCGCAGAACCTGTCGATCCTGTCGTACCTGGCCAACCACTTCAGCAACCCGACGATCGCGTTCGCTGCGCCGTTGATTGCGTTCGTGGCCATTTCCAAGTCGTTCCTGGGCCATTACATCGGCGCCAGCGAAGGCCTCAAGGGGCTGATCGTCAAAAGCGGTCGCCGTCCGGCACCGAAGACCCTGGACCGTATGACCGCAGCGTTCATGCTGGTGGTCTGCTGGATCGTCGCCACGCTGAACCCGAGCATCCTGGGGATGATCGAAACCCTCGGTGGCCCGGTCATCGCGGCGATTCTGTTCCTGATGCCGATGTACGCGATCCGCAAGGTGCCAGCCATGGCACGTTATCGCGGCCAGGCCTCCAACGTCTTCGTGACGCTGGTGGGCCTGGTGGCGATTTCGGCGCTGATTTATTCGCTGACCGCCTGATTCAGTGAGGCAACGGCCGCTGCGCTTTATATGCGCAGCGGCCGTTTTTTTTGCTTGGTCGAAAAGCTCGGCGCGACCCTCTGCGCGGGTTATCGGGGGCAAACTGATCCAGCTCACATGTCATGGCGGATTTGAGGCTACGCTTGTGCCTGCAAGGCAGTGTGATCGATGTTCTGTTTTGTGCCGTTGTCGATCTGGCCGGCTTGGAATTGATTGCCTGGAGACACCTGATTGCCGACTGATCCACCGACTGTAGCGCCCCAAACCACCACCGAGCGTCCTAACCGTTTGCAGGACCTGTTGGCCGGCTTATCGATTGCCGGTCTGCTGCTGCCCGAGGCTGTCGCGTATTCGAGTATTGCCGCCCTGGCGCCGCAGGCCGGGGTAATTGCGCTGTTCGCTGGCTTGCTCTGTTATGGACTGTTTGGCACCAGCCGATTTGCCATCGTTTCCGCAACCTCTTCGTCAGCCGCCGTGCTGGCGGCCGCCACGGCGACATTGGCCAATGGCGACCCGCAACTTCGTGCAAGCCTGGCCATCGGGCTGGTACTGGTGACCGGCGCGTTCTTTTTGCTGGCCGGGTTGTTCAAGCTTGGCAGCGTGACGTCATTCATCGCCAAGCCGGTATTGCGCGGCTTTGCCTTTGGCCTGGCGCTGACGATCATCCTTAAACAGCTCGCCAGCGTGGTCGGCGTGCACCTGAGCAACGGCAATCCGATTCGTTTTTTGCCGGAGTTGCTGGAGCAACTGCCGCAGTGGAACTGGGTCGCCGCCGGTGTGGCCGCGGTGGCGCTGGCCTTGTTGTGGTTGTTCGGGCGGTTCCGGCGCTTGCCGGGTGGCTTGCTGGTGGTGGTGATCGGCATCGCGGCGGGGCAATGGCTGAACCTGCCGGCCTACGGGGTCAGGATGATCGGGGTTATCGACCTTGGCCTGGAGATTCCGAAGCTGCCGGTGCTGCCTTTTGCCGACTGGTTACGCCTGGGAGAACTGGGCTTTGCCATGGTGATGATCCTGTATGCGGAGTCCTACGGCTCGATCAGCTCCTTCGCACTCAAGCACGGTGATCGGGTGTCCTCGAACCGGGATTTGCTGGCGTTGGGAGCGTCGAACCTGGTGTCCGGGTTGTTTCACGGGATGCCGGCAGGGGCGGGCTATTCCGCGACTTCCGCGAATGAGGCCGCCGGCGCGACGTCGCGTTTGGCCGGTGGCGTGGCAGCGCTGGTGGTGCTGATCATCGTCCTGACAATGCTGCCTTATATCGCCTTGACCCCTGAACCGATACTGGCCGCGATCGTCATGCATGCGCTGGGCCGTGGCTTGAGTCTGCAACCGTTGGGGCGCTATTTCATCTGGCGACGTGATCGCCTGCTGGTGATCTGCGCCGTGGCGGCCGTGTTGGTATTGGGGGTGCTGGACGGTTTGCTGGTGGCGGTGGCGATCAGTGTGCTGCTGATGCTCAAGCAAATGTCAGCGGCGGATATCCAGGTGCTCGGGCATATCGGCACCGGGCACGATTTTGTCGACATGCAACGTCATCCATTGGCCAGGGCCGTGCCGGGGATGCTGATTGTCCGACCCGGCGAAGCGCTGTTTTTTGCTAACGCGGAGCGAATTCTCGGCGGCGCATTGCACTTGATTCGGCACTCTGAAACGCCGATTCACACAGTGATTCTCAGCCTGGAAGAGTCACCGGACCTGGACGGCACCAGCATCGAGGCGTTGCAGGAGTTTTTCTTGCGGGTACGCAACGAAGGCAAGCGCCTGGTGCTGGCGCGTCTCAAGCTCGAGGCGCAAGCGGCACTCTCGGCGCTATCGGAAGTCAAGCGTTTGCAAGTCACTCTCTGTGACTTGAGCGTCGACGGGGCGGTGCAGGAGGCGCTTAAAGGCCAAGGGTAAAACCTTCTGGCATAAAAAAACGCCGCGCACCTTACGATGCGCGGCGTTTTTTTGTGGCGAGGGAGCTTGCTCCCGCTGGGTCGCGAAGCGGCCCAAAAATCAAACACCGCGAGTATTCAGATAGAATGCGGGGCTGATTTTACGACTGCTCCGCAGCCGAGCGGGAGCAAGCTCCCTCGCCACAGGCGTTAAGCTTGAACGACCGGGATGTTGGCGTTCGCTGCAGCTTCACGGAACTCGGCGATCTGGTCGAAACTCAGGTAGCGATAGACATCGCTGGCCATGGTGTCGATTTCTTTCGCGTAGGCCATGTACTCCTCGACGGTCGGCAGGCGACCCAGGATCGAAGCCACCGACGCCAGCTCGGCCGAAGCCAGATAGACGTTGGCGCCATCGCCCAGACGGTTCGGGAAGTTACGGGTCGAGGTCGACACTACGGTGGAGTTCGGTTCTACGCGAGCCTGGTTACCCATGCACAGCGAGCAGCCCGGCATTTCCATGCGCGCGCCAGCCTTGCCGTAGATGCCGTAGTAGCCTTCTTCGGTCAGTTGGTGAGCATCCATCTTGGTCGGCGGCGACAGCCACAGACGGGTTGGCAGCTGACCCTTGACCTGATCCAGCAGTTTACCGGCAGCGCGGAAGTGACCGATGTTGGTCATGCACGAACCGATGAACACTTCGTCGATCTTCTCGCCAGCAACGCTGGACAGCAGACGGGCGTCGTCCGGATCGTTCGGCGCGCAGAGCACAGGCTCTTTGATATCGTTCAGGTCGATCTCGATGATTTCAGCGTATTCGGCGTCAGCATCGGCAACCATCAGCTCAGGGTTGGCAATCCAGGCTTCCATCGCTTGAGCACGACGTTCCAGGGTGCGCGCATCGCCGTAGCCTTCGCCGATCATCCAGCGCAGCAGGGTGATGTTGGAGCTCAGGTACTCGGTGATCGACTCTTTCGACAGCTTGATGGTGCAACCGGCAGCCGAACGTTCAGCCGAAGCGTCGGACAGCTCGAAGGCTTGTTCGATGCTCAGGTTGTCCAGGCCTTCGATTTCCAGGATGCGGCCGGAGAAGGCGTTCTTCTTGCCTTTCTTCTCTACGGTCAGCAGGCCAGCCTGGATCGCGTAGTAAGGAATGGCGTGAACCAGGTCACGCAGGGTGACGCCCGGTTGCATTTTGCCTTTGAAGCGCACCAGGATCGATTCCGGCATGTCCAGTGGCATCACGCCAGTGGCTGCGGCGAACGC
Source organism: Pseudomonas sp. FW306-02-D09B (assembly GCF_058782685.1). NCBI lineage: Bacteria > Pseudomonadati > Pseudomonadota > Gammaproteobacteria > Pseudomonadales > Pseudomonadaceae > Pseudomonas > Pseudomonas sp. FW306-02-D09B. The sequence goes on from NZ_JBYSXY010000006.1 coordinate 201,206, forward strand.
GACCAGACCGGAACCGGCCGGGAACGAGATGCCCATCGGGAAACGGGTGTGCGAGTCACCACCGGTGCCGACGGTGTCCGGCAGCAGCATACGGTTCAGCCAGCTGTGGATGATGCCGTCGCCCGGACGCAGGGAAACGCCGCCGCGGGTCATGATGAAGTCTGGCAGGGTGTGGTGAGTGGTGACGTCGATCGGCTTTGGATAGGCCGCGGTGTGGCAGAAGGACTGCATCACCAGATCGGTCGAGAAGCCCAGGCACGCCAGGTCTTTCAGTTCGTCACGGGTCATCGGGCCAGTGGTGTCCTGGGAACCGACGGTGGTCATTTTCGGTTCGCAGTAGGTACCAGGGCGAACGCCGGCTACGCCGCACGCCTTGCCGACCATTTTCTGCGCCAGGGTGAAACCCTTGGTGCTTTCAGCCGGAGCTTCCGGCTTCTTGAACAGGTCGGACGGTGGCAGACCCAGTTCGGTACGCGCCTTCTCGGTCAGGCCACGGCCGATGATCAGCGGGATACGACCGCCAGCACGGACTTCGTCGAGCAGGACCGGGGTCTTCATTTCGAAGGTGGTCAGGATTTCGTCGCTGTTGTGCTTGGTGACTTTACCGGCATGAGGGTACAGGTCGATCACGTCGCCCATGTTCATGTTGGTGACGTCGAATTCGATTGGCAGTGCGCCGGCATCTTCCATGGTGTTGTAGAAGATCGGAGCGATTTTGCTGCCGAAGCAGAAACCGCCAGCGCGCTTGTTCGGCACGTAAGGAACGTCGTCGCCGAAGAACCACAGCACCGAGTTGGTTGCCGATTTACGCGAAGAACCGGTACCCACTACGTCGCCGACGTAGGCGATCGGGAAACCTTCGCCGCGCATGGTTTCGATCTGCTTCATCGGACCGGTAACGCCTTGCTCGTCCGGCACGATACCGTCACGGGCCATTTTCAGCATGGCCAGGGCGTGCAGCGGGATGTCTGGACGCGACCAGGCATCAGGAGCAGGGGACAGGTCGTCGGTGTTGGTTTCGCCGGTGACCTTGAATACACGCAGGCTGATCTTGTCGGCCAGCACCGGGCGGTTCTTGAACCACTCGCCGTCAGCCCAGGATTGCAGTACGCCTTGAGCGTGGACGTTGCCGTTCTTGGCTTTTTCCGCGACGTCGTGGAAAGCGTCGAACATCAGCAGGGTGTGCTTGAGTTGCGCAGCAGCGACGGCGGCCAGTTCGGCGGAGTCGAGCAGGTCAACCAGGGTCACGATGTTGTAGCCGCCTTGCATGGTGCCAAGCAGTTCAACAGCGCGCTTTTTGTCGATCAGGGGAGAAGTGGCTTCGCCTTTGGCCAACGCAGACAGGAAGCCGGCCTTTACATAGGCTGCTTCGTCCACTCCAGGCGGAACGCGGTTGGTGATCAGGTCAACGAGGAAAGCTTCTTCGCCAGCAGGAGGATTCTTCAGCAGCTCAACCAGGCCTGCAGTTTGTTCGGCGTTAAGCGGCTGGGGAACGATACCCAGTGCTGCACGCTCTTCGATATGTTTGCGGTAGGCTTCAAGCACAGTTATTACCCTCATCAGTGGTCCCAAATGGGTGTCCGGGACGCTCATCCCGAAATTGCCGTACTCATGCGCTGCGTGGCGTTGTGGGCCGCTTAGCCAGAATTACCGACAATTCCTTACAGAAGCTGCTTTCAAAGTTTTACGCCTGCAGAACGGGGAGCTGATGAGGGTTGGCGCTGAGTTTTTCCCCGCTGGAAATACTCATCGCCAACACCGCTCTGAAGGAACGACTGTGCTCGTGACGCTTTGAAAACAGCTTCTAACGGACATTGGCGCCTTAAAAGGCTGGCTGATTCTACGGCAAAAAAAAATTAAAGGTAAGTTAGGCCCTGAACTTTGAGGGGTGATGAATGTTAGACAAAGGGCTAACATGCCGACCTGTTTTGCTTTCTCGCGTTCTGCCTACCTATGCCCAATCAAACCATCAAGACTCCCTGTGTCGGCCTCTGTTCCACTGTTTACGGTGATCTGGTGTGCCGTGGCTGCAAGCGTTTCCACCATGAAGTGATTCACTGGAACGGTTACAACGAGGAAGAAAAGCGCGCCGTCTGGTTGCGTCTTGAGCAGCTGTTGGTGCAGGTGATGGCCGGGAAAATCGAGATTTTCGATCCCTGGCGGCTGCGTGAGCAACTGGAGCAGCGAAAGATCCGTTTTGTGCCGCATCAGTCGGAATATTGCTGGGCGTACCAGTTGATTGCCCGGGGGGCGCGGGTCATCAATAATCTGGAAGCTTATGGGATGGTGTTGTTGCCGGAGTTCCGCGACTGGAGCTTGCCGGAGTTGCGTGATGCCATTGATCGGGAGTTTTTCCTGCTGTCGGAAGCGCATTACCAGCGTTATATCGCGCCGGGTTTTCTCAGGGATGCGTTTGGCGGTTGATCCTGGCGGCCTGACAGCCAACCCATCTCTTGCAGATGTACACCAATCAAACCTGTGGGAGCCGAGCTTGCTCGCGATGGCGGCCTGATAGCCGACCAATCTCTTGCGGGTGTACATATCCATTCCTGCGGTAACGGCGGCTGGCGGTTTCGCCCTTACGGCGACTCACTTTTTTTACAAGCGCCTAAAAAAAGTAAGCAAAAAAACGCTCGCCCCAAGCGTACGGCACCTCGCCTAGGCTCGGCGTTCCCTCACTCCGGTATTCATCAGGGGACATCGCCTACGGTCTGCTTCGCGACGACCTCCTCTCGATGTGTTCGACTTCGTCGAACGGCGCTGCGCGCCCACCCCCTGATGAACACCTCCACTCGGCCTCCCGATAGGGGCGGGTGGATCAAGATCAACGGCGGCAGGCGAGCTAACGCTCGGCCTGTTGAGTGGTTGGGGGCGGGCGCGGGCGCTGCGCTTTATTGTGTGCCGTAGGCTGCGATCTTTTGATCCTTAGTTGTCGTAACCGAGGTTCGGTGCTAGCCAGCGTTCACTCACGCTCAGCTCCTGGCCTTTGCGAGCGGTGTAGCTTTGCACTTGATCCTTGTCGATTTTGCCGACGGCAAAGTACTGCGCCTGTGGGTGGGCGAAGTACCAGCCGCTGACGGCGGCGGCCGGGAACATGGCGTAGTGTTCGGTGAGGAACACTCCGCTGCGACCGGCGTGCATTTCGCTGGCCTCGGGATCCAGCAGGGCGAACAGCGTGCCTTTCTCGGTGTGGTCCGGGCAGGCCGGATAGCCGGGGGCAGGGCGGATGCCGGTGTATTGCTCCTTGATCAGCGCCTCGTTGTCGAGGGTCTCGTCCTTGGCATAACCCCAGTAGTTTTTACGAACCTGCTGGTGCAGCCATTCGGCACAGGCCTCGGCCAGACGGTCGGCCAATGCCTTGACCATGATCGAGTTGTAGTCGTCGCCAGCGTCCTGATAGGCCTTGGCGACTTCTTCGGCGCCGATCCCGGCGGTGGTGATGAAGCCACCGACATAGTCGGTAATGCCGCTGTCTTTCGGCGCGACGAAGTCGGCCAGGGAGAAGTTCGGCTTGCCGTCGGTCTTGATGATCTGCTGGCGCAGGTGATGCAAGCGGGCCAACGGCTTGCCGTCATCGCCGTAGACTTCCAGGTCATCGTCATGCACCTGATTGGCCGGCCAGAAGCCGAACACCGCACGGGCGCTGATGAGCTTCTCGTCGATCAGTTTGGCGAGCATTTCCTGAGCGTCGGCGTACAGCGCGGTGGCGGCTTCGCCGACCACTTCGTCCTGGAGGATGCGCGGGAATTTACCGGCCAGGTCCCAGGAGATGAAGAACGGCGTCCAGTCGATGTACTCGGCCAGCACCTTCAAGTCGATGTTGTCCAGCACCTTGGCGCCGGTGAACGTTGGCTTGACCGGTTCGTAAGAACTCCAGTCGAACTGTGGTTTCTTGGCGATCGCCGCCGGGTAGCTCAAGCGCTCGGTGCGGGCGCTGCGGTTAGCCGTGCGCTCGCGGACTTCGATGTATTCCTCGCGGGTTCTCTCGACGAAACCGGCCTTCAGTTCCTTGGACAGCAACTGCGTTGCCACGCCAACGGCGCGAGAAGCGTCGGTGACGTAGACCACCGCATCGTTGCTGTACTTGGGTTCGATCTTCACCGCCGTGTGGGCTTTGGAAGTGGTCGCGCCACCGATCATCAGCGGCAGATGGAAATCCTGGCGCTGCATCTCGCGGGCCACGTGGACCATCTCGTCCAGCGAAGGCGTGATCAGACCGGACAGGCCGATGATGTCGCACTTCTGCTCTTTGGCCACTTGCAGGATTTTTTCGGCCGGGACCATCACGCCGAGGTCGACGATGTCGTAGCCGTTACAGCCGAGTACCACGCCGACGATGTTCTTGCCGATGTCGTGGACGTCGCCCTTGACCGTGGCCATCAGGATCTTGCCCTTGGCTTCCGGCTTGTCGCCTTTTTCCAGTTCGATGAACGGGATCAGGTGCGCTACCGCCTGCTTCATCACGCGGGCGGATTTCACCACCTGCGGCAGGAACATCTTGCCGGCGCCAAACAGGTCGCCAACGATGTTCATGCCGGACATCAGCGGGCCTTCGATGACCTCGATCGGCCGGGCGAACGACAACCGGGATTCTTCGGTGTCTTCCACGATGTGCGTGGTGATGCCTTTGACCAGTGCGTGCTCCAGGCGCTTGTTGACGTCCCAGCTGCGCCATTCTTCGGTCTCGGCTTCCTTGACGCTGCCATCGCCCTTGTACTTGTCGGCAATCGCCAGCAGGGCGTCGGTGCCGTCCGGGGTGCGGTTGAGGATCACGTCTTCGACGGCATCGCGCAGCTCGGCCGGGATCTGGTCGTAGATCTCCAGTTGGCCGGCGTTGACGATACCCATGGTCAGGCCGTTGCGGATCGCATACAGCAGGAACACCGAGTGGATCGCTTCACGCACCGGGTTGTTGCCACGGAACGAGAACGACACGTTGGACACGCCGCCCGAGGTCAGCGCGTAGGGCAGTTCGTCACGGATATAGGCGCAGGCGTTGATGAAGTCGACTGCATAGTTGTTGTGCTCTTCGATACCGGTGGCGACGGCGAAGATGTTCGGGTCGAAGATGATGTCTTCCGGCGGGAAGTCGACTTCGTTGACCAGAATGTCATAGGAGCGTTTGCAGATTTCTTTCTTGCGCGCTTCGGTGTCGGCCTGGCCGGCTTCGTCGAAGGCCATCACCACCACGGCAGCGCCATAGCGCTTGCACAGTTTGGCGTGGTGAATGAACTGCTCGACACCTTCCTTCATGCTGATGGAGTTGACGATGCCCTTGCCCTGGATGCACTTGAGGCCGGCTTCGATCACTTCCCATTTCGATGAGTCGATCATGATCGGCACGCGGGAGATGTCCGGCTCGCCAGCGATCAGATTGAGGAAGGTGACCATGGCCTTCTTCGAATCGAGCATGCCTTCGTCCATGTTGATGTCGATCACCTGCGCACCGGCTTCGACCTGTTGCAGGGCGACTTCCAGCGCTTCGGTGTAGTTGTCTTCACGGATCAAACGGGCGAACTTGGCGGAACCGGTAATGTTGGTCCGCTCGCCGACGTTGACGAACAACGAGCTGCGATCGATGGTAAACGGCTCCAGGCCCGACAGGCGGCAGGCCTTGGGGATGTCCGGAATCTGCCGTGGCGCGTAGCCGGCGACCGCTTTGGCGATGGCCTCGATGTGCCCTGGCGTGGTGCCGCAGCAACCGCCGACGATGTTCAGGAAACCGCTTTGGGCGAACTCTTCGATGATCTTGGCGGTTTCCACCGGCAGCTCATCGTATTCACCGAATTCATTCGGCAGACCGGCGTTCGGGTGTGCCGACACGTAGGTGCTGGCCTTGTTCGACAGTTCTTCCAGGTACGGACGCAGTTCACGGGCGCCAAGGGCGCAGTTCAGGCCGACGGAAATCGGCTTGGCGTGGGCAATGGAGTTCCAGAAGGCTTCGGTGGTCTGGCCGGACAGGGTGCGGCCGGAGGCATCGGTGATGGTCCCGGAAATCATGATCGGCAATTCGAAACCGACTTCCTCGAACACGCCCTGCACGGCAAAGATCGCGGCTTTGGCGTTCAGGGTGTCGAAAATGGTTTCGATCAGGATCAGGTCGGCGCCGCCTTCGATCAGGCCTTTGGTGGCCTCGGTGTAGTTCTCAACCAGCTCATCGAAGGTCACGTTGCGGTAGCCAGGGTTGTTTACGTCCGGCGATAGCGAGCAGGTGCGGCTGGTCGGGCCCAGGACACCGGCGACAAAACGTGGTTTGTCCGGGGTTTCGAGGGTCTTGGCGTCCGCCACCTTGCGTGCAAGGCGTGCACCTTCTACGTTTAACTCGTACGCCAGGCCCTGCATGCCGTAGTCGGCCTGGGATACCTGGGTGGCGTTGAAGGTGTTGGTTTCCAGAATGTCGGCGCCGGCATCCAGGTATTGCTTCTCGATCGCCCCGATTACGTCCGGGCGGCTCAGTACCAGCAAGTCGTTGTTACCCTTGACGTCGCTTGGCCAGTCGGCAAAGCGTTTGCCACGGTAGTCCTGCTCCTCGAGCTTGAAGCTCTGGATCATTGTGCCCATGCCGCCATCGAGAATCAGGATGCGCTCTTTGAGGGCTTGCTTGAGGACGTGTAGGCGAGCGCTGCGATCGGACATTAGGACTACCTGGTAAGGCCATTACGAAGGGTCGGAATCATAGCAAACCTGTGTGCTTTTAGAGCATGAGCTGCTTTTGCATGAATATCGCTCATGTTGGTGGACGGGCCAGGACGGTAGAATCGCGACGTTTTTTCATGATCGGGACCAGGGATATGTCGTATCGCGTTTTCATCAGCCTCTTTGTGCTGCTTATAAGCAGTGCCGCCACAGCACAAGGCACGGCGCCGGTGATTTCCTATACCCGCGACATTCAGCCGATCTTCACTGAAAAGTGCGTGGCCTGCCATGCCTGCTATGACGCCGCCTGTCAGCTCAATCTGGGCAGTGGCGAAGGTGCGGCGCGTGGCGCGAACAAGATTCCGGTCTATGCCGGTGAGCGCAGCAAGGCGTCGGAGCCGACACGGCTGTTTTATGACGCCTTTGGCAAAGCCGCCTGGCAACGCAAGGACTTCTACTCGGTACTCGATGCCCAGGGCAGTCAGGCTGCGTTGATGGCGCGCATGCTTGAACTCGGCCACCGGACGCCGCTGCAACCTAACGCCAAGTTGCCGGAAGAGATTGTGCTCGGGCTTGAGCGCGAGAACATGTGCCCGATGCCGGGCGAGTTCGAGGCCTATGCCGGCGCCCATCCGAAAGAAGGCATGCCGCTGGCGGTGACCGGGCTGACCGATCAGCAGTACCAGACACTGCAACGCTGGCTGGCCTCCGGTGCGCCAATCGACCAGCAGGGCCTGGTCCCGAGCGCCAGGGAAGCCTTGCAGGTGGTGCAGTGGGAAAACCTGCTGAACGCACCGGGCGCCCGTGAAAGTCTGGTAGCACGCTGGTTGTTCGAGCACTGGTTTCTGGCGCATATCTACTTCAAGGATGGCGAGCCGGGGCACTTCTTCCAGTGGGTGCGTTCGCGCACACCGACGGGCCAGCCGATCGACCTGATCAACAGTCGTCGCCCGAACGACGATCCGGGCACCCAGGTGTATTACCGCTTGTGGCCGGTGCAAGGGGTGATCGTGCACAAGACGCACATCACCTATCCGCTGAGCCCGGCGAAAATGGCCCGGATCAAAACCCTGTTCTACAACGGCAACTGGCAGGTCCACGCCTTGCCGGGTTATGGCCCGGAACGTCGGGCCAATCCGTTCGAGACCTTCCAGGCGATTCCGGCCCAGGCGCGTTATCAGTTCATGCTCGATAACGCCGAATACTTCGTGCGCACCTTTATCCGCGGCCCGGTCTGTCGCGGGCAGATCGCTACCGACGTGATCCGCGACAACTTCTGGGCGTTCTTCCAGGCGCCGGAGCATGACCTGTACATCACCGATCCGAGTTATCGCGGCAAGGCCACGCCATTACTGGCCATGCCTGGCCAGAATGATGATGTCGGCAGCGTGCTGAGCCTGTGGCATGCCTACCGCGACAAGCGTAACGAGTACGAAGCCTTGCGCCGTGACACCTATGCCAAGGCACACGCACCGAGTTGGTCGACCTTGTGGGCCGGTAATGACAACGCCTTGCTGAGCATCTTCCGGCACTTTGACAGTGCCTCGGTGAACAAGGGCCTGATCGGTGAAGTGCCACAGACCATGTGGTTATTCGACTACCCGTTGCTGGAGCGCACCTATTATCAGCTGGCGGTCAACTTCGACGTGTTCGGCAACGTTTCCCATCAGGCGCAGACCCGGCTGTATTTCGACTTGATCCGTAACGGCGCCGAGCAGAACTTCCTGCGCCTGATGCCGGCCGATTCACGCGATGGGTATCTGGACGACTGGTATCAGAGCAGCGGCAAATTCAAGATGTGGCTGGATTACGAAAGCATCGACAATGATAAGCCGACTGCACTGAAACTCGACGAGAAAGACCCTAAACGCGACTTCGTCCAGCAATTGCTGATGCGTTACGGTGACCTGAACGCCAGGCCTGATCCGATCAATCGCTGCGATGGCGCTTATTGCTCGCGGCCCAACATCGATCCGGCCTTGCAGAATGCCGAGCAGGCATTGAGCCGTTTGACCGCGCGCCCGGCGGCCGGGCTCAAGGTGATCGACCAGTTGCCGGAAGCGACGATGCTGCGCATCGAAACTCGCAGCGGCAAGCGCGAGGTGTACAGCCTGCTGCGCAACCGTGCCCACAGTAACGTGGCGTTCCTGCTCGGTGAGGCATTGCGCTATCAGCCGGGGCTGGACACCTTGACCATTTATCCCGGTGTGCTCAGCAGCTACCCGAACTTCATGTTCAACGTTCCCGCTGAACAAGTGCCGGCATTTGTCACCGAGATGGAGAACGCCAAGGATGCCCAGGGCTTCGAGAAAATCGTCGAGCGCTGGGGGATTCGTCGCAGTCACCCGCAGTTCTGGCAGTATTTCCACGATTTGAGCCGGTATATCCACGAGACCGATCCGGTGGAAGAGGGCGTACTGGACATGAATCGCTATGAAAACCTCTGATCGAGCTGCCGGTCAGCCTGGCGGCGAGCGGATCTTTCCCGACAAAAATACTGGGACTTTGTCCGGCGCGATGATTGGCGTAAACTGCGCCCAAGCCTGCGAGGAACTTCCATGACCGCCATTACTATTACCGACGCCGCCCACGATTATCTGGCTGATCTGCTCTCCAAGCAGAACACCCCGGGGATCGGCATTCGGGTCTTTATCACCCAGCCTGGCACTCAATACGCCGAAACCTGCATTGCCTATTGCAAGCCGGGCGAAGAAAAACCTGAAGACACGGCGCTGGGGCTGAAAAGCTTCACTGCTTACATCGACTCGTTCAGCGAAGCATTCCTGGACGATGCGGTGGTCGACTACGCCACTGACCGCATGGGCGGCCAACTGACCATCAAGGCGCCAAACGCCAAAGTACCGATGGTCAACGCCGACAGCCCGGTCAACGAGCGCATCAACTACTACCTGCAAACCGAAATCAACCCGGGGCTGGCCAGCCACGGCGGTCAGGTCAGCCTGATCGATGTGGTTGAAGACGGCATCGCCGTATTGAAGTTCGGTGGCGGCTGCCAGGGCTGCGGCCAGGCTGACGTGACCCTGAAGGAAGGCATCGAGCGCACGCTGCTTGAGCGTATTCCCGAGCTCAAAGGTGTCCGTGACGTGACCGACCACACGCAGAAAGAAAACGCCTACTACTAAGGTGTTCGCTGCGACATGAAAAACGGCGCTGTGGCGAGGGAGCTTGCTCCCGCTCGATTGCGAAGCAGTCGCAAGCCAGTCGACGCATTTACTTTTAATGAATGCGTTGGCTGATTTTGGGACCGCTTTGCGGTCCAGCGGGAGCAAGCTCCCTCGCCACAAGTGCTTCAGGGGCGATACAAATGTGCATGCCCGGCGCGGTACAGCGACGATTCGCTGAAGGTGTCACTGCCCAACACCCGACCCACCAGAATCAGCGCCGTACGTCGAAATCCCTTGGCCTGAACCTTTTCGGCGATGTCTGTCAGCGTTCCCACCACCCAATCCTGATCCGGCCAACTGGCCCGATGCACCACCGCAATCGGGCAGTCCGCGCCGTAATGCGGCAGCAGCTGCGCGACGATTTTCTCCAGGTGATTGACCCCCAGATGAATCGCCATGGTCGCGCCATGCTGAGCCAGGCTGCTGAATTCTTCGCCCGGCGGCATCGCGGTCTTGTCGGCGTAGCGGGTCAGGATGACGCTTTGCGAGATGTCCGGCAGCGTCAGCTCGGCGCCCAACAGCGCTGCGCAAGCGGCGGTGGCGGTGACGCCAGGGATGATTTCAAACGGAATGCTCAGCTCGCGCAGATAACGAATCTGCTCGCCGATCGCCCCATACAGGCTCGGATCGCCGGAATGCACGCGCGCCACGTCCTGGCCTTTGTCGTGGGCGATTCTGATCAGCTCGATGATCTGTTCCAGGTGCAATTCGGCGCTGTTGACTACCTGTTCAGCCTGATGGCCTTCCAATACGGCTTCCGGCACCAGCGAGCCGGCGTAAATGATCACCGGGCAGCTGCGAATCAGTCGCTGGCCCTTGACCGTGATCAGTTCCGGGTCGCCGGGACCTGCGCCAATGAAGTAGACGGTCATGGCCGGCTCCTGTGAAAAATTGTCAAAGCAAGGCTTCAGATGAAGATTGCTCATGATCGAAGGCGGGGATTATCGAGGATTTTACGCGGCGCCGGCCAATGCAAACGTCGCCTGGGCATATTTTTGTCGCGGGATCAGCAGTTTTGCCGGTGTCTGCGCCAGTTGTTCGGCGAGGGCCAGTGCGGCACTTTCCGCTATGCCGTAGCAGCCGGTGCGCTCGAAAGCAATTTGCGAGCGATGGCTGAGTTGCGCTTGATAGCTGGAAAGTTGCTCGCTGCTGAAGCAGATCAGTGGCAGTGACAGTTGCCGGGCCAACTCGATCAGACCGGGCTCATCACGTTTCAGATCGATGCTGGCCAAGGCCTTGATCGCCTGTAATTCGATGTCATGAGCCTGCAACGCCTGGTCGAGCAACGTGCGCAGCGTGCTGGCCGGGCAGCCGCGCTGGCAGCCCAGGCCGACCACCAGGGTCGGCGCTGCGCGCGTTTCACTCATGCGTGGTATTGATCATCGCTTTTGCGGCGGAACAACCAGGCGCTGATCAGGCCCATGGCCAGCCAGAACGCGGCGTTGGTCAGCTGCGAGGCGATCTTGAATTGCGCTTCGAGGGCTTCGGGGGCCAGCATCGAATGCACTTCAGGCTGCGGTGCGCCGATGATGTGCGGCACGGCCAGAATGGCGACACCGAGCACTTTCAGCAGCCAATGCCGGGCGAACACGATCAGCGCGATACCGACAGCGGTGGACGCTGCCGTGCTGATCCACCAGATCTGCCGTTGTGCCAGGTCTGCGGCGGCAGTCCCCGGCAATTCCGGCGGCAAACCCAGGGTTGGTGCGAGGACGAAGGTCGCGTAACCGGCCAGTCCCCAGAGCAGACCTTGGGAGGTGCGAGTCGGCGCGCGCAGGGTGTAGAGACCAGCGAGCATCAGCGCAAAACCGACGGCGACCACCAGATTACCGCCAGTGGTCGACAGCACGCGCTGCCAGCCATCTTCCGGCTCCCAAGCCTCTGCATCGTGGGTGTGGCCAGCCATGGCGCCTTCGGCATGTTCATGGACTTCAGCCGCCGGGGCTTTTTCGTAGGTCTCCGCCTGAAGAATCAGCGGTGCGACCCAGAAACTTTGCAGCAGGGTCAGCAGCAGGGCGGCCAGCAAGCCGGTGAAACCTGCGGTTTGCGCTATACGCTTGATCATCTCGGCAGGTCTCAGTGGCACGGGAACGCAGAACTGTGACGGGTATCGTGGGCGGCGTTGTGCACCGCGTCGATGTGCGAGAAACCGGCGAAATACACCAGGCACGCGCCCAGAATCGATGCGCCAATAGCGGCAACGAGGCGTTGGCTCAGGGTGGAGGTGGTGCTGGCGGTGACGTGGCGAGTGCTGCTGATGATCGACATGGCGCTTCCCTCTGGTCAGTCAGTGGGTGAATCGAGCGCATGCAAACCCCCGCGAGCCGGGCACGCAGAGGCTAAAACAGCGCCCGCCCACCGCGGGTTTGTTATTGATGTGTTGCGGGCCGGTCTCCGGGCTTACGAGGGGCTGGCATTCGCCGAACCTGCAAGAATCGCCTTCCCATGCCGAACTGCTGGCACAGTGGATCTGATTCTTCGCTCGCTTACCGTTGCGGGGGCAGCACCGGACTGACATGGCTTTTGAGTAAAGCACATGATTCACCGGTTTCCCGTTTCACCCTGTGAAGGGCACCCGTAACAAGGCGTGTAGGAGAGCATGGGCGAGGGCGGGGCGTCAATTGGCACGCGTTCTCAGTTGAGGTCTAAGCAGAACCCTGTGGCGAGGGAGCTTGCTCCCGCTCGGCGGCGCAGCCGTCGTAAATCGTGTGCACGCGGGGTACTTGCGGGAATGAGGGGCCGCTTCGCGACCCAGCGGGAGCAAGCCCCCTCGCCACAGTGGATCGCGAACATTGACCCGCCCCGATGCGATGCGTAGCCTTGCGCTTTCGAGGTTCTTTGGCGCGTGCGCCGAAGCTAAGAAGGGAACGCGGTCGATGCCGCGGCTGCCCCCGCAACTGTGAACGGTTTCGTTTCTGCCATGCCACTGTGTTCTTTTGTTTTCAGACGCGGGAAGGTGCAGCAACCGCCAGTCGAAAGACTGGCCCACCGTCAGCCAGGAGACCTGCCTCGATACAGATTCTCACTACAACCGGGCGGGGTGATCCGGTGGCGAATTCTTCCGCGCGCTCAAGCGCTGCCGGTTGTCGTCCCGTATGCCCGCCACCTTGCCAAAGGGCATCCGATGAAAACACTGGCCAAACTTCCCGTCACCATCGTTACCGGCTTCCTCGGCTCGGGCAAAACCACCTTGCTGCGGCACATGCTCGATAACGCCCAGGGCCGGCGCATCGCGGTGATCGTCAACGAGTTCGGCGAGCTGGGCATTGACGGCGAAATCCTCAAGCAATGTTCCATCGGCTGCACCGAAGAAGAAGCCAACGGCCGCGTGTATGAGTTGGCCAACGGCTGCTTGTGCTGCACCGTTCAGGAAGAGTTCTTCCCGGTGATGCGCGAACTGGTTGCCCGTCGCGGCGATCTCGACCACATCCTCATCGAGACCTCCGGCCTGGCCCTGCCAAAACCATTGGTCCAGGCCTTCCAGTGGCCGGAAATCCGCAGCGCCTGCACCGTGGATGCGGTGATCACCGTGGTCGACAGCCCGGCCGTGGCCGCCGGCACCTTCGCCGCGTTCCCGGATCAGGTCGATGCCCAGCGCAAACTCGACCCGAACCTGGACCACGAATCGCCGCTGCACGAGCTGTTCGCCGACCAACTGGCCAGCGCCGACCTGGTGATCCTCAACAAGGCCGACCTGATCAGCCCTGCGGATCTGGCCAAAGTGCGCCTGGAAGTCGCCGAAGAACTGCCACCCGCGGTGAAAATCATCGAAGCCAGCAGCGGTCGTTTGCCGCTGGACGTGTTGATCGGCCTGGGCGCCGGCTCTGAAGAACACATCGACAGCCGCCACAGCCACCACGACCATCACCATGATGGCGATGACCACGACGACCACGATCACGACGCTTTCGATTCGATTTCCATCGAACTGCCGCAAGCCGATGAAAGCCTGTTGCTCGATGCCCTGACCCAATTGGTGGTTCAGCACGGCATCCTGCGGGTCAAGGGCTTCGCCGCGATCCCGAGCAAGCCGATGCGCCTGCTGATCCAAGGCGTGGGTACGCGTTTTGACAAGCACTTCGACCGTCAGTGGGGCGCAGACGAAGCGCGCAGCACCCGTCTGGTGCTGATTGGCCAGCAACTGGACGCCGTCTTGCTCGAAGCGCAATTGCGCGCCGCGCTCAGCGTTTAACCCATGCACCTGCTCAGGACCCAGCCCGGCGGTTTCGTCTCGGATGACAACATTGCCGACCTTGGTCAAACCCCCGCCGAGCTGGTGATTCTGTGCAGCGGCGACTCCAGCCTGGCGCTGCTCGCCGAAGCCGCGCAGCAGTTGCCCGAGGACTATCCGAGCCTGCGCCTGGCCAACCCGATGCAGGTGCAGAATCACGCCTCGGTCGACTTGTACGTCGACGAAGTGCTGCGCCACGCCAAGGTGATTCTGATCTCGCTGCACGGCGGGATTGCCTATTGGCGCTACGGCATCGAACGTCTGGTGGAGCTGTCGCAACGCGGTGTGCAACTGATTCTGGTGCCGGGCGATGACCGTCCTGACCCGGAGCTCAGCGACCTCAGTACCGTGCCTGTCGAAGACCGCGAGCGGCTTTGGCACTTTTTGCGTCAGGGCGGCATGGGCAATGCGCTGGATTTGTATCGCTGTCTGGCCAGTCGTTGGCTGGGCCGCGATTACCACTGGTCCGAACCGCAGACCTTGCCGCGTACCGCGATTTACCACCCACACAAAAGCAACGCGACGCTGGGCGATTGGCAAGCCAACTGGCAGCTTGATCAACCGGTGGCGGCGGTGCTGTTTTACCGTTCGCACTTGCAGGCGGCGAACACCGCTTTCATCGATGTTTTCTGCCAGCGCTTGCAGGCAGCGGGGCTGAACCCGCTGCCGATAGCGCTGGCCAGTTTGAAAGAGCCCGGCTGCCTGACGGTGGTCGAAGACTGGCTGGATGAGGTGCAGGCCTCGGTGATTCTCAACACCACCGGGTTTGCTCAATCGAGCCCCGAAGCCCCGCACCTGCGACCCTTCCGGCGCAATATCCCGGTGATCCAGGCGATCTGCGCCCAGGACAACGAACCCGGTTGGCGTGCCAGCGAGCAAGGGCTTGGCCCGCGGGATCTGGCGATGCACATCGCTTTGCCGGAGCTCGATGGGCGGATCATCAGCCGACCGATCAGTTTCAAGGATCTGGCTTGGCGCAGTGAGCGCAGTCAGTCCGATGTGGTCTGCTATCGACCGCAACCTGAACGCATGGATTTTGTCGCTGAACTGGCGCGGCGCTGGGTCGAGTTGGCGCGGGTGGCGAATACTGAAAAACGCATTGCGCTGATCCTCGCCAACTACCCGACTCGCGATGGGCGGATTGGCAACGGCGTTGGCCTCGACACGCCGGCTGCGGCGCTGAATATCTTGCGGGCGCTGCACGCCGAGGGCTATCCGTTGCCTGCCGATTTGCCGGAAAGCGGCACCGCATTGATTCAGCAATTGCTCGGCGGGGTCAGCAATGACCTGGAGAGCATCGACCTGCGCCCGTGCCAGCAAAGCCTGGCACTGGACGACTATTACTCGATGTTCAACGCCTTGCCCGAAGCCAACCGTGCAGCGGTGCTGGAACGTTGGGGATCGCCTGAAAACGACCCGATGTTCCGCAGCGGACGAATGATGGTCGCAGGGCTGCGGTTTGGCCTGACCTTTGTCGGCATTCAGCCGGCGCGCGGTTATCAGGTTGATCCGAGCGCGGTCTATCACGATCCGGACCTGGTGCCGCCCCACGGTTACCTGGCGTTCTATTTCTGGTTGCGTCAGGCCTACGGCGCCCACGCGGTGATTCACGTCGGCAAGCACGGTAACCTCGAATGGTTGCCGGGCAAGGGCGTTGGCCTGTCTGAAAGTTGCTGGCCAGATGCATTGCTCGGACCGCTGCCAAATATCTATCCGTTTATCGTCAACGACCCGGGCGAGGGCGCGCAGGCTAAACGGCGGACGCAGGCGGTGATCATCGACCACCTGATGCCGCCGCTGACCCGCGCCGAAACCTACGGCCCGATGCGCAATCTGGAGCTGTTGGCCGACGAATATTACGAAGCTCAATTGCTCGACCCACGACGGGCTCGCGAGTTGCAGCGCGACATCCTCAATCTGGTGCGTGAAACCCATATCGACCGTGAATTGCAGCTGGACGAGAAGCTCGACAGCGACGCCGATGCCGCGATCTGGTTGCCGCGTCTGGACACCTATTTGTGCGACCTGAAAGAGTCGCAGATTCGCGACGGCCTGCACGTGTTCGGCGAATCGCCAAGCGGGCGTCTGCGTATCGACACCTTGCTGGCGTTGCTGCGGATTCCGCGCGGTGACGGTCGTGGCGCGCAATCGAGTCTGTTGCGGGCCTTGGCCAAGGCGTTCGCGCTTGGCTTTGATCCGCTGGATTGTGTGTTGTCCGATCCTTGGTCAGGTCCGAAGCCGGCTGAATTGCTGACGCTCAGCGCTGAGGCCTGGCGCACCGCTGGCGACACTCGCGAACGTCTTGAGCTGTTCGCCGCGCAGTTGATCGAGCAGGCGCTCAGCGCTGATGTCGAGTTGTTGAGTCAGCCCGGCTGGGGTGACGTCGGTGCGATCATCGGCAGCTTGCGTGACGTCGTCGCACCGCGACTGGACGCCTGCGGCCCGGCAGAAATGCGCGGTCTGCTGGATGCGCTCAGTGGTCGCTTTGTTCCGGCAGGGCCTAGCGGCGCACCGAGTCGCGGACGCCTCGATGTGCTGCCCACCGGGCGTAATTTCTACTCGGTGGACGTGCGCAACCTGCCGACCACCACCGCTTGGCGCATTGGTTTCCAGTCGGCGAACCTGATTCTTGAACGGCACCTGCAGGACCACGGCGATCATTTGCGCCAGTTGGGTTTGTCGGTCTGGGGCACGGCGACCATGCGCACGGGCGGCGATGACATCGCCCAGGCCATGGCACTGATGGGCGTGCGTCCGGTCTGGGCGACGGGCAGTCAGCGGGTCGACGACTTCGAAATTCTGCCGCTGAGCCTGCTCGACCGGCCGCGCGTGGATGTGACGTTGCGCGTTTCCGGGTTCTTCCGCGATGCCTTCGCCAACCTGATTCGGTTGTTCGATGCCGCCGTGCAAGCGGTTGCCGCGCTGGACGAGCCAGACGATATGAACCCGTTGGCGGCCAAGGTTCGCAGCGAACGCGAAGCGCTGATCCAGTCCGGTCTGGACGAGGAGGCCGCCGCACGACAGGCCGGCTGGCGGATTTTCGGCGCCAAGCCCGGTGCCTATGGCGCGGGTGTGCAGGGCGCCATTGATGGCCGTTTGTGGCAGAGCCGCGAGGATCTGGCCGAGGTCTATCTGAACTGGGGCGGCTACGCTTATGGCGGTTCCGATGAGGGCACGGCGGCTCGCGAACAGTTCGCCCAGCGCTTGAGCCAGGTTCAGGCGGTGCTGCAAAACCAGGACAATCGCGAGCACGACTTGCTCGATTCCAACGACTATTACCAGTTCCAGGGCGGCATGCTCGCCGCCGTCGAAAGCCTCAGCGGTGAAGCGGCGGCGAGCTACCATGGCGACCACAGTCAGCCGGATTTGCCGAAGATCCGCACCCTCAAGGAAGAGCTGAACCGGGTGATCCGCTCCCGAGCGGCGAACCCGAAGTGGATCGACGGGATCAAGCGGCACGGCTACAAAGGCGCTTTTGAACTGGCGGCCACCGTTGATAATCTGTTCGCCTTCGACGCCACCACGCAGTTGATCGACGATCACCAGTACGCCTTGCTCGCCGACGCCTATTTGCTTGACCCGTCGACCCGCGAGTTCGTCCAGCAGCATAATCCGCACGCCTTGCGCGACATGACCGAACGCCTGCTCGAAGCCCAGCAACGCGGGATGTGGCAGGAGCCGGGCGAGTACCGCGAGGCGCTGGAGAATTTGCTGCTGGATATAGAAGAAGACAGTTGATGCCCGGCATAAAATTGCGCTCCGACCGTTAATCCTGTGGCGAGGGGGCTTGCCCCCGTTGGGCCGCAAAGCGGCCCCAAAACGACGATCACGGTGTGTCAGATATTACGCGTCCGCTGGTTTCCGACTGCTGCGCAATCGAACGGGGGCAAGCCCCCTCGCCACAAATGCCGGGCTTGTCCGTGATATGTACTAATAGACACCACCGACCACATACGAGAAAACCCGATGACCGACACCCCGCATTTCCCGCTCTCCGCCGTGGTCGGCGCCGATGCCCTGAAACTGGCGCTGTGCCTGACGGCCATCGACCCGAAAATCGGCGGTGTGCTGATCGAAGGCCCGCGGGGCATGGCCAAGTCGACATTGGCCCGTGGCCTGGCGGACCTGCTCGCCAGCGGGCAGTTCGTCACCTTGCCGTTGGGCGCGACTGAAGAGCGACTGGTCGGCACCCTCGACCTGGACGCCGCGCTGGGTGAAGGCCGTGCGCAGTTTTCCCCCGGTGTGTTGGCCAAGGCCGACGGCGGCGTGTTGTATGTCGATGAAGTGAATCTGCTGCCCGATCACCTGGTGGATCTGTTGCTCGACGTCGCTGCCAGCGGCACCAACCTGATCGAACGCGACGGCATTTCCCATCGGCATTCGGCGCGCTTTGTACTGATCGGCACCATGAACCCGGAAGAGGGCGAGCTGCGTCCGCAACTGCTCGACCGTTTCGGCCTGAACGTCGCCCTCAGCGGTCACACGGCGCCGCTTGAGCGTGGTCAGATCATCCGTCGCCGGCTGGACTTCGACAGCGACCCCCAGGCTTTTTGCGCCGACTGGGAAGTTCAGCAGCAGGCATTGCGTGAACGCTGCCAAGGTGCACGTACGGCACTGGCGAACATTCCTCTGGATGATCAGGCGCTGGCGCAGATCACCGAGCGTTGTTTTGCCGCCGGGGTCGACGGCTTGCGCGCTGACCTGGTCTGGCTGCGTGCCGCTCGCGCCCATGCGGCGTGGCGTGGGGCCGGGGCGATCAGCGAGGACGATATCGATGCCGTCGCCGAGTTTGCCTTGCGCCATCGGCGTCGCGACACGCCGCCGTCTGCGCCGCGCCAGAACACCACGCCAGACTCGTCCGCAACCCAACAACCGAACCCCGGCGAAGGCCAGGGCCAGTGGGGTGAAATGCCCGCGCAGGCATTACCCACCGGCGCCCGCCGTGAAGTGCCGAGCTGGCCAAAAAAGCCCTAGGCATTCGCCCTCGATCTGATGCGGGGGCGAATGCCAAACCCCGCGCAGGACGCCTGAAAAATGGCAGGCAAGGTCAGCGTCGAGCCAGCCAAAACGGCTCGGTCAATTGGCCCGGCACGCTGCTCAACGGCCGTCCGCGTCAGCGCGAAGATCTGCTGTTTCACCTGCGCAGTCGTTCACCTCACGAGCTGTGGCTGGTGATTGTCGATGCCTCGGCCTCGACCCGGCGTCATCAGGCGTTGAGCGACGCCAAAGGCCTGCTGGCGCAATTGTTCGACGACGCCTATCGCCAACGTGCGCGACTGGCGCTGTTGACCGCCAGTGGTGCTGCGCCGAAGTGGCAAGTGCAAGGCCTGAAAGCCTCAGCCAGCCTGCGCGACTGGCTCGACGCACTCGGTGCGGGCGGAGGCACGCCGTTGTTCGCGGCGCTGGATGAGGCGACGCATTGGTTGGCGTTGCGGCAAAAGCGTTTCCCGGCAGAGCAACAACGCGTGTTGCTGTTGACCGATGGCCGTCTAAAAAACACGCCAATGCAGGTGGCGCTCAATTGCCCGGCGCTGCTGGTGGACATCGAGCGCGGGCCGATTCGATTGGGGCGGGCGAAGGTCCTGGCGCACGAATTGAACGCAGACTATCGACATATCGACACGCTTTAATCTGCCGAATTACCCACAGCACCTATGCTGTGGATTCAGCTCATCACAGGAGTGGATCATGCGTGTTCTAGCCGCTAACAGTCAGGACGATTTCCGGGTCAAAGCCTATGCCGGTACCAACGGTGTGTTACTGGCCATGGACCTGGCCGAACCCCGACGCAAAGGCCTGCTCGGTTTCGCCATCGAAAAACAGCAAGGCAGCGGGCCTTGGGAGTTTTTGTTCAACAGCCTGACCTTCCCCGGCAAGGCCCACACCTTTCCCCAGTACAACGCGACGCCCAGCGACAGCGCACCGTTGCAGAAATTTCGCTGGGCTGATTACGCGGTGAATCCGGGCGTGACGATCAACTATCGGGTGCATCTGGCCTATGGCACGCCGGATGCGCCGCAATTGGGCGAGGCCCTGGCGGTGACGGTTACCACCGACAATGGCCTGCCGGCGGGCCAGCATGTCATTTTCAATCGTGCGGTGGCGGCCAGCCAGGCATTCTCCCGCAAGTTCCCCGAGCTCGACGCACAGCTGAGCGCCAACAAGAACCTGTCCCTCGACGACTGGCCCGCCGCACCACGGCAATGGCTGGAGAACGGCTTGCTGGAGCAGATCACCGGTTTCATCGAGCGCGCCGTGGATGGCCAGTGGGCGCTGGACATCGCGATTTACGAGTATCAACTGCCGACCATTATCGATGCGGTCAACGCGGCGTTTGGGCGCGGTGCCAAGGTTCGGGTGCTGTATCACGCCAAGCCCGGTGATGCCGACACCACCATGAATGAAGAGAGCCTGGCGAAGCTTCCCGACGAGAGCAAGCGGGGGCGGGTGACCCACGCGATCTTCCATGACAAATTCATCGTGCTGAGCAAGATCGATGGTGGTGAATATCGGCCGCAATCGGTGCTGTGCGGCAGTACCAATTTCACCGACAACGGCGTCTACCGCCAGGCCAACGTGGTGCATGTGCTGGACAATACCGCTGTGGGTGTCCGTTATTTGCAAGTGTTCGAGCAGATCTGGGCTGCGCCGGCCGACGTGGGTGCTACACGCAGCTGGTTGACCAAGAACAACCCGATGGACCCGTCACAGCCGTTGTTTGTCGGCTTCTCACCGCGTACCGGCCAGGCCGATCTGCAGCAATTCGTCGAGATCATCAATGCGGCGAAGAAGGACGTTCTGTTTGTCACCGCGTTCGCGCTGCCGGACGAAATCCTCAACGCCTTGCTCGGCCAACCTCACGACGATGTGCTGCGCTATGGCCTGCAAAACACTGCCAGCCGCATCACCGGTTATCACGCCGACCGCACGGCCGATTTCGCCGCCACCGCGTTGCTCAACACCGGTATCGAAGGCTGGCTCAAGGAAAGCATGAAAGGCCAGAAGGGCGATTTGCTGGTGCACCTCAAAGCCATCGTCGTCGACTTTACCACCGACGCGCCGATCATCATCAGCGGCAGCCACAACCTGAGCATCAATGCCAGTGAAGGCAACGACGAAAACTTCCTGATCATTCGCGGCGACACCGATCTGGCCGACCGCTATGGCCTGGAATTGCTGCGCTTCTACGAGCATTACCGTTTTCGTTATGCCGCCAGGCAAGAGGACCTCAAGCAGGTTCCGCCCCTGGCGGTGGATGACAGTTGGACCAACGCCTATTACCTGGACGGCGACCTGCGAATGCTCTCGCGGTTGCGTTTTTCCGGGCGGTAAATGATCGCCGATTCTGCCTGGCCGTGAAGGTCATGCCGCCGGTCTGCTTTCACAGGGGCTGTGCGGCACCTGATCTACCGTTGCTTGTTGAGGAGTGCGCTCCTCATTCACGCGGTTTTTCAGGGAGAACTACCATGGCACATGTACGGCGTGATGTATGGAAGCTGGGTTCTGGCTGGAGCGATACCTTGTTGTGGTATGCGCGTGGCGTCGGAGTCCTTCAACAACGACCGATCACTGACCGCACCAGTTGGCGGTTTCTGGCGGCGATTCACGGTATCGATATTCCCCTTTGGCAAAGCGCCGGTTATCTGCGACGGGGTGAGCAGCTACCGTCCCAGGCAGATCAGGACACCTACTGGAACCAGTGTCAGCACCAGAGCTGGTACTTTTTGCCGTGGCACCGCGGCTATCTTGCTTCATTCGAGCAGATCGTCCGCAAGGCTATCGTCAGCCTCGGAGGGCCAAGTGATTGGGCCCTGCCGTATTGGAACTACAACGAGAACCAGCAGACGCTGAAGCTTCCGGCCTGTTTCGCGGCGACCACGTTGCCCAACGGTGAGCAGAATCCCTTGTTTGTAGCTCGCCGGTTTGGCCCGACCGGTAACGGGGTGGTGGTGCTCAACGAGCAGCGGATCAATCTGCGTCCGGCCCTTACCGATCATGATTTCGCCGGCGGTTCCGGCGGTGGCTCTCCAGGTTTTGGCGGCCCGGTCACGGTGTTCGAGCACTATGGCCAGGTCAGCGGCCGGCTCGAGTCGCAACCGCACAACTACGTGCACGTCGCCGTGGGCGGCCAGCAACAGGGCAGCCGGGTGCCGGGGTTGATGATCGATCCGGATACCGCTGGTCTGGACCCGATATTCTGGCTGCATCACGCCAACATCGACCGGCTCTGGGACGTGTGGCTGCAGCGTGACCGGCAGAACCGCAACCCGGTCAACAGTGCGTGGCTCAATGGTCCGCCGACCCCGGGTCGGGGGTTCGTGGTGCCGACGGTCAGCGGCGATTCGTGGCCGTTCAAGGTGTCTGACATGCTCGATACCCGGGCACCGAAGCTGGATTATAGTTATGAGGATACGTCCGACCCGCTGCACGGTACCCGGGCATTCCAACAACGCTTGGAAACCTTGGGCGCAAGCCCCGAGCCTCTTGGTGCGGCAGTAGTGAAGGAAAAATCCATGAGCGCCCAATCACCCGCCGAACTGCTCGGCGCCAATGACAAAGCCATCGCCTTGACCGGCGCTACAGTCGAGACGCCGTTGCAACTCGACCAGAGCACCTCGGGCAAGCTGATGGGCAACCTGAAATCCCGGGCCTTTGCCCCCACGGTTGCGGAGCATTCCCTGGACCGGGTGTACCTCAACCTGGAAAACATCCGCGGAAACAATGACGCGGCGACCTTCGACGTGTACATCAGTCTGCCGGTCGAGGGACAGTTGTCGGCGCTGCCTGACCAATACGTTGGGTCGATCTCGCTGTTTGGCGTGCGCAAGGCCAGCAGCCCGGACAGCCAGCATGGCGGCAAGGGTGTGAGCCATGTGCTGGAAATCACTGATGTCTTCGACAAGCTCAGTGCCAGCGGCCATCCGGTTCTGGCGAAATTGCAAGTGCGCTTTGTGCCGGTGACCGATGTTCAGGCCGAGGACAACATCACGGTCGGTCGTGTGAGTGTCTATCGGCAAGGCGACTGAAGATGGGGGCATACCTCATCCAGGCCGTGACCCGAGGCTTCCTGCCGTGGCTGATCCTGATCAGCCTGGCAGGTTGGGGGCTGCTCCTCGGTTCGGTGCAGATGCTGTCTATCCCGGCATTCTGCGGAGCCTTCGTGCCTCTTGCTTATGCCGCGAGCTGGCAGGGGATTGAACAGGCGTTGCTGTTCAATCCTCCTCGCCAGTTGGTGGTTTCATGGCTATCGATGTTGCTGGCGATGACTCCTTTGCTGCTGGTCCATCCGCTGACGTATGTATGGCAACGCAGTTTGCTGAGGAAGCGCTGGCAGGCGGTGGTGTTGTTTGTGCTGGGTTTCACCAGCGTCTGGACGCTAGCCGGTCTGCTGCTCATGACCTTGGTAGTCGCGGCGCGGGTGATGCTTGGGGTTTCGCAGGCGATGGCGTTTGTCGTTACTTTGGCCGTGTGCCTGGTGTGGCAGGCCTCGCCGCTCAAACAACGGTACCTGAACCGCTGTCATCACCAGCCAAGGATTTCGGCGTTCGGCTGGGGGTTTATCAAGGATTGTCTGGCCTATGGTGTGGTCAGCGCAGGCTGGTGCGTCGGCTCGTGCTGGGCCCTGATGTTGTTGCCGATGCTGGCAGAGCAGGGGCATGTGCCGCTGATGCTGGTGAGCATGGGCTGGATGCTCTGGGAACGGTTCAAGCGTCCTCGACCCGTTCGATGGCACTGGCCCCGCCTGTTTCGCTGACCCTCACCCGTGGAGCGGCCGCAGGTAGCTCCACGAGGATTGCATAAGCCATCCGGCTATTTGCTCATCGCTGCCCGGTACTGGCGCGTGCGTTTGGCGATGTACAACTGGTCGAGAATCAACGCCCAGAGTGCCGACACCGCAGGTTTTGGCTGGCGACCGCGGCTCAGGCGCTGGATCTGAAAGCGCACCACGGCCATGTTGGCCAGTGCCGCCAAGGGCTTGCGTTTCCAGGTGATCGGCGGCAATTGTGGGTGGCTGTCATGTCCCTCGCGCCACAGTTTGACCAGCAACGGCTCGACCGCCAGCGCGGTGCCGATACCGGCCATGGCAATGCCGCTGGCCAGCACCTGTTCGACAACCGGCAGGCGTCGGATACCGCCAGTCACCATTACCGGCATCTGTGCCCGGCTCGCCAGTTCACCGGCCATTTCGAGGAAGTAGGCCTCGCGCGCCAGAGTCCGACCGTCGCGGGCTTCGCCTTGCATCGCCGGAGCTTCATAGCTGCCACCCGACAACTCCAGCAGATCGATGGCGAGCGGGTTGAGCAGGTCGATGACCTGCCGCGCATCGTCGGCATCGAAGCCGCCGCGTTGGAAGTCGGCGGAATTGAGTTTCACCGCGACGCAAAAGTCTGCCGTGACGGCTGCACGAACGGCGTTCACCACTTCAATCAACAAGCGCGCGCGATTTTCCAGCGAACCGCCCCAGCGGTCGGTTCGTCGATTGCTCAATGGCGACAGGAATTGACTGATCAGGTAGCCATGCGCCGCGTGAATTTCCACACCGGTAAAACCGGCTTTTTCGGCCAGGGCAGCGCTGGTGGCGAAGCGCTGGATGACCTCCTGGATGTTGTCTTCGCTCATCGGTGTGGGCTGGGCGAACATCTTCGAGAACTGTCCCATTTCCAGCGCCACGGCAGACGGCGCCCAGGCGGGTTGACCGAGATTGGCCATGGTCTGGCGCCCGGGATGGTTGAGCTGCATCCAGAACTGTGCGCCCTTGGCCCGACCAATCGCAGCCCATTGACGGAAACGTTCAAGGTGCTGTTCATCTTCCAGCACCACACCGCCGGGACCGGTCATGGCCCGACGGTCGATCATTACATTACCGGTCAGCAGCAGGCCGGCCTCGCCATCAGCCCAGGCCCGATAGAGCTGCATCAAGGCCTGTGAGGGGGCTTGATCAGTGTCGGCAAGGTTTTCTTCCATCGCCGCTTTAGCGATGCGATTGCCGATCGTCTGGCCGTTGGGCAGATTCAACGCGTGAAAGGGCGACATGCTTGACTCCTCAGTAGTGGAGAGGTGAGGCTAAGCTTAAAGTTAACTTTAATGTCAAGCGTGGTAATGAGGTTCTGATGAAGATTGGTGAGTTGGCGCAAATGAGCGGCCTGAGCGCTTCGCGCATCCGGTTTTACGAAAGCCAGGGGTTGATCGGCCAGGTCCAGCGCTTGGCCAACGGTTATCGGCGCTACCCGGCAGAGGTGCTGCAAACCCTGCAAATCATCCAGTGTGCGCAGCAGGCCGGGTTCAGCCTGGAAGAGCTCAAGCAGTTGCTCACCAGTCCAAAGCAGGGTGAGCTCAGGCACGACGAACTGGTGTCGAGCCTTGAGCACAAGGTCGGACAGATCGAAGAGATGCAACAGCATCTGGCGCAGAGCAAGGCGAAGTTGCTGGGCATGATCGAGACCATCAAGGACCGGCCTGAGGGGATGGCGTGTTCGGAGAACGCCGAGCGCGTGCTGGCGACGCTCAAGCACCACTGATGCGTTCAGTTCTGATTGGTGCAACCGTCGGCAGAGACTGGAGACGAGGGTTTCGAAGTCTTCGCGCTGCGATGAGCGAGCAACTGATGCGCCCGTGGAACGGTGCGTAAAGAGCCAAGGGGTTGCCGTAACCATTGCAGGTCACGCTGCGGTCTGCGTGGGACAGGTTTAGCGCGAGCCTTGCCCAAGAGAGCGATAAACACGTTGTTCAAAGTCTCCGCACTATCAAAACCTTTGAGCTTTCTCAGCAGTTTCCCGTTGCAATAGCACAACACCGTGGGGGTGCCGCTGACCTTGGGGTGACGGGGGGATTCGGCTGTATTCAACATGTAAAACTCGGCGCGATCTTTATAGGCCTCGGCCGTCGCCCGAAATATCGGCCCGGCAAACTCACAGGCGTAGCAGTGCGGATGAGCGAAATACAGGACGACCGGGCGGTAAGTCCTCAATGCCCGGCGGTATTGCGGCGCCAGGGTAATGGGAGCGGTTTTTGGATTCACGGAATAGTCCTTTGCACAGAAAACGTTGGAGCCAGTACGTATTCAATATGATCGGAACGTGAGAACTGTTCGTGCTGCGTTCACTGACAAAGACCTAAAGACTAAAAGAAGTTGCGAGTTCGAACGGGTCCGTCAGGAGAATTGACGGACCGCTGTCAAGCCACTGCGTCATTCAGAGCCGTTTGAGCACCACATCATCAAAACGCGACCCGAAGACGCTGCTTACGCCATCGTTTGCCAGCAACTTGACTTCCATGTGCTGAGTGTCAGCTGGAGCCGAGAAGTGAAGTTCCTTTTCAGTCCAGTGCATGCCGCCGCCCAGATCGAGTTGTTTGCGCTGCTTGGAGGGATGCATCACGACCGTTGCCTGACACGCTGACCCACTGTCGGTTTTCATTTTTACGGAAAACTTGAATTCTCCCTCACCTTCGACCGTAACGCGCTGAGTAATCTGGGCATTAACCTGCAAGGCACAGGAATCCTCGGAATACTCGACCTTTGCTGGCGAGTTAGGTGTCCAGTGCTCTCCCTTCCGTGAAAAGTCACCATTGAGCAGCAAATTATTTTCTGCGGGCTGTTGGGACATTTGGAAACTCCTGTAAGTGGGTGTTACGCGAAGTTGATCATCACGACTCAGCGACATCTGAAAGGCCTCTGAAGTCGGGGTAAAAAGATTGAGCGCCAGAAACAAGCAACCTACAACTGTCAGATCTGACAGGTCAGTTAGAGATGTCGACGAATGGTGGTATCGATGACCTGAGCTACAACCGGGGAGGGATCAGAGGTTTGCTCAAGGTCATAGCGTAAAGCGCCTGACAATAGGGTCGAGTGGTTGACGGTTTTCGTGACACGTATCGGCTCGCTCGCCCTCAATTGGGGCCCAACTACCCGTGCCTGTAGCCAACGGTAGCGCTTGTGCGCTGCGTCGTTTGGTAACGCCTTTTTTGTGCTTTCACATATCCCGTTGATTCGATTCACATTTCATTTGCCTTGGGATTTTCCGTTCGGGCTATGGCACACTTTCTGCTGTCTATTCCGTTGTTACATACCATGTTCCGGTATAGCGGAATAAACATCATCCTGGAGTGCCCGTCATGCAGCGTCGACTTTCCTTGTTTACAGCGTGTGTTTTTCTCTTTGCGGCCACAGCCTCTGCCGTGGGCATTGCCCAGGCGGCGGACAGCAGGCTCGACAATGTGTTGAAGCGCGGGCATTTGATCGTGGGCACGGGCAGCACCAACGCGCCGTGGCACTTTCAGGGCGCGGACGGAAAATTGCAGGGTTTTGATATCGACATCGGGCGGATGGTCGCCAAGGGTTTGTTCAATGACCCGAGCAAGGTCGAGTTCGTGGTGCAGTCGTCAGACGCGCGGATTCCGAATTTGCTGACCGACAAGGTCGACATGAGCTGCCAGTTCATTACCGTCACCGCCAGCCGTGCGCAGCAAGTGGCGTTCACCCTGCCGTACTACCGCGAAGGCGTTGGCCTGCTGTTGCCGGCCAACAGCAAGTACAAGGAAATCGAAGACCTGAAGGCGGCCGGCGACAGCGTCACCGTGGCAGTACTGCAAAACGTCTATGCCGAAGAATTGGTGCACCAGGCGCTGCCCAAGGCCAAGGTTGACCAATACGACAGCGTCGACTTGATGTACCAGGCAGTGAACTCCGGCCGTGCCGACACCGCTGCCACCGACCAGTCTTCGGTCAAATACCTGATGGTGCAGAACCCTGGCCGCTATCGCAGCCCGACCTATGCCTGGAGCCCGCAAACCTACGCCTGCGCGGTCAAGCGCGGCGATCAGGACTGGCTGAATTTCGTCAATACCGTCTTGCATGAAGCCATGACCGGCGTTGAGTTCCCGACTTACGCGGCGTCCTTCAAACAGTGGTTTGGTGTCGATCTGCCTTCCCCGGCAATTGGCTTCCCTGTCGAATTCAAATGATCCCGTGAGAGTGGGGCGCCAATAACGCGCCCCGCTCAAGGTACTGCTGACCATGAACTATCAGTTGAACTTTGCCGCCGTCTGGCGCGATTTCGACACCTTGCTGGCGGGGCTCGGCCTGGGTCTTGAACTGGCGTTGGTGTCGATCGCCATCGGTTGCGTGATCGGCCTGCTGATGGCGTTTGCTTTGCTCTCAAAGCACCGCGCATTGCGGGTGCTGGCGTCGGTGTACGTGACGGTGATCCGTAACACGCCGATTCTGGTGTTGATTCTGCTGATCTACTTTGCGCTGCCGAGCCTGGGTATCCGGCTGGACAAGCTGCCGTCGTTCATCATCACCCTGTCGTTGTATGCCGGGGCGTACCTGACCGAAGTGTTCCGTGGCGGGTTGTTGAGCATCCCCAAAGGCCTGCGTGAAGCCGGGCTGGCGATTGGTCTGGGGGAGTGGCAGGTCAAGGCGTACGTCACCGTGCCGGTGATGTTGCGCAACGTGTTGCCGGCGCTCTCGAACAACTTCATTTCGCTGTTCAAGGACACCTCGCTGGCGGCGG
Organism: Pseudomonas sp. FW306-02-D09B; assembly: GCF_058782685.1. NCBI lineage: Bacteria > Pseudomonadati > Pseudomonadota > Gammaproteobacteria > Pseudomonadales > Pseudomonadaceae > Pseudomonas > Pseudomonas sp. FW306-02-D09B. The sequence continues at coordinate 229,771 of NZ_JBYSXY010000006.1, forward strand.
CGATTGCCGTGCCGGAGCTGACCTATTACGCGCGCAAGATCAACGTCGAAAGCTACCGGGTGATTGAAACCTGGCTGGTGACGACAGCGCTCTATGTTGCGGCCTGTTATCTCATCGCGATGCTGCTGCGTTACCTCGAGCAGCGTCTGGCGATTCGCCGTTAGGAGCGCTCCGATGTACGAGTCCCCAAGTTGGTTGCATGAGTTATGGGTCGCCCGCGACACCCTGTGGTCGGGCTTTTTGACCAGTGTGCAGTGCTCTGTCCTGGCGATCATGCTGGGCACCCTGATCGGCATCGTTGCCGGGCTGGTGCTGACCTACGGCAAGTTCTGGATGCGCGCGCCGTTTCGTTTTTACGTCGACCTGATCCGTGGCACGCCGGTGTTTGTGCTGGTGCTGGCCTGCTTCTACATGGCGCCCGCACTGGGCTGGCAGATCGATGCGTTCCAGGCCGGAGTGCTGGGGCTGACGCTGTTCTGCGGTTCGCACGTTGCCGAGATCGTTCGCGGTGCGTTGCAAGCGCTGCCACGTGGGCAGATGGAAGCGAGCAAGGCCATCGGTCTGACGTTTTATCAGGCTCTCGCTTACGTGCTGCTGCCTCAGGCGCTGCGGCAGATTTTGCCGACCTGGGTCAACTCGTCGACCGAAATCGTCAAGGCTTCGACCTTGCTCTCGGTGATCGGTGTGGCCGAGTTGCTGCTGAGTACCCAGCAGATCATCGCCCGGACCTTCATGACCCTGGAGTTTTACCTGTTTGCCGGTTTTCTCTTTTTCATCATCAACTACGCCATCGAATTACTCGGCCGGCATATTGAAAAGCGGGTGGCCTTGCCATGACTCAAGCTCAAGTTTCGACAAAGAACGCTAGCCAGGCCCTGCTGGAGATTCGCGATCTGCACAAGCAATACGGCCCGCTCGAAGTGCTCAAGGGCGTCGACCTGACCATGCAGCGTGGCAACGTGGTCACGCTGATCGGTTCCAGCGGCTCGGGCAAGACCACGCTGCTGCGCTGCGTGAACATGCTCGAAGAGTTCCAGGGCGGGCGGATCCTGCTCGATGGCGAGTCCATCGGTTACCACGAGGTCAACGGCAAGCGTGTGCGCCACTCGGAAAAAGTCATTGCCCAGCACCGGGCGATGACCGGCATGGCGTTCCAGCAGTTCAACCTGTTTCCCCATCTCACGGCGTTGCAGAACGTCACCCTTGGCCTGCTGAAAGTCAAAAAGCTGCACAAGGACGAAGCGGTGGTGCTGGCGGAAAAATGGCTGGAGCGTGTCGGCCTGCTGGAACGTCGCGATCACTATCCGGGTCAGTTGTCGGGTGGTCAGCAACAGCGCGTGGCGATTGCCCGGGCGATTGCGATGAACCCGAGCCTGATGCTGTTCGACGAAGTGACGTCGGCGCTCGACCCGGAGCTGGTCGGCGAAGTATTGAGCGTGATCAAGGGCCTGGCCGAGGATGGCATGACCATGCTGCTGGTGACCCACGAGATGCGTTTTGCCTTTGAAGTCTCGGACAAGATCGTTTTCATGAATCAGGGGCGTATCGAAGAGCAGGGGCCACCCAAGGAATTGTTCGAACGCCCGCAATCTCCGCGTTTGGCGGAATTTCTCAAGAACACGCGTTTTTAACATTCAATTTCAGATCAGGAGAAACACTCATGAGTATTACTCGTTACGGCACCGGTAGCACCGCCGGTGGCGGCCAGCCTCGTCCTTTCGCCCGTGCGGTGGAAGCCGATGGCTGGCTGCACGTATCTGGCCAGGTGCCAGCGGTGGACGGCGAAATCATTGCCGGCGGGATCGTCGAGCAGACTCACCAGACCATGCGCAACCTGATCGCGATCCTCGAAGAAGCCGGCTATGGCCTGGAAGACGTGGTGCGTACGGGCGTATGGCTGGAAGATCCACGGGATTTCTGGAGCTTCAACAAAGTCTTCTCCGAATACTTCAGCCCGGAACACGCCCCGGCCCGGGCTTGTGTGCAGGCGAACATGATGGTCGACTGCAAGGTCGAGATTGATTGTGTGGCGTACAAGAAGAAGGCCTGAACCGCGGTGACCCGATCGCGGGCAAGCCTTGCTCCTACAGGGGATCGCGTTTCTCTGTAGGAGCATGGCTTGCCAGCGATGGCGGCCTAACGGTCGGTACAGGACTCTGGTTAAACTCACCGGCGAATTTGAATGAGAACCCACTGACATGACCGAAGACACCATCAAGCGCCGGGCTCGCGGTCTGGACCGGGCGTTCGATATTCTCGATTTCCTCAAGGAAATTGGCCAGCCGCTGCGCCCGAACGATATCGCCAGCGGTATCGGCAGCCCGAAATCCACGGTCTACGAACTGGTCGCGTCGCTGCTTGAACGACGGATTCTCGAACCGGTGGGCAAGGAAGGTCACGTCTATCTTGGCCGGCAACTGTACTTTCTGGGGCAAGCGCATCTGCGTCATTTCGACCTCAGCCGCGAGGCCGATCATGCCTTGCAGGAAATCGTCAGCCAGACCCGTGAAACCGCGCAGATGTGCCTGCTCAATGGGCGCAAGTACACGGTGGCGCTGATGAAGGAGGGCGAGCGGCATTTCCGCATTTCCTCGGACATTGGCGAGAACGCGCCGATCCCGTGGACCGCTTCCGGGCGCTTGTTGCTGGCGCACTTGAGTGACCAGCAAATCGTCGACCTGATCGATGAAGAGGACTTCATCCTGCCTGATGGCGAACGCCTGCCGCTGGAGCGTTTTCTGGCGGAAATCCGTCAGGCCGCTATCGACGGGTTCTTCTCCTTCGACAGCGTCGCCGACACCTTTACCCACTGCTTTGCCGCACCGGTGAAAGACCCGAGTGGCGTCGCCATTGCGACCCTGTGCATCGTCGCCCCAAGGGCCGATGCGAAGAACAATTACAACGACTATCGCCGGGTGCTGATCGACAGCGCGAACAACCTGGCCCGTCGCATCAACGAATAACAGTGGCCGTTCGCGGCCGCGTGTGAGGAGTTAGAACATGCCTTCTGCCTTGAACATCGCTGCCGTGGAAAAGGGCAACGGCCAGCCCGGTGCCAACCTGGTGCGTGACGTCAGCCTGCCGGCGCTGGTGCTGCACCGCGAAGCGCTGGAGCACAACATTCACTGGATGCAGGCATTCGTCAGCCACAGCGGTGCCGAGCTGGCGCCGCACGGTAAAACCAGCATGACCCCGTCGTTGTTTCGTCGCCAACTGGAGGCGGGCGCCTGGGGCATTACCCTCGCCACTGCGGTGCAGACTCGTGCCGCCTACGCCCATGGCGTGCGCCGGGTGTTGATGGCCAATCAGTTGGTGGGGGCGCCAAACATGGCGCTGATCGCCGAGTTGCTGGCAGATCCGTCTTTCGACTTTTACTGCATGGTCGATCACCCGGACAACGTTGCCGACCTCGGGGCATTTTTCGCCGCGCGCGGCCTGCGCTTGAACGTGATGATCGAGTACGGCGTGGTCGGTGGCCGTTGCGGCTGCCGCAGCGAAGCCGAAGTGCTGGCACTGGCTGAGGCGATCAAAGCGCAGCCGGGGTTGGCATTGACCGGCATTGAAGGCTACGAAGGGGTGATTCACGGCGACCAGGCGGTCAGCGGCATCCGCGAGTTTGCTGCATCCCTGGTACGCCTCGCGGTGCAGTTGCAAGACAGCGGCGCTTTCGCGATCGCCAAGCCGATTATCACGGCGTCGGGCTCGGCCTGGTATGACCTGATCGCCGCGTCGTTCGAAGCCCAAAACGCCGGCGGACGTTTCCTCAGCGTGCTGCGCCCCGGTAGTTACGTGGCTCACGACCATGGCATCTACAAGGAAGCGCAATGCTGCGTGCTCGATCGTCGTAGCGACTTGCATGAAGGCCTGCGTCCGGCACTGGAAGTCTGGGCGCATGTGCAGTCGTTGCCGGAGCCGGGGTTTGCGGTGATTGCCCTGGGCAAGCGCGATGTAGCGTATGACGCGGGGCTGCCGGTGCCGTTGCTGCGTTACCGGGCGGGTGTGCTGCCAGCGATCGGTGATGACGTCAGTGCCTGCACAGTGACGGCGGTGATGGATCAGCATGCGTTCATGACGGTCGCGCCCGGGGTTCAGTTGCGTGTGGGCGACATCATCTCGTTCGGTACGTCTCACCCGTGCCTGACCTTCGACAAATGGCGCACCGGTTGCCTGGTGGATGAACAGTTGAACGTCATCGAAAGCATGGAAACCTGCTTTTAAGGTTTGAGACCGAGGCGCGGCCTTCGCGAGCAAGCCCGCTCCCACATTGATCTTGTGAACACTGGAGATCCAATGTGGGAGCGGGCTTGCTCGCGAAGGCGTCCTGCCAGACAACATTGAATCACCAGAGACCCCACAACCATGAACACCCTCAGCCATCTCGGCCCCAACACTCCACGCATCGCGCTGATCGGCGAGTGCATGATCGAGTTGCAGCAGCGCGCCGACGGCAATCTGCAACAGAGTTTTGGCGGCGACACCCTGAACACCGCGGTCTACCTGTCTCGTGAAATGGGTGATGGGGCCACGGTGGATTACGTCACCGCGCTGGGCGATGACAGCTTCAGCGATGCCATGTGCCAGAGCTGGTCCGAAGAAGGTATCGGCCTGGGCATGGTCCAGCGGCTGCGGGGACGTTTGCCCGGTTTGTACTGCATCCAGACCGATGCGTCGGGTGAACGTCGTTTTCTCTATTGGCGCAACGAAGCCGCTGTGCGCGATTGCTTTACCACGCCGGCGGCGGCACCGATTCTTGCGGCGCTGGCGGATTACGACGTGCTGTATTTCAGTGGCATCACCCTGGCGGTGCTGGGCGAAGCAGGGCGTAAAAAGCTCATCGAGACACTGATTGAAGCCCGTCAGCGGGATGCGCGGATCGTCTTTGACAACAACTATCGGCCGCGTTTGTGGAGCAGCGTCGAACAGGCTCGGACGGCGTACCGCGAAGTCTTGCCCTATGTCGATCTGGCACTGCTGACAGTGGATGATGAACAGGCGTTGTTCGGCTTTTCCGATGAGGCGGCGGTGTTCGCGGCCTACGAGCAGATCGGCATACCGGAAGTGGTGCTCAAGCGCGGCGCCGAGCCGTGTCTGATTCGCTGTGACGGTGAGTCGTTCGAGGTTCCGGCGCTGCGCGTCGAACGGGTGGTGGACACCACGGCGGCGGGGGATTCGTTCAGCGCGGCATATCTGGCCAGTCGGCTCCGTGGCGCAAGCCCGGCAGAGGCCGCAGAAGCCGGGCATCGGTTGGCGAGCCGGGTGATTCAGGTGCCGGGGGCACTGATCCCCAAAGATTGAAATACAGTCAATGTGGTGAGGGGGCAACCCCCTCACCACAGGGCCCCCTCTGTGTTCTCAATCGCGGTAAAACACCTGCACCAGGTGATAACCAAACTTGCTTTTGATCGGCCCATGCACGACACGCAGCGGTTTCTTGAAGATCACCGCATCGATGGCGCCAACCATCTGCCCGGGCCGGACTTCGCCCAGGTCACCCCCGCGTTTGCCGGACGGGCAGGTGGAATACTTCTTGGCCAGCACATCAAAGGCTTCACCCTTGGCGATACGTTGTTTGAGCTGTTCGGCCTCATCAAAGGTTTTCACCAGAATATGGCGGGCTTGAGCTTTCATTGGGGCAGTTACCTTGGAGCGGTGGTGGCGGCGGGGCGCGATTATGCCTCAAATCATCCGGTTCGGCGGATCATGTGGCGAATCTTGCCGGCCAGTTGTTCAAGGGTGAAGGGCTTGGCCAACAGGTCCATGCCCTCGTCGAGAAAACCCTGACGTTCGGCGGCTTTTTCCGCGTAGCCGGTCATGAACAGCACGTTAAGCCCAGGTCGATGCTGACGGGCGATTTCCGCCAGTTGCCGGCCATTCATGCCGGGCAGGCCGACATCGGTTACCAGCAGATCGATACGCAGGTCAGATTCCAGCAGCGGCAGGGCGTTTTTGGCGTCTTGCGCCTCATGGGCGATGTAGCCCAGTTCGTTCAGCACATTGAGCACCAGCATACGCACCGCAGGGTCGTCTTCGACCAGCACCACCGACTCGCCCGCCGTCGCATAGGGGCTGCCCAGGCTGACTGCCGCCAGCGAGCTGTGCTGAGGCGCGTTGTGCAGGCGTGGCAAATACAGGCGCACCGACGTGCCTTGTCCCGGCTGACTGCTGAGGGTCACATGGCCGCCGGATTGCTGGGCGAAGCCATAAATCATCGACAACCCCAGCCCGGTGCCCTGGCCGATGGGTTTGGTGGTGAAGAACGGATCGAAGGCCTTGGCCAATACGCGCGGGGTCATGCCGGTACCGTTGTCGCGTACGCCGAGCATCACATAGTCACCGGCCTTGACCGGCTCAAGGGTGCTGATGTCGTTGCCATCGAGGTAGCTATTGGCGGTTTCAATCACCAGCTCGCCGCCCTCAGGCATTGCATCGCGGGCGTTGATCACCAGGTTGAGCAGGGCGTTTTCCAGTTGGTTGGCATCGGTGTTGACCGGCCAGACTTCCGGTGCCAGCTGAAACTTCAGTTCTATATGCTCGCCCTTGGTGCGGCGCAACAGCTCTTCGAGCGAACGCACCAGCGTGTTGGGCTCGAGCGGTCGACGGTCCAGCGATTGTCGGCGGGAGAATGCCAGCAGCCGGTGAGTCAAGGCGGCAGCCCGATTGGCTGACGACACGGCCGCATCGGCAAAGCGGCCGATCTCATCGCTACGCCCATCGGCAATGTAGCGCTGCATCAGGTCCAGGCTGCCAATAATCCCGGTCAGCATGTTGTTGAAGTCGTGGGCGATACCGCCAGTGAGTTGGCCGACGGCTTCCATTTTTTGGGCATGGCGCAACGCATCTTCGGCGCGTTCACGCTCAAACATCTCGTTTTGCAGGCGATGGTTGGCTTCAGCCAGTGCCTTGGTGCGTGTGTCGACCCGTTCTTCCAGCGTCTCGTTGAGGTTGCGCAAGGCTTCCTCGGTCTGTTTGCGCTCGGTTTCGTCGATCACGAAAATGTAGAACCCATTGACCGCACCGTCAGAACCAAAGCGTGGCAGGTACTTCATAAGTGCGTAACGCGGTCGGCCGTCGCGGTGCGGTGAATAGGCCTCGAAACTGCAGGCTTTGCCCGCCAGCGCGGCGCTGATGTGTTCGACGCGGGTGGCATAGAGTTCGTCGCCGAGAATTTCGCGAATGGTTTTGCCGTACAGCTCCTGCGGGGTCATGCCGTACCAGTCCAGGTACGCGCTGTTGTTCAGGCGAAAGCGTTGTTCATGATCGACATAGCCGATCAGCACCGGCATGGCGTTGATGATCAGCTGCAGCTCGGTCTGGCTTTGCCGTAACGCTTGTTCGGTGTGCTTGCGCTCGGTCAGGTCCAGAGCGGCACCGAGAAAACGCAGGGGGCGACCGTGGTGATCCTTGTAGCAGCGGCCTCGGGCAAAGACCCAGCGCACTTCGCCACTGGCTTGCAGCAGTCGGTATTCCTCGGCGTATTCGCTGCCATGGCTGATGCAATGCTTGATGCTGCGGGCGACCATGCCCCGGTCTTCCGGGTGCACGCCGTTGAGGTATTCGGTGATGGGCAGTTGGCTGGCCAGTGCCGGATCAACACTGTGCAACTGGGCGAAGTGAGCATCGGCAATAAAGCGATCTTCGCCGATATCCCAATCCCAGGTGCCCACCGCGTCGGTGGCGGCGAGGGCCAGTTGCAGGCGCTCTTCGGTTTCGTGTTGGGCCTTGAGACTGGCCTCAGAGCGTTGTTTGAGTTCCAGGGCGATGCGTCGGCGCTCATTGGTTTCGATGGCAGTGACCAGGATCCCGGCGACCTGCCCGCGTTCGTCACGAATCGGGCTGTAGGTCAGGTCCAGCCAGACATCCGATTCGCCACCATCGCGTTGCAGGCTGAAACGCTGCTCGCTGTAGGAACGCACTTGGCCTTGTAAGACAGCGCTATAAATGGGGTCGGTGAAGTCTTTAAGTTCTGGCCATGTCTGGTGCGTGGGTTGTCCGAAAGCCTGCGGATGCTTGTTGCCGGCCAGCAGCGCAAAGCCGTCGTTGTAGATCTGCGACAGCTCCGGCCCCCATAACAACAGCATGGGCATGGGCGAGTGAATCACGATGTCCACGGCGGTACGCAGGCTCTGCGGCCAGTGGCTGGCAGAGCCCAGTGGGCTTTGTGCCCAGTCGAGTCGGGCAATCAAGGCCTGGGCGTCGCTGCCGGTAGGGGATCCGTTCATTGGGGTTCCTGCATTAGGGCGGTGCTACCTGTCAGTACTGGTGCATCTACTATTCTTCGAGGGAGTAGACGCTCGGACGCGTGAAAAGTGGCGTGCCTTGGCAATTTTCGTTCAATGGAAGGCTCAATGGATATTTTTTTGCCATGGAAATTCACTCGCTGCTAAGAATGCTGGCCAGCCAGGATGGCTCGGATCTTTACCTGTCGACTGGCGCACCGCCTACCGGGCGCTTCAAAGGGGTACTGCGAGCACTGGCCCATGAAGTGTTCAAGCCCGGCGAGATCGCCCTGATTGCCGAGGCCCTTATGGACGTCGAGCAGCGTGCAGAGTTCGACCGCGAGCTGGAAATGAACCTGGCGGTTTCTCTGGTCGGAGTCGGGCGCTTTCGCGTCAACATCTTCAAGCAGCGCAATGACGTGTCGATCGTGGCGCGCAATATCAAACTCGATATCCCGCGCTTTGAAGACCTCAAACTGCCGGCCGTGTTGCTTGAGACGGTGATGCTCAAACAGGGACTGATGTTGTTCGTCGGCGCCACGGATTCGGGCAAGTCGACATCGCTGGCAGCGTTGATCGATTACCGCAATCGCCACAGCAGCGGGCACATCATCACCATCGAAGACCCGGTGGAGTATATCCATCGCCATCAACAGTCGATCATCAACCAGCGTGAGGTGGGCGTCGATACGCGCAGCTTTCATGCTGCCTTGAAGAACACCCTGCGTCAGGCCCCGGATGTGGTGCTGATCGGTGAAATTCGCGACCGCGAAACCATGGAGCATGCATTGGCTTTCGCCGACACCGGGCACCTGGTGCTCTCCACCTTGCACGCCCACAACGCCAGTCAGGCGCTGGACCGGATCATCAACTTTTTCCCGGAAGAACGCCGTGGGCAGTTGCTCAATGATCTGGGTAACAACCTCAAGGCCTTCGTTTCCCAACGTCTGGTACGCACCCGCGATGGGCAGCGCCGGGCGGCGGTGGAGGTGATGCTGGGTACGCCAACCATTGGCGATCTGATACGGCGCAATGAGCTTCACCAGCTCAAGGAGATCATGGAAAAGTCGGCAGAGTCGGGAATGAAGACGTTTGATACGGCGTTGTTCGATTTGGTTGTCGAGGGCGCGATCGATGAAGAAGAGGCGTTGAAATTCGCCGATTCGGTGAATAACTTGCGCTTGCGTCTGAAGTTGCACGCGGACAGTGTGCCGAATGCCGCCCCCCCATCCACCGAAACCGGTGAATGGGGGCTGATGGACTGACATTCTCTTACGCGGATTTTTAGTTCGCCAGCTCCGGTCGATCCCGAAATTGCTCCAGCGCTTCGGGGTTGGCCAGTGCATCGGTATTTTTCACCGGCTGGCCGTGCACAACATTTCTGACGGCCAGCTCGACCACCTTGCCGCTGATGGTTCGCGGTATATCCGTCACTGCGACGATCTTCGCCGGCACATGCCGAGGCGTGGTATTGGCGCGGATGACCTGGCGAATCTCCTGCTCAAGTTTTTCGTCCAGCGTTACGCCGTCACGCAGGCGCACGAACAACACCACGCGCACGTCATCCTGCCATTGCTGGCCGATGGCGACCGAGTCCAGTACCTGATGGATTTTTTCCACCTGACGGTAGATCTCCGCGGTGCCGATGCGTACGCCGCCAGGGTTGAGTACTGCGTCGGAGCGCCCGTGGATCAGCCAGCTGCCATTGGGCCGTTGTTCGGCGTAGTCGCCCTGAGCCCAGACGCCCGGAAACTGGCTGAAATAGGAGGCGCGGAGTTTTTCCTGCTGCGAGTCGTTCCACAGGCCGATCGGCATCGCCGGGAAGTGCCGGGTGCAGACCAGTTCGCCTTTTTCACCGATCACCGGCTGACCGGCCTCATTCCAGACTTCAACCGCCATGCCCAGGCCCTTGCACTGCATCTCGCCACGGCGGACCGGCAGGACCGGATTACCGGCCAGAAAGCAGGAAATGATGTCGGTACCGCCGGACATCGACGACAGGCACAGATCGCTTTTGATCTCGCGATAAACGTAATCGTAGCTTTGCGGCGACAGTGCCGAGCCGGTTGAGAGCAGGGCTTTCAGGCTGCCCAGGTCGTGGCTCAGGCGCGGCTGGATCTCATTGCTTTCAAGGGCCGCGAGGTATTTCGGGCTGGTGCCGAAGACGCTGATGGCTTCGCTGTCGATCAGGTCGATCAAGCGTTGCGGGCCGGGGTGGAAAGGCGAGCCGTCGTACAGCACCACGCTGCTGCCGACCGCCAATGCCGAGACCAGCCAGTTCCACATCATCCAGCCACAGGTGGTGTAGTAGAACAGTCGGTCGTCAGGCCCGAGGTCGACGTGCAAGCCGTGTTCCTTGACGTGTTGCAGCAGCACGCCACCGACGCTGTGAATGATGCATTTCGGCACGCCAGTGGTGCCGCTGGAGTAGAGAATGTACAGCGGATGCGCGAAGGGCACCGCGACGAACCCGGGCTCGCCGCCCGGACGATAAACGCTGTCCCACAACGCGACGTTGGCTTGGGTTTTGTAATCGTCAACGCGGGCCTGTGGCCGGGCATAAGGCACGATGATCAGTTGCTGCAGCGATGGCAGGCGCTCGAGGATTTCGTTGATCTTGGTGGTCTGGTCGATCTCTTTACCTGCGTAGCGATAACCGGCGCAGGTGATCAGCACTTTCGGTTCGATCTGGCCGAAGCGGTCGACCACTCCATGCGTGCCGAAATCCGGTGACGAGCAGGACCAGATCGCGCCCAGACTGGTGGTCGCGAGCATGCCCACCAGGGTCTGCCAAGTGTTCGGCATGCACGCCGCCACCCGGTCACCCTGGCCGACGCCAGCGGCTCTCAGGCTTTTTTGCAGGCCGGCGACGTGTTCGGCCAGCTCACGGTAACTCAAGCTTTCGCGCTGGCCATTCTCGGCGATGGCAATTACGGCAGTTGCGTCATCGCGACGACGCAGCAGGTGTTCGGCGAAGTTCAGCGTGGCGCCGGGGAACCACTCGGCGCTGGGCATCTGTGGGCCTTCACGCAGCACCGCGCTCGCTGGCTGGTGAAACTTGATCTCGAAAAAATCGACGATGGCCTGCCAGAAATCTTCGCGCTGATCGATGCTCCATTGGTGCAGGGCGGGGTAGTCCGCGAGTGCCAGGTTGTACCGCTGATTGCTGAAGCGCCGGAAGGCATCCATGCGGGTCTTGCCGATGCGTTCGGCGCTGGGTTGCCAAAGAACTTCTGACATGATTGGCCTCTTTTTTATGACTGCACGCACGCTGTTGTGGCGAGGGGGCTTGCCCGCGTTGGGCTGCGAAGCGGCCCCAATAATGGCATGCGTACTCTCGGACAACGCATTAGCCGGACTTGCGACTGCTGCGCCCGAACGCGGACCGGCCGACGGGGGCAAGCCCCCTCGCCACAGAGTTTGGGTAAAGGCTACTGCGCCAGCCACCCGCCATCAATATTCCACGCCGCGCCACGCACCTGGCTGCCGGCTTCACTGCACAGGAACAGCACCAGTTCGCCCAGTTGTGACGGAGTGACGAATTCCAGCGACGGTTGCTTTTCGGCCAGCAAATCATGTTGTGCCTGTTGTGGGTCAATCCCTGCTGCGGCGCGGTCGTCAATCTGCTTCTGCACCAGCGGTGTCAGTACCCAGCCGGGGCAGATGGCGTTGCAGGTGACGTTGCTGGTGGCGGTTTCCAGGCCGACCACTTTGGTCAGGCCGATCACCCCGTGCTTGGCGGCGACGTAGGCAGCCTTGCCCACCGAGCCGACCTGGCCGTGTACCGAGGCGATGTTGACGATCCGTCCCCAACCTTTGGCACGCATGCCTGGCAGGCTGAGACGGGTGCTGTGGAAGACCGACGACAGGTTGATCGCAATGATCGAATCCCAGCGCTCCACGGGGAAGTCTTCCACCGCAGACACGTGCTGGATGCCCGCGTTGTTCACCAGAATATCGATGCCGCCGAACTCACGCTCGGCGTAGGCGATCATCTCGGCAATTTGCGCGGGGTCGCTGACATCGGCCGGGTGATGGCCGACCTTGCCGCCGAACTGTTGCACCTGGGCGATGACGGTGGAGGCATCGCCGAAACCATTGAGGATCAGGTTGGCGCCGGCCTTGGCCAGGCTCAGTGCGATGCCCAGGCCGATGCCGCTGGTGGAGCCGGTGACCAATGCGGTTTTGCCCGAAAGAGTTGTCATGAATGCCTCACACAATGCCGGTGGCGTAGAAAGTACCGATGACTACGAAGACCGCCAGGGTCTTGATCAGCGTAATACAGAAAATGTCTTTATAGGCTTCGCGGTGGGTCAGGCCCGTTACCGCGAGCAAGGTAATGACGGCGCCGTTGTGCGGCAGGGTGTCCATGCCGCCACTGGCCATCGCCGCGACCCGGTGCAGCACTTCCAGCGGAATGTTCGCCGCATGGGCCGCCGCGATGAAGTCATTGGCCATCGCCGCCAGGGCGATGCTCATGCCGCCCGAGGCTGAACCGGTGATACCCGCCAGCAGGGTCACGGTGATCGCTTCATTGACCAGCGGGTTAGGGATGCTTTTCAGCCAGTCGGCCAGTACCAGAAAACCGGGCAACGAGGCGATGACCGCGCCAAAGCCGTATTCCGATGCGGTGTTCATCGCCGCCAGCAAGGCGCCACTGACCGCGCTTCTGCTGCCCTCGGCGAGCTTGCCGCGGATTGCCTGGAAGCCGAACACCAGCACCATGACGATGCCGACCAGCAACGCAGCCTGGACCGCCCAGATCGCGGTGAGCTTGGCGATTTCGGTGGTCACCGGCGCGGCCATGCCCGGCAGGCTCAGGCTGTGGGTCTTGCCGTACCACAGTGGAATCCAGTGGGTGAACAGCAGATTCATGATGCCCACCAACAGCAACGGCGAGAGCGCGATCCACGGGTTCGGCAGCTTCACGTCTTCGGCGGTTTCCGGCTCGTTGCGTAGCGTTGTGCCGTAGCCTTCACCCTTGCGCTGGGCTTTGTTGCGCTGACGCTGGAGGAACAGCATACCGGCGCAAAAGACGAAGATCGTGCCAATCAAACCCAGCCACGGCGCGGCCCAGGCGGTGGTGTTGAAGAAGGTGCTGGGGATGATGTTCTGGATTTGCGGGGTGCCGGGCAGGGCGTCCATGGTGAAGGAAAATGCGCCGAGAGCGATGGTCGCCGGGATCAGCCGTTTCGGGATATTGCTCTGACGGAACATCTCCGCGGCAAACGGATACACCGCGAATACCACGACGAACAGCGACACACCGCCGTAGGTGAGCAGGGCGCAGACCAGCACGATCACCAGCATCGCCTGGCGGGTGCCGAGCAGGCGAATCGCAGCAGCGACGATCGAACGTGAGAAGCCCGACAACTCGATCAGCTTGCCGAACACCGCGCCGAGCAGGAACACCGGGAAGTACAGTTTGACGAACCCGACCATTTTCTCCATGAACACCCCGGTGAAGGCGGGCGCAACGGCAGAGGGGTCAGTGAGCAGGACCGCGCCAAGGGCGGCAATCGGAGCGAAGAGAATGACGCTGTAGCCACGGTAAGCAGCCAGCATCAGCAGCGCGAGGGCCGCCAAGGCAATGATCACACTCATGGTGTGTCTCCTGGATTGTTATTTTTTTTGGGGTGGAGCGGGTGTGGAGGGGGCTATAGCGAGTTTTGTGCCAACTTGTTAAGTTATTGATAAGTAAGGATGTTTTTATCTGTGGCGATGATTCTTGAAATATTTGTCTCTGTTTTGAGATTGTGCTGTTCGAGCTGACGCCATCGCGGGCAAACGGAACGCCGCCCGGCCGCTCCTACAGATTTTGTGCCGATCGCGGATGATGCGTACACCCGAAACCTGTAGGAGCGGCCGGGCGGCGTTCCGTTTGTCCGCGATGGCCGCGACGCGATTTCAAGTCATGTCTATAAACAGAGACAAGCATCTCTTTATAGAGACTCGGCAATCCCCAGCGCCACCATCTTCTTGTACAGCGTCGAACGCCCCAGCCCCAGCCGCGCCGCCGCGTCGATCACCTTGCCACCACAATGCGCGAGCGTACTTTCAATCAACTGCCGGTCGAAGCGTTCGCGTGCGGCACTGAAGGTCTCGTTGGCATGGGTTTCAATGGCCAGTGATGCGCAACGCTGTACCGGCACAAAGCTGCCAATCGCCGCGCGAATTTCCGCAGCATTGAGGATCAGGTCATCACTGAGCAAAGCGGCCCGTTCCAGCACGTTGCGCAGTTCACGAATGTTACCCGGCCAGGCGTGTTGGCCGAGCAACTCCAGGGCCTGGCTGTCGAGCTCATGCTGACTGCGCAGCTCTTCCAGGATCGCTTCGCTCAGGGCCGGCAGGTCGTCGAGGCGCTCGCGCAGGGGCGGCACCTGGATCGGCAACACGTTGAGGCGGTAATACAGGTCGGCACGAAACTCGCCGCGTTTGATCGCCGCTTCAAGGTCGGTGGAGGTCGCGGCGATCACCCGTACGTCGCTCTGGATCACTTCGTTGGAGCCGACCGGTTCGAATTCTTTTTCCTGCAATACCCGCAGCAGTTTGCTTTGCAACGGCAGCGGCATGTCGCCGATTTCGTCGAGAAACAAGGTCCCGCCCTGAGCGATCTGCAGCTTGCCGGAGCGGCCCTTGCGATCTGCACCGGTGAAGGCGCCAGGCGCGGTGCCGAAAAATTCGGCTTCGAGCAACGCTTCGGGGATCGCCGCGCTGTTGATGCTGACGAAGGCTTTGTGCGCCCGTGGCGAGGCACCGTGAATCGCCTGGGCCAGCAGCTCTTTGCCAGTGCCGGTTTCACCCAGCAACAAGACCGGGGACTCAGTGCTGGCGCTACGTCGGGCGCGGCGTTTGACCTCCAGGCTGGCAGCGCTGGTACCAATGAAGTGGGCGAAGGTGTACTTGGCTTGCCGGGCCCGTAGCAGCGAACGCGTGGACGCAAGCTCTTCCTGCATGCTCAGGTAACGCTTGAGCATCGGCGACAGGCTGCGCAGTTCATCGAACAGTGCGAAGCCGATGGCGCCGATCACCGCACCGGTGTCATCGTGAATCGGCAGGCGCATCACCACCAGCGGTTCTTTGGACGTGTCCTGCATGTCCAGCAGGATCGGTCGACCGGTACGCACCACCTCGCGCAACAGGCTGCCGGGGATCACGCTTTCACAAGGCCTGCCGATTGCCACTTCAGCTGACGCCAGACCGAAGCGCTTGGCATAACGTTCGTTCATC
This sequence comes from Pseudomonas sp. FW306-02-D09B, assembly GCF_058782685.1. Classification (NCBI taxonomy): domain Bacteria; kingdom Pseudomonadati; phylum Pseudomonadota; class Gammaproteobacteria; order Pseudomonadales; family Pseudomonadaceae; genus Pseudomonas; species Pseudomonas sp. FW306-02-D09B. The sequence goes on from NZ_JBYSXY010000006.1 coordinate 245,217, forward strand.
CAGACGATGTTCGCGTCGCGGTCGACGATCACCGTGCCTTCGCTGGATTGCTCGATGATCTCGAACAGCGAGCGGATCGCCAGCATGCGCACACGTTGGTAGTCCTTGAGGCTTTCGGTGGTGTTCATGGTTTCATTTCCAGAATGTGTATTGCCTGTTCAGGCCCCTTCGCGAGCAAGCCCGCTCCCACATTGGATCTGCGGTGTTAACAAGACCCTGTGGGAGCGGGCTTGCTCGCGAAGGCCATAACGCGGTCTGGCGGGATCATACCCAGCCCGGATGCGCTGCGGCCAACAGCTCTTTGGTATAGGGGTGCTGCGGTGCGGCGAACACGTCATGGCTGGCGCCGCGTTCCACGACTTTACCGTCCTTGATCACGATCATGTCATGGGCCAGGGCGCGAATCACTGCCAGGTCATGGCTGATAAACAGGTAGGTCAGGCCGTATTTTTCCTGAAGCTGGCGGAGCAGGGCGACCACCTGTTTTTGCACCGTGCGATCAAGTGCCGAGGTCGGTTCGTCCAGCAGAATCAATGCCGGTTTCAGTACCAGGGCGCGGGCGATGGCAATCCGTTGGCGTTGGCCACCGGAAAATTCGTGCGGGTAGCGGTGGCGGCTTTGCGGGTCAAGGCCGACCTCTTTCAGCACCTGAATGACCTGGGTCTCGCATTCGGCAGCGCTTGATTGGCTGTGGACTTCCAGCCCTTCGCTGATGATCTGTGCGACTGACATTCGCGGGCTGAGGCTGCCAAACGGGTCCTGAAAGACTACCTGCATCTGCTTGCGCCAGGGCCGCAGTTGCTTCTGGTTCAGGCTGTCGAGCGCCTCGCCCTGAAAGCGGATGCTGCCGTCGGAGTCGAGCAGGCGCAGGATCGCCTGGCCGAGGGTGGATTTGCCGGAACCGGATTCGCCAACGATGCCCAGCGTCTTGCCACGTTGAATACTCAGGCTGATGCCGTCGACTGCATGCAGCCAGGTTTTGCGCTGGAACAATCCGCCGCCTAGCGGAAAGCGCACGTTGAGGTCGTTGACTTCCAGCACCACTTCACGCTCGTCACGAGGCAGGGGTTCGCCTTCCGGTTCGGCGTTCAACAGCAGGCGACTGTAGGGATGTTGCGGGTGGTTGAAGAGGCGCTCGCACTCGGCTTGCTCGACGATTTCCCCAGCGCGCATGACGCAGACACGCTGGGCGATGCTGCGCACCAGATTAAGGTCGTGGCTGATCAACAGCAGCGACATGCCCAGGCGTTGTTGCAGTGATTTGAGCAGCCGCAGGATCTTGCGCTGTACCGTCACATCGAGCGCGGTAGTTGGCTCATCGGCGATCAGCAACTCGGGTTCGCAAGCCAGCGCCATGGCGATCATTACCCGTTGCCGCTGGCCACCCGAGAGCTGGTGCGGATAGGCCTTGAGGCGCTCTTCGGGTTTTTTGATGCCCACCAGTTCGAGCAGCTCAAGGGTGCGTTTTTGCGCCGCCTTGTCACCCAGTCCCTTGTGCACCAGCAGGGTTTCGCCAATCTGCTTTTCGACGCTGTGCAACGGATTGAGGGAGGTCATCGGTTCCTGGAAAATCATCGCGATGCGATTGCCGCGCAATGCTCGCAGGGTCGCGACGTCCGCGCCGATCAGTTCCTGGCCACGATAGCGAATGCTGCCCCGGGTTTCGGTGCCGCCGTCAGGTAGCAGTTGGAGGATCGATTGGGCGGTCACCGATTTGCCCGAGCCGGATTCGCCGACCAGCGCCAGGCACTCGCCGGGACGGATGTCCAGGCACACATTGCGCACTGCAGCCTGACCACTGAAGGCCACGTTGAGGTCACGGATTTCGATCAGGTTGTCGCTCATGTCCAATGTCCAGCTCAAATTCGTGGATCAAGATCGCGGCTCAAGAGCGCGGATCAAGATCGCGGATCAAATGCATCGCGCAATGCTTCACCGATAAACACCAGTAAGGAAAGAATCAGCGCCAGGGTAAAAAACGCCGTCAGCCCGAGCCACGGGGCTTGCAGATTCTGTTTGCCCTGACCGATCAACTCGCCCAGCGAGGCGCTGCCTGCGGGCATGCCAAAGCCGAGGAAGTCGAGGGCGGTGAGGGTCGAGATCGCCCCGGTGAGAATGAACGGCAGGTAACTCAAGGTCGCGTTCATCGCATTGGGCAGAATATGCCGCACGATCACTTTACGGTCGGTCAGGCCCAGTGCGCGCGCCGCTTTGACGTACTCCAGGTTGCGCCCGCGAAGGAACTCGGCGCGCACCACGTCCACCAGTGCCAGCCAGGAAAACAGCGCCATGATCCCCAACAGCCACCAGAAATTCGGCTCGACGAATCCCGACAGGATGATCAGCAGGTAGAGCACCGGCAGCCCCGACCAGACTTCCTGCAAACGCTGACCGAGCAGGTCGACCCAGCCGCCGTAGTAGCCCTGCAAGGCGCCAGCGGCGATGCCGATCAGTGCGCTGATGAAGGTCAGCGCCAACGCAAACAGTATCGACACCCGGGCGCCGAAAATCACCCGCGCCAAGACATCGCGCGCCTGATCATCGGTGCCCAGCCAGTTGACCTTCGAGGGTGGACTCGGCGCCGGCTGATTGAGGTCGTAGTTCGGCGTGTCGTCGCTGAACGGGATCGGCGGGAAGAGCATCCAGCCGCCATCCTTGTGGATCAGCTTCTGCACGTAATCACTGCGGTAGTCGGCCTGGAACGGCAGTTGCCCGCCGAACTCTTGCTCGGTGTAGCGCTTGAACGCCGGGTAGTACAACGAACCCTGATAGCTGAGTACCAGTGGCTTGTCATTGGCAATCAACTCACCACCGAGGGTCAGGACGAACAGGCCGATGAACAGCCACAGCGACCACCAGCCTCGACGGTTTTTCTTGAAGCGTTCGAAGCGTCGGCGCGCCAGGGGCGAGAGATTGAGCATCAAGCGTTCCTCGCGGCGAAGTCGATGCGCGGGTCGACCAGGGTGTAGCAAAGGTCGCCGATGATTTTTATCAAGAGACCGAACAGGGTGAAGATGAACAGCGAACCGAACACCACCGGGTAGTCCCGGGACACCGCCGCTTCATAACTCATCCGTCCCAGGCCATCGAGGGAAAAGATCACCTCGATCAACAGGGAACCGGCAAAAAATACGCTGATCAACGCCTGGGGAATGCCCGAAACCACCAGCAGCATTGCGTTGCGAAACACGTGGCCGTAGAGCACTCGGCGTTCACTCAGGCCTTTGGCGCGGGCGGTGACCACGTACTGACGGGTGATCTCGTTGAGGAACGAGTTCTTGGTCAGAATGGTCAAGGTAGCGAAACCGCCGACTACCAGCGCCGTCACCGGCAGCACCAGGTGCCAGAAGTAGTCGGCCACTTTTCCCAGTGTCGACAACTGATCGAAATTCTCCGAGACCAGTCCCCGTACCGGAAACCAGTTCAACGACGTACCGCCGGCAAATACCACGATCAGAAACATTGCAAACAGGAACGCCGGCAACGCGTACCCGATGACGATTATGGTGCTGCTCCAGATATCGAAGAGGCTACCGTGATGCACAGCTTTGCGAATGCCCAGCGGAATCGATACCAGGTAGGTGATCAGTGTCGCCCAAAGCCCGAGGGAGATGGTCACCGGCATTTTTTCAAGGATCAGGTCGGTGACCGTGGCACCGCGAAAGAAGCTCTTGCCGAAGTCCAGTCGGGCGTAGCTGGTGATCATCAGCCACAGGCGTTCCGGTGCCGGTTTGTCGAAACCGTACTGTTTTTCGATGTCCTTGATCAATTGTGGATCAAGCCCGCGGCTGGCCCGCGAGCCGTGGCTGATGGCATCACCGGAAGACCCGATGCTTGCGCCGCCGATGCCTTGCAGGTGAGCGATGGCCTGTTCGACCGGGCCACCCGGTGCGGCCTGCACGATCACGAAGTTGACCAGCAGAATGATCACCAGCGTCGGAATGATCAGCAGCAAACGTCGAACTATATAAGCCAGCATCAATGCGGCCCTCCGGGTTTGCCACGGCTGATGCGTTCGACGGCCATCTGTTCGTTGGTCAGCGGCGTTGGGCTCATTTCCCACCAGCTCTCGATGGCTTCGTCATTGCTCGCTTGTATCGCCGGAATGCCGAAACGGTTCCACCACACGGTCGAGGAGCCTGGCGGGTAATAGTTGGGAATCCAGTAGTAGTTCCATTGCAGCACCCGGTCCAGTGCGTGGGCATAACGCAGCATGTCAGCCTGGGTGGTGGCTTTGACCAGACCGGTAATCAGCGTGTCGACGGCCGGATTTTTCAGCACCATGTAATTATTGGAGCCGGGGTCGGTGGCGGCGGCCGAGCCGAAGTAGTTGTACAGCTCGCTCCCAGGCGAGGTAGTCACCGGATAGCCGGTGACGATCATGTCGTAGTCACGGCTCATCAAGCGGTTTACGTACTGTGACGAGTCGATCCGGCGGATGTCCAGATTGATCCCGATCTGCGCCAGGTTGCGCTTGTACGGCAGTAGCAGACGGTCCATGCCGTTCTGGCCGATCAGGAAGGTAAACGCCAGTGGCTCGCCTTCGGCGTTGACCAGTCGATCGCCATCGGCTTTCCAGCCAGCTTGTTCGAGCAGCGCCAGTGCCTGCAATTGCTTGTCACGGATCAGGCCGCTGCCGTCGGTCTTCGGTGCTTCGAAAACCTCGGTAAAGACCTCGTCTGGAATCTGCCCGCGCAAGGGTTCGAGAATCGCCAGTTCGCCGGCATCGGGCAGTTGCCTGGCTGCCAACAGGCTATTGGAAAAGTAACTCTGCTGGCGAATGTACATATCGCGCATCATCTGCCGGTTACTCCACTCGAAATCCCAGAGCATCGCCAGGGCCTGACGTACACGGCGGTCCTGGAACATCGGCTTTTGCAGATTGAACACAAAACCCTGGGAAGGTTGTGGTGCCTCTTTGGCCAGATGAGCTTTTTGCAGGCGACCGTCGTTCAACGCCGGACCTTCGTAACCGATGGAATACGCAGTGGCCGAGAACTCGCGGTTGTAGTCATAGGCACCGCCGCGCAAGACCTGACGAGCGACGTCGGTGTCGCCGAAGTACTCGATGCTGAAATGGTCGAAGTTGTACAGGCCACGGCTGACAGGCAAGTCCTTGCCCCACCAGTCTGCGTTGCGCTCGAAGGTAATGCTGCGCCCCGAATCAACCTTGCCGACGCGGTACGGGCCGCTGCCCAGGGGGGCTTCGTAACCACCGCCATTGGCGAAGTCGCGGGTTGTCCACCAGTGCTCGGGAAATACTGGCAGAGTCGCAATGTCCAGGGGCAGGGTGCGGTTTTCGTTGCTCTTGAAGTCGAAGCGAATAGTGCTCGGCGACTCGACTTCGACGCCTTTGACGTCGGCGAATTGGGTGCGATAGCGCAGGCTGCCCTGGGTCATCAGCAGGTCAAAGGTGTAGCGCACGTCTTCGGCGGTGATGGGCGTGCCGTCGGCGAAGCGAGCCTTGGGATTGAGGTAGAAACGCAGCCACAGACCATCGTCGGCACGCTCCATTTTCTCTGCCACCAACCCGTACACGGTGTAGGGCTCATCCAGCGAACGCTGGGCCAGCGGCGAGTAAATCATCCCGTCGACCTGAGTCACGCCAATCCCCTTGTCGATGTACGGCAACACGTGGTCGAAGTGGCCGATTTCCATCGCCGAGCGGCGCATGCTGCCGCCCTTGGGGGCTTGCAGGTTGGTGTAGGCAAAGTGACTGAAACCGGCAGGGTACTTGGCTGGTTCGCCATACACGGTCAAGGCGTGTTGTGGCGCAGCGTTCACGCCTGCGGTGTTCAGCAGCAAGGCCAGGGCCGTGAAGATCAATGAGGGGAAAGCCAGTCGCATTGTCAGCCTTAAGAGCCGGATGATCGATAAGCACAATTTGTACGCTAGCAGCGCGTGACTCGCCAGCCATAATCATTCGATCCAAACGCAACGGCCCACCAGAAGGTGGGCCGTTGTTTGAGCAAATCGCGGAATAATCAGTCCTGGCGGCTGGTCACTTCCAGCAGGTGGTAACCGAACTGGGTCTTGACCGGACCTTGTACGGTGTTGACCGGAGCGCTGAAGACCACGGTGTCGAATTCCTTGACCATCTGGCCTGGACCGAACGAACCGAGGTTGCCACCGTCACGGCTCGACGGGCAAGTGGAGTTGGCTTTGGCGATTTCGGCGAAATCAGCGCCGCCTTCGATTTGGGCTTTCAGTTCGTTGCACTTTGCTTCGGTGGCAACCAGGATGTGGCGGGCAGTGGCTTTGGCCATGAGAGAAATCTCCATTCAATGTTCAAGTAAGGTGCTGAGCCTACCGGATTCAGTGACCTATTTCTCGTCAAAGTTCCGTCAAACCATTGCCTGCTGTCGCGACGACTTGCCGTCGCCGCCGTCACCCAACGTCAACAAACCCTAGAGACCGATGCCTTTCAAGCGTTCGGCATGCAGCAAGTACAATTCGACGGGGTCGATGCCTTTGCGTATCAGACCGGCCGTTTGATTGATCGCATCCAGGTGGTCCATTGGGTAATCGGAGCGCAGGACGGTGCCCAGGTGCGAGCTGTAGCGGCCGACCATCCCGTCGTTTTGCTCGGTCTCGCGAGTGAAAAACCTGGAAAACCCTCGACAAAAAGCGTGCAGTGGATCGAGCGCATGCAGCCCTGTATCCAGCAGGTTGCCCTGCAATGTGCCACTCCAGGAGTAGTAACGAACGCCGTTGACCAGTTCTTCGCCGTTGCCACCCCAGGTCTTCGGCAGGCCTTGAGGGTATTTGGCATTGAAGGCCGCGACGCCTTCAGTCGTTAAAGCGTTGAGGGCGGCGACGGCGTTCTGCGGGATATTCGGGTTGCCACTGATAAACGACAGGAATTCGACAAACAACGTCGAGACTGCCACTGCGACGTGTTCTGGCAGGTGGCCGGGGGTCAACGCTTTGCGCAAGCAGTCGGCGAGCTCGGAGCCATGGTTCGGTCCGCTGACCGAGGTCACCGAAGCGATGTTCTGGGGGGCCATCGCTGCGGCATAACGAGCGGTCAGTGCACCTTGGCTATGACCGATCAGATTGACTTTGCTCGCGCCGGTGCCTGCCAGCACCCGATCGATTTGTGCCAGCAGTTGCTCGCCACGGACCTCATTGCAGTGAGTGGCCGAGAGGTGGGGTATGAACACTTGAGCACCAGTGTTCCTCAGTGCCTGTTTCACGCCATGGAAGAGTTCCAGTTTGCCGATGCTTTCGAATCCGAAGAGACCATGGACCAGCAGGATCGGGTGTTGCGTGATTGCATTCCGTTGCATGGGCGTACCTGTATTCCGTAAGTTCGAGTGGGGTTCACGTCCTCACTCTAATGCAGGGCGACAGGCGAGCGGTGTGGGAAAAAACCGCTAGAAACTGTTGAAAGCGGAATAGAAATAGCGGGAAAGATCAGATTTTTTCGAGGCATTGCTCGGAACATTTTGAGATCTTTTCGTCAGTGATTGTCTGGCACTGCCGTTCCAGAGGTGCAACTGGAACGGCAGTGCCGGGCAATTGATCGCTGAGTACTTGTATGTGGGTTTGTTCAGATGCCCGCTTCAGATCCGCGCAGTTTCAGGCTGGCGTTGCGCAACAATTGCTCGGTCGCCTCCCACCCCAGGCAGCCGTCAGTCACCGAAACGCCATAGCGCAGCGACGTGCTTAACGGTTGGCAGCCTTCGAACAGATGACTTTCAAGCATCATGCCGATCAGCGAGCGATTGCCGCTCAGGCGTTGCTCAAGCACTTCATTGAACACGGCTGGCTGGCGTAGCGGGTCTTTACCGCTGTTGGCATGGCTGCAATCGACCATGATCCGCGAGGCAATCTTCAGTTTCTGCAAGTCGTTCTGTATTTGAGCGACGCTCTGAACATCATAGTTTGGCCCGCGATGCCCGCCGCGCAGTACCAGATGCGTATCCGGGTTGCCCTGAGTCTGAATGATTGCCGGGTGCCCCTGGCTGTCGACACCGAAGTGCCGATGCGGATGCGCTGCCGAGCGCATGGCATCAGTGGCGACGCCGACACCGCCATCGGTGCCGTTCTTGAAACCGACCGGCATGCCCAGGCCGCTGGCCATCTCACGGTGAATCTGTGATTCGGTGGTGCGCGCGCCGATTGCGACCCAGCTCAGCAGGTCATCGAAGTAGCTGGCGGCCATGGGTTGCAGCAGTTCAGTGGCGATCGGCAAACCGAGGCGAAGCATTTCGCGCATCAATTCACGGGAGAGGGTCAAGCCACCGACCATGTCGTCGCTGCCATCCAGGTGCGGGTCGTAGGCCAGGCCTTTCCAGCCCACCGTGGTGCGAGGTTTTTCGATGTAGGCGCGCATTACCACGAGTATTTCATCGCTGACGTCGGCCGCAAGCCGGGCGAGCTTGCCAGCGTATTCGAGGGCGGAGTGCGGATCGTGTATCGAACAAGGGCCGACGACGACCAGCAGACGGGAGTCTTCACCGTCGAGAATCGCGCGAACCGCTTCACGGTGGGCAGCGACCTGTTGGGTCAGCGTGAGGCTGAGTGGCAATTGGTGCTTGAGTTGCAGCGAGCTGGGCAAACGCTGGGTCAGCGCTTCATTGGCCGGGCTCAAGGTGGACAGTGGCAGAGCAGAGATGGACGAGTTCATATTCAGGCTTCCTGGGCTGGCAGCGGGTTCGGTCCCGCGCGCTCGGCCCTACTGGGGTGTTCGACAATTGGCCGGGTTGGCTTCGAGTGTGTGCATGCCACCTGTGGGTGACCGATCGGAGGCGGCAGGCTGTCCCGAGCGGAGGCTGCTAAATCGCCAGGCGGAAAAACTGTCGTAACGGTAATAAGTGGCGTAGTTCATGTCGTGATTCCTTGAAGTCAGTGATGTCGCTAAAAATGTATGGGGCTGAAAAAACAAAACCCCCGGTCGGGAAGCCGACCGGGGGTTGAGAATTCTCTGGTAGGCGACCCCTTGAGTAGTGGGCGCCGTGTGGGTATCAGGCGCGCCAGTGGCTAAACCAATACCCAAAATAAAAGTTTACCGGTGCGCAGACGCCATTTACCCGTGCAGCCGCAACCGAGCGCGGGGCGCTGGCGATGCGAAGCTGTGAAGGGGTATGCAGCATGGTCTGTCTCCGATGAATGCGCCGAGCTTACTAGAGGCGGGTGTGCAGATTCAATCAGTAAATACTATCGGCTCGCAGGTCGGTTTCTATGGCTTAAGCACGGCGTAGCTTTGTGCCACACTTCGTGATTGCTCGCGGACACTCATCAAGGACAACGCAGATGACGACACTGACCATCGCTGCCGCACAATCGATCTCGATTGCCGGGGACCTTCGCGCCAACATGACTCGGCACCAGCACTTCATCCAGGTCGCCGCCGAGCAGGGCGTACAACTATTGGTGTTCCCCGAGTTGTCACTCACGGGGTATGAGCGTGGATTGGCGGCGCAATTGGCGATCGCGCCGGATGCAGCGGTTTTGCAGCCACTGCGGGATCTGGCTCAAGAGCTGGGTATCACCGCTGTGGTCGGAATGCCAATTCGCCTGGCGGCCGATTCGCCGGTACTGATTGGCGCGCTGGTACTGGCTGCCGATGGTTCGCTGGGGGTCTACAGCAAGCAGCATTTGCATTCGGGCGAGGAGGTGGCGTTTGCACCGGGGTCGGGCGGTTCGCTGCTGACAATAGGTGACGATACGATCGCGTTGGCGGTGTGCGCTGACTTTTCGCATGCCAGTCATGCCGTTGCGGCCGCCGACATGGGGGCGAACCTCTACGCCGCAGGCGTGCTGATTACCGAAGGTGGCTATGCTCCGGACACCACATTGCTGCAGGGGTATGCCGGCGAGCACTCGATGGTGGTGCTGATGGCCAATCATGGCGGTGCGACGGGCGGTTGGGAGTCGGCGGGGCGCAGTGCAATCTGGGCGCCGGACGGTTCGCTGATCACAGCGGCCCCGGGAACCGGGGATTTACTGGTGATCGCCCGTCGAAATGCCAGCGAATGGAGCGGGGAGGTCCTGCCCGTGGTCAGTGCATGAGGAGGGCAAATGGATCTTGAACTGCGGCCGGCCTCGGCGGAACATTTGTCATTTGCGCGAGCACTGACGTGCCAGACGATGCTTGGCTATTACATTCGCCATGACCTGCCGTGGATCGACGAGGCTTTCGATGTTGCCTGGGCAGGTCGGGAAAACTGGCTGATTTGCCAACATGCATCGGTGCTGGGTTTTACCAGCCTGAGCCGCGACTCGAAGGCCCTGTACATTCGCGAGTTGCATGTGGTCGAGGCCTCTCGCGGTCAGGGCGTTGGCACCTGGGCCATCGAACAGGTGTTTTCGAAAGCCTGTGCAGAGCGACGTCCGGCGTTGCGTTTGACGGTGTTCGAGGACAATCCCGCGCAAGCGCTTTATCAGCGCATGGGCTTGCAGATTGTCGGGCAGGACGACTGTTTCCTGAGGATGGAGCGTAAATGTCTGCGCTGAAAGGTCTGCAAAGCCTGTAGCTCAAGCCATTCAAGACGAATTGAAACTTTTTATATAGCGCTTGCTGCTAGGTCTACCGGATGCTTTTTGCTAAGGTGTTCGGCAACCAATAAGACCATATCGCGAGGTGTCTGCTTGATTAGGGTGCTAGTAGTCGATGACCATGATCTCGTTCGTGCAGGTATTACACGAATGTTGGCTGACATCGATGGTCTGCAAGTAGTCGGCCAGGCTGAGTCGGGGGAGGAATCCCTGCTTAAAGCGCGTGAGTTGAAACCGGATGTGGTGCTGATGGACGTCAAGATGCCTGGGATCGGCGGTCTTGAAGCCACGCGCAAGTTGCTGCGCAGCCACCCGGACATCAAAGTCGTCGCTGTAACCGTGTGCGAGGAAGATCCGTTTCCTACCCGACTGTTACAGGCAGGTGCCGCGGGCTATCTGACCAAGGGCGCAGGGCTTAATGAAATGGTGCAGGCGATTCGCCTGGTATTTGCCGGGCAGCGTTATATCAGTCCGCAAATTGCCCAGCAGTTGGCGATCAAGTCGTTCCAGCCGAGCAATGATTCGCCCTTCGACGCACTGTCCGAGCGGGAGATCCAGATCGCCCTGATGATTGTCGGCTGCCAGAAAGTCCAGATCATTTCCGACAAGCTATGCCTGTCGCCAAAAACCGTGAACACCTACCGTTACCGCATTTTCGAGAAGCTTTCGATCAGCAGCGATGTTGAGTTGACGCTGTTGGCGGTTCGTCACGGCATGGTCGATGCCAGCCTCTGACAATGACTGACCCGTTTGATCCAAGCGCCTTCCTTTCGACCGTCAGTGGGCGCCCTGGTGTGTATCGCATGTTCGACAGCGATGCGCGCCTGCTGTATGTGGGCAAAGCCAAGAACCTGAAGAAACGTCTGGCGAGTTATTTCCGCAAGACCGGTCTGGCACCCAAAACGGCTGCATTGGTTGGCCGGATTGCCCAAATTGAAACCACCATCACTGCCAACGAAACCGAAGCACTGCTGCTTGAGCAGACGCTGATCAAGGAATGGCGGCCGCCTTACAATATTCTCCTGCGAGACGACAAGTCCTATCCGTACGTATTTCTTTCGGATGGCGATTTTCCACGCTTGAGCATCCATCGCGGTGCGAAAAAGCTGAAGGGCAAGTACTTCGGTCCTTACCCGAGCGCCGGTGCGATTCGTGAAAGCCTGAGCCTGCTGCAAAAGACCTTTTTTGTTCGTCAGTGCGAAGACAGCTACTACAAGAACCGCACGCGACCTTGCCTGCAGTACCAGATCAAACGGTGCAAGGCACCTTGCGTTGGCCTGGTCGAACCGCAGGTGTACGCCGAGGATGTGCGTCACTCGGTGATGTTCCTCGAAGGTCGCAGCAATGCGCTGACAGACGAGCTGTCCGCAGGCATGGAGCAGGCGGCGAGTACCCTCGATTTCGAGCGGGCGGCCGAGCTGCGGGATCAGATTTCCCTGCTGCGCCGGGTGCAAGATCAACAGAGCATGGAAGGCGGAACGGGGGATGTCGATGTCATCGCGGCGTTCATCAACCCGGGCGGTGCCTGTGTTCATCTGATCAGTGTGCGTGGCGGACGGGTGCTGGGCAGCAAAAACTTTTTCCCACAGGTGGGTATTGAAGAAGATGTTGCCGAGGTGATGGCGGCGTTTCTTGGCCAGTACTTCATCAGCAGTCCCGAACGCGACTTGCCGAGCGAATTGATCGTCAATGTGGTCCACGAGGACTTTCCGACCCTGATTGCGGCCATTGAAGAGCTGCGTGGTCGCGAGTTGACTATCAGCCATCGGGTCCGCGGTACGCGAGCACGCTGGCAGCAACTGGCCGTGACCAATGCCGAGCAGGCGCTCGGGGCGCGTCTGGCCAACCGTCAGCACGTTGCCGCACGGTTTGAAGCCTTGGCGCAAGTGCTTGACCTGGATGAGCCGCCGCAACGGCTGGAATGCTATGACATCAGTCACTCGAGCGGCGAAGCGACAGTGGCGTCTTGCGTGGTGTTTGGCCCGGAAGGGCCGCTGAAGTCCGACTACCGCCGCTACAACATCGAAGGTGTCACACCGGGCGATGACTACGCGGCGATGCATCAGGCGCTGACTCGACGCTTCAGCAAGCTGAAGGACGGCGAGGGCAAGTTGCCGGACATCTTGCTGGTGGACGGCGGCAAGGGGCAGTTGTCCATGGCGCGTGATGTGCTCAACGAGTTGGCCGTGCCTGACCTGATTCTTCTGGGCGTGGCCAAGGGCGCGACGCGCAAGGCCGGGTTTGAAACGCTGTATCTCAATGACGCCGCCCACGAGTTCACCTTGCGCGGAGATTCTCCGGCGCTGCACTTGATCCAGCAGATCCGTGATGAGGCTCACCGATTCGCCATTACCGGTCACCGCGCGCGACGTGGTAAAACCCGTCGCACTTCAACGCTTGAAGGCGTTGCCGGGGTAGGGCCGACACGGCGGCGTGACCTGTTGAAACATTTTGGTGGATTGCAGGAGCTGTCTCGTGCAAGCATCGAAGAGATCGCCAAAGCACCGGGGATCAGTAAAAAGCTCGCTGAGTTGATTTATGCAAACCTGCACAGCGAGTAGAATGCCCAACTCACCTCGTAGCCAGTTGTGCCGATGAATATCCCTAATCTGATCACCGTTCTACGCGTTCTACTTATCCCGATCTTCATTTTGCTGTTTTACCTGCCGTACCAATGGAGCTACCTGGCGTCCGCCTCGGTCTTCGCGTTCGCTGCGGCTACCGACTGGCTGGATGGCTATTTGGCCCGCCGCCTGGAACAAAGCACACCGTTCGGCGCATTTCTCGATCCGGTAGCCGACAAACTGATGGTCGCAGTGGCATTGGTGCTGCTGGTGCAAGAGCATGGCAACCTGTGGCTCACGCTGCCGGCTGCGGTGATCATCGGCCGTGAAATCGTCGTCTCCGCACTCAGAGAGTGGATGGCCGAACTGGGCGCGCGTGCGCATGTTGCCGTCTCGAACCTGGGCAAATGGAAAACCGCTGCGCAGATGCTGGCGCTGGTGATCCTGCTGGCCAATCCGTCGGACTTCAGCTTTTGGGTTCTGGTGGGTTATACCTTGCTGATGGTCTCCGCAGGCCTGACGTTGTGGTCCATGGTGCAATATCTGCGTGCTGCCTGGCCGCATCTGAAAACCGATGTAGAAAAAAAATAAAACTTTTTTGAATCAAGGGGTTGACGAGACTTCCAAATTCTATAAAATGCGCCACACCAAGACGCGGGAATAGCTCAGTTGGTAGAGCACGACCTTGCCAAGGTCGGGGTCGCGAGTTCGAGTCTCGTTTCCCGCTCCAAATACAGAAAAACGCCACTCAATGAGTGGCGTTTTTTTTGTGCGTTATTTTATTGGTACGTCCATTCGCAACGTAAAAAACCTCGTAAAAATTACAGCCTCAAGGACATGGATGGCTTGCACCTATTCGTCAGCTCGAAGGGTGCCAAGAGCTGGCATTTTCGTTTTAACTGGCTGGGTAAACCGGCTCGCATTTCCTTGGGAATGTATCCGGAAATAAGCCTTAAAGACGCTAGGCTGGCACGCGATCAAGTTCGAGCCTTGGTTGCCAAGGGCGCTGACCCTCGCGCAGCTTGAAGAGAGGATCGTTTTACCGCTTTGGCGGCTGATGAGAACTCCTTTACAGCGGTCTTCCTCGCATGGCGAACCTTCAAGGCAGTCACACTGAAGCTGGGACGCCCTTGATGGATTGATGAGGGGTAGAGGACGTTGAGTCCGGTGCTGACAGGCGGTTGTTGGTTACAAAGTCAGCTGCCCGCTGTGCAAAGGCGTCTTCCCCATAGCTGAGGGCAGCAGCACCTACACGGTGGGCGGAATTGCTGTGGCGCTGGACGGTATGAAAACCGCCTGTGGTGCCAGCCTGATCGCCAGTGATCCGAAGGGGGCTGTGATCAGCTGGCAGCCAAGCACTTCAAGGCGGGGTATCCGACTGTTGTGACTACTCGATGTCGTGCAAACGTAATCACAGGACGAACGAGAATACAGTGAACACCCCGCCTGGGCAGGCACAAGGCGATGAGTTGATTGAGTAGATCGAATAGGCCGGGGCGCCAAATGAAATGTAACCGGTTTTTAAGGGGGTATAGTTTGTGTTATCAGCTGTGGCCACAGCCTTGTCCCCTATGCAAAGGGGCGTTTCCCAACGACGGCCACAGTGATCTACCCGACTACGATGTATGTCTCCGGTGAGCCTACCCCCCGACGCTGATCGCTTAGGGGCGGATGAATAACCTCTTGAATCACAACAACTAGTTCTTCACCGTTTCCTCAAGACTAAAACGTCCCAACGGATTTTGCTGGAAGTGTTCGATGTTTTTGCGCGAAACGTTGATGTACGGGCTGTAGTAGAGGTCGATCCAGTTGACGTCCTGCTTGGCCATCGTCTGCAGGTCGGTATACATCTGCTTGCGCTTGCTCGGGTCCACTTCGACTCGTGCGGTAGCGACCAGATCCTTGACCTTGTCGTTCTTGTAGCGGGTCATGTAATTCATGTTGGTGTCGTGCCCCAGAACGAAGGTGGTCTTCTGGTCCGGATCAAGGATGTCGTTGGTCCAGTACATCACGGACAGATCGTAATCGCCGTCGATCAGCATTTGCCAGCTCTGGGTCGGGTCGACTTTCTGCAAGGTGACAGTCACCCCCGCTGCTGCGAGCTGCTGCTGAACCAGTACGGCGATCTGCTCATCGGCCTCGTTGCCAGCGTTGACTACATAGTTGAGCTTCAGGCGTGAAGCGCCAGCATCCGCCAACATTTTTTTTGCTTTTTCCGGGTTATACGGGCGCTGCAGATTATCGGCATTGTGATAAAGCGCACCTTTAGGGATATATGAATAAGCCACTTGGCCATGGCCGAAAGTCACGGTATCGACCAGGGACTTTTTGTTGATTGCAAGATCCAGTGCTTGGCGCACTTCAGGCTTGGCCAGCAGTCCGTGTTCATGATTGATCAATAAGTGATCTTCCCGGGTGGAGGGGTTCATGTGCACGACCAGGTTGGAGTCCTTCTTCAGGGTTTCGACGCGGGAGAAGGGGACGAAGATTGCCGAGTCCAGTTCGCCTGCCTGTACCTTCAGCATCCGCGTATTGTCATCCGGTATGGAGATCCACTCCACGCCATCCAGACTGACTTTGTCGGCCTGCCAGAAGTTTGGATTCTTCTCCAGTACTACGCGATCCCCACGCAACCACTCTTTGACGGTAAAGGCACCGGACGCAACAGGCTCCTGGGCGTAGGCCTCCTCACCCATTTTTTCCATGGCTTTCTGCGATAGGATGGAAACATTGGGTAATGCCAGTTGCGAGAGGAACGGCACAGAAGGGGTTTTGAGCGTCACTACCAGTGTCTGTGGGTCGATCGCTTCAGCTTTGTCGATAATCTTGTAAGAGTCGCTCCATAGCGACCCTTTGTTGTCGCGAATGCGCAATAGGCTGAACACCGCATCGCTGGCGGTAATCGGTGAGCCGTCGGAGAACTTGGCCGAGCGCAGCTTGAAGGTGTAGGTCAGGCCGTCATCGGAAATTTTCCAACTTTCAGCCAACCCCGGTACCAGCTTGGTACCCGCGTTGTCGACACGCACCAACACATCATAAACATTGGAGAACACCCAGTTATCACGGTTCTGTGCGCTTTTGATCGGGTCGAAGGTTGTGCTTTCTTCACGGCAACCGATGGTCAGTACGCCTGCCGCCTGGGAGACGCCGGCTGCAAGTGTGCAAGCAGCCAGCGTAGCGGCGGTCAACAGTTTCAGATGTTTCGATTTCATGGTCAAAATCCCTCTTGATGAATGTGTTGGTTCTATAACAACGGCTCTCCGAGCACGCAGCTGTAGCGGTGCCCCTTGAGGTTATGGGTTGGCGCGAGCGTTTCGGCGCAGATGGGTTGCGCATGCTGGCAGCGTGGGTGAAAGGCGCAACCGGATGGACGATTCAAAGGACTGGGCGGCTCACCCGGCAGGGGCATGCTCGGCAACGGGCGAGTCGGATTGATGTTCGGAATGGACTGGATCAATGCGGCGGTATAAGGATGGCGCGGGGAGCTGAATACGGCCTCCACTGGGCCCTCTTCAACGATCTGGCCGAGGTACATTACCGCTACTCGATCACACAATCGCTGAATGATTGCCAGGTCGTGGGCGATGAACAGAATCGCCAGGTTCATGCGCTGGCGCAGCTCCAGCAGCAGGTTGATGATCTGTCCCTGGATGGAAACATCCAGAGCGGCCACGCATTCGTCGGCGATGATCAGCCGCGGCTCGATGGCCAGCGCCCGGGCAATACCTACACGTTGGCATTGGCCACCACTCAACGAGCCGGGCTTGCGGCTGGCCAGCTCCGACCGCAGACCGACCTGTGTCAGCAATTCATCGACTCGGCGGGGAATCAGTGGTGTAGCGACCTTGCGTTGCACCCGCAGTACCTCAGCAATGGTTTCACCGATGCTCAGCCGCGGATTAAGGGCAGCATAAGGGTCCTGGAATATCATGGCGGTCTCGCGCCGCAGCCGTTCGATGTTGATCTTCCCGCCTAGGGCCATGTCGACCCCATCGAACAGTACTTGCCCGGCGGCAATATCATTGAGGTGCAAGATGGCCCGGCCAAGGCTGCTCTTGCCACTGCCCGACTCCCCCACCAACCCAAGAACTTCCCCTGCGGCCAGACTTAGCGATACACCGTTGACTGCATTCACCCATTGCCTGTTCATCCTGAACAGGCCACTGCCGGGAGCGGCGAAGCGCACCTGCAGATCCTTCACTTGCAACAGCGTCATAACTGACCTGCCGCAGTCAGCGGGTAATGGCAGGCTACCCGCTGCCCCTCAGCCATGATTTGTAAATCCGGCAACAACATCGTGCATTGGCTGCCTTGCTGCAGGCAGCGTGGATTGAAGCGGCAACCGGAGGGCAACGCATCCAGCAGAGGAGGCTGGCCGGCGATGGTCCTGAGCATGGCATGGCCGACGCTGGAGGCGGGTTGGCAGTCGATCAGGCCGGCCGTATAGGGATGCCGCGGTCGAACCAGTAGTTCATGCTTGCTACCGTGCTCGCAGAGCCGACCGGCATACATCACTGCGATGGAATCACAGGTTTGGGCGACGACACCCAAGTCATGGGTGATCAAGATGATCGACAAACCGCGTTGGTCGCGCAAGTCCAGTAGCAGGCGCAGAATTTGTGCCTGCACAGTGACATCCAGAGCGGTGGTCGGCTCGTCAGCGATTAGCACCTGGGGGTTGCAAGCCAATGCCACAGCGATCATCGCCCGCTGACGCATGCCGCCGGAAAACTCATGGGCATAACTGTCGACCCGCCGCGGCGGGTCGGGAATGCCCACTTGACGCAGCACCTCGATGGCCTGTGCCCGCGCTTCACGTTTGGACGCGCCCTGATGCAGGCGAATACCCTCGCCAATCTGCTCACCGATACGCATTAACGGATCAAGGTGACTGCTGGGATTCTGAAAAATCATCCCCAACCGTCGACCACGTATGGCGCGCATTCCGGCTTCGTCCAGCTGTAACAGATTCTTACCGGCAAGCTGCACGGCCTTGCCCTGGACCCGCAGGCTTGGCGATGGCAGCAGACGCATCAAGGCGCGGCAGGCCATAGTCTTGCCTGAACCGCTTTCGCCGACTAGACCGAGGATTTCGCCTTCGGCCAGGTCAAACGACAAGCGATCTACCAGAGTGACGTCGCGCTCACCGTTATGGGCGATCACGCTGAGCTCCTCGACGTGCAGCGCCGGTGTACTCATGAGCGCTCTCCGAGGTGTTCGGCAACACCGTCGGCCAGCAGGCTGAAACCCATTGCCAGGGTGACGATCGCCAGCCCAGGGAAGGTGCAGATCCACCAGGCACTGGTGATAAAACTCTGACCTTCAGCGACCATCGTACCCCACTCGGCGGTAGGTGGCTGAACCCCTAAACCGAGGTAACTGACCGCTGCACCGTTGAGCAATACCAGCACCGCATCGGACATGGAAAACACGATCGAGCCGAATAAGGCGTTGGGCAGCAGATGCCGAAACAGAATGCGTCCATGGCCGAACCCCAGGCTTTTCGCTGCCAAGGCGAAATCGCTTTCCTTGAGCACCAGGATCTGTGAACGGATCAACCGTGCATAGGACACCCAGCCCACTAAGGCCATAGCAACGTAGAAGCTGCTCAAGCCTGGCCCGAGAATGGCCATGATTGACAACATCAGCACCAAAAAGGGGAAGGCCAGGATGATATCGATCAGGCGCATGCAGATCGTGTCGAAGCGGCCACCGATATAGCCGGAGAGTGCTCCAATACAGGTGCCGATCAGGAAAGGGAAAACCACTCCTATAACCGATATCTGCAGGTCGATGCGGGCTCCCCAGATCACTCGGGAAAGAATGTCACGGCCGAAATTATCCGTGCCGAACGGATGCACCAGACTCGGCGCCAGCAGGCGGATATCGGTGTTCTGGGCGATCGGATCGAAAGGCGCGACCCATGGTGCGAAGAGCGCCAGCAACAGCCAGCCAAATAGAATCACCAGCCCCGACACGATAGCCAGACGGCCGTTGCGCACGCTGAAACGCAGGCGCAAGCACCAGCCTGGAATCATGACCTGGCTGCTCATCGCATGTTCACCCGCGGATCGATCGCCACCGTTACCACGTCGGCTAGGAAGTTGACTACCACGGTGGCACAGGCCAGCACCATGGCGACTCCCTGCACCACCATGTAGTCACGGGTGAAAATGCCACGCACCAGCAATTGGCCGATACCGGGAATGGCGAACAGACTTTCAATGACTACCGTACCGCTGATCAACCAGCCGATATTCACCGCCAGCAGGTTGATTGCTGGCACCAGCGAGTTGGGTAGCACGTGTCGCCGAAATACCGCCCCCTCGGGCAAGCCGCGGGCCCGAGCCGCGGTGACATGATCGGCCTGTAACTCCATGAGCATACTGGCTCGCAGGTTGCGCACCAGAACCGCGGACAGCGCCAAGGCAATAGTCAGGCACGGCAGGAGCATGTGATGCAGCTTGTCCAGCCAGGTACGTCCATAACCCGAGACCGGAAACAACCCCAGTTGCACACTGAACAGCAGTATCAACATGATTCCCAGCCAAAACGCCGGCATCCCAAGGCCGGCGGTGGTGAACAGACGAATCAGGCTATCGCTCCAGCCGCCTTTGTTGCGTGCGGCCACCGTTGCCAGAGGCACGGCGATCAGTAACGCCAGCAACACGCTGCCCAGTACCAGGAACAGGGTGGGTTCAATGCGGGTACTGATCAATTTTAGGGCATCGACCTTATAGAGCAGCGATTGGCCGAGGTCACCCTTCAACAGGTTCTTGAGAAAGAAGAAATATTGCATCCACAGCGGCTGATCGAGACCGTACTGAGCACGAATCCTGATCAGCGCATCCGGCGTGCTGCGTGAGCCCAAGAGTGCCCGAGCCGGGTCGCCAGGAATCGAACGCACGAGCACAAAGGTGATCACGCTGATCCCAAACAGCACCGGTAACAACTGCAGCGGACGGGACAGGATGAAACGATAGCGCGCCAGATTCATTGGCTAGCTCCGATGGCGCTGCAGGAAGTCCAGTAACACCGGGAAATAGGCTTGAGGCTCTTCGTAGAACGGCATATGGCTGCTATTGGGGAAAACATGCAGCTCGGCATCCTTGAGCGCCATTTTCATACGCATCGCGCAGGCCGGCGTCTGTTCGTCATGCTGGCCGGTAGTGATCAGCACCGGCATGTCGAAATCGATCATCTGCTCGATGCGATTCCAGTTCTTGAGATTGCCGGTGTAGAGAAACTCGTTAGGGCCCTGCATCGTCACGTAAGGCCCCATGTTCCAGTTACTCAGGGAGCGTGCCAACGGCGCAGGCCATTCGTCCAGGCGGCAGACATGGCGATAGTTGAGCAGTGTGATGGCCGCCTGGTATTGGGGGTGGTTGAGGGTGCCCAAGGCTTCATGGCGTTGCATCATCGCCACAGTTTCGCTGCCTAGGGCACCGCGCAGACGCTCCAGTTCCTGGGACAAGTGCGGGATATCGCCGGCGGTATTTTCCAGAATCAGGGTTTTCACCGACTGGGGGTGATGAATGGCATATTCGATCGCCAACCAGCCGCCCCATGAGTGCCCAAGCAGGTGTATTACGCCCAGATCGAGGGCTTCGCGGACGGTTTCCACCTCCGCGACATAACGCGTAATGTCCCACAGAGATTTGTCGACAGGCTTGGCCGATGCACCAGTGCCCAGTTGATCAAAGGCGATGACGCGCAAGCCCTTGTCCTTGAGCCAACCGTGAGCATCACGTAGGTAATCGCAAGGCAAGCCCGGGCCGCCATTGAGGCAGAACAGCACCTCATGGCCGTCACCGAAGCCATAAACCGCCAGATTGTGGCCATCAACCTCCACGGTATATCGCTGGTCCGGCTCGATCTCACGCCACATTGTTACTCTCCCTGTCAAATGTCAGCCGTGCCGGGTATACGACGCCGTCGTCCCAATTCTACTGGAGGAACCGAGACCCCATAAGCTAGCAATTCTTATAGGTTTGTCTGGCAGTCCCTCGCCCAAGCGTGGCATTCTACTTGCCCGATTTCAGGATTGAAATTAATAAGGGAGCTGAATGGATGCAGACCAAGCTGTCCGACTTCAATAGTCGTCTTCTGTCCGGCAGGAATCTGGACGAACAGATGGACAATGCGTTGCTGATGGTCAAGGAGCTGGGCTTCGACGCCCTGGTTTACGACTACAGTCCTGTGCCGCTGGACCATGAGGGCGCGCTGATTACGCCTTCGGTGCTCAAACTGCGCAATACCCCCCGTGATTGGTATTCGCTCTGGTGTGGGGAGGGCTACTACCAAATCGACCCTGTCCAACATCTGGCGGTGAATGCTGTTTCACCCTTTGTCTGGTCCTATCAGCGAGATGCCGACACCATACTGCGGTCGTTCATCGGCCAGAGTCATGCGCCAGTGGTGAGCTATCTGCAGGACTCTCAGATGACTTGTGGTGTGACTGTGCCGATTCATCTACCCAAAGGCGGCTTCGCTACCCTGACAGGCCTGCGTTCAGACAGTTCCGCAAGTGCATTACAGGATGTCCGTCAGACGCTGGGAGACTTCAGTCTGATTTCTCATTCCCTGCAAGAAGTGGCCTATCCACTGCTCAACAAGGAAGTTCGTGCGAGCCCGTTCCGCCTGACCAGGCGCGAGCGTGAGTGCTTGAGTTGGGCGGCTGAAGGCCTGACCACCGTTGAGATCGCCACTCGACTGAATCGCTCATTGGCCACCATCACCCTGCATCTGACCTCGGCCATGCATAAGCTCGGTGCCAAGAATCGGGTCCAGTCAGTGGTTCGGGCTACGCACTATCGGTTGCTCGATAGCTGAAATAGGGCAAAACCTATCTTTTTCTCTAGTTATTTCGTGGCTTCGCTCCCGCTATCGTGTGCCGTATGGTTTTCAGGGGCGGCACACAAAATGGAATTTATCGGAATACGCGAAGGCTTCGCATCTTTTGGCCCGTATCGGACGTGGTATCGCATTACTGGTGACCTCGGCGATGGCCGCACTCCACTCGTGATCCTGCATGGAGGTCCGGGCTGCACGCACGATTACGTTGACGCTTTCAAGGATATTGCCACGAGTGGATATCCAGTAATTCATTACGACCAACTGGGCAATGGTCGCTCCACCCACCTACCGGAAAAAGACTCCTCGTTCTGGAACGTAGCGTTGTTTCTCGATGAGCTGGAGAATCTGCTGGATCATCTCGGCATTAGCGACAATTACGCACTCCTGGGGCAGTCCTGGGGTGGAATGCTGGCCAGCGAACATGCGGTACTTCGGCCTACGGGGCTGCGGGCATTGATTGTCGCCAACTCCCCGGCGGATATGGGTGTCTGGATCCGTGAAGCTCACCGCTTACGCCTGCTTCTACCTTACGACGTGCAGCAAACCCTCCTTAAGCATGAACGGGCCGGTACTTTGAAATCTGCCGAGTACCTTGAGGCAACACGCGTCTTTTATGATCGCCATGTCTGCCGAGTTACTCCGTGGCCAGGAGAGGTTTCCCGCACCTTTGCCCAGATCGATGCCGATCCTACCGTTTATCACGCCATGAACGGCCCCACCGAATTTCATGTGATCGGCAGCATGAAAGACTGGACCATCATTGATCGGCTATGGCAAATCAGCGTGCCGACCCTACTGATTTCTGGCCTCTACGATGAAGCGACCCCGACCGTGGTCAAACCCTACCTGGATCACATTCCGGATGTTCGCTGGGCACTGTTCGAAAACTCTAGTCATATGCCCCATGTCGAAGAGCGGATGGCTTGTATGGGGACTGTGGTGAGGTTCTTGGATGAATGTTTGTAAGAGGGGGTGTAGTGGTCAACTGATCCCGGACACGACGTTAAGTTTTTTCTCGGCCTGAGCGGGTGCCAGCCCACCGTTGAATTGATGGGGCCAAATTCAGTTGTACCGATGCATCAAAAAATGACTGATATCGCGTTGGGCCTCTTGGGCCGTTCGGTAGCCCGTGGTTGGTATCCATTCGGTTTTCAAACTCCGAAATACCCGCTCCATCGACGCATTGTCCCAGCAATCTCCCCGGCGACTCATGCTGTGGGGCATGCGATAACGCCAGAGCCGCTGGCGAAATAAACGACTCGCATACTGGGCGGATTCAACCGGTCGTCGCAACATTTTTGATCGAGATGTTTATGGGACGACCTGCAGGCTGGATGGAAGTTGACAAGACGAGGAACGATACGTTCGTCCAGATTTACGCAAGGTTGTAGCAATGGCCTTGTCTGGATTACTTGATTGACGTCAACCGTATGTGTCGACCCGCTCTGTATTCTGCGCTGAAACCGACTGTTGGTAGCGCAAGGCTTATCGCTTATGACTGAATTGATGCTGACTCACCTCGACTCACTGGGACGCGCACGAATGGTCGATGTTACGGATAAAGACGTGACGTCCCGAGAAGCAGTGGCTGAGGCATGGGTTCATATGCTTGCCGAGACCCGACAACTGATTGCCAGTGGTGCTCACCCTAAAGGTGATGTCTTTGCGGTAGCGCGGATCGCTGGCATTCAGGCGGCCAAACGCACGAGCGAGTTGATTCCGCTCTGTCATCCGCTGCTTTTGAGCAGTGTTAACGTTGAGTTGAGTTTTGAAGGTGACCAACGCGTACGCATTGTTTCTCGGTGCAAGTTGTCTGGACAGACCGGTGTCGAGATGGAGGCACTGACTGCCGCGAGTGTGGCGGCCTTGACCCTGTATGACATGTGCAAGGCCGTGGACCGGGGCATGAGTATCGAATCGGTGCGGCTGTTGGAGAAACGGGGTGGTAAAAGCGGTTGGTATCAGGCGTTGGAACAATGAAGCTGAATGTTTTGTATTTCTCGCGGTACCGCGAAACGCTGGGCCGTGACGATGAAACGATTGAAGGTGATTTCACTTCTGTCGATCAGTTGCGTCAGCACCTGATACATCGTTCCGGTGTCTGGCGGGTGCTGGCCGAACAGAACCTCATGTGTTCCCGCAACCAGGACATGTGTGGGCTCGATGAGCCGTTGATAGACGGTGATGAAGTGGGTTTTTTCCCAACCGTAACGGGAGGCTGAATCGATGATTCGAGTCCAGACAGGCAGCTTCGACCCCGGTACTGAAATCAACACGCTGCATACTTTGAGTCTTGATGTCGGCGCGGTGGTGAGCTGTGTAGGGTATGTGCGTGACTCCAGCGTCGGACGGGAAGTCGCCGGCCTGTTTCTTGAACATTACCCCGGGATGACCGAAAAGGTGCTTGGCAAGATCGCCGATGAAGCCCGACAGCGCTGGCCGTTACTTGGATTGGTGTTGATCCATCGAATCGGAGCGTTGCAACCGGGAGAGCCTATTGTGTTTGTCGGCATCAGCAGCAGTCATCGTCAGGCGGCTTTCGAGGCCTGCGCGTTCGTGATGGATTACCTGAAAACCCGCGCGCCATTCTGGAAGAAAGAACAGACGGCCGAGAGTTCCCATTGGGTCGAGGCTCGCAACAGTGATCGCGAGGCGGCGCAACGATGGGATTGACGTTTCCCTCGCTGTGAGTGAATCGTGTTCAGCTGTATTGAGAGCGAGAATCCCATGCTCTATCCGCTATTTGTGACGTTGCATCTGTTTGCCGCACTGATTTTTATCGGCACGGTGTTCTTCGAAGTCCTGTTCCTTGAAAGCATCCGCAAGCAACTGCCCGTCAAGGTCATGTTGCTGGTCGAGCAGGGGATCGGTCGACGTGCCCGCACCTTGATTCCATGGGTTCTGCTGGTATTGTTCGGCGCCGGGCTGGGGATGGTCTGGCTGCGTTATTTGCCGGTCCTTGCAACGCCGATGAGCTCATCATTCGGCACATTGCTGATGTTGAAGATCGTGGTGGCCGTCAGCGTACTGCTGCATTTCCTGGTCGCCATGTTTTTGTTCAAAAGTGGCCGAATGAGTGCTCGATACCTGCATTTCATCCATGGCAGCCTGTTCTGCCACATGGTCGTCATCGTACTGTTGGCCAAGTGGATGTTTTACCTGACGTGGTGACTGTACGTACCGGGTGTCTGTTGCGCGACAAGCACCTTGCTCGCGCTTGATACAAATCAAGGAGCATTGATCGCCAAACCCCGACACTGGCGGTCCGCAGCCAGTCTCTGAGACCCGTCATGCTCAATTTATTCCACAACCCCGGCGAGCCGAACGCTCGGTGCGATCAAGGCGTGCTCGATCCCAACTGCCATGTCGACACTGAAAAGTTCCATGACGGTATCGGCTCTCTGGATTTGCTTCGTGCATTGCGCGTCAGCCGACAGAAGTGCCGTCCGCTGTCGCTGAATGTGCAACTGCCTTCTAACCTGAAGCCTTCCTTGTGTTCCCCTCGCGATATTTCATGCGAACACAGTGGTGTCGAACACTATCTTCAGCGTCTGCAACATGAGATCGACCTCGTCGGTTGTCACCTGGGGACCGGACAGCGGGTCGAGCAGTTTCATCTGGGGGGCGGAACACCTGCCATCGCCCACTTGAGACGGCTGATGAATCACCTTCGTGGTCGATTCAACTTTCTTGGACATGAGTGCGCTGACTACAGCGTAGAAGTGGACCTTCACCATACCGATTGGTCGACCATGGGCGTGCTGCGTGATCTGGGATTCAACCATGTCAGCATCGGAGTTCCAGACATCGGTGCCGACAGCGCGATGTCGGTGGCCTGCTACCAGAACCCGGCACCGATCCATTCGCTTATCGATGCCGCTCGTACCTTCGGTTATCGATCCATCAATGTCGATCTGGGTTATGGCCATGACTGGCAGACGCCAGAAAGTTTTGCGCTGAAACTGGCAACCATCATCGAACTGGAGCCGGACCGGCTGCTGGTGTTTGATTATGCCCGGCCACCTCAACGCCATCGGCCAAAGGCCGCAGACAAAATCAGGGCATTTTGCAGCGAGGAAGATAAAGGCGCCATGCGCCGGATCTGTTTTGAACAGTTGATCGGTGCCGGTTATCACTACATTGGGCTGGGGCAGTTTGTCCGGCCCGATGACGATTTGGCGATTGCTCAGGAGCGCGGCCGATTACGTCGCAATAGTGAGGGGTTTACCCGTCACGGATATTGCGACCATATCGGGTTCGGCTTGGGCGCTATCAGTCAGATCGACGATTTGTATGCGCAAAACACCGACAAGCTGGAGCTGTATCAGCAGCAACTGGACATGGATCAATTGCCGACTAGCCGTGGCTGGCGCTGTGAGACAGGGAATCAGGTCAGGCACATGGTCGTGGAGCGCCTGGCATGTGATCTGGAGCTGGATATCCAGGCAATCGAGACGCGCTATGGACTGATTTTTCGTCAGTACTTTTCCGCCGTCTGGCCTGTGCTGGAGCAATTGACCCGTGACGGGTTGATTGAGTTGTCTGATCGTTTCATCAGTATTCTTCCGGCCGGTCGGCCGCACGTGGATGCCATCTGCAACCTGTTTGAAAAGGATTCGGGCAGTGCGGGGCATGAACCCCCATTGCGAGTGGATTGATTATGACAATCTCGTTTGATTTCAATCGTGCCCTGGTCGAAAAGTATGACCGCCCGGGGCCGCGCTATACCTCTTACCCGACTGCGCCGCAGTTTCATCAGGCGTTCGCCGTCGATGACTATCAGCGTGCCGCCTCGGACAGCAACCAGGCGGCAACGCCAAAATCGCTGTCGGTGTACATCCACATCCCGTTTTGCAAGAGCCTTTGTTATTACTGCGCCTGCAATAAAATCATTACCCGGAAAACCCACCGCGCCGAGGAGTACCTGACGTATCTCAAGCGCGAAATCGTGATGCAAGCCGCCTTGTTCGACCGCACCCGCAAACTCACACAACTGCACCTGGGTGGTGGCACGCCGACCTATTTGACCAGTGAACAGCTGGCTGAGCTGATGGACTGTCTGCACCAGGCATTTGACATGGATGATAGCGATGACCATGAGTTTTCCATTGAAGTCGACCCTCGCACCATCAGCACTGAACAGATCCAGTCGCTGCGTCGGTTGGGATTCAATCGCCTGAGCTTCGGCGTGCAGGACTTCGATCCCGATGTGCAGGCCGCGGTCAATCGTCAGCAAAGTGAAGGGCAAATTTACGCACTGGTCGCTGCTGCGCGTCAGGCGCAATTCAAGTCGATCAGCGTCGATCTTATCTACGGCCTGCCATTGCAAACCGTGAACAGTTTCGACGTCACCCTCGGCAAGATCATCGCGTTGCGCCCGGACCGGATTGCCGCCTACAGCTATGCCCATTTGCCGGAGCTGGTGCGCGCGCAAAGGCTGATTCGTCCGGCCGATATGCCGCCACCTGAGCGCAAGCTGGAGTTGCTTGAACTGACTATCCGCCGTCTGACCGAGGCCGGTTATGTCTATATCGGCATGGACCATTTCGCCTTGCCGGACGATGAGTTGGCGTTGGCCCGGGCCAATGGCACGTTGCAGCGTAATTTCCAGGGATATTCCACCCACGCCGACTGCGATTTGATCGGTCTCGGGGTGTCTTCGATCGGCAAGGTCGGCGATAGCTACAGCCAGAGCGTCAAGGAGCTTTCGCAGTATTACGCACGACTGGATCAAGGCTTGTTACCGGTCCACCGAGGTTACCGCTTGAGCGCCGACGATCAGCTTCGCCGTGAAGTGATCAGCGATCTGATGTGTCATGGCCGGATCGACTTCGGCAAGTTTGAAACGCGTCATGCCATCTGCTTTACCGAGTACTTTGCCGATGCGCTGATGCAACTGGACGAGCACGTTCGCGATGGATTGCTGGAGATTCACGAAGATGCGTTGGTGTTGTTGCCCCATGGGCATTTGATGATGCGCAGCGCGGCGATGGCGTTTGACGCCTATCTGGACGGTGATCAAAAAGGCCGGTTTTCACGCACCGTTTGAACTCCCCGGCACCGGGGACGTGTCAGCGGTGGCCAACGTGGTTGTTTTTCAGCTGTCCCAAGGTGCTCGGGGTGTCTACGGTCAGGGCTGGGAAGTCGACAACGGTTACACCTTGGGGTAGAGCGATCGGCACAAGGTCTAGTGTGAAGTGCCCTCGGCAAACTCGATTTTGTTGCCGACGTTGTACTTGCCCGAGGGCTTGTTCATCGGCAGGCGCTTGATCTCTTTGAGAGTGTTGCTGTCGTAGACAATCAGCGCACCGTCGGTGGCCCAGATACTCAGCAGCAGGTAGCGACCGTCGCGGGTGAATTCGACGTGGGCGGCGGTCTTGCCGGGCATCGGGCGTAGTGTGTGGGCGATTTCCAGGGTCTGTTTGTCGATCAGGTGAATCGCATCGTTGTCGGGACCGAAAAATACATCAGTCCAGGCATACCGCGAATTGACATGACTGCGCATGAAGAATCCTGGCCCCAGGGTCGGTATTTCCTTGATCAGTTTCCAGGTCTTGAAGTCGATGACCGAGATCAGGCCCTTGCTGATGTTCGGCGTGGCGAACACCCACTCACCGTTACGTTTCCAATACGTCCCCGACCCCAGGTGCGGCATGCCTGGCAGCGGAATGTCGGTGACCACCTTGCCACTGTCGAGGTCGATCACCTGGCCGCCCTTGGCTTTGCGCGATGTGGCCAGCAGTTGCTTGTAGTCCGGTGAAAAGGAAAAATCGTCCAGCACATCCTCTGCCTTGATCCGTCGCGGTTCAAAGTCCGGTGTGCCGGCGCAGGGCAGCTCCCAGACTTCCTTCACATCCTTGAGTGCGACGATGAAGCTGTTACGCGGCGGGGCTGTGTACACCGCGCTGACCCGCGACGCGGTACCGTCCTGACCGATCGCCGGGATCGTTTTGACCAGCGACAGATCGTGGGCATCGAGCACCACGAGATTGCCTGGCAAGTAGTTGCCCACCAGTACCCAGCGGCCATCCTTGCTCACCGCCAGGTTGCGGGTGTTGAGCCCGGCGCGGACCTCGGCGATCAGTTTCAGGTTGTGCAAGTCATACAGACTGATCCAGCCATCGCGAGAGGCCACGTAGACGAAACGTCCATCCGGCGAGAACTTCGGCCCGCCATGCACGGCAAAGCGCGAAGTAAACCGTGCCAGCACTTCAAAACGGTCACCGTCAAGGATGTCGATGTGATGATCGCCGGCTTCGACCACCACGAACAGGTTCAGTGGATCGGCGCCATGCTGAGGAGTGTCGGGCAGCTTGTTGATATCGGCGAGAATGGAATGACTGCCGCGAATGTCATCGTTACTCCAGGTGGGAGGGGTGGCGGGTGGTTGCTGAAGGTAATCCACCATCGCGTCGATCTGCGTGGGGTTGAACACGTTGGCATACCCGGTCATCTGACTCGCGGGGCGACCGTTCTGGATAACGCTGCGGATTTCGTCAGGTTTGATCCGGCTCAGACTCTCCGGCAGCAAGGCCGGCCCCGCACCGCCGAAACGGTTGGCGCCATGGCAGCTCTGGCAATGCTGTTGGTAGAGGTTGGCGGCCGCGTCGGAGGGCGGAACCGCCGCACCGGCATGAGCCGGACCGATCCACAATAATGGGGCAAGCAGCATCCGCCTCATATCGCCACCTTGCGGTGGCGTTGCAGCGCTGGGGCGGGGTAAAAACGCGCCGGGTATTCCTGTTGTTGAGTAGCGAACAGATCAACCACTTTGCCGATCACCGTCAGCGTCGGAATGCCAGGTGGGCAATCCTGCGCCAGGGTCGGTAACTGGTGCAGCCTGCCTCGAGCAACATGCTGGTCGGGCCGCGTACCGTTGCTGATCAGCGCCGCCGGCGTGTCGGCGGGCATTCCGGCCTCGATCAAGCGCTGCGCGATAATCCCAAGGTTCGATAACCCCATGTAAAACACCAGGGTCTGAGTGCTGTCTGCCAGGCTGCTCCAGGGCAGTGCCAACTCTCCATCGCGTTGCAGGTGCCCAGTGATGAAACGGCAGGAGTTGACCAGATCCCGATGGGTCAGCGGAATGCCGGCGTAAGCGCTACACCCGGAGGCGGCAGTAATGCCGGGGACCACCTGGCAATCAATGTTACGTTGCAGCAGATACTCCAACTCCTCGGCGCCACGGCCGAATATGAACGGGTCGCCACCCTTGAGCCGGACCACGCGCTGCCCCAGATCGGCGAGGTCGGCGAGTAGTTCGTTGATCTGTTCCTGGGGCAGGCTGTGGCAGCCGCTTGCCTTGCCGACGTAATGCCGGGCGCAGGTGAGGGGGATCAACGTCAGCAGCTCGGGGCTGATCAGGCGGTCGTAAACCACGGCGTCGGCTTGCATCAACAGGCTCCAGGCACGCAGGGTCAGCAAGCGTGGATCGCCGGGGCCGGCGCCGACCAGGGCAACTTCGCCCGGTCTGAACGGGGACTCAAGTGCAGCCGGTAAAATAATCGATGGATGCATGGGACGTCCTTGGTGCTTCATCAGGTGGTCCGGCCCCATCCTGTGTCAGATGGCTCGCCAGGCGGGTGCTTCAGTGCATGACGCAAGGGATGATCGTTGAGGGTGGTATGCCAATTTCTTCATCGCTGAGGTGGCAACCGGGGTCCTGGCCCCAGAGATCACCTTCGGCCCAGGCGCGGGTGCGGGTATTGCCGTTGCAGATGCTTAGCCAGCAGCATTGACCACAGCGGCCACCGACGGCCCGAGGATGCGCGCGCAGCTGCTGCAACAAGGTGTCTGGACGGTCCAGCCACAGCGTGCGAAACGGCGTGTGCCGGACATTGCCCACCGAGTGCTGCCACCAATAGGTGTCGGGGTGCACTTCACCGGTGTTGTCGATGTTGGCGATGCCACTGCCCGAGGCGTTGCCGCCCCAGGCGCGGAGCATATGTTCCAGACGCGGGTAATGTTCGGGTAGATGCAGGCCCACCCATTGCAGCAAGAGAATCGCGTCGGCATCGTTGTTGCCGCTGACAAAATCGCTGTCGCGACCGTGCTGGATGTCTTCCCAGGCCCGTTCGAAGATCAGCGTCATCGCTTCGCGGCTCATCTGCTGCCGGGCATCGAGCTGGCGGCTGCGTTTGCCTCGACCGCTGTAGTTGAGGTGCGACAGATAAAACTTCTGCACGTCGTACTCGCGCATCAACGCCAGCAGTTGGGGCAGTTGCGCATGGTTCTCCTGGGTCAATGTGGTTCGCAGACCGACGCGAATGCCTTGTTCGCGACAGAGCTGGATCGCGTGCATGGAGCGGGCGAAGCTGCCCTTCAGCTGGCGGAAGGTGTCATGGGTGGCTTCCAGGCCATCGATGCTGATCCCGACATAGTCGAACTTCGCCGCGCTGATCTGCGTGATGTTCTGCTCATCAATCAGCGTGCCATTGGTGGACAAGGCCACAAAGAAACCTTTGGCGCGGGCATAGGCGCCGAGCACAAACAGATCCTCGCGCAACAGCGGTTCCCCCCCGGAAAGAATCAGTACCTTCACACCAGCGTCGTGCAGGTCGTCAATCACGGTCAGCGCGGCGGCCGTATCCAGTTCGTCGCGAAAGACACTGTCGGCCGAGGTGGCGTAGCAGTGTTTGCAGGTCAGGTTGCAGCGCCTGAGCAGGTTCCAGATCACCACCGGCGGCCGGTTGCTGCCCGGAGGGCTGGTTCTGGGGGCAGGCACCCGGCCGGTCAGGGCGCGCAGATATTGGCTGATCCTCAACATGCAAATCTCCTTGAGCCAGCGTGTGTTCAGCGTGGTGCTGGCGGTAGCCGTAAACCGGTTTTTTTCAGGATGCGACTGCTCACCAGCATCTCGTCGGCGACACAGGCGTCGCCCAGCAAGTAGCGCAGGTGTTCGCGGTAGCTGTCGATTTCCTCGCGGCTGCGACCGTGAACCATGGCGAACAGGTTGTAGCGCCACGCGGTTCGTCGCGGGCGTCGATAACAGTGGCTGACAAAAGGCTGCGCACCGATCAGCGCACCGAGGCGCGGCATATCGGTGTCGCGCACATCCCAGACTGTCATGCCGTTGTAGCGATATCCGAGGCGATAGTGGTTGGGGACGGCGGCGATGCGTCGGATCGCGCCCTCGGCCTGCAAGCGCTTGAGCAAATCCAGGGTCGATTCGATACTCAGGTTCAGCTGTTCGGCTAGCCAGGTCCAAGGGTCGTCCAGCAGCGGCAGGCCCGCTTGGGTCAATTCGATCAGTCGGTGTGCCAGGGTGTCTTCAGACCGGGAAGTACAGACCGACATGGTAAGTCTCCTCTTTGGGCACGTTGAGCAGCGGCAAACCGGTCAGGGTTTCGATGTGCTGCAAGGTTTCGGTGATGCCTTGTTCGGTCGCGCAGCCGAGCACGAACCACATGTTCCAGGCGTGTTCGCGTCGATAGTTGTGCGCCACTTCAGGCAGGGCGTGCAGTTGCTCAGCGACCTCTTCGAACCGTTCTTCCGGCACCGCCAGCGCCGCGAGGGTGAAGGCGCCACCGAGGCGTTCGATGTCGAACATCGGACCGAAGCGCGTGAGTATTCCCTCACAGAGCAGTTCGTGGACGCGGTGGAGCAATTCAGTACTGCTGCTGTCCAGTTCGCTGGCCAGTGCCTGCCAGGGGTTACGCACCAGCGGCAGGCCCAGTTGCAAACGGTTGATCAGCCGACGGTCAAGATCATCCATGGGGCGTGGTTCCCGTTGAGGAGGCGGCAAAGCGTCCGCCGCACTGTTTAAAGACGTGGGTGCTGAACAGCAGTTGGTGGGACAGGTCGCTCAGCAAGTGTTCTTCCAGCAACGCCTGGATCTGCGCCTCGACCTGCGCGCGTTGGCGCCCGTGAACCATGCAGAAAAGGTTGTAGCGCCACTGCGGCAGGCGCCGCGGCCGTTGATAGCAGAGGGTGATACCGGGCGCTTGCCCCAGGCGTTGGCCGACTTCGTCGATCAGCGCGTCCGGAACATCCAGCACCAGCATGGCGTTGGCAGCAAAACCCAGCGCGCGATGGTTGAGCACCAGACCGACCCGCCGAAACAGCCCTTGTTCGTGCCACTGATGCATTTGCGCGAGCACCTGGTTTTCATCGGCGCTTATCCGTTCCGCGAGGGCCTGATAAGGCCGTGATACTCGCGGCAATCCGCCTTCCAGATGCCGACGTAGCGCCAGTGCCTGTTTGGGGCTCAATCCCGGCTTCATGGGCCTTCTCCCAGGGCAAAACCGAGGTTGATGCGGTAAGCGGTCAACATCGGCAGATCCAGCGGCGTGAGGCCGGTATCTTTCTCGAGTTCGTCGAGTACGCGTTCGATGTGTGGGCGATCAGGCCCGGTCAACACAAACCACAGGTTGTAGAAATGCTCCCGTGCGTAGTTGTGATTGACCTCGGGATACTGGCTGACGCGCTCGGCGACTTGTTGCAGGCGTTCGGCGGGCACGGCGAAGGCGGCGAGGGTGCTGGCCCCGGCGCGGCTGTGTTCGAACACCGGGCCGATCCGCGAGAGGGTGCCGGCCTGATCCATTGCTTGCAGGCAGGCCAGCACTTGCGCCTCGTCGCAACCGAGGACTTTGGCGATCTCTTTATACGGTTCCGGGCACAGTGGCATGTCGTGCTGGAAGCGATCGATCAGTTGGCGGCTGAGCAGGTCGAGGTTCATTTCAATAGCCCATTTTCTGTGCGCGACTGCTGAAGAAGATGCCACTCGGCGCGATGGCGGGAAGGGTGCTCAGCAGCTTCAGGCTGTACGGGTCCCAGACCTGAATCTGATTGCCATCGCGTAATGACAGCCACAACTGGTCGCCGCGCGCGGTGAACTCCATGTGCAGCACCGCCGGCCCCGGTCGCAGGTCGGCGACCACGGCGTGGGTTTCGGTATCGATCACCTGAACCCGATCGTTGTCCGGGTAGGCGAAATTGACCCACAGCTGCCGACCGTCTGGCCGTGAGGTGACGAACACCGGCTGCCCGGCCACAGGGATGGCCGCGGTCTGCTGCCAGCTGCGCGAATCCATCACCAGCACTTGATGGTGGCCGACGGCGGGCACGAAGGCCTGGTTGTCAGCAACCGCCCAGCCTTCCAGATGGGGCATCTTGTAGACGGGTAATTTCACCTGGCCGCGCCCGTAATCACCAAGCACCCGCTGCACGCCACGCTCCAGATGCCAGAGGTCGAGTTGGGCCATGCCGTCTTCGCCGAACAACCCGGCCATGTAATAGCGCCCATCCGGGGTAATCAAGGCATCGTAGGGTTGTTGGCCGATGTTCTTGAAGCGGTTGATTTGCGGTGTGTTGCCTCGGCTGAAGTCGGCGGTCCAGATTTCGCCGCTATCGAACAGGCTGAACACGAAGCGTTGTCCGGGGGCATCCACCAGCCCAACCACCCGAGAGCGTTTGCTGCCATCGGCCAGGGCTGTGGCGGGAATGTCGGCCACCTGTTGCAGGGTGTTGGCATCGAATACCTTGACGCCGCCGGGCACATAGTTGGACACCGCGATCAACTTGCCGTCCTGACTGATGGCGCCGCCGATGCTGTTGCCCCCCTGGATGACCCTATGGTCGATGCGTTGGGTCAGCAGGTCGATTTTGCTCAGTCCGCCGTCGCGACCGAACACATAGGCATAACGCTGGTCGTGGGAGAACACCACCGAGGCATGGGACAGGTCGCCCAAACCTTCGAGGCGAGCCAGCGCGGTGCGGGTGTCGCTTTTGATGATTTGTACGCTACCGCTGGTGCGCTCAATCACTACGCCCAGGTCGCCCGTGCCGCGCAGGGGGGACTGAACGCAGGCGGATAACAAGAGGCCGGTCGCCGCTGACAGCAGGATTGAACGGATCATGATGCGGGATATCCCTGGAGAAGAAGATTGACCAGCCAACGGATGTCGTCAGCACTGAGCAGCGGGCCCCAGCCGGGCATGGCGGTGCCGGGGCGACCTTGGGTGACGGTGGCAATCAGGCTGTCCCGGGGCTTGCCGGACAATGCGCTACGGGTCAGTTCAGGGCCCAGCCCACCGGTCATTCGCAGCCCATGACAGGCACCGCAATCCTGGGCCAGCAGGTGTTCGAGTTGCGCCTGACGCTTGGCGTCCGGCGTCGCTACCGAGGTCGCGCAAATGAGGAGGAGGGCCGCCAGAAGCACCGCGTGTCGATAAACCTTCATGACGCCCTCCCGTTGGCTATTTGAGACTCAAGACCCAGGTCGCGAGGGTCTGCGCTTCGTCATCCGTTACTGGGTTGGCCGGCATCGGTATCGGTCCCCAATTGCCTTGTGTGCCGTTCTTGATGTGGTTAGCCAGGGTATCGGCGGCACCGGCGACACCAGCGTTCTTGGCGGCTACCTCCTTGAGCGCCGGGCCGACGAGCTTGGTGTCGATGGCATGGCAGGCGGCGCAGGGTTTGCTCTTGAACAGCTCTGGCGCGTCTTGCGCCATCACCGGTTGCAGGCTCAATGCGCCAGCCAGGACGATCAGTGATATCAGCGTATTTTTCATGACGATTCCTTTCATTGATGGAGCTCAATAAATGTCGTGTTGGGTGTTGTAGACGTTGAATTTTCCGGTGGGCGTAATCAGCCGTTTGTCCTTGATGACTGATTTGAGCTTCAGGGTTTTGTCGTCGATCACCACCAGTGCCGACTCGTCTGCCTGGCCACTCCACACGGAGAACCAGACCTCATCGCCGGCCTTGTTGTACTCCGGTTGTACGACGCGCATGGCCCCTTGCTTGATGCCGGCGTACTCGGCGATGGGCAGCACGGTGTAGCCGGCGTCGAGCTTGTCGAGATTGAACACCGCCACCGACTGACTGAGCTTGGCGTCCGGGTTGAGGGTGGTGTCGACATACAGGTGGCGCGAGTTGGGGTGGGTCTTGATGAACAACGAACCGCCGCCCTGGCCCTTGAGCGAGGCGACCTGTTTCCAGGCGTATTGCGGGTGTTTGATCGGGTCGGTGCCGATCAGCGAGATACCGTCATCTCCCAGATGGCTGGTGGCCCAGACTGGCCCGTAAGCCGGATGGTCGAAGTTGGCGCCGCGGCCTGGGTGAGGGGTTTTTCCGACGTCCACCAAAGCAGTCAATTTGCGCTCTTTGGAGTCGATCACGGCGATCTTGTTGGAGTTGTTGGCGGCGGTCATGAAATACCGATGAGTGCTGTCCCAACCACCGTCATGCAGGAACGGCGCGGCATCGATGTAGGTGACGGTGAGGTTTTTGATGTCCTGGTAATTGACCAGCATGACCTTGCCGGTTTCCTTGACGTTGACGATGAACTCCGGCCATTCGTGGGAGGCGATGATCGCCGCGACCCGGGGTTCCGGGTGGTACTCCTGTTTGTCGACGGTCATGCCGCGGGTCGAGACGATTTGCTTCGGCTCCAGGGTTTCGCCATCCATGATGGTGAACTGCGGCGGCCAATAGGAACCGGCGATGGTGTATTTGTCTTGGTAGCCCTTGAACTTGGAGGTCTCCACCGAGCGTGCTTCGATGCCCACTTTGACTTCGGCGACCTTGGTCGGCTCCACCGGCCACAGGTCGATCATGTCGATCCGGGCGTCTCGACCAATCACCAGCAGGTAGCGACCGGAGGCTGAAATACGCGAGATGTGCACCGCATAACCAGTCTCGATCAGCTTGACGATTTTCTTGCTGTCACCGTCGATCAGAGCGATCTTGCCGTCATCGCGCAACGTCACCGAAAACAGGTTGGGTAGATTGAGTTTGCTCAGCTGTTTTTTCGGACGGTCCTCGGGCTTGACCAGTACTTTCCAGGTTTTCAGCGTCTCGGCCATGCCCCATTCCGGCGGCGTTGGCGGCGTGTGCTGAATGAACTTGGCCATTGCCGTGATCTGGTCCTTGGTCAGGGCGTTGGACGTCCCCCAATTCGGCATGCCCGCCGGTGACCCGTAAGTAATCAAGGCCTCCAGATACGGTTGCCCACGGGACTGGGTGATGTCCGGTGTCAGTGGTTTTCCGGTGGCACCTTTGCGCAGAACGCCGTGGCAACCGGCGCAGCGCTGGAAGTAGATCTCCTTGGATGCGTCGAAGTCGGCCTGGCTCAGGTCCGGCGCTCCCGCGGTTTTGACCATGGGCGGGGTGGCCGCTCCTGCGGCAGGTTCCTCAGCGGCAACGACATGACTCATTGCCAGGGCCAGCGTTGAACACAGTGTGGCGGCAGTCAGAGCAAACGTTTTTCTATTGCTGATCAGCATTCCATTTCTCCTCAGGCAAGACCTTTGCGATGTGCTTTGACGGCAGCGCAGAACGCAGGTTCTTAGTGCCGTGCAAGGCTATGCCCGAGCAGGCCAATGCTCGCTTGACCGCGATCAAGTTTGCCGGCCATGTCACTTGCCAGGTTGTCGCAGGCGCTCGTAGCGTGTTGCTTGAATCCGCTTTTGGAACAGGCAGCCCATGGACCGTATCCCGTCTTGCGAACACCACGTCGAACCGTTCTACCAACCGCTGAATAATGAGCAGGCGCTGTTCGAGCAGGCCTGGCGTCACGGCATGCCGGTGCTGATCAAAGGCCCGACCGGGTGCGGCAAGACCCGTTTCGTCCAGCACATGGCCCATCGGTTGAAACTGCCGCTCTACACCGTGGCTTGCCACGATGATCTAAGTGCCGCCGACCTCATCGGCCGGCATTTGATCGGCGCCCAGGGCACGTGGTGGCAGGATGGGCCGTTGACCCGCGCGGTGCGAGAAGGAGGTATCTGCTACCTCGACGAAGTGGTCGAGGCCCGTCAGGACACCGTGGTGGTACTGCATCCACTGGCCGATGATCGTCGGGAATTGTTTCTGGAACGCATCGGCGAAGTGTTGAAGGCGCCGCCCTCATTCATGCTGGTGGTGTCGTACAACCCCGGTTACCAGAACCTGCTCAAAGGCATGAAACCCAGCACCCGCCAACGCTTCGTGGCGATGCGCTTCGGCTATCCGCCGGTGGCTGACGAAGAGCGCATTGTCGCCAGGGAAGCGCAGGTGGACTGCGCCCTGGCGGCGCAAGTGGTCAGGCTGGGGCAGGCGCTGCGCCGGCTCGATCAGCATGATCTGGAAGAGGTCGCCTCGACGCGGCTGCTGATTTTCACGGCGCGAATGATCCGCTCCGGCATGAGTCCGCGTGAGGCGTGCATGGCCTGCCTGGCCGAGCCGTTGAGCGATGATCCGCTGACGGTTGCGGCGCTGATGGACGTGGTTGATGTCCACTTCGGCTGAGCCCAGGGGCGTAGCGCGTGGTCGCCTGCCGGGCGACTTGGCGATGTGGTTTTTTATTCTGGCCGAGCTGTCGGTGTTCGCCATTCTGATTCTGGCGTTCGCCGTGACCCAGGCGCTCAAGCCGCAGCTGTTCGGCGAAAGCCGCTTGTTGCTCAACACCTCTACTGGCCTGGCGATGACCCTGAGCCTGCTCACCGCCGGGCTGTTCGCCGCGCTGGCTCAGGAGCAAGTCAGGCGCTCTCGGTCCCGCCACGGCGCCGTGCTTTTGTTGGCAGCGTTGCTTGCCGGCAGCGTCTACGTGGTGTTGAAACTTACCGAATACCAGCACTTGCTGGCCTCGGGGCTGGGCATGGAGCACAACACTTTTTTCACCCTCTACTGGATCCTCACCGTTTTTCATTTTCTCCATGTATTGCTTGGCATGGTCATTCTCGGATGGTTGGCCGAGCGTTGTCGTCGTGGCTTGTACAACGAAGAGAACCGCAGCGGGTTTGAATCCGGCGTGCTGTATTGGCACATGGTCGACCTGATTTGGGTCGTGCTGTTTCCGCTGGTCTACGTGTTGAATTGACGGGAGGTTTTATGTCCGCTTCCAGGTTATTGCTGGTCTGCTGGGCCGCCCTGGCCACGTTAAGCGTGTGCACCGTCGTGTTGTCACAAGTCGGCGCGACGTGGCTGTTGTCCATTGCCATTTTGCTGGTGGCGGTTGGCAAGGCCTGGCTGATCACCGATGGCTTCATGGAGATGCGCCATGCGCCGCGATTGTGGCGCCGGTTGATGGTGAGCTGGGCGCTGGTTTTGGCAGTCGTTGTGGGGCTGACGCTGGTGTTGGTCGACTAGCCAACCTGTGGCGAGGGAGCTTGCTCCCGTTGGGGCGCGCAGCGGCCCTAAAACCAGTCACCGCGAATATTCAGATAGAAAGCAGGCACAGGTTTACGGCTGCTTCGCAACCGAGCGGGAGCAAGCTCCCTCGCCACGGGTAGTGCCTGGCGTCCTGGTGCCTATACCCGACCAAAACCATCTGGCTTTCTTGATCGCCATCAAGCGGGTTTCAACCCTTCGCTTCCTATCATGGACGGGCCAAGCAACGAGGAAGCGACCATGTCAGAGACCTTCACAAAAGGCATGGCCAGGAACATCTATTTCGGGGGAAGCATCTTTTTCTTCCTGATATTCCTGGCTTTGACCTATCACACGGAACAAACCTTTCCAAAGCGCAGCAATGAAGCGCAATTAACTGAATCAGTGATACGCGGCAAAACGGTCTGGGAGCAAAACAACTGCATCGGCTGCCACACATTACTGGGCGAAGGCGCCTACTTTGCGCCTGAGTTGGGCAATGTGTTCCAGCGTCGGGGCGGGGAGGACGGCTTCAAACCCTTCCTGCATGCCTGGATGAAAATGCAGCCGTTGGGCATACCGGGCCGGCGAGCGATGCCTCAGTTCAAGTTGAGTGAGCAGGAGGTGGACGACATCGCCGAGTTCCTCAAATGGAGCTCGAAAATCAATACCAATGGCTGGCCGCCAAACAAGGAGGGCTGAGAGATGAGCATGGCTAATCCGCATCTGAAATTTGCCTCGCAAGCTGTGGCCAAACCCTACTTCGTGTTCGCCTTGATGCTGTTTCTTGGTCAGGTGCTGTTCGGTTTGATCATGGGCCTGCAATACGTGATCGGGGATTTTCTGTTCCCGATCATTCCCTTCAACGTGGCGCGAATGGTCCACACAAACCTGCTGATCGTCTGGTTGCTGTTCGGCTTTATGGGCGCTGCCTACTACTTGATTCCGGAAGAGGCCGATCGCGAACTGCACAGTCCAAGGCTGGCGCTCATTCTGTTCTGGGTATTCGCCGCTGCTGGTGTGCTGACTATCCTCGGTTACTTGCTGGTGCCTTATGCCGGCCTGGCCAGGTTGACCCACAACGAGTTGCTGCCGACGATGGGGCGCGAGTTTCTGGAGCAACCAACCATCACCAAGATGGGCATTGTGCTGGTGTGCCTGGGCTTTCTCTACAACATCGGCATGACCCTGCTCAAAGGTCGCAAGACCACCGTCAGCATGGTCATGATGACCGGGCTGATCGGGCTGGCGGTGTTCTTCCTGTTTTCCTTCTATAACCCCGGCAACCTGGCCCGCGACAAGTTCT
Organism: Pseudomonas sp. FW306-02-D09B; assembly: GCF_058782685.1. Taxonomy (NCBI): domain Bacteria; kingdom Pseudomonadati; phylum Pseudomonadota; class Gammaproteobacteria; order Pseudomonadales; family Pseudomonadaceae; genus Pseudomonas; species Pseudomonas sp. FW306-02-D09B. The sequence goes on from NZ_JBYSXY010000006.1 coordinate 285,516, forward strand.
ATTGGTGGTGGGTGGTGCATCTTTGGGTGGAAGGCGTGTGGGAACTGATCATGGGGGCGATGCTGGCCTTCGTGCTGATCAAGATCACTGGTGTAGACCGGGAAGTCGTGGAGAAATGGCTGTATGTGATTATCGCCATGGCGCTGATTACCGGGATCATCGGCACGGGTCACCACTTCTTCTGGATTGGCGCACCTGAGGTCTGGTTGTGGGTCGGTTCAATCTTCTCCGCGATGGAGCCGCTACCCTTCCTGGCGATGGTGATATTCGCCTTCAGCACAGTGAAGAACCGGCGTCGGCAACACCCGAACCGCGCCGCGACGCTGTGGGCCAAGGGCACCACGGTGACGGCCTTCTTCGGTGCGGGCGTCTGGGGCTTTCTACACACCCTGGCCCCGGTCAACTTCTACACCCACGGTTCGCAACTGACGGCAGCTCATGCTCACCTGGCCTTCTACGGGGCTTACGCGATGATCGTCATGACCTTGATCAGCTACGCCATGCCACGCTTGCGCGGGTTGGGTGAGGCCGGCGACGAGCGCTCGCAGACTCTGGAGATCTGGGGCTTCTGGATGATGACCCTGTCGATGGTGATGATCACGTTGTTGCTCACCGCTGCCGGTGTTGTACAGATCTACCTGCAACGCTGGCAGGCTGACGGAATTGCCTTGCCGTTCATGGCCACGGTCGAACATTTGCAGGTGCTGTTCTGGACGCGTCTGGGGGCCGGGGTTGGTTTCCTCGCCGGGCTGCTCTGCTATTTGTTCAGTTTCAAGCAGCGGGGGCGTGCCGCCTTGCGCGCTCCGGCGGCCGTGGTGCCTTCATGAGCCGGGTTAACGGCTAGAAAAGGTCGGCCCGGCTGATACAGCGGGCCGTTTTTTTGGTGTCCAACAAGGGCAAACAGCATGGCCTTTACCGTCGAACTGGAAGAGTGGGTAGGCAGTGCCTGGCACCGCTTCATCACCCGGCGCGCCAGCCCGGATTTCCCCGAAGCACGGGTTGAACTGATCAACCAGCAACGCCCACTGGCGCTGTTGTTCCGCGCCATGGGCGGTGCCAATGGCATCGGGCTTGAAGCGGCCAGCGACCGCGATCTGCTGCTGCGGCGTAACGTGCTGCAGCAAATCGCCGGCACCTGCAAACAAGTGCCCTTGGCGTGGTGTGACGAAAATACCCTGCGGCTGCCGTCGAGCCTCGCGGTGTTCCCTGAAGTCGCCCTGAATGAGGAGCTCTATCGTTGGCTCGCGTTGCTGGCAGCGCAGGCTGGTCGGATGCGGCATTGGGGGCGGGACAACCAGCGCTGGACGCAATTGCTGTTGCGGCGCTATCCAGCACTACGCGCGCGCTACCAGCGATTGGTCGAGGCCCACCTGCAATTGCGCCCGGACCCGGCCTCATTGAGCCGTAGTGAAGCGGCACTGGAGCGCGTCTTATGCCAGGCGTTGCGCGAGCCGGGCAGTGTCGAGGATTTTCCGCGTAGCGAACGGGCCGCATGGCCGCTGCCGTTGTGGTTGTACCCGCCGCAACATCTCGCCAGCCCGCTGGCGGCCGATCTGGGTGATGAATCCGAAGAATCGTTGACGACTCCACCCGGCGAGCAGAAAGGTGGGCGCAAACGCGCCAAACGCATTGATGACAGCCCCCGTGACGGTGGATTGTTGGTGGTGCGTCTGGAGAACCTGTTCAGTTGGACCGAACACGTGGACCTGGATCGCTGGTCGGATGACAGCGAAGACCAGGACGCCGCCAGGGTCGCTGATGATCTGGACGAATTGACCCTGTCGCGCACCCGGCTGCGCAAGGGCGGCGGGCTGAAGCTGCACCTGGATTTGCCACCGGCCGATGTCGACGATATTCCCTTGGGCGAGGGCATCAAGTTGCCAGAGTGGGACTATCGAAAACAGCAGATGCAGGGCGACTTCGTCAATCTGCAAATGATGGTGCCCCGTGACTGTGATGCGCAGCCGCTGCCGCCTCGGTTGAAGGTTTCGGCGCAGCGCCTGCGACGCCAGTTCGAGCACTTGCGCAATGACCGTCAGTGGTTACGCCAGCAACTTCAGGGCTCGGAACTGGACATGCAGGCCTGGCTGGATTTTCACGTTGAACGCGAGCATGGCCAGTGTGCCGAGCGCGGTCTGTTCATGGAGCAACGCCAGACGCGCCGCGACCTGGCGTGCCTGTTACTGGCCGATATGTCGATGTCCACCGACGCACACCTGAACGATGAGCATCGTGTGATTGATGTCATCCGCGACACGCTGTTGCTGTTTGGCGAAACCCTGTCGGGGCTGGGGGATGATTTCGCCCTGTACGGGTTTTCCTCACTGCGTCGTCAGCAAGTGCGCATGCAGGAACTCAAGTCCTTCACCCAGCGCTATGACGACAACACCCGCGGTCGTATTCAAGGGCTCAAGCCTGGGTATTACACGCGCATGGGGGCTGCGATTCGCCAGGCCACGCGCCTGCTGGGCAGCAGCAAACGGCGCAGTAAACTGTTGCTGCTGCTGACAGATGGCAAACCGAATGATCTGGATTTGTACGAGGGCCGCTACGGTGTTGAAGACACCCGCGAGGCGGTGCTGGAGGCACGGCGTCAAGGACTGACGCCGTTCTGTATCACCATTGATCGTGAGGCCGGGGATTACCTGCCGTACATGTTTGGCGCCAATGGCTACACCGTGATCCGTCAGCCTGAGCAATTGCCGCTGCGTTTGCCGCAGTTGTATCGCCAACTGACTCAGCCTTGAGCCCGGGTCTGACTCAAGCGGCATCAACTGATGCCGCGCGGCAACCCGAAAAACATTGCTATGCAAAAGATTGTCAGGCCGATACAGAACCACCTGAACCGGCGCAGTCGACGTTCCTGAGCACGTTCGGCCATCGCCGGCAGGGGCATGCCGCACTGGAGGCATTCGGATTGTTTTGGCGGGTTAGGGTGTTGGCAATACAGGCAGACGGGCAAGGTGCTCACTCAAACTGCTCCAGGCGCAGACGATCAAGAATGGCGATCTGGCGGCCGTCCTGAGTGATGATGTTTTCATCGATCAGGCGCCGGATGATCCGCGAAAAGGTTTCCGGCTGGATCGACAGATGCCCGGCAATCAGTTGCTTGGCCATCGGCAGCTCGAAATGGCTGTTTACGGTTTGCTGGCGCACCAGTTGCGTCAGCAGGTAACGCACGACCCGGTGGGTGGCGTTTTTCAGGGACAAGGTTTCGATTTCATTGACCCGTTGATGCAAGCGAACGCAGAGCTTGCCGAGCAACGCAAAGGTCAACCGACTGTTGCTCTGGAGCAGGCGCATGTAGGTGCTGTTGGATAACCGGTAGAGCTGGGTGGGGCAGACCGCCTCGGCCGAGGCTACATAATTGGGTGTGTCCATCAACATCATCGCCTCGGCGAAGGTTTGTCGATCCCCGATGACTTCAAACACTTTCTCCTGCCCATCGGGTGTCAACCGGTAGATTTTCACCGCCCCGGCAATTATGAAATAGAACGAATCTGCCGGCTCACCCTGACGGAACAACGGCTCGCCTTTGTCGATGCTCAGCAAGTGGCTGGTACTCATCAACTCATCCAGCTGTTCTTCATTCAACGGCTCGAACAGGTGATGACTGCGCAGAATCTGGTGATGGACACGATGAAGCACCATGGAAATTCATCCTGAAGATTGAGGAAGGAGCGGTTATCCCGTCAAACGAGGCCCAGGGAGAGACTGCTGGCCAGGGCCAGGACTGAGGTCAACACCACAAACCAGGCCAGTGGCTGGATGATTTTTTTCATGACGACTCCGGGCAATCGAGAGGGATCGAAGGTTTCTTTGATTTCTAGACGCATGAGCAAGACGCGGGCCATGCCCGGAGGCCCTTGTTTACCTGGGTTCTCAGGTGTGAGGGTAAAAAAGACTATGCCATCTAGGGTTTAAATAACCCTTAAATGGTCATTTGTACCCTGGAGCCGATCACCTTTGTGGCGAGGGGGCTTGCCCCCGTTCGGCTGCGCAGCAGTCGTAAAACCGGCTGATGCGTTCTATCTGACGCGCCGCAGATGCCGGTTCTGGGAGCGCTTCGCACTCCAACGGGGGCAAGCCCCCTCGCCACAGGAGCCACCATTCTCCCGGTCCAAACAGGTTCGAATGAGTATCGGGGCACGCCCCTTGCACACTTGATCTGCGACAAAGGCAATGGATCGGTAATACCCGATGATGGCCCCGGGATTTACCTCGGCGCCTGCGGGTTGGTGCCAGGTCCGCAACAAGGCAGAGGAGTGGCTTTATGCAAGTGCTTGAGCGCCGTAAAGCGTTGGCGATCCCACCGCTGTTACGGCTGGCCTTTCGGCCATTTTTCCTCGCGGGCTGCCTGTTGGCGGTGCTGGTCATACCGCTTTGGCTGGCCGCCTTCAGTGGTGGGATTTCCGGCTGGCAGCCGGCAGGCGGTTGGCTGGGCTGGCATCGGCATGAACTGTTGTTCGGGTTTGCGCTGGCGATTATCGCGGGCTTTCTGCTGACGGCCGTGCAGACCTGGACCGGTCGCCCCGGCCTCAGCGGCAAACCGTTGGCTGCGCTGGCGCTGCTGTGGTTACTGGCGCGCGTGGCCTGGCTGGCCAACGCACCGTGGCCGTTGCTCGCGGTGCTGGAGCTGGCGTTCCCGTTGGCGGTGGCGGTCCTCATGGGCTTCACCTTGTGGAAGGTGCGGCAGAAACGTAACTACCCGATTGTGCTGGTTTTGCTGTTGTTGGCCGTGGCCGATGGGTTGTCCCTGTATGGCTTGGTCGAGGGGCATGAAGGCTGGCAGCGCCAGGGCGTGCTGACCGGCATCTGGCTGGTGGCGGCGATGATGGGGTTGATCGGCGGGCGGGTGATTCCGTTCTTCACCCAGCGTGGCCTTGGTCGGGTGGAAGGTGTTGCCGCCTGGCCCTGGCTGGATCGACTGCTGTTGGTCGGTTCGCCGTTGGTGGCGTTGTTGTATGCCGCAGGACCCGCGCTCGTTCCCAATGTCTGGGTGGGTCTGCTGTTCGCGGTGCTGGCGGCAGGGCATCTGGTGCGTCTGGTGCGCTGGCATGACCGGGCACTCTGGCGCGTGCCGTTGCTGTGGTCGTTGCACCTGGCCTATGGCTGGCTGGCGGTGGCGTGTCTCGGGATGGCGTTCTGGCATTTTGGCGTGCCGGTTAACCCGAGCCTGGCGGTGCATTGCCTGACTATTGGGGCCATGGGCGGCCTGGTGCTGGCGATGATCGCGCGGGTCAGCCTCGGGCACACCGGCCGTGCACTGGTGCCGCCGTCGGGCATGACCCTGGCGTTCATCTTGCTCAACCTGGCATGTCTGAGCCGAGTGGTGTTGATCCTGTTTTTCCCATTGCCGGCGTTGTGGCTGGCCGGTCTGTGCTGGACGCTGGCGTTTGCGTTGTTCGCCTGGCGTTATGGGCCGATGTTGCTGCGCACCCGAGTTGACGGTCACCCGGGATGAGCCAACGAACTGAAGGAGGCGGACGCTGATGTATCCCTATCTGCTGGTCACACACCTGTTGGCGGCGATTGCCTTTATCGGCACGCTGTTTTTCGAGGTGGTGATCTGGCATCACGCCCGCCAGCATTTGATGGAGGCCGCGCAATTGACCGCGGACCAGACGATTGCAGTGCGCTCGCGCAAGGTGCTGCACGGCGTGGTGTTGCTGTTATATGGCGCCGGCATCGGTCTGGCATGGCAGTACCGGGGGGCATTGAGTCAGCCGCTGGCCAGCAGTTTTGGTACGTTGCTGAGCCTGAAAATCCTGTTGGCCCTGAGCATCATTGGTCATTACTTGCTGCTGGCCTATTGGCTGACCCATGCGCGCCTGACCGCGACCCGCGCAAGCTGGATTCGCCGCAGCATCCTCGGGCACATGCTGTTGATCGTGATCCTGGCCAAGGCCATGTTCTATTGGCATGGCTGATCGCAAGACGTCCTTCATAAACAAAACCCGCGTCAACCGGTGGGATGGCGCGGGTTGGGTGTGGCCGGCAAGCGATCAATGGCGGGGGTTCAGGGCGTTAATGAACAACACGTTGTTTTCCAGGTGGATGTGCTGCATCAAGTCGTCTTTGAACTCCAGCAGTCCGCGATAGAGCGCACGCCAGGTGTTGCAGGCATCGGCGGGCGGGCTTATGTGATTGGTCAGGGCGAGCATCTTTTCCAGCGCTTCGCCATGTTGATCATGTTCGAAGCGCAGCACCTGGATCGGCGGAGCCGCTTGAGCACCGATGCCCTTTTGCAGCATCGGGAAGAGCACTTGTTCTTCCTTGAGCATGTGGCCTTCGAGTTCTTGTTGCATGTCGGTCAGGAGATCGGCCAAGCCATTGGGGCAGCTGCTGCGCGCGCCGTGGACGTGCTCGACCCGGCGGGCCAGACGGATCAGTTCCGGCAGTTGCTCGCGGTGGCGGGCGTGATAGCGCGTGAGGAGGTGGGCGATCAACAGTTCCGACGGCTCGTTGCGCCAGTCGTGCTGGGTTTCACCGGCGTCTTGCAGAGTGTGCAGGGCATCGGCAATCAGCATCGGGTCGAGGTTTTTGCCCTGGGCTGCTTCACGCAGGCTTTTATGGCCGCCACAGCAGAAGTCCAGTTTGAAGGTATGAAATATCCGGGTGGCACCGGGTATATCGCAGGCCAGTTGGCCGAGGCTTTGTTCCAGTAGGGTCTGGCTCATCGGGGTTCCTTATTTGGGTTTCAACGGTTCCCCAGGCTCATTGCATCCGGCATGCCATATTTAAACGACTGATTCATATGGATTAATTTTTAGTTGTGGTGATAGATACCCTGACGCTTCAGGGTGAATCCAACCATAGAGGGTAATTACTACCATGCTGCGAGAAAGCCTGGCAGCCGACCTGATTGTCGAGTTGCCCAATGCCGTACGCTTGCAACGACTGGTGCAGACCCTGCGCGAATACTTCAACAGTGGCGCGGTGGGATTACTGCGTCTGGACGACGACAGTCTCAGGCCTGTCGCGACGGTGGGGCTGGTGCATGAGGCGTTGGGGCGCCGGTTTGTCATTGCTCAGCATCCTCGACTGGCAGCGATCATGGCGTCGCGCGAACCGACCTGGTTCGAGCCGGACAGTCGACTGCCGGACCCCTATGACGGCCTGCTCGACAACCATGTCGGCGAGCCGTTGCCGGTGCATGACTGCATGGGTGTGAGCCTGTATGTGGAGGGTCGCATCTGGGGCGCGATCACCCTCGATGCGCTGCATGCCGGAACCTTCGACTGCCGTGCGCGGGAGGAGCTCAAGCGTTGCACGTTGCAGATCGAAGCCGCCGTGCGCGTCACCCGGCTTGAACAGGAAAACCGCAGCTTGCGCTTGTCCCGCAGCGATCTTCAAGACCTGCGGATGCCTGCGGATGAAGGTGAAATCCTCGGGCAGAGTGAGGTGTTGCACCAGTTGCTCAATGAGCTGGATGTACTGGCCGATTCCGATTTGCCGGTGTTGCTGTTGGGCGAAACGGGTGTCGGCAAGGAGCTGTTCGCCCGGCGGCTGCACCGTCTTTCGCGTCGCAGCCACAAGCCGCTGGTACAGGTCAACTGTGCCGCCTTGCCGGAGTCTTTGGCAGAGAGTGAGTTGTTCGGCCATGTCAAAGGCGCATTTTCCGGCGCCACCAGCGACCGCGCGGGTCGTTTCGATGCGGCCAATGGCGGCACGCTGTTTCTCGATGAAGTGGGTGAATTGCCGCTAAGCGTTCAAGCGAAGTTGCTGCGAACGTTGCAAAACGGCGAGATCCAGCGACTGGGGGCGGACAAGCCGTTGCATGTCGATGTGCGAATCATCGCCGCGACCAACCGGCATCTGCCAGACAGTATCCGCGATGGCCTGTTTCGCGCGGACCTGTATCACCGGCTCTCGGTGTACCCGGTGCCGATTCCGTCACTGCGCGAACGCGGTCACGATGTGTTGATGCTGGCCGGGCACTTCCTGGAACTCAATCGGGCGCGGCTCGGCCTGCGTGGTTTGCGCTTGTCGCCTGCGGCCGAGCGGGCCTTGCTGGCGTATACCTGGCCGGGCAATGTGCGCGAGCTGGAGCATGTGATCAGTCGCGCCGCGTTGAAGCAGCTCAGCCGTGGCACCAGTCGCGCGCTGATCATGACGCTGGAGCCGCAAGTCCTCGATCTCGACAGTACGATGGTCGCAGCAGGGGCGAGCGTCGAACCGCCGCGGGAAGTGACGTCTGATGTGCCATTCCAGGCCCTGAGCGACGCCGTCGACGATTGTCAGCGGCAAAAAATTCTCCATGCCCTGAGCCTTTCCGGGGAAAACTGGGCCAGCGCCGCGCGGTTGCTGGAAGTCGATCCCAGCAATCTGCACAAACTGGCCCGGCGTCTTCGCCTTAAGTAAGTCTGGGCGGCGCAGCATGTTGATGACGGTCAAGGTGGCTTGGCGCAGTGGCTCGCACACTGCGAAAAACCATCCGGAGATCACCGTCATGCCCCTTTCCCTGGCTCAGATGCGCCGTAACTACACCCTTAATGGCCTGCAGGATGAGGCTGCGCTGGACGATCCCCTGGCCATGTTTCGACAGTGGTTGCAACAGGCACGCGACACCGAGTGCGCGCCTGTCGAGGCCAACAGCATGATGTTGGCGACGGTCGACAGTGACGGGCGACCACATTGCCGGGTTCTGCTGCTCAAAGGCTTGAGCGACGACGGCTTTACGTTTTTTGGCAATTACCAGAGCGACAAAGGCCTGCAACTGGCCGCTAACCCGAATGCCGCCATGACGTTTTTCTGGCCGGGGCTGGAGCGTCAGGTTCGTATTGAAGGCCGAGTGTCCAGGCTCGATCCGCAACTCTCGGACGCGTACTTCGATTCCCGCTCCATGGCCAGTCGGCTGGGTGCCTGGGCTTCACCGCAGAGCCGGCCGCTGGTCAGTCGGGCAGCGCTGGAATCGCTGTTGGCCGACACCATCAAACGTTTCGTTGGCCAGACCGTGCCGCGACCCGAGCATTGGGGCGGCTACTGCCTGCACCCGGAACGCCTGGAGTTCTGGCAGGGGCGTGCCGACCGCTTGCATGACCGTCTCGATTACCGCCTGCAGGACAGGGTGTGGTATCGCAGCCGCCTGGCGCCTTGAGCCTCTATTTGCCCGGTCGAGGTACCTCCTTGGAGGAATAGGCCAGGCCGCGATTGCGGTTCAGGCTTGGCCAAACCCTCATCTACGGGAAGGCTTGGATATGGCCCATCTGGCGCAACGCACGTTTGAACCCCTGAACATTGCCGTGTTGACCATCAGCGATACGCGCACCTTCGAGACCGACACCTCGGGACAGACCCTGACTGATTTGCTGCAAACGGCCGGGCATGTGCTGGTCGATCGTGATCTGGTCAAGGATGATATTTATCAGATCCGCGCAAAGGTATCCCTCTGGATCGCCGACCCCAAGGTGCAGGTTGTACTGATGACCGGCGGCACCGGCTTCACCGCTCGCGACAATACGCCGCAAGCCGTCTTGCCCTTGCTGGACAAACATGTGGAAGGCTTTGGCGAACTGTTTCGTCAGGTCTCCCTGGCGGAAATCGGCATGTCCAGTTTGCAGTCACGGGCATTGGCCGGGATGAGCAACGGTGTGCTGGTGTGTTGCGTTCCGGGTTCGCCGGGGGCCTGCCGAACAGCCTGGAACATGATCCTGTTGGAACAACTGGACAGTCGTACCGGCCCGTGCAACTTCGCCCCGCATTTGAAGCCGCAAACACAGCGGGTCATCGACGCCTGCGAGACACGCTCATGACCGGTCGGGTGTGCGATCTCGGCAACCTGATACCCGTCGACGAGGCCATCGATCGTCTGTTGGATCAGGCACCGCCACCACCCCAGGCGCAAATGATCGGTCTGGATCAAGCCTTGGGGCGAGTTCTGGCAACCGACCTTCACTCCCTGGTGAACCTGCCGGCCTGGGACAACAGTGCCATGGACGGTTATGCCCTCAGGGCGGCCGACCTGCCATCGGAAGGTGGTTATCTGCCGATTGGCGGGCGAATTGCGGCGGGGGATCAGGCCTGCTTGCCCTTGATCGCACAGCAGGCGGTGCAGATCTTTACCGGTGCGCCATTGCCTGCGGGGGCCGATACGGTGGTGCCACAGGAGCGCTGCCGTATCGAGGGCGAGCGTGTCTGGTTCCCGCCCGTGATTGCGGGGGATCACGTGCGTAAGAAAGGCGAAGAGGTTCGTCGAGGCGAGCTGTTACTCAAGGCCGGCAAGCGCCTGCGCGCACAAGAACTGGGGTTGCTGGCCGGCGCAGGCATAGCGCGGGTCGAGGTCTATCGACCATTGCAAGTGTGCTTGCTCAGCAGCGGAAATGAACTGCGTGAGCCAGGCGATGCATTGGTGCGGGGGCAGATTTACAACAGCAATCGCTATTGCCTGGCTGCGCTGTTGCGCGGTTGGGGCGTTGAGGTTCACGACTATGGCGTCATGGCCGATGAGTTGGCGGCCAGTCGGCATGCCTTGAGCCTGGCTTCTTCGGAATGCGACATGCTGCTGAGTTCCGGCGGCGTGTCGGTAGGCGAGGAGGACCACCTCAAACAGGCAATCGAGGAACTGGGCAGCGTGGATTTCTGGCGGCTGGCCATTCAGCCGGGTAAACCACTGGCTTATGGCGAAGTCGCCGGCAAACCCTGGATCGGCATGCCGGGCAATCCTTCGGCGGCGCTGATTACCGCGTTGGTGGTGGTGCGTCCGTTCCTGCTCAGGGCCCAGGGCGTGACTGACGTGCTGCCGGTGCCATTAGCCGTCCCGGCCGGATTCGACTGGTTGCAACGCAACAAGCGCCGGCAGTACCTGCGGGCAAGGCTGACGCCTGGTGCTGACGGCCAGTTGAGCGTGGAGCTGCACCCTCAGCAAAGCTCGGCGATGTTGACTGCTGCCTGCTGGGCCGACGGGCTGGCGGTGATCGAGTGCGAGCAGCAAGTGCTCAAGCACGACAACGTGATGTTCCTGTCCTTCGCCGACCTGATGCATTGATGGCAATTGATTGCCGTCAAGGCCGTGCCTGCCGGTCTGGCTAGACTGTGTGGCGAGGGAGCTTGCTCCCGCTGGGTCGCGAAGCGGCCCTGTTATTCAGGCCTGCTGTGCAGTCCAGCGTCGGAACGCCGTCCCGAACAAGCTCGCTCGCCACAAGCGCATTCCAACCATGACTGATCAGGCCCCGGACTGCGTTTTTTCATGAGGATTACCCATGCAACTGGTCTGCCCGGCAGGGAACCTGCCTGCGCTAAAAGCGGCGGTGCGCCAAGGCGCCGATGCCGTCTATGTCGGCTTTCGCGATGACACCAACGCCCGGCATTTCGCGGGCCTCAACATGGACGACAAGCAGTTCGACGCTGCGGTCGCCCACATCCGTCAGCATCAACGCAAACTCTACGTCGCGGTCAACACTTACCCGCAACCCAAGGGCTGGGAGCGCTGGCAGCGGGCAGTCGATCGAGCCGCCGATTTCGGCGTGGATGCGCTGATCGCCGCTGACCCCGGGGTGCTCGACTATGCCAGCCAGCGACATCCACAACTGGCGTTGCACCTGTCGGTCCAGGGCTCGGCAACCCATGCCGCGGCGCTGGAGTTTTATGCCCAGCGCTACGGCATTCGACGCGCCGTGTTGCCGCGGGTGTTGTCGTTGGCGCAAGTACGCCAGGTTGCCGCCAGCAGCCCGGTACCCATCGAGGTGTTTGGCTTCGGCAGCTTGTGCATCATGGCCGAAGGGCGTTGCCACCTGTCCTCCTACATTACCGGCGAGTCGCCGAACCTGTGCGGTGTCTGTTCGCCGGCCAAGGCGGTGCGCTGGAGCGAGGACGCTCAAGGCTTGAGCGCACGACTCAGCGAAGTGCTGATTGACCGCTATACCCCTGACGAACCGGCCGGTTACCCGACCTTGTGCAAGGGTCGCTTCCTGGTCGACGGCAAACGCTTTCATGCGCTGGAGGAACCCACCAGCCTCGACACCCTCGACTTGCTCCCGGAGCTGACGGCCATCGGTGTCGAAGCGGTAAAAATCGAGGGCCGACAACGCAGTCCGGCCTATGTCGAACAAGTCACTCGCGTCTGGCGGGCGGCACTGGATGCCCATCGTGGTTCACCGGGCAGTTTTCGGGTCAAGGAGGAATGGCGTCAGGTACTGGCCGGCTTGTCCGAAGGCAGCCAGACCACCCTGGGTGCTTATCATCGATCATGGCAATGAGGGACGGAACATGAAGCTCAGTCTTGGGCCAGTCCTGTTCTATTGGGACAAAGCGCAACTCAGCAACTTTTACGCCGAGATGTCGGCCTTGCCTCTGGATGTGATTTATCTGGGGGAAACCGTGTGTTCGAAACGTCGGGCTTTTTCACTGGATCAATGGCTCGGGTTGGGGCGCGAGTTACAGGCTTGCAGCCAGGCGCAGTTGGTGATCTCCAGCCTGACACTGATCGAAGCCGCGTCCGAACTCTCCAGCCTGCGCCGACTCTGCGACAACGGCCAATTGCTGGTGGAGGCCAACGACATGGGCGCGGTGCAGTTCCTGGCCGAGCGCAAATTGCCGTTCGTGGGCGGTCCGGCGCTCAATTTGTACAACGGGCACGCGCTGACGCAATTGCTGGACTGCGGAATGACCCGTTGGGTGCCGCCAGTAGAATGTTCGGCAGCGTTGATTGGCGATGTGATCGAGCAGGTCCGCGGACTTGGCCGCACAGTACCGGAAGTGGAAATCTTCGCCTATGGGCATTTGCCGTTGGCCTATTCCGCACGGTGTTTTACGGCCCGTGCGGAAAACCGGCCCAAGGACGACTGCCAGTTTTGCTGTATCAACTACCCCGATGGTCTCGCGCTGACCAGCCAGGAAGGGCAGCCGTTGTTCACCCTCAATGGCATTCAAACGATGTCGGCGCAGGTGACTAATCTACTGGCCGATTATTCCGGGCTGGTGGCCTGCGGCGCCGATCTGCTGCGTCTGAGCCCGCGTGCTCAGGGCATGGCCGAGGTGATCGGCGCCTATCAACGGGTTCGTCTGGGCGAGACACCGCCGCTGTTCGTCGAAGGCTGCAATGGTTACTGGCATGGCCAGGCCGGCATGTTGCGCGTCGAGGAGGTTGGCCTGTGTTGAACCGAAAAAAGTGGCTGTTGAAAGGCGCCGACCGCTTACTGCCGCTGGTGCGTCGGGTGCCTTTTGCCGTGCAGCGCCTGGCGTTGCAACAGGCACTGAATCGCTGCCTCGTCGAGCCATTGCGCGAGGGTGAGTTCGACGTGCTGCGTGGGCGTTGGCTGTGCCTGCGGATTCCGGATCTGGGCTTGTCCTGGTATCTGACCCTGGGCCGCGAGGGCTTGCAAATTGCCAGGCAGGCCACGGCTCACGTGACCATCAGTGGCAATTGGCGAGAGTTTCTGCTCCTGGCCAGTCGTCAGGAAGATCCGGACACGCTGTTTTTTCGCAGGCGTTTGGTGATTGAAGGGGATACGGAGTTGGGGCTGGCGTTGAAGAATCTGATCGACAGTCTTGATCCCGATGTTTTGCCTGTTTGGTTGTGGCGCAATCTGGAGCGGGCGGGGAAGGGGTTGGCGGCCTGATAGCCGACCTGTATTTTTGGTCGGAGTACATATCCATTTCTGCGGTAACGGCGGCTTAGGGTTCCGCCCTTACGGCGGGTTACTTTGAAAAGCGCAAAGTAACCAAACGCTTTCGCCCCTGACGTACGGTGGCTCGCCTAGGCTCGCCATGCCCTCACTCCGGTCCTGCTCCGTGGGCCCGCCGCCATCGGCCATCCATGGCCGGGGGCGGCTACCGCGGCATCCTTGCCGCGGTGCCCACTGCGCAGAACCTCCACTCGGCCTTCCGACGGGGCAGATCAAGATCAAAAGCCAAAGCCAAAGCAAGATCAACAGCTAGAGCCAAAGTGGCATTGAATCTGTGGGAGCGAGCTTGCTCCCACAGGGAAATGAGTACGTTTGAAGAGACAGGCCGGCCGGTAGGCCGCCTCGCCTTTGCGGTGCACGCCCCCTCGAGAGGCCGAGTGGAGGTTCTGCGCAGTGGGCAACCCGGCATGGATGCCGGGTTAGCCGCCCCCGGCCATGGATGGCCGATGGCGGCGGGCCCACGGAGCAGGACCGGAGCGAGGGCATGCCGAGCCTGGGCGAGGCACCGAACGAAAGGGGCAAGAGCGCTTTGGTTACTTTCGCGCTTTTCGAAAGTGACCCGCCGTAAGGGCGGAACCCTAAGCCGCCGTTACCGCAGAAATGGATATGTACTCAATCAACAAACCACAGACCGCCTTCGCGAGCAGGCTCATTCCCACATTAGATTTTCGTCAGCCCTCAAGCCAACGTTTGCTGCCGGTTTCATGCTGGCGAGTATCACTGGCAATCAACTGCCTGATCCCCTCAAACAACTCATCACTCTGCGCCTGCGTGCAGTCTTCGCCATGGCGTTTGCGCAGCCCATAGTGGCTCAGGATCAGGTGCACATCAGCATGCAGGCCATGTTGCTTGAGGCAGTTTTCGACGCATTGCAGCGGGCAGCCGTCCAGCGCGAAAATCCGGCGCCCCGAGCGCGCCTTGTTGAGCAACGCTGGCACATGCCCTCCGATACCGACGATGCAGGACATTTCAGCCAAGCCGCTGCGATCCAGCCGCACGGCCAGGGTGTTGGCCAGTTGGGCGACGTTGGAGCAGCCTGAGCAGGAGTAAACCAAAGGCAAAGTTGAGGGGGGCATTGACACTCTCCATTGATGGGCTCTTCCAGTGTGCAAGGCGCATGACGTTACTCAATTGATTGCGGTCAATTCTGCCTACTGGAACGCCGCCAGCGCCTCTTCGTTGGCGAGGATGCGGATATTGCGTCGTTCCATTGCAATCAGGCCGCACTCGACCAACCGATGCAAAATCCGTGAAAAGGTTTCCGGCTGAATCCCCAGTTTCGATGCCACCAGGCGTTTGGATACTTGCAAGACGATCTGGCCAGTGACGGGATGGCGTTCCTGGAGCAGGAAATGGATGACCCGACGGCTCGCGCTCGCCAGCGTCAACGTGTCTATGTCCCGCAGACGCAGGTGCAAGTGAACGCTCATGCTGGCCAGAATCGCCAGGCAAACCTTCGGCTGGTCCTCCAGGGCGTTGCGGTAATGGTTGCCCTCGATACTGACCAGCACACTGTCTTTCAGCGCGGTGGCGCTCACTGGATAGAGTCGGGCCTGGCTGAACAGCAAGGCTTCGGCAAAAGTCTGGCCGGGCTGGATGATCTCCACGAGGTTTTCCTGACCTTCGCCGGTGAGCCGGTACAACTTGATCTGACCGCTGACCAGCAGGAAAAAACGCTTGGCCGGATCCCCCTGGTGCATGAGTGTGCAGTGACAACTCAGGCGCTTGAGCATGGCCTGGCTGCAGACTTCCTCGAAGACTTTCTCCGGCAATTGGCTGAACAGGTGATGACGGCGCAACGTTAAAACGATAGAAGGGTGGGTCAGCATGGCGTACCTCCGCTGACGGTCATAGTAGAGGGCGCGGCCCGGATGACCTATGCCTCTGCAGGCCTACCTCCAAAGAGGAATACCCGTCAGCCGGCGTTGCGCAGATGCTCCATGGCCCACACCGCCGCCTCGACCCGTGAACGCAAGCCGAGTTTATGCAGCAGGTTCTTGACGTGAACCTTGACCGTCCCTTCGGTGATGCCGAGCTTGTGCCCGATGACTTTGTTGCTGAAACCGCTGGCGATGATTTTCAGCACCTGCCGCTCACGTTCGGTCAGTTCCACCACCGCCTGACGCGCAGGAGCACGCAGCGCCTGGGCCATGACTTGGGTCAGCCCCGGGCTGACCACCAACGCGCCGTTCAGCGCATCACGGATGTACTGAATCAACAGTTCGGGCTCCATGTCCTTGAGCAGATAGCCGTCGGCATCCAGGCGCAGTGCATCGCGAATATCGTCTTCAGCATCCGAGACAGTGAACAGCAGCACCTTGCCGGTGTAATGCATCGCGCGTAATCGGCGCAGGGTTTGAATGCCATTCATCTGCGGCATGTTGTTATCGAGCAAAACCAGATCCGGCTGCAGCGGCTCAATGAGGCTGAGTGCTTCTTCGCCGTTGCCGGCTTCGCCGACGATCTTGAAATCATCTTCGAGTTCGAGCATCTGGCGGATGCCGTGACGCATCATCGGATGGTCGTCTACCAGCAGGATGGTGTGTTGTTGGGACGGGTTCATGTGACGCTACCTTCTGTTTGCTGCCCGAGAAACTCCGGCTGGAATTCCAGTTGGACACGGGTGCCTTGCGGCTCCCTGGAAAATATCTGCAATTGGCCGTGCAAGCTGCGAGCTCGTTCGTCCATGATGTTCAGGCCGTGGTGTTCGCGCTGGTCGACGTTGCCGCTGAAGCCGCGCCCGTCGTCTTCGACGATGAGCCTGACGGTTTCGCCGTCCTGGCGCAGTTGTAACCAGGCGTTTTGCGCGTGGGCGTGGCGCAGGCAGTTGGAGAGTGCCTCGCGGGTGATCTGCAGAATGTGGATTTGCTCGCTGGCCGAGAGCGGAAAGGCCAGCGCATCGACGTGCAGGTGCACCTGAAATTCTCCGCGACGGGAGAACTCCTCGGCGGCGTCCTTGAGCTCTTGCACCAGTCCCGCATCGTGAATCTGCAAGCGAAAGGTGGTCAGCAGTTCGCGTAACTGGCGGTAGGCATTGTTCAGCCCCTCGCGCAATTCGGCGGTGACGGTTTCCAGGGTTTCGACTGGTTCGCCACGGCGCATCAGGGTCTGCATGCGGCTGACTTGCAGTTTCATGTAGGACAGGGCCTGGGCCAGTGAATCGTGCAGTTCGCGGGCGATGATCGTGCGCTCTTCGAGCAACAGCAGGCGATGATCCTGTTCCCGTTGGCGTTTGAGCGAAAGCGAGGTCCCAATCAGGTTGGCCAGGGCCTGGATCAACTGGGTTTCCCAGGCCTGCGCCGGATGCCCGTCGACAAAATGCGCCTTGAGCTCCCCCAGTTCGCTGCCCTGGTTGCTGATGCTGAAAGTCTGCGGGTTGGTTTTTTGGTGCTTCTGGCACGTGGCGCAATCGCTGCTGGCGCAGACATCCCGACTGTTTGCCCCATGCAGGGCGAGTAATTGCTGGGCGGGTGCCTGCAAGTGTCCTTGTAGACACAGCGACAGGCGCAAGCCGGGCAGGCGTTGCTGGAAGCGCCGGATCAACTCGTCCAGGCCTTCGGCGTTGGCCAGGCGTGTGGCCAGGTTTCGACTGCTTTGGTACAGCAGCTCCAGGGCTGCATTGGCTTGTTGCAAGTTCAGGGTTTTTTGCTGGACCTGGCTCTCCAGGGTGCGATGCGATTCTTCGATCGTTTCCGCCATGGCATTGAAACTCGTGGCCAACTGGCCCAGTTCGTCCTGGGACTGATGGTTGACCCGCACCTTGAAATCGCCACGACGAAAGCGCTGGGTGGCGTCCACCAATTCTTTCAAGGGCGTGACAACGCCGTACTGCAGTTCATATAGCCCAACCAGCAGGACGATCATGGTAGTGAACAAGGCCAGGCCCTGGATCGCCTGTTGCCAGCCTTGCTTTTGTTCGCTTTGGCGCTGCAACAGGCTGACGAACTGGTTCAGTTGTTCAACGAAAGGCTGGGTCATAGCCTGAAAAGTGGCCGCATCGCCACGTTCGAGCGCCGGGCGCAAATCTTCGTTCCAGTATTGCTGGATTTGCCCATAGCTGATTTGCAGAGCGGTGGGCGGGCCATCTTCCAGTACCGCTTTGAGTGACTGGCTGTTGAGGCGAGTTTGCAGGCTGTCGGTGATGTTGGCGATTTCTTCGCCGGTTGCGCCAGCGGCCAGTTTCCAGCTCAGGTGGTAAGTCTCCATGCGCACCGAGCCTGCGGTGTTGATCGCTGCGGCATCGCCCTGACTGAACCAGGCGATCAATCCGGCGCTCAATGAACTGGCAAGGGCGAGTATGGCGATGAGGATCACCGCCAACCCGGCGCGAGCGGGCAGGGAGCTGCGCAACCAGCGCATCATCGGCACTGATCCTGGGGAAAGACACGGAAACTGAGCATACGGCGTCCCGGAGTGCGGTTTTGCAGCCAGTCCCGGGTGCGCTACCTCTAAAGAGTTGCCGACGTCTCCCTGTCGGCAATGGCGTTACTGGAAAACCTTAAGAAGCTGATAAATAAAGGGTTTCAAGGTTTTCTTGAACTACCTCCTTGGAGGTAGGCCGGGCAAGGATAGCCCCTTGCCCTCATGGGCTTCGTTGACGTGGATCAAGTTTTTGCGGGGTTGGCCTCTCTAGTCTGCC
The DNA here is from genome assembly GCF_058782685.1 of Pseudomonas sp. FW306-02-D09B. Taxonomy (NCBI): domain Bacteria; kingdom Pseudomonadati; phylum Pseudomonadota; class Gammaproteobacteria; order Pseudomonadales; family Pseudomonadaceae; genus Pseudomonas; species Pseudomonas sp. FW306-02-D09B. The sequence continues at coordinate 303,780 of NZ_JBYSXY010000006.1, forward strand.
GCCATGGCTAACTGACTGGAGAGCATTGTGATCCAACCGCGTGTACGACAAGGCTTGGTGCTGGGCATGAGTACGCTGGCCTTCACCGTCTGTTTTATGGTCTGGATGATGTTTGCTGTGCTCGGGGTACCGATCAAGGAACTGCTCCAGCTCAACGAAACCCAGTTCGGCCTCTTGGCCGCAACCCCGGTGCTGACCGGCTCGCTGGTGCGTTTACCGCTGGGCCTGCTGACTGACCGCTTTGGTGGTCGCAGCGTGTTCTTCTTGCTGATGCTGTCCTGCGTCGCACCGCTGTACCTGATCAGTCACGCCACCGCCTACTGGCAATTCCTGGTACTGGGCTTGTTCGTCGGTCTGGCCGGTGGCTCGTTTTCAGTGGGCATTGCCTACGTCGCCAAATGGTTCGACAAGGAGAACCAGGGCTTCGCCATGGGCATCTTTGGTGCCGGTAACGCCGGGTCGGCGGTGACCAAGTTCCTGGCCCCGGCGCTGATCGCCGCCGGCAGCTGGCAGTTGGTGCCGAAAGTCTTCAGCGCAATCCTGTTTATCACCGCGCTGCTGTTCTGGTTCCTGACCTCAGAAAACAAGGGCCATCGCAGTGCCACGGGCGCCAGTTTGCGTGAGCAACTGCGCTCGCTGAAGGACCCTGCGGTGTGGCGCTACTGCCAGTACTACTCGATCGTCTTCGGCGGCTACGTCGCCCTGGCCTTGTGGATGACCAAGTACTACGTGCAGGAATACGGTTTCAGCCTGCAAAGCGCAGCGCTACTGGCGGCCTGTTTTTCCCTGCCCGGCGGGGTCCTGCGTGCCGTCGGCGGCTGGATGTCGGATCGCTGGGGCGCGCAAAGCGTGACCTGGTGGGTGTTGTGGGTCAGCTGGATCTGCCTGTTCCTGCTCTCGTACCCACAGACCCAACTGCAAGTGCAGACCCTCAATGGTCCGATGGATTTTCACATTGGCCTGAATCCCGCGCTGTTTACCGTGCTGCTATTCGTCATGGGCATCGCCTTCGCGTTCGGCAAAGCCTCGGTATTCAAATACATCGCCAATGACTACCCGAAAAACATGGGGGCCGTGTCCGGCATCGTTGGCCTGGCGGGCGGCCTGGGCGGTTTCGTGTTGCCGATTCTGTTCGGCGCCCTGGTGGACCTCACCGGAGTGCGCTCTTCCTGCTTCATGTTGATGTACGGCGTGGTCTGGGTCTCCCTCACCTGGATGTACTTCAGCGAAATACGCAAGACCCCGGTGTTCGGTAAAGAGCTGCCGGTGACCACTTCCCCGTTTTCCAGCATTGCCCAAGGAGAAGAACATGTCCGTTCTGCAAAAGCCTGACAAAGGCCCGGTGATTCATGACTGGCGCCCCGAGGACCCCGCATTCTGGGGGCGTAGCGGCAAACAGACTGCCACCCGCAACCTGTGGATTTCCATTCCTGCACTGCTGCTGGCCTTTGCGGTGTGGATGGTCTGGAGCACGGTAATTGTGCGTTTGAATGCCATCGGCTTCAGCTTCACCACCGACCAGTTGTTTTGGCTGGCGGCGTTGCCGGGATTGTCTGGTGCGACCTTGCGCGTCTTCTACTCGTTCATGGTGCCGATTTTCGGTGGCCGGCGCTGGACCGCCCTGAGTACCGCATCGCTGTTGTTGCCCTCGATCTGGATGGGTTTCGCCGTGCAGAACCCAAGCACCTCTTACAGCGTGTTCGTATTGATTGCCTTGCTCTGCGGTTTTGGTGGCGGCAACTTTGCCTCGAGCATGTCCAACATCAGCTTCTTCTATCCCAAGTCTCAGCAGGGTACAGCCCTTGGCCTCAACGCCGGGTTGGGTAACCTGGGCGTTTCGGTGATGCAATTCTGTGTACCGCTGGTGATCACCTTCGGTGTGTTCGGCTTCATGGGCGGCAACCCGCAAACCCTGGCCGACGGTGGTCAATTGTGGTTGCAGAATGCCGGGTTGATCTGGGTGCCGTTCATTGTGTTGGTGACGCTGCTGGCCTGGTTCGGCATGAATGATCTGTCCAGTGCCCGCGCTTCGTTCAGCGACCAGGCCGTTATCTTCAAACGCAAGCACAACTGGCTGATGTGCTGGTTGTACCTGGCGACTTTCGGTTCGTTCATCGGTTTTTCCGCGGCGTTTCCGCTGCTGATCAAGACCGCCTTTCCTGATGTCATCGCCTTGAAATTCGCCTTCCTCGGCCCATTGGTCGGCGCACTGGTACGCCCATTGGGTGGCTGGCTGGCGGACAAGCTCGGTGGCGCGAAAGTGACCTTGTGGAACTTCATGCTGATGATCGTGATGGTCTTCGGCGTATTGCACTTCCTCCCCCAGAACGGTTCGGGCGGCAACTTCTACGGCTTCCTTGGCATGTTCATGCTGCTGTTCATCACCACCGGTGTCGGCAATGGCTCCACCTTCCGGATGATCCCGGTGATCTTTCGCACCCAGCATGAAAAAGCCTCTGCCGGAAAACCACCCGCCGTGCGCGAACAAGCGCTCAAGGATGCCGGCAAAGAGTCGGCCGCCGTCCTCGGTTTCAGTTCGGCCATCGGCGCCTTCGGTGCGTTCTTCATTCCCAAATCCTTCGGCACTTCGATGGCCCAGACCGGCGGCCCTGAGATGGCTTTCTACATGTTCGTCGGCTTTTACCTGAGCTGCATTGTCGTGACCTGGTGGTGGTACGCGCGCAAAGGCGCCGCAACCCCCTGCTAAGACGATCCGAATCCAACCTGCGTGGGCGGGGCACAGAACCCCGCAGCAAGCCTGAGAGGACACACCGTGAGTCATTTACTGGATCAACTGCGGTTTTTCAATCGCAAGCAAAACGAGTTTTCCGACGGTCACGGCGAGACCCGCAAAGAGTCTCGCGACTGGGAGAACGTCTACCGTTCGCGCTGGCAGTACGACAAGATCGTGCGTTCTACCCACGGGGTGAACTGCACCGGGTCTTGTTCGTGGAAAATCTACGTCAAGAACGGCTTGATCACTTGGGAAACCCAGCAGACCGACTACCCGCGTACCCGCAACGATCTGCCTAACCATGAACCCCGTGGTTGCCCGCGTGGCGCCAGTTACAGCTGGTACATCTACAGCGCCAACCGGCTCAAGTACCCGAAAATCCGCAAGCCGTTGCTCAAGCTCTGGCGTGATGCGCGGCAGACCCTGGCGCCAGTGGAAGCGTGGGCCAGCATCGTCGAGGACAAGGTCAAGGCCGACTCCTATAAAAGCAAGCGTGGCATGGGCGGCTTCATTCGTTCCAACTGGGAGGAAGTCAACGAGATCATTGCCGCGTCCAACGTCTACACCATCAAACAATATGGCCCCGATCGCATCGTCGGGTTCTCGCCGATTCCGGCCATGTCGATGGTCAGCTATGCGGCCGGTTCGCGTTACCTGTCGCTGATCGGCGGCGCTTGCCTGAGTTTCTACGACTGGTACTGCGACTTGCCACCGGCTTCGCCGATGGTCTGGGGCGAGCAGACCGACGTGCCGGAATCGGCCGACTGGTACAACTCCAACTACATCATCGCCTGGGGCTCCAACGTCCCGCAGACGCGCACCCCGGACGCGCACTTCTTCACCGAAGTCCGTTACAAGGGCACCAAGACTGTCGCCATCACCCCCGACTATTCGGAAGTGGCCAAGCTCACCGACCTGTGGCTGAACCCTAAACAAGGCACTGATGCAGCGCTGGCCCAGGCGTTCAATCATGTGATCTTCAAAGAATTCCACCTGGACAAACCGAGCGCTTATTTCACTGACTACGCCAAGCGCTTCACCGATTTGCCGGTGCTGGTGCTGCTCAAGCAAATGCCCGACAAGGCACCGGGTGCCGGTTATCAGCCGGACCGTTTCTTGCGCGCCAGTGACCTGACCGACAACCTTGGTCAGGAAAACAATCCGCAATGGAAAACCATCGCCCTGGATGTCAACGGTGAACTGGTATCCCCTCAAGGTTCCATCGGCTATCGCTGGGGCGAGAAGGGCAAGTGGAACATCCTCCCTCGTGAAGGCGGCGAAGGCCGTGAGATCGATCTCAAGCTGAGCCTGATTGGCGATGACGTCGCCGAAGTGGCGTTCCCGTATTTTGCCGGCGAATCCCACGAGCACTTCCAGCACGTTGCTGGCGATGCCGTGCAGTACCGCCGTGTGCCAGTGCATAACGTGGTGCTGGCAGACGGTAGCATCGCTAAAGTTGCCACGGTGTTTGACCTGTCGGCAGCCAACCTGGCTATCGACCGCGGTCTCGGTGGCGCTAACGTCGCCAAGGATTACAACGACGCTTCGGTGCCGGGAACCCCAGCCTGGCAGGAGCAGATCACTGGCGTCAGCCGTGAGAAAGCGATCCAGATCGCCCGTGAGTTCGCCGACAACGCCGACAAGACCAAGGGCCGCTCGATGATCATCGTCGGCGCGGCAATGAACCACTGGTACCACATGGACATGAACTACCGCGGGCTGATCAACATGCTCATGCTCTGCGGGTGTGTCGGTCAGACCGGTGGCGGTTGGGCGCACTACGTCGGCCAGGAAAAGCTCCGTCCGCAATGCGGCTGGCTGCCCCTGGCGTTCGGCCTGGACTGGAATCGCCCACCCCGTCAAATGAACGGCACCAGTTTCTTCTACGCCCACAGCTCGCAATGGCGCCACGAGAAAATGAGCATGCACGACGTGCTCTCGCCGCTGGCCGATAAATCGCAATTTCCCGAGCATGCGCTGGACTACAACATCCGCGCCGAACGTGCCGGCTGGTTGCCCAGCGCACCGCAACTCAATACCAACCCGCTGCACATTTGCCGCGATGCCGCCGCAGCCGGCATGGACCCGAAAGACTACGTGGTCAAGTCGCTGCAAGACGGTTCGCTGCGTTTCTCCTGCGAGCAGCCGGACAGCCCGGTGAACTTCCCGCGCAACATGTTTATCTGGCGTTCGAACTTGCTGGGCTCCTCGGGCAAGGGCCACGAGTACATGCTCAAGTACCTGCTCGGCACCAAAAACGGAGTGATGAACGAAGACATCGGCCAGGTCGGCGATTGCAAACCCGAAGAAGCCGAATGGGTGGACGAGGGTGCCATCGGCAAGCTTGACCTGGTCACCACGCTGGACTTCCGCATGTCCTCGACTTGCGTCTACTCCGACATCGTCTTGCCGACCGCGACCTGGTACGAAAAAGACGACATGAACACCTCGGACATGCACCCGTTCATTCACCCGTTGTCGGCGGCTATCGATCCGGCCTGGGAATCACGTTCCGACTGGGAGATCTACAAAGGCATCGCCAAGGCGTTTTCCAGCATGTCGGAAGGGCACCTGGGCGTTGAAAAAGACCTGGTGACCATCCCGCTGATGCACGACAGCGTCGGCGAACTGGCCCAGCCGTTTGGCGGCACCGACTGGAAAAGCGCCGGCGTGGCACCGATTCCGGGAAAGAACGCGCCGAACCTGCATGTGGTCGAGCGTGACTACCCGAACATCTACAAACAGTTCTCCTCGCTGGGGCCATTGCTGGAAAAGCACGGCAACGGCGGCAAGGGCATCAGCTGGAACACCGATGACGAAGTGAAGTTCCTCGGTGAACTCAATCACCACGAAGGGGCTGCCGGGATCAGCCATGGTCGGCCGAAAATCGACACGGCGATCGATGCCGCGGAAGTGATTCTGTCTCTGGCACCGGAAACCAACGGCCATGTCGCCGTCAAGGCCTGGGCCGCGTTGTCGGAATTCACCGGCATCGATCACAGTCACCTGGCGTTGTCCAAGGCCCACGAGGCGATTCGTTTCCGCGACATTCAGGCACAGCCGCGCAAGATCATCTCCAGCCCGACCTGGTCGGGGCTCGAAGACGATCATGTCAGCTACAACGCCGGCTACACCAATGTTCACGAGGCGATCCCATGGCGCACCATCACCGGCCGTCAGCAGTTCTATCAGGATCACCCGTGGATGCAGGCATTCGGCGAGCAACTGATGAGTTATCGGCCGCCGGTCAACACCCGGACCATTGAAGGGGTGAAAGGCAAGCGCAGTAACGGCGAGACCGAAATCGTCCTGAACTGGATCACTCCGCACCAGAAATGGGGCATTCACAGTACCTACAGCGACAATCTGCTGATGCTGACCCTCAGCCGTGGCGGGCCGATTGTCTGGCTCTCGGAGGTCGACGCGAAACGCGCCGGCATCGAGGACAACGACTGGATCGAGTGCTTCAACGCCAACGGCGCACTGACCGCCCGGGCGGTGGTCAGCCAGCGGGTCAAGGAAGGCATGGTGATGATGTACCACGCCCAGGAACGGATCGTGAACGTGCCAGGTTCAGAAACCACCAAGACCCGTGGCGGCCACCACAATTCAGTCACCCGGGTGGTGCTCAAGCCGACCCACATGATCGGCGGCTATGCCCAGCAGGCCTACGGTTTCAACTATTACGGCACGGTCGGCTGCAACCGCGATGAATTCGTCGTGGTGCGCAAGATGGCCAAAGTCGACTGGCTCGATGGTTCAAGTGGCGATGACCTGCCACGTCCCCTGCCGACCGATATCGAGGAGAACTGAGATGAAGATTCGCTCACAAATCGGCATGGTTCTGAACCTGGACAAATGCATCGGTTGCCACACCTGTTCGATCACCTGCAAAAACGTCTGGACCAGCCGCGAAGGCATGGAATACGCCTGGTTCAACAACGTCGAATCGAAACCGGGGATTGGCTATCCGAAAGAATGGGAAAACCAGGACAAGTGGAAGGGCGGCTGGATTCGCAACGCCAACGGCACGATCAACCCGCGCATTGGCGGGAAATTCCGGGTGTTGGCGAACATTTTCGCCAACCCTGACCTGCCGAGCCTCGATGACTACTACGAACCGTTCGACTTCGATTACCAGCACCTGCACACCGCGCCGCTGGGCGAGCACCAGCCAACAGCGCGCCCGCGTTCGCTGATCTCCGGCAAGCGCATGGAGAAAATCGAGTGGGGCCCGAACTGGGAGGAGATTCTCGGTACCGAGTTCGCCAAGCGCCGCAAGGACAAGAACTTCGACAAGATTCAGGCGGACATTTACGGCGAATACGAAAACACCTTCATGATGTATCTGCCGCGCCTGTGCGAGCACTGCCTCAACCCGACCTGCGCGGCCTCGTGCCCGAGCGGGGCGATCTACAAGCGCGAAGAGGATGGCATCGTCCTGATCGACCAGGAAAAATGCCGTGGCTGGCGGATGTGCATCAGCGGTTGCCCGTACAAGAAGATCTATTTCAACTGGAAAAGCGGCAAGTCCGAGAAATGCATCTTCTGCTACCCGCGTATCGAAGCCGGGATGCCGACCGTTTGCGCCGAAACCTGTGTCGGCCGTATCCGCTACCTCGGCGTGCTGCTGTATGACGCTGATCGCATCAGCGAAGTGGCGAGCACCGCCAATGAGCAGGATCTGTACGAGAAACAACTGGAGATCTTCCTCGATCCGAATGACCCGGCGGTGATCCGTCAGGCCTTGGCCGATGGTGTGCCGCAGTCGGTGATCGACTCTGCGCAACGTTCGCCGGTCTACAAAATGGCCGTGGACTGGAAGCTGGCGCTGCCGCTGCACCCGGAGTACCGCACCTTGCCGATGGTCTGGTACGTACCGCCGCTGTCGCCGATCCAGAATGCGGCGACCGCCGGCACCGTGGGCATGAACGGGGTGATCCCGGATGTCGACAGCCTGCGCATTCCGTTGCGTTACCTGGCCAACCTGCTGACCGCGGGCGATGAAAAGCCGGTCAAGCGTGCGCTTAAACGCTTGCTGGCGATGCGCGCCTATAAACGTTCCGAGCAAGTCGATGGCGTCCAGGACCTGCAAGTGCTGAAGGATGTCGGCTTGAGCGTGGTCCAGGTCGAAGAGATGTATCGCTACCTGGCGATTGCCAACTACGAAGACCGCTTTGTGGTGCCCAGCGCCCACCGTGAAGACGCGATGAGCGATGCCTTCGCCGAGCGCTCCGGTTGCGGTTTCAGTTTCGGCAGCGGCTGTAGCGGCAGCTCCGACACCAACATGTTCGGCGCCAAGAAAGCCAACCGCCGCGACATCCTCAAAACCGTTCAGTTGTGGGAGGAATGAGCATGCAAATTCTCAAAGTGATTTCGCTGCTGCTCGACTACCCGACCGAGGCATTGATTGGCGGTCGCGACGAACTGGAGCAGGCGATCATCGAGTCCCGGGAAATCAGCCCCAAGCAGCGCGGTGCGTTATTCGAGTTGCTGGAGCTGATCTGCACCAATGACCTGATGGACGGACAGGAGCACTACGGTGCGCTGTTCGGCCGGGGGCGTTCGCTGTCGCTGCTGCTGTTCGAGCATGTGCACGGTGAGTCCCGTGACCGAGGTCAGGCGATGGTCGACATGATGGCGCAATACGAAGCCGCCGGGTTTGCCATTGGCGTCAAAGAACTTCCGGACTATATCCCGCTGTATCTGGAGTTCCTTTCTACTCGCGAAGACATCGAGGCCCGTGAGGGCCTGGCAGATGTGTCGCACCTGTTGGCCTTGCTCGCGGCGCGTCTGGATGAGCGTGAAAGTGCGTACGCCAGTTGCTTCCGCGCGCTGCTGCAAATTGCCGGGGCCGAGCCGCATCAGGCGGTGGCCGACCTGCGGGCGCAGGTGGCTGCGGAGCCGCGTGACGACTCCCTCGAAGCTCTCGACAAGATCTGGGAAGAGGAGGCCGTGGACTTTCTCCAGGCCGAACAGCAGGACCGTTGCAGTTCGCTGCCAAGCGCACCGGGCAAGGTCCGGGAAGAAAGCGCAGTGCCATTGCACTGGGTGGATTTTCAGCATGAAGGGTTGGCCGCCGTGCCGGCCAAGGAGGTAGGCAATGTCTAAATGGAACCTGTTGTTGTTCGGGATCTATCCCTATATCGCCCTGGCTATTTGCCTGATTGGCAGTTGGGCCCGCTTCGATCTGTCGCAGTACACCTGGAAGGCAGGCTCCAGTCAGATGCTCAACCAGCGCGGCATGCGCGTGGCGAGCAATTTTTTCCACATCGGGGTGTTGTTCATACTGGCCGGGCACTTCGTCGGCCTGCTGACCCCGGCGTCGGTTTATCACCATGTGATCAGCACTGAGAACAAGCAGCTGCTGGCAATGGTCTCCGGCGGGCTTTTCGGCCTGTTGTGCCTGGTTGGCCTACTGATGCTGGTCAATCGGCGGCTGAGCGATCCACGGGTACGCGCCACTTCCAGCACTTCGGACATTCTGGTGTTGCTGGTGCTGCTGGCGCAGTTGCTGCTCGGTCTGCTGACGATTGTGGCGTCCACCGAACACATGGACGGCTCGGTGATGGTGATGCTCGCCGATTGGGCGCAGAACACCGTGCTGTTGCGGCCGATGGAAGCGGCGGCGTCCATCGCGCCGGTCGGCTTGATCTACAAGCTGCATGTGTTTCTCGGTTTGACCCTGTTCGTGCTGTTCCCCTTCACCCGTCTCGTACACATGATCAGTGCTCCGGTCTGGTACTTGGGGCGTCGTTATCAAATCGTTCGTCAGAAGTTCTGAGGAGACAATCATGTCAGGTGGATGTGGATGTGGTGGCGGTAACGGGGGCAGCGGTGGCTGCGGTTCTTCCAAACAAGCGCAGCCCGATGTTGTGGATATCGCGCCGACCGGGGCGGTGCAGTTTGACGCACTCCCGGTTGCGCCGACGGCCCACGACGCCCCGGCGCAGTTGATCGCCAGCAGTGAGCAGGAGTGGCCGATCATCAGCGTCAACGCGGTGTCGATCACCCCGGAGGCGATGGCTCAGGAACTGCAATATCACCCGGCGCAAAGCCGCGAGGAGGCGGTCTACCTGGCCGCCAGGGCGCTGGTGATCCGCGAGTTGTTGCAGCAACGCATTGCCGAACTCGGCGTGTCGCTGGAAGTCGGCTCCGGTGAGAATGAAGAAGAAGCGGCCACGCGCTTGTTGCTTGAGCGTGAGGTTCAGGTGCCTCAGTGCGATGAGGAAACCAGCCTTCGTTACTACGAAAACAATCGCGGGCGCTTTCACAGCGCGCCGTTGCTGGCGGTGCGGCACATCCTGCTCGAATGCGCGCCGGACGACGCCGAGGCCCGTGCGCTTGCGCATGTTCAGGCGGAAATCCTGCTGCAACGTCTGGAAGGTTTCCCAGGCAGTTTCGCCGAACTGGCGGTGAAATACTCGGCCTGCCCGTCGAAAGCGCAAGGGGGTTCTCTGGGGCAGATCAGCAAGGGCCAGACCGTACCTGAACTGGAACGTCAGCTGTTCACCCTGGCGCCGGGGCTGGCGAGTAAACCGCTGGAAAGTCGTTACGGTTGGCATGTGGTCAGTATCGATCAGCGGGTCGAAGGCATGCCGTTGCCCTATGAAGTGGTGTCGACGGCGATCCGCACGCAGTTGCAGCAAGGCGTCTGGCAAAAAGCCCTGGTGCAATACCTGCAAACCCTGATCGGTGCGGCGGATATTCGCGGCATCCACTTGCAGGGCGCCGACTCACCGCTAGTGCAGTGAGCCTTGGGGTAAACGGGGAGATGTGATGAACGCTGTCATGCAGGATGGTTTTGGACGGCAGATCGACTATCTGCGGATGTCGGTGACGGACCGTTGTGATTTTCGCTGTGTGTATTGCATGGCGAAAAACATGACGTTTCTGCCGCGTCAGCAGGTCCTGACGCTGGAGGAACTGCAGCGTCTGGCGGCGCTGTTCGTCGGCCAAGGTGTTCGCAAAATCCGCCTCACCGGCGGCGAACCGCTGATCCGTCCCGGTATTGTCGGGCTGTGCCGCAACATCGCCGCCTTACCCGGTTTGCGCGAACTGGTGATGACCAGCAACGGCTCGCAACTGGGCCGTTTGGCCCGGCCGTTGGCGGAGGCAGGGGTCAAGCGGATGAACATCAGTCTCGATAGCCTGGACGGGCAGAAGTTTCGCGCGATCACCCGCAACGGCGATCTCGATCAGGTGCTGGGCGGCATTGAAGCCGCGCGGGGCGCGGGGTTTGAGCGGATCAAGCTGAACTGTGTGGTGATGAAGGGGCGCAACTTCGATGAAGTCCCGGCGTTGGTGCAATACGCCATCGATCAACACATCGATATCAGTTTTATCGAAGAAATGCCCTTGGGCGATGTTGGCCGCGCGCGTGGCGAGTCGTTTTGCTCCAGCGACGAAGTGCGGGCGTTGATCGCCAGTCGTCATCGGTTGCTCGACAGCACCGAAAGCAGTGGCGGGCCAGCACGCTACGTTCGCCTGGAACGCCATGCCGATACCCGGATCGGTTTCATTTCACCCAACAGCCACAACTTCTGTGGCAGCTGCAACCGGGTGCGGATGACCGTTGAGGGGAAGCTGTTGCTCTGTCTGGGGCAGGACGATGCCCTGGATTTACGCGGATTACTGCGGCGTTACCCGCTGGATGACCAACCCCTGGTCAACGCGGTGCAGAAGGCCTTGCGCGGCAAGCCGCTGCGCCACGACTTCGGCCCCGAAGGGGAGGTGCAGATTGTACGGTTCATGAACATGAGCGGCGGTTGAACTGATTTGCGCGGTTCGCAAGAACACAGATGATCCAATGTGGGAGCGGGCTTGCTCGCGAAAGCGGTCTATCAGTCAACAATGATGTTGAATGTGACGGCCTCTTCGCGAGCAAGCCCGCTCCCACATTGGGTCCTCGCTTGCCACTGAATCTATGTCGTCTCGGGTGTTTTTTCACCGGAAAATCTTGACGTTGGTCAATTGCAGAACAGCGCTTTGTCCGTAGTCTTCACTGCATGTTGTGTTTGTTTGTCTACAAACATCTATATGTAGTATCTGGAGGCCAAATGCAGAGCACGCTGATCTCAGTTGGATGTAACCGCTTGCACAAGCGCGATGGCAGTCTGGTTGCCTTCGATGCCGACAAGATCCGTCAGGCATTGATCGCTGCCGGCAAGGCAACCGGGGAGTACACCGACGTTGAAGCCGAAGGCTTGCTCGAAGCGGTACTCGCCCGATTGGAAAGGCAGCCAAGGCTGCATGTCGAGCAGATCCAGGATCGTGTTGAGCGGGTGCTGATGGACGCCGGTTTTTTCCTCGCCATGCGTGCTTACATCGTTTATCGCGAACAGCACGGGCGTTTGCGTCGCGATCGCCGGACCCTGGTCGAAGTGGCGACGTCGATGAACGAGTACCTGGACCGTGAAGACTGGCGGGTCCAGGCCAACGCCAATCAGGGCTACTCACTGGGCGGGCTGGTGTTGAACGTGTCGGGCAAGGTCACCGCCAACTACTGGCTGGACGAGGTGTACAGCGAGGCGATCGGCCACGCTCATCGAGAGGCGGATTTGCATGTACATGACCTGGACATGCTGGCCGGTTACTGCGCTGGCTGGTCGCTGCGCACCTTGTTGCATGAGGGTCTTAATGGTGTGCCCGGACGTGTTGAAGCCGGGCCACCGAAGCACTTGAGCAGTGCTTTGGGGCAAATGGTGAATTTCCTCGGCACCCTGCAAAACGAATGGGCCGGCGCCCAGGCCTTCAGCTCGTTCGATACCTACCTGGCGCCGTATGTGCGCAAGGACCAACTGAGCTATCCGCAGGTCCGCCAGGCGATCCAGGAGTTCATCTACAACCTCAATGTGCCGTCACGCTGGGGCACCCAGACACCTTTCACCAACCTGACCTTCGACTGGGTGTGCCCGCAGGATCTGCGCGAGCAGATACCCGTCATCGGCGGGGAGGAAATGCCGTTTGCCTACGGCGACCTGCAAGTCGAAATGGATGTGCTCAACCGCGCCTACATCGAGGTGATGCAGGCTGGCGATGCGAAAGGGCGAGTGTTCACCTTTCCGATTCCGACCTACAACATCACCCATGACTTTCCATGGGACAGTGAAAACGCCGACCGTCTGTTCGAGATGACGGCGCGTTACGGTTTGCCTTACTTCCAGAACTTCCTCAATTCGGATCTGCAGCCCAATCAGGTGCGTTCGATGTGCTGCCGGTTGCAGCTGGATGTACGCGAGTTGCTCAAGCGCGGCGGTGGCTTGTTTGGCTCGGCGGAACAGACCGGATCGCTCGGCGTAGTGACCATTAACTGTGCGCGTCTGGGCTATGTGTTCAAGGGTGATACCAGCGGTTTGCTGAAACGGCTGGACACGCTGATGGAGCTGGCGATGGAGAGCCTGGAGGTCAAGCGCAAGGTCATTCAGCACCACATGGATGCCGGTTTGTACCCTTACACCAAGCGCTACCTGGGGACCTTGCGCAACCATTTCTCCACCATCGGCCTCAATGGCCTGCATGAAATGCTGCGCAATTTCACCGGCGACGAGGAGGGCATGCACACCGAGCATGGCCGGCGATTTGCCCTGAATCTGCTGGACCATGTGCGCGCCACATTGCTGCGCTTCCAGGAAGAAACCGGTCATCTCTACAACCTGGAAGCGACACCGGCGGAAGGCACCACCTACCGCTTCGCCAAGGAAGACCTCAAGCGCTACCCCGACATTCTCCAGGCGGGCAGTACGCAGGCGCCGTATTACACAAACTCTTCGCAACTGCCCGTGGGCTACACCGAAGACCCCTTCGAAGCCCTGGAACTTCAAGACGAGCTGCAATGCAAATACACCGGCGGCACGGTCTTGCATCTGTACATGGCCGAGCGGATTTCCTCGACCCAGGCCTGCAAGCAGCTGGTGCGCAAGGCCCTTGGACGTTTCCGCCTGCCGTACCTGACCGTGACCCCGACGTTCTCCATCTGCCCGGTGCACGGCTACCTCGATGGCGAGCATGAGTTCTGCCCCAAGTGCGACGAAGTTCTGCTGCTGCAAGAGCAGAAAATCGGCACTGTTCATTGATTTCTATCCCCTCAACCGCAAGGAGCTTCACCATGACTGCATCGCAACCACTGCCTCAGGCTCAACGTCAACGCTGCGAAGTCTGGACCCGCGTGATGGGCTATCACCGTCCCGTGTCAGCGTTCAATCCGGGTAAACAGTCGGAGCACCGCGAGCGGGTGCACTTTACTGAAAGCGCGGCGCTGGTCGGGCGCCAATGAGTCGAACGCTTCGGGTTGGGGGCATGGTGCCCCTGACCACTATCGACTATCCGGGACAGCTCGCCTGCGTGTTGTTTTGCCAGGGTTGCGCCTGGCGTTGTCGTTATTGTCATAACCCGCAGCTGATTCCCCCTCGTGGCAGTGAGGAAGTGGATTGGCGGCGGGTGTTGGCGTTTCTGCAACGTCGTCAGGACCTGCTCGATGCCGTGGTGTTCAGTGGCGGTGAGCCGACGCTGCAGGACGGCTTGCTCGGTGCCATGGATGAAGTGCGGGAAATGGGATTTCGCATTGGCATGCACAGCGCTGGCATCAAGCCTGCCGCCTTCGCCAAGGCACTGACCGGTGCTGATTGGGTCGGCTTCGATGTCAAGGCATTGCCCGAGGATTGCCAGGCCATCACCCGGGTCGAGGGCAGTGGAGCGGCCAACTGGCGCAGCCTTGAGTATCTGTTGGCCAGTGGTGTGGACTACGAATGTCGCACCACCGTGCATTGGCATCTGTTCGAGCCAGCACGTCTGCTGATCCTGGCCAAACGCTTGAATGCACTTGGCGTCAAACGCTTCGCCGTGCAACTGGTTCGCACCGAGCGGATGTTCGATCCGCTGTTGCCGAGCGTTTCGGCACAAGCCTTGCTGCCAGAGTTGTGGGGGGCCATGCGCGAGTTGTTCCCAGTCTTCGTGCTACGGGGGTAACGGGGCTGGGGGGAACTCAAGCCCAGCCCCAGAACTGCAACCACCAGCCATACCCGATCAGGCCGTTGGCGAGTAACAGGCAAACGCCCCCCGACCCGCGCCGAACCAGGGAAATATTTTCGTGTTTCAGCCGTTTCCAACCCAGTAGCAGGCTCCACCCCATGGCGGCCAATAACAGACAGGCCCTGGCGGGTTGTACCCACTCCAGCAGCAGACCTTCATAACGCAGTAATTTGACGGTGGTGGCCGACAGCCCGAGAAACAGTCCGGCACCACCCAGAGGCGTGAGTGTCAGCGCCAGAGGCCAATACAGTGCGCGATCTCGCGCCAGTCGAGCCGTCAGTCGCAGGAGTAGCATCAACGCTGTGCCGAGCACGATCGAACTCAAACTCAAGTAAACGACAATGCTGAAACCGTCGAGCCAACTGAAGCTGTCGTTGAGTTGCGGGTAATGGGTGAGCAACCACCAGGGGGCATTGTCCTGCAGGGCCCAGAGCTGGTTGTGTTCGACCAGCCACTGGGCCAGGTGTTGTTTGAGGGCGATAAACCACGGGCTGACCGTCCACTGAAACGCGCCCATAGCCAAGCCGATCACGCCGAACAGCAGCAAGCGTGTATCCCAAGGGGACAGCGTCTGCGCGGTTGCGTGAAGAATCTCCTGATTGCTGGAGCGGGCGATCAGTTGAACGGCACCGCGTTGCCCGCTGCAGCGTCCGCAGGCGTGGCAATCACTGGCGCCTTGCAGGCGGCGGATATCGAGCAGGGGAGCGCAGTTGGGCGGCGGCAGGCGTGGTGCGGCATTCTCTATCCAGCGTTGTTCATCGACCTGAAAATGCATAGGGGCCAGCCGGGCGAGCAGGGCGAAGACGCCGCTGACCGGGCACAGGTAACGGCACCAGACCCGTTTGCCCCGGGCGAACAACAACCCAACGATGACCGCAGCGACGGTCGAGCCACCCAGAATCAACAGCGCGGCCTGGGCGTAGTCATAAACGCTGATCAACTGGCCGTAGAGGGTTGTCAGGCAGAACGCCAATGTGGGCCAGCCGCCCCAGCGCACCCAACGCGGCACACCCAGGCCTTTTCCGTAATGGCTGGCCCACTCGCTGAGCGAACCTTCCGGGCACAGAACGCCACACCAAAGTCGACCGAAGAACACCATCGACAGCAACACGAACGGCCACCAGATCCCCCAGAATAGAAACTGCGCGAGCAAGGTCAGGTGGTCGAGTATCCGCGCCTGGCTGTCCGGCAGCGGCAATAGCGCCGGGGTCACTAACAGCACTGCGTAAAACAGTACGACAGCCCACTGCACGGCCCGAATGACGGGCGCATGGCGACGCATCCCGTCACCCAGGCGCTGGAGCCATTGATTGTGTCGGCTCAGGTCGGGCATGGCAGGTTGTCCGCAGTCTGTTGCCGTAGCCAGCCGCCGACGACCAGCCAGTAACCGACCCACACCAACAAGGTCAGGCCACTGGGGGTTGCCCGATAACCAGCAAAACCGGCCAGGAAGCCCCCCAATCCATGGCTGTCGCTCAACAGTGTGCTGCTGTCCCATAGCGCCTCGCCAACGATGCTGTACACCTGCTCCGGAAAATCGAGGACGAGCAGTTGGCCGCCGATTCGCTCGGTGCCGCTGACCAGCAACGCCGCGCCGAGCATGAGCAGGATGACTTCGCTGATCGCAAAGAATCGCTGCCATGAAATGAACCGGCGACTGCTGTGCAGCAGGGCAAGGGTGAGTGCCGACAGCACCAGCCCCATGACGCCGCCGACCGCAAACAAACCGAGTTGCGGGCCTCGCAAGCGGGCGCCAGCACCATAGAGAAATACAACGGTTTCGCTGCCTTCGCGGCTGACGGCGAGCATGGCCAGCAACAACAGCCCCAAGCCACCTCGCCGGGCCAGATGGCTATCGGCATGTCGTTGCAAGTCAAATTTCAGCGTGCGCCCGTTGCGATGCATCCAGCCAACCATTTGCACCATCAACAGGCTGGCAATCAACGCCAGTGCTGCCTGGAACCATTCACTGGCTGAACCGTTCATGGCCTCGCCGGCAAACAGAATCAGCACCGCCAGCAGGCCCGAGAGCATCAATCCCAGCATCACACCGGCCCACAGATATTTGACCAGGCGATTGCCTGGACCTTGTTGGCAGGTCCAGGCCTGGAGAATGCCGATCACCAGCAGCGCCTCGACGCTTTCGCGCCAGACGATGAACATTGATTGATTCATGGAAACTCCGTGCGGGTGCGGGTTATTTCGCGAGAATGCCGCCCTCGGGCAGTTGTGGGTTGAACTCGTCGAAAAAGGGGTAGTGGCCGGATCTGAGGGGGTGAATGACAACAAAGGTAGTCACGCCTGGTGACAGCACTTTTTCAACCCGCAGCGGTGTGCTCTCGAACTCGGCCGGCCCCTGACCGCTATTCCTCAGGACGATCTTGAAACGCTGTCCGGCCGGAACCTCGAGTAAGGCAGGGGAGAAGTGGCCATCGCGCAGGATCAGTTCGTAGCTCGGCAAATCGGCATGGACGGTCAACGGCGCAATGGCTCCGGCCACCATCAGCCAGGCAAGAGGCAGGCTCTTCATTCAATAGCCACCTTTTTTACCGATGCCGGCGTAGATGAACTCGTAGTGCAGTTCGCAGCGTTCGAACCAGGGCGCTACACCGGTTTCCTTATCGGTATGACGCCCGAGGGAATCGTGACCGGTGGGTGGTAGCACGGTGAAGGTCAGCCGATATTTGCCCGGTCCCAGCAGCTTCACATTGTCGCCATAGTGCGGGCCGTCATTGGCGACCATGGCATGGAAGTCGCCCTTGATTTCGTCCGGGTTACCCGCTCTGCTCAAGTTGAACGAGACATTGAGGTAAGGCACGAAACTACCTTCCTGAAAGCCCTGTCGATTGTCCGCGGTGGCCCGAATGTCGGCTTCCAGGTGAACATCGGAATCGACAGTCGCCCGCATCATGCCCGCCGGGGCCATCTCGATGGGTTGCAGATACACCGCCCCGACTTCCAGTCCCTGACACAGCTGGGGTTCCCCGATCGGGTACTCCTTCGCGTGAGCCAGCGGTACGAGCAAGAGCAGGGCGAGTGATAGGTGAGTACGCATGAAGTCTTCCTGGGCACTAACGAGTAGGAACCCGAGTCTAGGAAGCTTTTCTGCAAACAATAATGATTATTATCAAGTTTCGAGCACTTAAACCGATCGCTTGTCACGCTCGCGAAAGCGCTGGGCGCGCTCGACGCTGTGGGTCATCTGTGCCGCCGCATGAACGGGCAGTCGCTCGATGTTGATTCTTGATATCGATCAAGGATGGTTTTGCACAAAGGCTGTAGCTTGCAAAAACGTCTCTCAATGATTGGAGATCGACATGGCCAAGAACTTCCCCGTCAACCCCAAGCACCCCGAGCGGATCTGTTGGGGATGCGACCGGTATTGTCCAGCCAAGTCCCTGGCGTGCGGCAATGGCTCCGACCGTACGATGCATCCGGCCGAGCTGTTCGGGGAAGATTGGCATCTGCCTGGCGACTGGGGTATCGAGTCCCTCATCGTCACAGACAAGACAGAGAATGAAGGTATCTAGCGCAAGCCCGCAATGGTCGTGCGTTACCGCAGTCTTCCTCGCATGGAGAACCTTCAAGGCAGTCACACTGAAGTTGGGACACCAAACCTCGCTTTCTCAGACTGATCGCATCTTTGGACAATACCGGCCGTGATCGTTAAGCAGTTGCAAGTACGGTTAAGAAAGGAATGGATCTCTGAAAAGAGATCCATTTTTTGGGTCCAAAGAAAAGTTTTTGTTTGGCTGTTCCCGCAATACTTCTTGAAAGCACCCAAATCCAGCCCCGATCTTCTTGGTCACCGGATGCAGGCGGGTGATCTGCGAGCTATCGATATAGCCGAAGAAAATCACCCGCGCTGAGTGTTCCTGCCCGATCCGCAACGAACGCGGTGCTGCCTGTTGCCGCGTGTAACCGTGAGTGCTTTGGCGACGATGGATAGTCTTGTCGTCAGCCCCCATCGAGCCACCATGGTGCTTGCGCTGGTGGCGGTCGATGGGCTCTCTCAGCGCTCCATGTAGTCATCTATGGGATACATTGCGCACAACGCTTCGGCCTGTAGACGGAATTGCTCCTGCAGCGCGGGTTCCAGTGTGTACTCTTGCTCGTTGAGCGGCATCACCTTGTCCAGGATCCGGCAAACCAAATCGACGACTTGGCGGCATCCCTGGGGGTCGATGTGGCGTTGCGCCATGGAGCCGGTGCCGATACGCAACCCTCTGGTGGCGGATGACGATCGGGTCTCGCCCGGCACGCGATTTTTATCAACTATGATCCCGCAGCGCTCTAGCGCCGACTCCGCGATGGAACCAGTGATGGCCCCACGCAACCGAATCAGAATCGTGTGGTTTTCGCTGCGACCTCCCACGACCTCGTAGTCATGGGCCTGAAATGCTCTGGCCATCTCATCAGCCGTGGCCCGAATCCGTTCCATGTAGGCGTCAAACTCCGGGGACATTGCGTAGCCCAGCGCGGCGGCCTTTGCAGCGATCATGTTGACGGCTGGCGCGCCCTGCATCCGGGGAAAAACGGCTTGATCGAGGACACGACTAAAGGTTGATTTCAGGCCTGGAACCTTTTTGTTGGCGTCTCGGCCTGAAAGAATCAGGCCTCCGCGGGGACCCGCAAGCTGCTTGTGTGTGCAAGTCGTAGTGACGTGGGCAGCATTGATCGGGCTCGGATGTCGCCCCGTGGCAACAAGTCCGGCGATATGCGAAATGTCAGCGAGCAGGATGGCCCCGGCTTCATCGGCAATCTTGCGGAACAGTTCGAAATCTACGACCCGCGAGTAGGCAGTTGCACCGCAGATGATGATGCGCGGGCGATGGGCGAGAGCCAGTTTGCGCACCTTGTCGTAATCGATGAGTCCCTCTGATGTCGTTCCGTATCTGATCGCCTTGTAGTAAGTGCCAGTGAATGTGACGGAGTTGCCGTGTGCAAGATGTCCTCCGTGATCGAGGGCCATTCCAAGTAGAGTATCCCCAGGCTCAAGCAGGGCAGAGAGGACGTGGTAATTGGCGTTCGATGCCGAGTGTGATTGCACGCCTGCGTATTGGGCGCCGAACAGTTCCCGAGCTCTTCGGATTGCCAGAGACTCGACCAAATCGACGTTCTCGCAGCCTGTGTGATAGCGCCTGCCTGGTGTGCCCTCCGCCGTGACGTTGACGAGCGCCGAGGCTGATGCCACCAAGGTTCGAGGCTTGACCGCACAGGAAGAAGAGACCAGTGACAGTGTTCGGTGTTGACGCGTGACTTCAGCGTCCAAGATCCTCGCCAGCTCGGCGTCTTCTGCTCGCAGATCCGCCAAGCCTCGTCGCAGTAGGTCAGCTTGGTTCTTAAGCTGTTCAGTATTGACTGCCATTATTCGGTATCCCTTCCTTGTTTGTTGAGTGCTGCGAACGACAGCACGAAGCAATGCAGGTCCTATTGCTGCCCCAGCGTAATGTCCTTAAACAATGAGTTGATCGGCATCTATCTTTTCAATCGCTGTGGCGAGGGTGTTAACCCGCGCTGAAAAAAACTGCTACGTCCTCTATTTCGAGCTACCCGAAGCCCACCCCGAAGACACGCATGTCCCGATTTGTGCGAAATAGATCGCGGTAATAGGGCAAAGCCGAACCTGACCGCAGGCTGTATGAGGTGCGCTATCGAGGCGATTTTCAGCTCAATTTGCGACTGACCTGAGCGACCGGTTCGCAGTAATAACGTTTACCTCAGCGCCTCGATCACATCGTCCTGGACAGTGGGGGACTGACCACCACAGAGGAAAAAGCGCTGAATGCCTGGATTCGTCGCAATCGTTGTCGTGTGGAGTTTGTTTGGGTCGAATCGAAAGAAGTGTTAACCGAAGAGGAACTGCTTTTGGAGTTCTCTGCAGGAGGGACGATGAGGCCTTTCCCAAAGTTCGAGGTGAGGTGGAAAAGGAAGCTCAATCTCGATTTTTGCGCTTTTTCACATAAGCTATTGAAATGCATTGATTTTTTTATCATAAAAACCAGGTTTTCATCCTTGAAGCTTCCCTTTCGTCCATGATCCATCCAACCCTACCCGTGAGGGCTGTGTTTTTTGGCGTCCGTTCTCTCAAAAAACCAGAATCTGTATATGCAACCAGTAGTCCCTTAGAGGTTACCTCTCCTCGTGTGAGGATGTGAGAACAGGATTGCTCCAAGAAGCATAGGTTTTTTAGCAAGAAACTCCACTTAATTAATCAAAAAATTAAACATTCTTCAAATTAAATGATTCTTTTTTGCTGTCCATGGGATCTCGCGAGCAGTAAATAAAAAAAAGAGGCGATACCAGTCATCCAGACTGAGCCGTCTTGATACCTGGATGATCGACTCCACAACAGGAGGCGCTTCAGGCCCCGGGAAAAAAGGGGGCTTGAAGAGTCGTCAGATCATGCGTTGGGTCGAAGCCGCAGGACCTTGACGACTAAGGCTCACACACTCTGCGAAACCAACGGGATACTCCTTTGCCGCTAATTGTCAGGGGCCAGGCCAGCGATATCTCGTATGTGCACCCCTTGCTTGAACAGGTCAAAATCGACGGTCGGGAAGGGCTGCCTTCCAAGCGTTGCCGGTGGCCATTCGCTGACAAGGACTACGACTCCGAGCATCTGGGTCTTTATTGTTATAGCTAACGCATGCAACACTTCAGCCCGCTGCGAACCATGAAGCGCAAACCCGAATCGGACTTCCCCAACGATTTGATCGCCTCAAGTACCGGCACCGCAACATTAACGGACGGAGGTAGGCTGGCTAAAGGAGAAGTACAGGGTTGGTACCGGTGACGAAAAAAACGCGAAGAGTTTTACTGCAATGATCTCGCAGGCCTGATCATCTTCGTCGAGCAGTGGAATGACCATTCAGGGCATGATATCCACAGAAGTGCGATTTGTTACAGCTATAAGGAAGTGGTGGGCACTTGATGCACAGAAGAGAAAAAATAGAGTGTTTGAAAAGTAATATTAAGTACTTGATAAAAAGTCGCGGAGAGACGCAGTTGTCTTTGTGCAATTCCAGCGGCCTGACCAGAACGACTATCTATAATATTCTGGAAGGGCGGGTGGCAAATGTGCAGCAGTCCACCATTCGCAAGATTTCTGATTTCTTCGGCGTGTCTTATGAGGAAATAGAAACTATTGATTTTGAAGAGAAGGAGGTAATAGAGAGCAGTGTCTCTCTGCAAGGAAATATGAATCCAGCTGCAGTCCCTATCATTAAAGAGAGCTTGGTTATTCAAAGCCTGGATAGAAGAATTGGTGAATTGGCCACCCTCTACCCTTTGACTTACTATTTTGGCACATCCTATAATTTAATAGGCGTACTTCTGGAGAGCGAAATTATTGGCCTGAATGAGCCAGGAGATCTATTGATAATAAAGAAAGGCTCATCGAGTGACGATAAAGAAAAGCTGGTGTACGACAAAATAACCAAAAAACTATTCATAACAAGCGAGGCCTGTTTTAGTTCGGATCGTATTTGTGTTGTGGGGGATATAATAGAGGAGCGGTTTAATGGCGCGTGATGGCGAAGTCGAAAACAGCAAATACAAGTTGCTAGGGTTTGAGAACAGCAAAAATCTTGCTGTGATTATGATCATCGCTACCGGTAAGGTTATCAGGGTAAAGTTAAGCGAAGTATTAAGTAGTGAAATAATGGACAATTTAAATAAAATGGAAATCAAGAACTTGTATAAGAAATTTTATTCTCAAGGGGGGGCGGTAACCGCTTACGAAATGAATGATCGCCATGAAAGCTCATGGATGATTTATATTGTTCTAAATCTACTGCTGTTTACATTTTATATTTTTACCAGTATTGCAGCGACCAAGCCTATTTATTTAGAAAGCCTTGATATCATTGTTACTCCGGGCACTTTTCTTTATCCGTTGACGTTTTTAATCGTTGACTTGCTGAATGAGGCTTACGGTCTTAGGCTTGCGAGGAAAGCCATATTATTTGCTTTTGCAAGTAATGCTCTTATTATTGTTTTGCTGAACGCTTCGACCTATCTCCCAGGGCTGCCTGGCTGGAAGCTTGATATGCCTTATAATCAGGTTATTACTCATGTGTCTTCTGTGCTGGTAGCGTCCTCTGTTTCTTTTCTTTTTTCTGAAAATATAAACTCGTATTTGTTGTGCAAAATAAAAGAGCTGACAAATTCCAGGTTTCTATTTTTGCGTGTGTTTTTAAGTACTTTTTTTGCGGTGATAATAGACAGCTTCCTTTTTTGCTACATTGCATTTTATGGAAGCATGGAAAATAGTGATATATTGAATATGATTTATGTTCAGATAGCTATAAAGGTGTGTTTTGCTTTCTTTAATGTTTTGCCTGCCTACGGTGCAAGGTCGTTGTTTAAAAAATATATAACTGCAAGCCCTGTTAAGTAAATAGGGTGTGGGTTGCTTTTAAAGAGCCTGCTGTTCCAATAGCAAGGGTGTATTGATAGTTTCTTTGCACGACGCTGATGGATTCAACGCTCACTTAGTATGTGGCTGTCGTAATGAACCCCCTGTGCGAGCGCGTCTAAGCGCGCCAATCATTAGGGGTGTGCCTATTATACTTAAGTGAGCGTTTGTTGAATGTGTTTTATCGAGTTTCTATTTTAATTTCAGTTTGTCTTTTAAGCTGTTCATGATGTCTGTTTTATTCTCCAGATAATCATTCAGTCCTTTTGCGCGAAGATTGCAAGCGTCGCAGTTGGCGCAGCCACTTCCTTTTATACCGTTGTAGCAGGAGAGTGTGTCGTGGCGAATCAAGTCTAATTGGTTGTGGTAGTCGGCCAAGGCCCACGTTTCCGCCTTGTTCAGCCACATAAGCGGAGTTTCAAGTTGCAATGTATATTCCATGCCTAATTCAATGGCTTTGTTCAATGCCTTGACAAACTCATTTCGACAGTCAGGATAGCCAGAGAAGTCTGTTTCGCAAACCCCTGTGATTACAGTTTTAGCTTGAACTTGATAGGCGTAAATAGAAGCCAAGGTTAAAAACAGAATATTTCTTCCGGGTACGAAAGTGTTTGGCAGACTTTCTCCGGAGCTATTCATGGTTGGAACCGGGATGTTGTCGCGTGTCAGGCTGCTGATGGCCAACTCATTTAGCAAGGAGGTGTCCAGTACTTTGTGCACTGTCACGCCAAGCTTTTTTGAAAGGTGTTGTGCGACTTCAATTTCTGCACGATGGCGCTGACCATAATCAAACGTAATACAGTGTATTTCATCATAGAGAGGCAGTGCATGGATTAAACAGGTTGTTGAATCTTGTCCGCCACTAAAAACGATAACTGCTTTGTTACTCATGGTTCTGCTCCCTGCATTAATGTAGTAGGTATAACGTTTGAAACAAAAGCTCGAGATCCAACCGCCGGCATAATCCAGATGCTCATACCAAAGGCTTTCATCCCAGGAGACTCCAGGCCCAAGGCCGGGCAGGCAAAACCATACCAGCAATGGCTGGGCGTGACAGCAGGAAAATCCTGAAGATTGGTGAGGTTGCCACCCTGCGGAAAGCAAATGTAAACGTTCCATGAAACCCATATTCCAGGCCAGGATTTGATGCCCGATGCTTCGCTCCCGACGCCTTTGCGGAGTCAATACCTCATGATGCGTCCCGACGCCCACGGCCGGATCTGGTTCTCCGCCGAGCGCATTTCAGGCCAGCCCCGGTCCGCGACGTAATCGTCGCTCGCTCGACGACTGCTGAATAACTCATAAGCAGTCGCCCAGCGGCTATAGGTCCTTGTCGAAGCGGAATGAGGCTCCGTAAGCCGAATCGGGTAAGTGGTTGCTGCCATCCTCCCTCAGCCTGGACCTGAAGGTTCCACTTTGCGGCTGGGTTCTGTAGAGGCCGCGCTTCTGCAATTCGGGAATGATCAACTCTACGAAATCTTCAAGTGTGCCGGGACTGATCAATGGATTGATCATGTAGCCGCTGGTACCGGAAATGCGCGCGTGTTCTTCGATCCGGTCGGCTACCTGTTGCGGGGTGCCCACCAGGATCAGGTCGCTGCCGCGGGTGACGTTGGCAAAACGTTGCTTCACGTCCCCGGCAGTCAACGGTTTACCACTGCCATCAGGGTGCATGACATAGGACGTCAGCCCTTCGGTATGGGTCGACAGTGCATCGCTGTCGGCGTAGCGGCTGATGTCGATGCCGGTGTCACCCGCATAACTGACCAGTTGCGCCTGCAGATGGTAGTTGCTTTGCAACGCATCATATTTACGCTGGGCTTCAATCTCGGTTTTGGCGGTGACGATACGCAGCACGGTCAGGGACTTTACATCCTCACGCTGGCGGCCGCGTGCCTGGGCCTTGGCCCATATGTCTTCCAGGCCCTGGCGGATTTCCTGAGGGTTGGATTTAGCGATGAAAATCAGCTCGGCGTGCTTCGCCGCGAACTCACGGCCGCGACCCGACCAGCCGGCCTGGATCAGCAGCGGCGTGCGTTGCGGTGACGGCGAGGTCAGGTGCGGACCGGCTACCCGATAATGCTCGCCAGCGTGATTGATCGGCCGTACCCGATCACCTCGGGCATACAAATGACGAGCCTTGTCGGCAACCACGGCGTCGTCGGCCCAACTGCCTTCCCAGAGCTTGTACACCACATCGAGGAACTCTTCGGCGCGCTCATAGCGGTCATCGTGTTTGATCATCTGTTCAAGGCCGAAATTACGCGCGGCGCTGGACAGATAAGAGGTCACGATGTTCCAGCCCACGCGGCCATTGGTCAGGTGGTCCAGGGTGCTGAAACGCCGGGCATGGGTGAAGGGGTGTTCATAGCTGGTGGTGACCGTGACGCCGAACGCGAGGTTGTCCGTTACCGCGGCCAAGGCGGGAATGATCATCAGCGGGTCGTTGGCCGGCGCTTCCACAGCCCATTTCATCGCGGCATCGGCATTGCCACCAAAGACGTCGTAGAAACCCAGCACGTCGCCGAAGAACAACATATCGAGGTTAGCCTGGTCGGCAATGCGCGCCAGGTTCGACCAATAGCCCAGGGAGTTGATTGCCAGGCGCTCGTCGGCCGGGTGCGTCCAGAGGCTCGGAGCACCGCCGCAACCCACGCTGGCTTGTTCGTAGAGTGCAAACAACAGAGGTTTTGCATCGGACATCATCGCTCCAGAGAAAGTAAAAGTAGTTGAAGGGGCGGATTCACCTTTGGTGCTTGAACCCTTTGTCGACATGTCGCTCAAGGCGCACCTGGATCAGTTCCGGGCCGATGGAGAACAGCCAAGAGATGACGCCTGCGGTGGTGAGCA
Organism: Pseudomonas sp. FW306-02-D09B; assembly: GCF_058782685.1. Lineage (NCBI taxonomy): Bacteria > Pseudomonadati > Pseudomonadota > Gammaproteobacteria > Pseudomonadales > Pseudomonadaceae > Pseudomonas > Pseudomonas sp. FW306-02-D09B. The sequence continues at coordinate 329,813 of NZ_JBYSXY010000006.1, forward strand.
TTTCGATATGGCGACAAGAAGATCGGCCATGCGAGTGCGCCAGAAGCGTATAGATTGAAACGTACTATAAAATCTATGTGTACTTCTTTTGTGGAATAACAAGCTCGTATCGAGCTATATCAAGTGGCTGACCTCAAACGCTCAATTTGCTGTCAAGAATCGAACCTAAGCTAATGCAAAAAAGATATTTATTAGCGGTTTTTAAGATCGTTTAGCTTCAACAGGACGCCAGGCTGAGCGCGCTCAGTCAATTCACATGGGAGTGAACCATGCCGCACACACGGGACATCACCACCTTACCGACCCTGGATCTTTCATTGCTCGACGGCAGCCCGGTGCAGCGTCAGGCGTTTCTTGACGATTTGCGCCACGCCGCACGGGATGTCGGATTCCTTTACCTGACCGGCCACGGCATCGACAGCATCTTGTTGAAGCAGGTGCAGGAGCATGCCCGGCAGTTCTTTGCCCTGCCAGACCACGAGAAGGCGGCAGTTGGCATGATCAACTCGCCACATTTTCGCGGTTATAACCGTGCGGCTTCGGAGGTCACTCGCGGCAAGCCTGACCTGCGCGAGCAGTTTGATCTGGGTGCCGAGAGGGAGGCTTTGCCGCTGGACCTGAACAGCCCGCTCTGGGCACGTCTGCAAGGCCCCAATCAATGGCCGGCCTCACTGCCGACACTCAAACCCTTGCTGCTGGATTGGCAGCAAGCCATGACCCGCATGTCGTTGCGCTTGCTGCGTGCCTTCGCCCAGTCGCTGTCGCTGCCGCAGGAGGCTTTCGATCAGTTGTACGGCGACAAGCCCAATGAACACATCAAATTGATGCGTTATCCGGGGCGGGCGCCAGACGAAAGTAATCAAGGCGTCGGGGCTCACAAGGATTCGGGATTCCTGAGCTTCCTGCTGCAAGATCACCAGGCCGGCCTGCAAGTCGAGATCGAGGAGGGGCGCTGGATCGACGCGCTGCCTCGGGACAACACCCTGGTGGTGAACATCGGCGAATTACTGGAACTGGCCACCAACGGTTATCTGCGCGCCACGGTGCATCGGGTGCTGTCGCCACCCAAGGGCCGGGAGCGCTTGTCGATTGCGTTTTTCCTTGGTGCGCAACTGGATGCGGTGGTGCCGCTTTACCCCTTGCCCACGGCGTTACTGCGTGAAGCGCGAGGCCCGGCCAGTGATCCTGACAATCCCTTGTTTCGTGACGTGGGCTGGAACTACCTCAAAGGCCGCCTGCGCTCCCATCCCGACGTTGCCCAGCGTTACTACGCCGATGCACTGATCCCCAAGGCCCTGAGTGCCTGACCCCATCATTTGATCAAGGACTATGAGCATGTTCAAACAAACAGGATTGACCCTGGCAGTGCTGGGTGGGCTGGTTGCTTCTTTCAGCGCCCTGGCCCTGGAGCCGTTGCGAGTGGCAGCGGACCCCGTACCGCATGCGCAAATTCTGGCGTACGTGCAGAAGATCGATCCCCAGCTGAACCTCAAGGTCATCGAGATCCCCAATGGCGTGAACTCTAATGAGTTGCTGGTGCATGGCGACGTAGATGCCAACTACTTCCAGCACTTGCCGTACCTGAAGTCTCAGGAGCAGGCCCTTGGCGAAAAACTCGAGGTGGCTGCGACGGTGCACATCGAGCCACTGGGGATCTATTCCCATCGGCACAAAAGCTTCGCCCAGGTGCCACAAAAAGGCACGGTAGCCGTCCCCAACAATGTCACCAACCTCAGTCGCGCCCTGTACCTGCTTCAGGATAACGGCCTGATCAAACTCAAGGCAGGCTTCAACGACCCGGCCACCGATCAGGCGACACCCAAGGACATCGCCGAGAACCCGAAACAGCTGAAGATCCTCGAAATCGAGTCGCCGCAGATTCCCCGCGCCCTGGATGACGTGGACCTTGCGGTGATAAATGGCAACTACGCGCTGGAAGCCGGTTTGGTGCCGGCCAAGGATGCGCTGGGGCTGGAAAAGGCCGAGCACAACCCGTACGCCAATATCCTGGTGACCACGCCCACGTTGCGGGACGACCCACGGATCAAGCAACTGGCCAAAGACCTGACTTCGCCTCGGGTGGCCAAGTTCATCACAGACAACTTCTCGGGATCGGTGATCCCGGTTACGGTGGCGGACAGCAAGCGATGATCATCGTCGAGCAGTTGAGCAAAACCTACGCGTCAGGGCAGGCTCCTGCACTGGATCAGGTGTCCTTGAGTATTCCCGATGGAGCGATCTACGGGATTCTGGGGCGTAGCGGTGCGGGTAAATCGACGCTGCTGCGTTGCCTCAATCTGCTCGAACGCCCCAGTTCCGGGCGCATTCTGCTGGATGGCAAGGACCTCACAGCCTTGTCCGACATCGAACTGCGCCGGCAACGCCAGCGCATCGGCATGATCTTTCAAGGCTTCAACCTGCTGCACTCACGCAACGTCTTCGACAACATCGCCGTGCCGCTTGAGATAGCGCGTGTCACTAAAACGCAGCGTCATTCTCGAGTAAGAGAGCTACTGGATCTGGTAGGCCTGAGCGATAAGGCTCAGGCGTTTCCCTCTCAACTCTCCGGCGGGCAGAAACAGCGGGTGGGCATTGCTCGGGCATTGGCGGCGCGACCGGCTTATCTGCTGTCGGACGAAGCCACCAGCGCCCTCGATCCTGAAACCACCCACTCGATTCTTGAGCTACTGCGCGATATCAATCGCCAGTTGGGACTGACCATCGTGCTGATCACCCATGAGCTGGACGTGGTCAAGTCCATTTGTGATCACGCGGCTTCACTGGCCCATGGACGGTTGGTCGAGGCGGGGCCGATTGCACAGTTGTTGGCCAATCCGGATTCGAGCCTTGGCCGTTCGCTGCTACCCGGTTACAGCACGCCTTTGGGCAACGATCCCCGAACGTTGGAGCTGAGCTTTTTCGACAACCTTTTGGCCACCCCGGTGCTCAACGAATTAGTGCAGCAGCAGGGCGTCGAGGTGAACTTGCTGGCCAGTGGCGTCGAGTCCATCGGCGGGCGGCGGGTCGGGCGTTTGCGCGTGGCTTTCAGTCATCCCGGCGATAAGCTGAAATTGACTCGGGTGCTGGCCTTTCTCACGCAGCGCGGTGTCAGGGTGGAGCGCTCATGAACCGTAGCATCGACTGGAACGAGATCCTCCAACTGGTGCTCAACGCGACGGGCGAAACCCTGTACATGGTCTTGCTGGCGGGACTCTTTACCCTGCTGATCGGCTTGCCTCTGGGCGTGTTGCTGTTCATCAGCCGCAGCGGTGGTCTGTACCCGATGCCCAAGCTCAACAAAGGCCTGGGTGGCCTGGTCAACCTTGGTCGCTCGTTACCCTTCGTGGTGATGCTGATTGCCTTGATCCCGCTGACCCGGTTGATAGTCGGCACGACACTGGGCAGCACCGCCGCGGTGGTGCCGATCACCATCGGCGCCTTTCCGTTCTTTGCCCGTATCGTCGAGAACGCCCTGGACGAAGTCGACAAGGGCCGGATCGAAGCCATCCTTGCCATGGGGGGAGATATTCGCCATGTGATCTTCAAGGTGCTGCTGCCCGAAGCGCTGCCCGCGTTATTGGCGGGCATCACCTTGACCCTGGTGATGCTGATCGGGTTTTCTTCCATGGCTGGCGTCATTGGTGGCGGCGGGCTGGGGGATCTGGCGATCCGCTACGGCTATCAACGCTTCAACAACCAGGTGATGGTTGCCACCGTGGTCGTGCTGGTGATCCTGGTCCAAGGCGTGCAGAGCCTCGGCGACCGCTTGGTGCGCTCTCTGGCTCATCGACGTTGAACTCGACATCCTCAAGCCCGATGTGCACCCATTCAGATCAGGTTCCCGGGTATTGCGCAATGATCTGATCGGTGCCCGCTTTAGTCAGGCCGACAATCTGATAAGCGTCGTGCTTGCCATCGACTTCCATCCCTGGCGAGCCTGCCGGCATACCGGGTGCAGCGATCCCGAGCAGGTCATCGCGTTTGCTCAGCGCAATAATTTGCTCAGCGGGTACATGGCCCTCAACAAACTTCCCGTTGAACATTGCGGTGTGGCAAGACGAGAGTCGTGGAGCAACACCAAGGTCCTGTTTAACCGCGCTCATGTTGGTTTCCAGATGATCAATGACGGTGAAACCGTTGGCCTCAAGGTGCTGAATCCACTGCTTGCAGCACCCGCAGTTTGCGTCTCGATGAACATCGATGGTCAGGGTCTGAGCTGCGTGAGCCGTTGAACCAATGAACAGTGCTGCGAATGTCGCGATGCGTAATGCTCGCAGGTGGAAGTTACTTTGCATGGCTATTTTCCTTGGCCTCGGCAGCGGTGTGAACCTTCGGCGAAGCAACAGAATTACTGCATGGGCGTGCGTGATGGTGAGGGTGTTGCTCAGGCAAATGCCTCAGAACCACATCCGAATACCGGCTACAAATCGAGCCTCATTGGTCTTTTGTCCTTCGTCTTCGGCCAGGTCGGCGGTTTTACCGTAGGAGCGATTCCAGGTCACCCCGATATAAGGGGCAAACTCACGGACAATTTCATAGCGCAAACGCAAGCCCACTTCGGTATTCGCCAAGCCTGAGCCAATGCCGCGCTGAGGGTCGTTTTTCCCGTAGAGATTCGCCTCGGCGGTCGGCTGCAAGATCAGGCGATTGGTGAGCAGAATGTCGTAGTCACCCTCGAACCGAGCGGCAGTCTGGCCGTTCTCGCCGATGTAAGCAGTCGCTTCGGTTTCGAAGTTGTAAAGGGCCATCCCCTGAATACCAAGAGCCCCCCATGTCTGCGGTGATCCGGGTTTGAAGTCCTGGCGTACGCCGGTGACGACATCCCACCATGGACCGATCGAGTGCCCCCAAAGCGCCTGGAGTTCGGCGCTCTCGGTTACGCCGTTGGTCCGTTCACCTTCCGAACGCAACCACAGGCGATCGACGTCTCCACCAATCCATCCTTTTGCATCCCAGCTCAGTGCACTGCCGTTGTCGGCATCCTGGTATTCGAACTTATCAAGCAGGACGAAGGAGTTGAGTTTCTTGTCGTGGACGCCATGACCAGCCACCGGTGGAAAGGCGGCTGCACGATCAGCGTCGGTCAGTACGGGAATGGGGGTACGACTCGTGGTGGTCGCTCCTGAGTCCATACTCTCCATACCGTCCATTTGGCTCAGGTCCATGTTCATCTTGCTGTGATCCATGGTTCCCATCGAACCGTGAGCCATCTCTTCAGCGGCGTTGGCCACGGTAAAGAAAGCAGGACTGACGGCGACCGCCAGTGCAATCAGGGCTGGGCGTAAAAGCTTACTGGTCATGGTCTCAAGCTGCCTTTCTGGATTTTTGCGCATAACCCGTCTCCTTTACTCATCAACCCGTACTTCACGGAACATGCCCATTTCCATATGGAACAGCAGGTGGCAGTGATAAGCCCAGCGACCCAGGGCATCGGCGGTGACTCGGTAGCTGCGTCTGGTTCCGGGGGGCATGTCGATCGTGTGTTTGCGCACCATGAATTTGCCGTTCTCATCCTCAAGGTCACTCCACATGCCGTGGAGGTGGATGGGGTGAGTCATCATGGTGTCGTTTACCAGTGTGATGCGAAGACGCTCGCCATACTTGAGGCGCAACGGTTCGGCATCGGAGAACTTGATGCCGTTGAACGACCACGAGAATTTCTCCATGTGACCGGTCAGATGCAGCTCAATGGTGCGATTGGGTTCGCGGCCGTCAGGATCCTGGAAGGTACTTTTCAGGTCGGAATAGGTGAGCACACGACGGCCGTTGTTGCGTAAGCCAATGCCAGGATCGTTGAGCTTCGGCGTTGGGCTCATGGCTTGCATGTCAACCAAGGGGTTGTTGGTTTCGGAGGCCGGGTGAGTCTGCATTTCTCCACCCATGCCAGCCATTCCCGACATATCACCATGGTCCATCCCGGCCATTTTGCTGTGATCCATGCCGGCCATGCTGGACATGTCGCCGTTATCCATACCGGTCATGCCGCCCTGGTCCATACCGGTCATATTGCCGTGGTCCATTGCGGTCATGCCAGACATGTCGCCGCCCATGCTGCCGTGATCCATGCCGGCCATACCGCCCATTCCCATGTCATCCATGGTCAAAAGAGGGCGCGGATCGATCGTCGGAACAGGCGCCTTCAACCCTTCGCGTACCGCCAGGGTTCCGCGTGCATAACCGGTTCGATCCATGGATTGGGCGAAAATGGTGTAAGCCTCCTGGCTGGAAGGCTCCACGATCACGTCATAGGTTTCAGCAGTGGCGATGCGAAATTCATCGACGCTGACCGGGTTGACGTGTTGGCCGTCGGCAGCCACAACAGTCATTTTCAAACCCGGGATACGGACGTCGAAATAGCTCATGGCCGAGCCGTTGATAAAGCGCAGGCGCAGCTTCTCACCCGGTTTGAAAATGCCGGTCCAGTTGCCATTGGGGGCCTGGCCATTCATGAGATAGGTGTATGTGTCCCCACTGACGTCTGCAAGATCGGTGGGGTTCATTTTCATCTCGGCCCACATCTTCCGATCGGCCACCGCCGCGGACCAGCCTTGCTTGCTGACATCGTCGATGAAGTCGCCAACAGTCCGTTTGCGGTGGTTGTAGTAGTCAGATTGCTTCTTGAGCTTGGCCATGACACGACCAGGATCTTCATCGGTCCAGTCGGTCAGCATCACCACATAATCGCGGTGGTATTGAAAAGGCTCGGGCTCTTTCGAGTCGATCACGATTGGACCGTAAACGCCTACCTGTTCCTGAAAACCCGAGTGGCTGTGGTACCAGTACGTACCGTTCTGATGAACCTTGAATGTGTACTCGTACATGCCATCGGGGGCGATGCCATGGAAGCTCAAACCAGGTACACCGTCCATGTTGGCCGGCAGGATGATCCCGTGCCAATGGATAGAAGTATCCTGGTCCAGGCGGTTTTTCACCCGCAATGTGACCGTTTCTCCTTCGCGCCAGCGCAGCAGAGGCCCGGGCAACGTGCCGTTGATGGTCATGGCTGTGCGCGGCGAACCGGTGATGTTTACCGGTGTTTCACCAATAAACAGATCAAATTCGTTGCCGCTCAGTACGCTCGGCAGGCCCGGGCTGGTGACTGCCCATACAGGCGTACGCCACAGGCCAAGGCCGCCAAGAATTCCACCCGCGGCCAGGCCTTTGACGAACGTCCGCCTAGAGGTTTTGGAGTGCATGCCGTTTATGTCCAATCAATCAAAAGGGGAGCTGTGCGAAACAACCAGTGAGTTGCTCATACAGGTTGAAGGCACTCTCTCGGGAGTTCGTATTAGTCCCGGATAAGTTTCGCCCGCCGTTGCCAGAGACGAATTGATACGGCAAGCGAGCCCGGAAATTGCCACATTTGAACCACCGCAGTGATTACATTTCTGTCAGCTTGGAATGCTCCAAGCTCTTCAGCAATTCTTGTGGTCCATCTCTTTGGTTTTGCTTTCGGCGACGGGAGGTTGGGTGCCTTGGGTTTGGGCTACTTGGTACGCTTGCATTGAGTTCTGTCTGGCAGCTTCCATGCGTTCGAATACGCGATCACTGCCGCCTTCGGCCATCGCCAGAGAAGAGACAGTCAAGGCCGCGATGATAAGCAAGGTTTTGACAGATTTCATTTGGGTATCCTTGGATGAGTGTTGTTTACCCCTTTGAGTCCACATCAGGATGATGATTCTTGGGGTTGAGCGTTAGGCTCGATACAACTTTAAAACTCGCCCCCTGTCAGAAGCCTTAAGTCAGCATTACCGTTTTGTCAGGTTGCAACTTCCTTCTTGAACATAGGTGTAAGCAGAATGCAGGTGCACCTCATGATGCCCAGCCTGGATGGCTGGGCAGTCCTTATTCAGGGCAAAGAGCCACTCCAAAGCTGACTGAAATGTAATCGCACGGCCTGCGTTCATGTGGCATCGTGTAGTCGCACTATAACGCTGGAGTCTTGGCCAAGTTCCCTGTGTTCAGTACGTACCAGGACGTGGAATACGCTGAGTATTCGTCTGTGGTTTTAACAAAAAACAAGAAGTAAAAACTGGATCTTCCCCCTACCAAACCTCGAACAACAGCTCATGCTGTGAGGAGTCTTGCATGTCATTCCTTAAAACCACCACCGTCGCGGCTGTACTGACCGCTGGTTTGCTTCTGAGTGCAGTTGCTCAAGCACATCCAAAACTTCTTTCCTCCACTCCAGCAGAAAGTTCGGATGCAGCGGCCCCTTCGAAAATTGAACTGCACTTTTCCGAGAACCTCACGACTCAGTTCTCCGGTGCAAAACTGATCATGACCGATATGCCTGGCATGCCGAACTCTCCAATGGGTGTTAAGGCCGGCGTCGCGGGTGGCAGTGATCCGAAAACGATGGTTATTACGCCCGCATCGCCATTGACCACGGGTACTTACAAAGTCGAATGGCGTGCCGTCTCTTCGGACACTCACCCGATGACCGGCAACTTTTCTTTCAAAGTGAAGTGATTCATGAGCGACTCAATAAATATCGTGGTTCGTTTTGCTCTTTATTTCGACCTGATGCTGTTATTCGGATTGGCCATTTTTGGCTTATACAGCCTCAGGGGAAAGGAAAGAGTATCGGGCACAACCTTGAATTTTGAGTCGCTTCTTTATGGTACTTCTGTGGCAGGTGTAGCCCTATCCCTGGCCGCCATGTTGTTGCTTGCGAAAGCAATGAGCGGTGTGTCGGGGTTTATGGAACTGCATCACCATATTTTTCAAATGGTCCTCATGGGGACTGACGTCGGGTTGACCTGGATGGTCCGAATAGCTGCTCTGGTAATGGCAATTATTGGCGTCGCATTGAATAAGCGCCTACCGACACTCAGCCTCTGGATCGTCACCGTATGTGGAGCCATTGCACTGGCCACCCTGGCGTGGACAGGACACGGTGCTATGGATGAAGGTAGCCGTCGCTATTGGCATTTCATCAGCGATATCTTCCACCTTTTAGCCGCAGGTGGCTGGCTGGGGGCTCTCGCGGCGTTCGCTCTACTGCTGCGTTTGAAGTCACTGAAGGGCGAGCAAGAGGCACGAATGCTTGCTCGGGTACTGACTGGATTTGAATCGGCTGGCGCGGTGATTGTAGTAATCCTGAGTATCACCGGCGTAGTGAATTACCTGTTTATCGTAGGTCCAACCCTCGATGAGGTGATGCTGAGCACTTATGGGATATTGCTGTTCCTGAAAGTCCTGCTGTTTTCCGGAATGATCGTACTGGCCACTCTCAATCGCTTTCATCTAAGCCCGCTGTTAGAGCGATCAGTTCGAAATGGCGAGTATTCGGTTGCGGTCAACGCTTTGCGGCGTAGCATGATCTTTGAGTTCTCAATGGCAGTCGTCATCGTGTGTCTTGTCGCTTGGTTAGGTACTTTGAGTCCAGGAGTGGAGATGAACGCTGCAAAGTGATTGATATCAATCAATGAAGGAGTTTAAAACTGGCAGAGGTTAAGGCCAGTATTAATACACGCTAAATTGACAGAAATATCGAGACGATCTTTTGCAAGGTAACGGCATGAGACACATGACTGTACCGGGCAAAAGGTCGTTTTTTATTGCCGCACATCTTTGTGTCAGACAAGCATTAGAACGACAGTGTTGGCCCCCGGGGATTCACTCATCGGAAACCATACAAATCTCCTCCCTCCCTATGAGACGTGGACTGTACGTGGTGCTCACCGCGCGGTGATCGTTGATAGTGTCGAAGTGTTTACGCATTCCAATGAGTGAGGCCAGGGGGGAGCAAAGCCCCCTGGCACGTTACGATCAAGGCATTTCTGGCAGTTCTTGTGGACGCAGATCGAACACCAGCACTTCAGCATCCACGCCGTTGCTCAAGGTCAACGCCTGTTCATCGCGAACCCGCACGCCATCACCTTCCTGCAATTGCAGGCCGTTGAGCTCGACCTTGCCACGCGCCACATGCACATAAGCGTAGCGATTCGCGGCGAGCGTGAGCGTGGCGGTTTCCTTGCCGTCGATCAGGCCGGCATAGACCCGGGCATCCTGACGCACCCGCAGCGAACCGTTGGCCCCATCGGAGGAGATGATCAGTTGCAGGCGCCCGCGTTTCTTCTGCGTGCTGAAGTGCTCTTGCTGATAACGCGGTTTGGCGCCGCTGACGTCCGGTACGATCCAGATTTGCAGGAAGTGCACCGGGCGGGTTGCCGAGTGGTTGTACTCGCTATGCGCCACGCCGCTGCCGGCGCTCATCAATTGCACGTCGCCAGGGCGGATCACCGAACCTGTGCCTAAAGTGTCCTTGTGTTCCAGGGCACCCTCGAGCACATAGGAGAAAATCTCCATGTCCCGGTGCGGGTGTTGGCCAAAGCCTTTACCAGCTGCCACGCGGTCATCGTTGATCACCAGCAGATCGGAAAAACCCTGCTCCCGCGGGTTGCGGTAGCTGGCAAAGGAAAAGGTATGGAACGACTTCAACCAACCGTGATTGGCCGCGCCGCGATCAGAGGCTTTGCGAGGGGTCAGCATGATGAAATCTCCTGTTTGGGACGAGAGTTCGTCCGAGTGAGGAGAAGGTTAATGTTTACCGGTGAGTGCAATAAGTAGATGAAAATTGAAATACTGTCTCGGTCAGGTTGACAGTTATGTGAGCGGGTTCATGTATTCTTGTTGTTACAAATGGCCATAATGTTCAGCGCTGACGCTACGTTTCCTATTTCTTTGATATCAGTGATTTCCAACCCATGAAAACCGTGGCAATGGTGCTGTTTCCAGACTTTCTCCTGCTTGATATGGCCGGGCCCATGGAGGTGTTTTCCATCGCCAACCGTTATCTGGAGCCGGGCGACCGTTATCAGCTGTCGATGATCGGCACCGAGCATGGCTTGCTGCGAGCTTCCAACGGTGTCAGCGTTCAGGCCGATGTGCATATCGATCAGGCGTGCGAGGGCTATGACCTGTTGCTGGTACCGGGCGGCCCGGGGGCCTACAACGAAAAACATCCGCCGCTGCTCACCTGGCTTCAGGGCGCCGTCAGCCGGGTGACCTGTTATGGCTCGATCTGTACGGGGGCGTTCATATTGGGGCATGCCGGTTTGCTGGACGGTTATCGGGTGACGACTCACTGGCATTACACGGAGCGGTTGATTCGAGCCTTCCCCGAGGCGACGGTGAAGACCGATCAGATTTACGTCCAGGATCGCAACCTGATCAGCTCTGGCGGGGTCACCGCCGGCATCGACCTGGCACTGGCGGTGGTCGCTCAGGATCACGGCAAGAAAATCGCCCAGGACGTGGCCAAGGTGTTGCTGGTGGTGATGAAGCGCCAGGGCGGACAGGCGCAGTTCAGCCCGTTGATGGCTGCGGTGGCACCCCAGGAAACGCCGGTGACCCGGGTGCAGAACCATGTGCTCGAACACCTTGATGAAGCCTTCAGCGTCGAGCGCATGGCCAGTCTGGCGAATATGAGTGCGCGACATTTCGCCCGGGTGTTTGCCCGTGAAGTGAATATGACGCCGATGGAGTTTCTGCAAAGTGCGCGCATCGACTGCGCCAGGAACCTGCTGGAAACCAGTGACCTGCCGCTCAAGACCGTCGCCTACAAGAGCGGCTTCGGCAGCGTGCGGCACATGCGTTTTCTGTTCAGTGAAAAACTGGGTCTGACTCCCGCCCAGTACCGCGAACAATTCAGCTAAAGCGTTCATGTCCGTCCAGCGCACCGCGATGGCCGTGACGCTCCCTCCATCGCCGTTGTACCGTCACCGATGCCTGCCAAGATACTCGTGGACTCTTGGCAATGGAGGTGCGGGAGCCTGGGCGAACTCGTGCAATGGATGATGCAGTACCTTGAGACGGGCCAGGTTTTCAGCACGTAAACGTGCATGAACAGACTCAGAGATTTAAATAGCAGTGCGGTGCTGCGGTTTGGCCCGTACGTGTTCCACACTCGTCAACGGCTGATCCTGGACGGTGATCGGCCGCTGCGTATGGGCGGACGGGCACTGGATATCCTCCAGGTACTGGTCGAGCGCGCGGGTAACGTGGTCAGCAAGGAAGAGCTGATTGCCAGCGTCTGGCCGACGTCGGTGGTCGAGGAGATCAACCTGCGCGTGCACATAGCTGCCCTGCGTCGGGCTCTCGGCGACGGCCAGAACGGGCAGCGCTACATCGTCAATATTCCCCGGTGCGGTTATAGCTTCATCGCCCCGGTGCAGTGTGAGTTGGACGGTGCGCTTTTCTCGATCGAGACCGTTCAAAAGCACCAGCACAACCTGCCTGCACGGATCACGCCAGTGACCGGCCGAGATTCGATCGTTGGTAGCGTGGTCCGGCAGTTGCCGGTTTATCGTTTCATGACCTTGGTCGGCCCCGCCGGCATTGGCAAGAGCACGGTGGCCTTGCGTGTGGCCGAACTGCTGTTGCCGCACTATCGCGATGGCGTCTGGATCGTTGATCTGGCGGCAATCGATGACCCCGCGCGGCTCGTCGATTATCTGAGCCAGACCCTTGAACTGGACGTTGGCGTGGATGCACTGGCGCAACGGCATGCATTGCTGGTGCTCGACAATTGCGAGCACGAGCTCGAACCTTGCCGTTCGCTGGTGGAGGGGCTATTGGTTTCGGCACCACGGTTATCGATCCTGGTCACCAGCCGTGAACCGCTGCGGGCGGCGGGGGAAACGGTCCAGCGATTGCCAGCCCTGGCGGTGCCGCCGATGTCGGCGCTGCAAAGTGTCAGCGAGGTTATGAGCTATTCGGCGGTGCAACTGTTTGTCAGCCGTGCCCGTGCCCGCCAACAAGGCTTTGCTCTGCGTGAACAGGACCTCAAGGCTGTGCGGGAAATCTGTCGGCGCCTCGACGGTCTGCCCCTGGCCATCGAACTGGCAGCGGCGCAGATCGATGCCCTGGCACTGGTTGGGCTGCGAGCACAACTGGACAACTGTTTTCAACTGCTGACCCAAGGCCGGCGCACCGCTGTGCCACGGCATCAGACGCTCAAGGCCGCGCTGGACTGGAGCTATCAGCGGCTGAGCCCGCTGGAGCAGACCGTACTGCAGGGGCTGGCGGTGTTCAAAATAGCTTTTACGTTGGACGCTGCGATCGGTGTCATCAGTTGTGCGGTGCTGCGGTCCACCAGTCTGGCAGAGGTGATAGAGCGGCTGGTGCTGAAATCGCTGTTGTCGGTTGAACAGGGTGATGGCATGACACGTTATCGGTTTCTCAACACTACCCGCACTTACGTACTGGAAAAGCTTGAACTGAGCGGGCTGCGGCGAGTATTTGAAATGCGTTATGCCCGCTATATCAGCCGGGCACGCTGGGTTTCAGGACGGCCTATGTCGTTGCAGCTCGTCGAGCAGACGGCGGACTTTGCTTAGGTCTGGTGTGGCAAAGCCCTCGGTGAAGCGGTTGTAGATCGGCGCCAGCAGGTCGTGGGCTTGTTGGAGGCGGCCTTGACGTTGCCAAAGCTCGGCCAGTGATGTGGCAGTGCGCAGCTCCCACGCCAGAGCGCCCTGGGCTTTTGCCACTGCCAGCGCTTTGAGCAGCACGGTCTCGGCTGCACTTCGGCTGTTCTCTGCAAGCAGAGCATTCGCTCTGGCCCGAAGGATCTCCGCCGTGCTCCAACCCGCAGCGCCGTTTTCGGCCCGTGTCAGCAATGCGTCATCGACGAAACCGCTATCGAGGGTGACCATGATTTCCTTGATCAGCCCGGTGCCGGGTTGCGGGTCTGGATGTGCACCATGGCTATCGATCACCTGTGCATAGTGTCGGGCCCAGTTGTAGAACAACAGCACCGAATGTTTTTGTGCTTGTTCGAGCAGCAGGCGCAAGAGGTCGCGGGCAGTTTGAGTGTCGCCGTTGTAGTGGGCGATCAGGCAACCGGACAGTGCCAGCGTGTAGCAGATGGACGTGCCGTGGTCGATCTGAAGCGCAATGTCCAACGCCTGACGCGCGGTGCTCCAGGCCTTTTCCGGATGGCCTTGTAGCCAGAGGATCCGCGCAAGAATGGTCAGGGCGGCGACGCTCTGGTCGTACTGCACGCCAAAGCCGTGGGTGAAGCGATTGAGGTGTCCGCTCTGGGCCATGCGCTGAATGACCTGTTCAGCACTCTCCCGTGCCCGTTGTTGATCCCCGGCAAAGTGCAGGGCCAGCACCTGCAAACGGTGTGTACTCAGGGACACTGCGGCGTTGCCTTGCACACCCAGGCGATCGAATTGCTGGCTCTGTTCCAGAGCTGTTTGGTAGTTGCCGCAACTGAGGTTGACCGCCATGTGCCCGGACACGGCCCTGAGCTGACCGGCCACATCGTTGCAGCGTTCGGCCAGGGTTCTGGCGCTCACAAAGGCTTCGACGGTTTCGGCGGTGCCGCCTTGGGTGTGGTAGCAGGAGCTGCCGAGGGCGAGCTTGAGGGCCATTTTCAGACGAGGGCAGGGCTCGGGCGTCAATTCGAGCAGTGCCAGGGCCTTGCGCACGTACACGCCGTGTTCCTTGAGCAGCGACAGTTCCTGCCAGAGTGGCGTCGAAACCGAAGCCAGTCGGATCGCCACAGCCTGCGGTCCTTGAGCGTTCAAGCCCCAGTCCAGGGCCGAGCGGATGTCTTCCAGACTGCGGGCGTAACGCTCGATCCATATATCGGTCTGGATGTGCTCCCAGTCGTTCTGGGCCTGATGCATCAATGCCAGGCAGCGCTCGGCGTGGCGTTCCAGGGTGTCTGGCAAATCATTGGCCTGGTCGAGTTTTTCCAGGGCATAGCTGCGGGTGGTATCGAGCAGACGGTAGAACACCTGCTCGTCGCCGACCTCCACGTTCAGCAGTGACTTGGCCACCAGTTGCGTAATCGCGCCAAACACCTCGCGGGGTTCGATGTGTTCGCCGACAATCACCGCGGCCGCCGATTCCAGCGTGAAACCGCCCCTGAACACACCCAGTCGGCGCAGGCAGGTTTGTTCGCAGGTACTCAGCAGCTCGAAGCTCCAGTCGAGTGTCGCGCGCAGGGTCTGATGCCGTCCCAGCGCCGTCTGGCAGCCCTGTGCGAGCAGACGAAAACTGCCTTGCAGTTGCGTCAGCAATCCACTTAGACCAAGGCTGTTCACTTGCGCTGCGGCCAGTTCGATCGCCAAAGGAATGCCGTCCAGGCGGCGACAAATCTCGATCGCCAGAGGCAGTTCAGCATCGCTCAGTTCGAAGCTGTCATGGCTGGCCATCGCCCGTTCGATGAACAATTGCACAGCCGAAAAGCTCAAGGCCTGGGAGCGGTCCAGCGCAGCGATGGGCGGTGGGCAGTCCAGGGACTCGAGGCGCTGAACGAATTCGCCTTCGGCCCGCAGGCTCTCGCGACTGGTGGCCAGAATGTGCACATCGGGCGCGCCACGAAGGATGCTTTCGCTGAGCAACGCAACGGCGTCGATCAGATGTTCGCAGTTGTCGATGACCAGCAGCATTTGCCGCTCGCGCAGGAAGGTCGTGAGACAGTTCATCGGTTCAGTGTCGTGCAACGACAGGTCCAGCAGCGTCGCCAGGTGAGTGGCGATCATCAACGGGTCGCTGATCTGGGCCAGGTCCAGCAGGCGAATGCCGTCCCGGTAGCGACCGATCAGTTGTTCGGCGACGCGCAGTGCCACCGTGGTCTTGCCGATACCGCCAGGGCCAACGAGGGTGATCAGGCGTTGGCGTGGCAAGTTCGTCACCAGACTGTCGACCAAGGCCTGGCGACCGATCATGCGAGTCCGACGAATGGGCAGGTTATGGCCGCTCTGCTCGTGGCCGCTGCTCGGCGGACGTTGCTCGATGTGCTCCAGCGAGTACGGCGCGACAAAGCTGTAACCACGCTGGGCCACGGTGACGATGTAGCGCTGGCCGGCTTGACCGTCGCCGAGGGCTTTGCGCAGCGCCGCGATGTGCACTCGCAAATTGATGTCTTCGACTACGCATTTGGGCCAGACCTGCGCGATCAATTGCTGCTTGCTGACTACATTCCCGGCGTGTTCCAGCAGGATCAACAGAATGTCCATGGCGCGCCGACCCAGGCGCAGCGGCTGGTCGGCCTCCAGCACCAGACGTTGTCCGGGGTAGACCCGGTAAGGGCCGAAATGCACAGCCTGTTCGGGGGAAAGGGTCAACGGGTCACTCCTGCTTGTGTCCTTCTATCTCGCGGTATTCGAGCATGTTCTTCAGATTTTTTCGTCAACGCAACGCAGTGACCGAGCGACTGTCCTGCGTGTGCAGTGTATGCAGCGTTTGCGGCACCGTTCGCAAGCGCTGTATTTACGGGGCGCGGCGGTGACAAAAGGCTGAGTCGCGGCTTTAGGCGCACCGTTGAAAATTAACAACGTTTAACTCGTCCTGCGCCCTGTTTACGCCCAAAAATACACTACTTCCAGTCCATCAACCGAAGGCGCCGGTCTTCGTGCAGCAAAAGGGATGAACACTTCAGGAGGATGCCGGAATGAGCGACGTGGTAGTGGTCTATCACAGCGGCTATGGTCATACGCGGGTTATCGCCGAAGCCGTGGCTCAGGGTGTGGAGCGACACCTGGGCAGTACCTGCCAATTGATTGCGGTCGAGGAAGTGGATGGACACTGGGACCGCTTGCACCGCGCCGACGCGATCATCTTTGGTGCCCCGACGTACATGGGCAGCGCATCGGCGTCGTTCAAGGGCTTCATGGAGGCTACTGCGTCGTTCTACCTGGCGCAGCCCTGGCGCGACAAATTGGCCGCCGGGTTCACCAACTCCGGCTGTCTGTGCGGCGACAAGCTCAACACCTTGCTGCAGATGGCCGTGTTCGCCGCTCAGCACTCGATGATCTGGGTCGGCCTCGACCTGCTGCCGGCGCGTTCCAGCAGCGGGGTATTCGATGGGCAATTGAATCGCCTGGGCAGCTCTCTGGGCGCCATGGCCCAGTCGAATGTCGAGCAGTCTCCCGAACAAGCGCCACCTGTTGAAGATCGCCGCACCGCCGCGCACTTGGGCGAGCGGGTGGCGCGCCTGGCCGAGCGCATGGGCCATCCATCGAATTGATTCACCCAAACACCCCCTACGCCTTAATTAAGGAGCAATCGCCATGAGCACATTTACCACCCGCGACGGTACCGAGATTTACTACAAGGACTGGGGCACCGGCCAGCCCATTGTCTTCAGCCACGGTTGGCCGCTGAATGCCGACAGCTGGGAATCACAGATGATCTACCTGGCGTCCAAGGGCTACCGGGTCATCGCCCATGACCGCCGTGGTCACGGTCGCTCCAGCCAGCCCTGGTCCGGCAATGAAATGGACACCTACGCCGACGACCTCGCGCAGTTGATCGAGCTGCTGGATCTGCAAAACGCGGTGCTGTTCGGTTTCTCCACCGGCGGTGGTGAAGTAGCGCGTTACATCGGTCGTCATGGCACTGGGCGAATCGCCAAGGCCGGGCTGATTTCCGCGGTGCCGCCGTTGATGCTCAAGACCGAAGCCAATCCAGGCGGCCTGCCGATGGAAGTGTTCGACGGTCTGCGTCAGGCGTCCCTGGCGGACCGTTCGCAGCTGTACAAAGACGTCGCCAGCGGGCCATTCTTTGGTTTCAACAAACCGGGTGCCAAACCTTCCCAGGGCATGATCGACTGGTTCTGGATGCAGGGCATGACGGCTGGTCACAAGAATGCCTACGACTGTATCAAGGCGTTCTCCGAAACCGACTTCACCGAAGACCTGAAAAAGTTCGACGTGCCGACCCTGGTGGTGCATGGCGACGCTGACCAGATCGTGCCGATCGAAGCCGCCGGTATCGCCTCGGCCAAACTCGTCAAAGGTTCGAAGCTGCTGGTCTATCCAGGCGCGCCTCATGGCCTGACCGACACCCACAAGGATCAGCTCAACGCCGATCTGCTGGCGTTCCTCAAGGCCTGATCAAAATCAAAAGATCGCAGACTGCGCCAGCTCCTACACGGACATGTGTACACCCGTAGGAGCTGCCGCAGGCTGCGATCTTTTGCTGTTGAGAGAGGGCAGGGCACGCACCGCCTGACAACGCCAGGCAAACGGATTGATGCCTTCGCTGCGGGTGAACATGTGGCAGAAGTGTGCCTGATCGCAGAACCCGCACTCCAGACTGATTTGGGTCAGGGTCAGGTCGGTGTTCTGGATCAATTGCTTGGCCCGGGCGATACGCTGGCAACGAATCCAGCCCTGAGGCGACAGGCCGGTGCTGCATTTGAAGGCCCGGGAGAAATGACTGCGCGACAGGGCGCAGGCCCGAGCGAGCTCGGTGACTTCCAGTGTTTCACTCAGACCGTCGAGGATCAGTTTTTTGACCAGGCTTTCTCGCCAGGGAGAGAGGCCTCCAGTGGTGGTTTTTCGCGTTTGTGTGACCGACGCCCTGACGGCGTTGTGCTCAATGTGGGCCATGACAAAATTCCGTGTCGGTGGGAATGCGCTGGCGCACTGCGCGGAGGGTCAGCCGCTTCCCGCTATAGAAAACAGGTCTGCACAGAGGGGGTCATTTTTGGTCGCGGGGCGCTGGCTTACGAGTTAAACGTTGTTAATTCCGTGCGCGTGCGGCAGCGAGCAATTGCACTGACTCAGCACATGGCTGCAATTTTCGAGGTGTGGGACGAGTGCATGATTTAGCCCAAATGGCGGGCGTGTGGATGGCCGCTTTCTCTGACTCGATCAAAGGTGAAGGCATGAAGCATTCTCTGAAGTGCACGCTGAGCGGATTCGGCCTGGCATTGGCGCTGACATCGGTTGGCGCACTGGCTCAGGCACCGACCCAGATGGCTACTCAGGTACCTGGTTACTACCGGCTGGCAGTGGGCGATTACGAAGTGACGGCGCTGTTCGATGGCTACAACGATCTGTCGCCGAATCTGCTCAATGGCCTGAGCCAGAGCCAGATCCGTGCATTACTGGCCCGTCGCTCGATTGAAACGCCGGGGGTGCAGACAGCGTTCAACGCTTTTCTGATCAATACCGGCAAGCAGCTGATCCTGGTGGACACGGGAGCGGGGCAGTGCATCGGGGCCACCGCCGGCATGCTCGCGGCGAACATGAAAGCGTCCGGTTATCAGCCGGAACAGGTCGACACTATCCTGCTCACTCACCTGCACCTGGACCATGTTTGCGGGCTGGTGGACGACAAGCAGCAGCCGGTGTTCACCAACGCAACGGTCTACGCGGCGAAGGCGGAAGCCGATTACTGGCTCGATCCTCAGGCCATGGCCAAAGCACCCGCCGGTGCCAAGGAGTTTTTCAGGATCGCTCAGGATTCAACCGCGCCTTACGTTGCCGCGGGGCGCTTCAAGACCTTCGACGCCGGTCAGTCGCCGGTGCCGGGTATCGTCGATGCCGAGCTGGAAGCCGGGCACACGCCGGGCAGCACCACGTACCGCCTCACCTCTCAGGGGCAGAGCGTTCTGTTCATGGGCGATCTGGTGCATAACCTGGCGGTGCAGTTCGAGCATCCCGAAGTGTCGATCCGCTTCGACGTCGACAGTCAGCAGGCGATCAAGAGCCGGGACAAAGTCTTCACTGACGCGGCAACGAGCAAGATTTGGGTGACCGCGGCGCACCTGCCGTTTCCGGGTGTAGGCCACATCACCACGGTGGACAGGCACTTCCAGTGGGTGCCTATCGAATACGGGCCTTACAAGCGGGCGGCAAAAGTACCGATGATCGAGTGAAGCGCGACCGACTCGTACCTGGCTGAAAACACAATGGGACTGTACCTGTGAACCGTAACGATCTGCGCCGTGTAGACATGAATCTGTTGGTGATTTTCGAGGCCCTGATGTTCGAAAAGAACCTGACCCGTGTGGCTGAAAAACTGTTCATGGGACAACCGGCCGTGAGCGCTGCGCTGGGCCGCCTACGGGATTTGTTCGACGACCCGCTACTGTTGCGCAACGGTCGCGGGATGGAGCCAACGGCGCGGGCATTGGCGATTCTTAAAGAGTTGCAACCGGCGATGGACACCATCTCGGGTGCCGTCAGCCGGGCCAAGGAGTTCGATCCGGCAACGAGCTGCGATGTGTTTCGAATAGGTCTTTCGGACGATGCCGAATTTGGTTTGTTCCCGCCGTTGTTGCGTCAGCTGCAGCAGGAGGCACCGGGAATTGTGGTGGTAGTGCGCCGGGCCAATTATCTGTTGATGCCGGCTTTGCTGGCATCGGGGGAGATTTCCGTGGGGGTCAGTTACACCACCGAATTGCCGGCCAACGCCAAGCGCAAGAGGCTGCGTGATATCGCCTGCAAAGTGTTGCGCGGTGACAACCGGCCCGGTGAGCTGACGCTCGATGAATATTGCCAGCGACCCCATGCGATGGTGTCGTTCTCTGGCGACCTGAGCGGCAATATCGACCTCGATCTGGCCAAGGTCGGTCGTACCCGACGAGTGGTGCTGGGGGTTCCGCAATTCAGTGGTTTGCGGGCGATGCTCGCTGGTACCGAAATGATCGCCACCGTGCCCGACTACGCGGCGTGTGCGCTGGTTGAAGGATGTGCCTTGAGAGCCGAAGACCCGCCGTTTCCCATCGATGCGGCGCAACTGTCGATGGCCTGGAGCGGCGTCCACGACAACGATCCGGCAGAGCGCTGGTTACGTTCGCGGATCACTCAGTACATGTCTGAACCCTTGAACATCACAACCCCTAGGCAGTACTGAAAGCCGGGTCGCAAAGAGAGCACGTGCATTCAATTTTTTGTGCCCTGGCATTGGCACTATCGAATCGGTTATCGGCGCGTCAACGTCGGTGTTTTTCAACTGGGCTATGCTCAATGATCGTTTTGCCGGAGCTTTCGGTTATGCCTGATTCCAATCGCCTCGACACTGCAACTGCGCGGCCGGGTTTCGATGAGGTCGTGACCTTGATCGTCAAACACCGGATCAAGGCCGGTTTTGAAGCACCCTATGAAGCCTGGTTGCGGCGCATTGTCGGTATCGCCGGGCAGAGCGAGGGACATTTGGGCGTGGACGTGATTCGCGGCAAGAATGCCGGTCTCGACATGTTCACTTGCGTGCTGCGTTTTTGCTCCACCGAGGCGATGCAGCGCTGGCTCGATTCGCCGCAACGGCTGGAGTTGGTCAACGAAGCCACGCCGATGCTGGCGGATGGGGACCAGACCGAGGTTAACCCGGTCAAGGAGTTCTGGTTCGCGCCACAGGACGATGCCGGTTCGCCACCGCCGCGCTGGAAACAGGCCGTGGTGACGCTGCTGGTGATTCTGCCGCATACCTTGCTGGTGCCGCTGATCTGGGGCCCGCTGCTCAAGCTCAACGCCTTTCTGTCCAATTACGTGGTTGCCACTTTTCTGATCACCGTGACCATTGTGGTTTCGGTGGTGTACCTGTTCATGCCCAGGGCGACGCGTCTGTTCGCGCCGTGGCTGAAAGCCGGACAACCTCATTCCACTCTGCCTGAGGAAAACCAATGAACGCCGATCTGATTCTGTTCAATGGCCAATTTCATACCGTTGACCGTGAAAAACCCCTCGCCAGTGCGGTCGCGATCAGCAATGGTCGCTTCGTCACGGTGGGTACCGATGCCGAGGCCATGGCCCTGCGCGGTTCGGGCACCCAGGTCATTGACCTCAAGGGCCGCTGCGTTATCCCTGGCCTCAACGACTCGCACTTGCACTTGATTCGTGGCGGCTTGAACTACAACCTCGAACTGCGCTGGGAAGGCGTGCCGTCCCTGGCCGATGCCCTGCGCATGCTCAAGGACCAGGCCGACCGCACGCCGACGCCGCAATGGGTGCGGGTGGTCGGTGGCTGGAACGAATTCCAGTTTGCCGAAAAGCGCATGCCGACGATTGAAGAACTCAACCAGGCTGCGCCGGATACGCCGGTATTCGTTTTGCACTTGTACGACCGCGCCTTGCTCAACCGCGCAGCGCTCAAGGTTGTCGGTTACACGCGCAACACGCCGAACCCACCGGGTGGCGAGATTGTGCGCGACGCCAACGGCGAGCCGACCGGCATGTTGGTGGCCCGTCCGAACGCGATGATTCTTTACTCGACCCTGGCCAAAGGGCCGAAGTTGCCGCTGGAATATCAGGTCAACTCGACCCGTCAGTTCATGCGTGAACTCAATCGCCTGGGGCTGACCAGCGCCATCGATGCGGGCGGTGGTTTCCAGAATTACCCGGACGATTACGCGGTGATCGAGCAGTTGGCCAAGGACCAGCAACTGACGATTCGCATTGCTTATAACCTGTTCACCCAGAAGCCCAAGGAAGAGCTGACCGACTTCAAGAACTGGACCAGCAGCGTCACCCTGCATCAGGGCGACGATTACCTGCGGCACAACGGCGCCGGTGAAATGCTGGTGTTTTCGGCGGCGGATTTCGAGGACTTCCTCGAACCGCGTCCGGACCTGCCGCAGACCATGGAACAGGAACTGGAACCGGTGGTTCGCCACTTGGTCGAGCAACGCTGGCCGTTCCGCCTGCACGCCACCTACAACGAATCCATCAGCCGCATGCTCGATGTGTTCGAGAAGGTCAATCGCGACATTCCGTTCAACGGTTTGCCGTGGTTCTTTGACCACGCTGAAACCATCACTCCACAGAACATCGAGCGGGTGAAGGCGCTGGGTGGCGGCATCGCGATTCAGGACCGCATGGCGTTCCAGGGAGAATACTTCGTCGACCGTTACGGCAGCAAAGCCGCCGAGCACACGCCGCCGATCAAACGCATGCTCGCCGAGGGCGTGCCGGTCGGCGCGGGCACCGACGCCACACGCGTTTCCAGCTACAACCCGTGGACCTCGCTGTACTGGATGGTCAGCGGCCGCACCGTCGGTGGTCTGGCGTTGTACGAGGAAGGCTTGCCGCGCACCACTGCGCTGGAGCTGTTCACCCACGGCAGCGCCTGGTTCTCGTCCGAACAGGGCAAGAAGGGCCAGATCAAGGTCGGGCAACTGGCGGACCTGGCAGCGTTGAGCGCTGACTTCTTCAGTGTCGAGGAAGAAGCGATCAAGTGGATCGAGTCGGTACTGACGGTGGTCGGCGGCAAGGTGGTGTACGCCGCCGGCGACTTCGAAAAACTCGGCCCGGCCAGCGTGCCGGTACTGCCGGACTGGTCGCCGGTGATGAAAGTCCCCGGCCACTGGCGCCCGAATTCGCCGATGCAGGCTCAGGTCCATCATTGCAGCGGCCCGTGCGCGGTGCATACGCACAGCCATGAAAAGGCGCGCCAGTCGAATGCGCCGGTCAGCGATTTCGCCGGTTTCTGGGGCGCATTCGGCTGTTCCTGCTTCGCCTTCTGATTCCGAAACAAAGCGCCGGTCTTGGTGACCGGCGCTCCCCCGCAACAACCATCCATCGAGGAGTTTCACATGAGCAACGTTCCTTACTCGCGTCTGAACAAAGACGATGCCGTTGTGCTGTTGGTCGACCACCAGACCGGCCTGATCTCGCTGGTGCAGGATTTCAGCCCGAACGAGTTCAAGAACAACGTCCTGGCGCTGGGCGACATCGCCAAGTTCTTCAACCTGCCGACCATCCTGACCACCAGTTTCGACAGCGGCCCGAACGGCCCGATCGTGCCGGAACTCAAAGAGCAATTCCCGGACGCGCCGTTCATTGCCCGCCCTGGCCAGATCAACGCCTGGGACAACGCAGACTTCGTCAAAGCCATCAAGGCCACCGGCCGCAAGCAACTGATCATCGCCGGTGTGGTGACTGACGTGTGCGTGGCGTTCCCGACCCTGTCGGCGCTTGCTGAAGGTTTTGAAGTGTTCGTGGTCACCGATGCTTCCGGCACCTTCAACACCACCGTGCAACAAGCGGCGTGGGCGCGGATGTCGGCCGCCGGTGCGCATCTGATGAACTGGTTCGCGGTGGCCTGCGAGCTGCAAGTCGACTGGCGCAATGACATGGAAGGTCTGGCGAACCTGCTGTCGCAGCGTCTGCCGAACTATCGAAATCTGATCAATAGCTATACCAAGTTCACTGCCAAGTAATCTGCTGAAAAAAAATGCCCGCCGATGGCGCAATGCTGTTCACTTACGCCGATGCTTCAGGCATATCCGCAGTTGTGGCGAGGGAGCTTGCTCCCGCTGGGGCGCGAAGCGGCCCTGAATTGGGCCTGCTACGCAGTCCAGCG
>NZ_JBYSXY010000007.1:0-221712 GCF_058782685.1 Pseudomonas sp. FW306-02-D09B
TGTCCCCTTCGTCTAGTGGCCTAGGACACCGCCCTTTCACGGCGGTAACAGGGGTTCGAGTCCCCTAGGGGACGCCATTTGCGGGAATAGCTCAGTTGGTAGAGCACGACCTTGCCAAGGTCGGGGTCGCGAGTTCGAGTCTCGTTTCCCGCTCCATATTTAACGAAAACGCCGCTCACTGAGCGGCGTTTTTGTGTGCGCGTTATAAAAGTCCCTCAGCCTCCCAGGCTATGGATCAGGTTATCCAGCACTTCAGCGGTTGTTTCATCCAGCTCTGCAACTACCGACGCTCTAAGCTGCTGGTGCGCCAAGCGGTATTCGCTGGGTGTGCAGTTGGCGAAATGCTTGAAAGCCCGAGCGAAGTAGGAAGGGTCCTTGAAACCGGCTTCATAGCCGATGCTGGTGATGGGCATCTGGCTGTTGCCGAGCAATTCCTTCGCAAAGTTCATGCGCTTGTTCAAGATGTAATCCATGAAGCCAAGACCGTAGGCTTCCTTGAACAGGCGGCTGAAGCGAAAGGTGGTCATGCCGCAGCGTTTGGCCACATCCCGCTGATCGATGTTGTCCCGAAAGTGCTGATCGATGTACAGCAGCACATTGCTCAACGCCTGGTGTTTTTGGTGTTCCGGCGTCATCCGGATACTGCCCGGAAGGGTCGGGGAGTGGTCGATCTGCATCGTCTTGCGTTGGTCGCGAACATTGCGGCGTAGCTCATGCAACTGAATGACAGCCGTCAGGTAGCGATTCTTTTCGGCGGAGGAAAGGGGCAGCACCATGTATTCCCAGACACACGAACGCATCGCCCATACGGCCAGCTCTTCGGAGTGCTGCACGGTGAACATGGTGATCGGAATGGCCGGTGCGGTGCGTTTGATCTCCAGCAGCATCCTCAGGCCGGGTGTGTCGGGGCGATCAAAATGGATGCAGATCATGTCGGCCTGCATCCCGCTGGAAAATGTGGAGCCTTTCGCCAGTTTGCAGTCGCAGGCGTGCTCGAACTGCGCCATGAGTTCCGGGGTGGACCGATCGTGGGTCCGATCGAACCAGAGTAGTGATGGTTTCCTGATCACGTTTGACGTCATGTGTTTAGCTCTGGCTTCTGAGGTTCTTCGTGCCTCTATCCGCTGAGTAGTATTGTCAATGTGATATCGCTTTGCAGACTAAATCCTGATAAGAAAACCCGAGTTTAGTTCTATTCGCTCTATGGTTTGCTGTCAGTCAGTGTCGGGCGGTTGTTTATTGGCGTGTTGGCGGCGGATACAGGATCAACCGTTCATCGCTTGTGAAACAAGGGCAATAGCCTTTGCCCGCTGTTCCTTGTTTAGAGCCTTTCCTTTCCCTTCTTCTCCTTCTACAGACGCCAATTACCCAGTGATTGGTAGTGCCCGCAAAAAAGTCCTAGCGATGCGCAAAATCCTCCTAACCCCCTTGGGGGAGCCCTGACTAAGGTAGCTACAAGCAGTGCAAAAAGTGCTGCTCCCCGGAAGAACAACATTCGAGTGAGGTGGGCAAAATGACTCTGCAAACTATCAAGGCTTCGGTACTGAAGTTCGCCAAAGATGAAGACGGTCTGACCATTGTGGAATACGCAGTGGCCGGTGGGCTGATTACGATAGCTGCTGTCGCGGCGTTTGTTGCTTTGGGCGGCGCAGTGAATACCAAGATCAGAGCGCTGTGCGGCGCGGTTTCTGGCACTGCTACCTGCTAACAACGAAAACTCACGGTGGAGGCACGCGGCGACATCCATGGAATAACTGGTTGCTACTTTTTTGCTGATAGAGCTACCGGATAACTCAATGGACTTCGCGCGTTCTCTGCCAGTGGGCGTTCTGAACGGTGTAACCGCTGAAGTGAGGTACGCAAAATGACTCTGCAAACAATAAGAACTTCGATAGTGAAGTTCTCCAAAGATGAAAACGGCTTGACCATTGTGGAATACGCGGTGGCAGGTGGCTTGATTACGATCGCTGTTGTTGCAGCGTTTGTTGCTTTGGGCGGCGCAGTGGATACCAAAATCAGGGCGCTGTGCGGCGCGGTTACTAGTGCTGCTAATACCCCCTGCTGACAACAAAAACTTACGGTAGGGAGGCACGCCATGTCCACGGAACTGCTGGTTTCTACCATTTTGCTAATAGGACTACTGGGCGTGGCGGTGGTGAGCGATCTGCTTCGCCACCGTATTCCCAACACGCTGGTCCTGTTGGGACTGGCCTTGGGATTGGCCGGTCAGATGTATTCGGGAGGTGTGAGCGGATTGGGAGACGGCCTATTGGGCATCCTGATCTGTTTTGCACTGTTCCTGCCCATGTACGCCTTGGGTGGCATGGCCGCCGGTGACGTCAAATTGATGGCCATGGTCGGCAGTTTCCTACCGTTCCATTACGCGTTATGGGCCGCTTTATTCAGCCTGATCGCCGGTGGCGTGTGCGGTTTCCTGATAGTGCTGGTTCGCGGTCAGTTGGTACAGACCCTGGGGCGCTATTGGCTGATTTTGAGGGCGCAGTCTTATCTGGCGCCAACTTCAGACGAGGTGGCCAGCAAGCCTTTCCCTTATTCGATTGCCATTTTACTCGGCACTTTATACACCGTTTACTGGCAACTCTTTGCCGGTGGGTTGGGAGGTTAGCCATGCACGTCATTGTCGAGAGTGATGCCTGCCACTATGAACGAGCAGCGGTGCAGCGACTGGCTCCCCAGCCGTGCACTATCAGCGAGACGGGTCTGACGGACAGTTTTCTCGGTGAGTTGGTGTGCAAGCATTTGTACGACGCCGGTGTGCTGGACATGCCACGGCTGGTAGAGCGCCTGGCACTGACCGGTGCTGTAATGGAGGAGGTCCTGGCGTTTCTGCGCAAGGATGGTCGTGTCGAAGTGCTTGGGCAGATGGGCGCGCAATCGGGAGGTGGCTCGCTACGCTATGGCCTGACTGACCGTGGACGCAGTGCCGCCCGCGATGCCCTTTCGCGTAGCGGTTATATTGGCGCGGCACCGTTCCCGGTGAAGGCCTACCGTTCCCTGCTCAAGCTGCAGACCATTCACCATGGACGCATCGGTGCGCACGATATGCGCACGGCACTTAACGGTGTGGTGCTCACGGAGGGGATGCTCGATCAACTGGGTGTAGCGCTGAACTCCGGGCGCGCGATCATGATTTATGGCCCCGCCGGGACTGGCAAGACCTATGTCAGCAGTCGGCTGATTCGCCTGTTCGCCGAGGCCATCTGGGTGCCCCATGCCATAGCGATCAACGAGTCGGTGATCGAGATCTATGACCCGCAGGTACACCAGCGGCTGGATGATGGCAGTCCACAGAACAATTTGATGCTCAACGAAGGGATCGACCGTCGGCTGCTGTGCTGCAAACGCCCGATCGTCATTACCGGCGGTGAGTTGAGCATGGAACAGCTGGACATTCGTTATGACCCCTTCACCCGTCAGTACCAGGCCGCCTTGCAGCTCAAGGCCAGCAATGGCCTGTTCATCATCGATGACATGGGGCGCCAGCGCATGCCGCCCGCCGAGCTGCTGAATCGCTGGATCGTCCCGATGGAAGAGAAGCGCGACTTCCTCAACCTGGGCGGCGGGCGGCATTGCGAGTTGCCGTTCGATCTGATTCTGGTGTTCTCCACCAACCTCAATCCCCTGGAGTTGGCCGATGAGGCTTTTCTCCGCCGGATTGGCTACAAGCTGCAATTCGGTTACTTGAAGCCCGAAGAGTACGAACGGATCTGGCAGCAGGAGTCCGAGCGTCTGGGCATTCGTCATGACCCACTGCTGGTGCGCTTTGTACTGCAAAAACTTTACGCCATTGAAGGCACGCCCCTGGTGCCTTGCCATCCCCGCGATCTCCTGAACATGGCGCTGGATCGTCAGCGTTACCTGGGCGGTTCCGGGCCACTGTCGCCGCAGGAACTGGAATGGGCGTGGAGCAACTACTTCGTCCAGCTCGACTTTCTTTGAGTAGGAGATACAGACATGAGCTCTCGTACTGCAACGCTGATTGGTATTTCGTTGGTCATGGGCCTCGGCGCCGCATGGATGGCCAACTCCTGGTTGAGCGCACGGCTCAATGCCAGCCCGGATGATCACCTTCGAAGCGTGGTAGTCGCCACGGTCGAGATTCCGTTCGGACAGATGGTCGAGGCCCAGCAGGTCACGACCGTGCGCATGCCCATGGATACGATCCCGGACGATGCTTTCGATTCCAGCGACAAGGCGGTGGGCAAGATCGCCACGTTCGACATCCTGCGCGGCGACATCGTGCGGGGCGCGCGCCTCAGTGAACACTTGGGTGGCAGCACCCTGGCCTCTTTGATTGCTCCCGACAAACGCGCCATTTCGGTACGGGTGGACGATGTGGTCGGGGTCGGCGGGTTCCTGTTGCCGGGTAACCGGGTCGATGTGCTGGCAACCAAGCAAACCAACGGCAGCAACAACAACGCCGTGTCGCGGACCATCCTCGAAAACTTGCGTGTGTTGGCGGTGGATCAGACCGCAGGCACCGACAAGACGCAGCCAGTGGTGGTGCGTGCCGTGACACTGGAAATGACCACTACCGAGGCGGAAGCCCTGGTCACCGCGCAGACCGAAGGGAAGTTGCAACTGGCCCTGCGCAACCCGCTGAACCTCACGAAAAAACCGACCCCCGCACCTGTAGCACCTGCTGCGCCTGTTACGCAGACCATTGCCATGGCCACCGAAACGGCGCCAAGACGCGTGGTACACCGTGGCAGCGGTAACGGCGGGGCTGTCACCGTTATTCGTGGCATCGAATCTCATGTCGTCAATGTGCGCTGACAAGGCGCAATGGGTACTCAGGTAGTGGCGGAGCCGATTCGGGTCCGTATCGGCAAATGAGGGCTTGATCATGAATTCTCGAATTCAACGGCCGTTTCCGGTAACGCCAAGGCGCCAGCGGGGATCGGTGACCGTACTGATGGTGATCGCG
This sequence comes from Pseudomonas sp. FW306-02-D09B, assembly GCF_058782685.1. Lineage (NCBI taxonomy): Bacteria > Pseudomonadati > Pseudomonadota > Gammaproteobacteria > Pseudomonadales > Pseudomonadaceae > Pseudomonas > Pseudomonas sp. FW306-02-D09B. Next base: position 4,949 of record NZ_JBYSXY010000007.1, read on the forward strand.
TTGGCGGCGATTACCATGATGGCGGCATTGGCGCTGGATGGCAGCCACATGCTGCTGAACAAGACCCGCCTGCAAAATGCGGTGGACGCCGCCGCCCTGAGTGGCGCAAAAACCCTGAGTCAGGTCACCGGCGGTACCAGTATTGCCAGTACAACGCGCACTGCCGCACTGAATACGCTGACGCTCAATGCGAATGCCACCGGCAACACCGAGCTGGCAACGGCCATCGCCAGCAGCACGGGCACTTTCGCGGTGGTGGAACTGGCCAACAACGTTTACGGACCGTTCTCCTACCCAGGGCCGGCGGATGCCACTTACGTTCGGGTGACGGTGCCGAGCTATCGCCTGACCGGGTTTTTCTGGAGTTTCGTCCAGTCGTTGGGCACTGCCGGCCTGGGCAACAAGGCGGTGGCGGCGATGGCCACTGCCGGCCCCAGCCCCACCAGCCCCTGCGATCTCGCGCCATTGATGGTCTGTGGTGACCCGACTCAATACAACCCGAGCGCCGGGGTGTTCTGGGGCTACCACTTTGGCGATTTGCAGGATTTGAAATCGGGCGCCGGAAATACGTCCCCGATTGGCCCAGGCAACTTTCAACTGCTCGATTTTGGTTCGGGTGGCAGCACGATCAGGCAGGATCTGGCCGGAGGCGGCTCGGTGTGCCGCAGCGTCGGGCAAAATGTCACGACCCAACCGGGCAACCAGGTCGGCCCGGTGTCCCAAGGTTTGAACACCCGCTTCGGCCAGTACAGTGGAGGGCTCAGAGCCGCGGATTATCCGCCAGACCTGATCGTTAGCTACAACTCGCCGCAGATCACCTGGAACAGCTCAAGCACGCCGCCACGGGCGGAGTACCAGGGCCAGCCCGTCACATCGAACAATGGCAATCTTTCCGCCGGCGGTACGGCGCTCCTGGACTACAACGACTGGCTGGCGAGTTCCGCCGGGTGTGTTGCCGGCTCGGGCAGTGGCTGCCAGAGCGGTGGGGTCTTTGAGCGACGGATGCTGAAAATCGTGATTGGCGACTGCAGCGGGAAAAACAATGGCGCCACTTCGATTCCAGTCCTGGGTTTTGGCTGCTATTTCGTGGTGCAGCCGGCCGGCGTCGGTGGGACTGTAGCGCAGATCTTCGGGCAGTTCGTGCAGGAGTGTACAGGCGACAACGTGCCCGGCCCCAATCCTTCAGGTGATGCCGGCCCACGGATCATTCAGCTCTACAAAACCTATATCAATGGCAGCGGCACTCCGAGCACTGACTCGTAGGGGGCGTCATGAGACTTCACGCGTTGAAACAACCGCAGGGCCAGCAAGGCATGGCGTTGGTGGAATTCACCATCGTCCTGCCGTTGATGCTGCTGCTGTTGCTGGCCCTTGGCGAGTTTGGCCGCATGCTCTTTCAATACAACACCCTGTTACAGGCCAGCCGTGATGCCGGCCGTTACGTCGCCAGCCAGGCGTGGAACTCGACGCTCGGGACTGTCTCTCTAAGCAGCACGCTGCAGACCCAGACGAAAAACGTCGCGGTCTATGGCGTGCCTGCCAACACCGGGACGCCTGTGGTGTCAGGGTTGACGACCGGTAACGTCGCGGTCTCCGCCGTGGGCACCGACCATGTGCAGGTCACCATCACCTATACCTTCTGCCCGGTGATTGGTGCAAGCACCTGTACCGGATCGATTACCGGGCTCTTTGCCAATCCGATTGCACTGAGCATTCCACTGGTCGCTACAACTGTCATGAGGGTTCTGTGATGAATCGCAAACAGATGCGCGGCGTCTATGTGGTGGAGTTCGCCTTCATCGGCTTGCTGGTGTTCGTCCTGTTGTTCGGCGTGCTGGAAATGGGCCGCCTGTACTTCACGGTCAATGCCCTCGATGAATCCGCGCGGCGCGGTGCGCGTTTGGCGGCGGTGTGCAACATCAGCGATCCGATCGTGTTGCAGCGGGCGATCTTCAATCCCGCGGGCAACACCGGCACCAGCCAGCTGATCACCAATCTGGGCACTGGCAACCTGACGCTGACTTACCTGGACGCGAACGGTGCGCTGGTGAGCAACCCCACCGACACCGTCAGCGCCACCGGATTCCGTGCCATCCGTTATGTCCAGGTGAGCCTGCAAAGCTACGTATTCAATCTGTTTATCCCCGGGTTTGGCGTGCCCATTACGTTGCCTACCTTCAGGGCAACCTTGCCACGCGAAAGCCTTGGGCATCATTCCGAGTCAGGGGAGGTCACCCCATGCTGAATATAAAGGAAACATCGTTAAGCACCGCGACGACCGGCAAGCCCGGGCTGCGATTGCTGATCAGCAGCCGTGATGCCACGGCACTGCGTGATCTGCAAAGCGTTTGCCAGCGGATGCCGAGCCTGGAGGTGAGCACGCGCCTGGTGAGTAATGGGCATGTCGACCCGCTCTATGGTCTGGAGCGGATGCCCGATCTGTTATTGGTGCGTGTCAGCCATCTATGGCGTGAGGAGCTGGCGGCACTGTTACAGCATCCGGCCCATGAGCGTCCGCCGCTGCTGGTGTGTGGCCTGTTGAACGAGCAGGACGCCATGCGCCTGGCGATGCAGGCCGGCGCCCGTGATGTCTTGCCGGAACCGATAGCCGAGACAGAACTGGTTTCAGCCTTGAGTCGTCTGGTCACAGAGGTCCGGGTCAACAGTGGGGCAGAAGGGAAGCTGATTGCCGTGATGGGTGCCAAGGGCGGCTCCGGCAGTACCTTGCTGGCCTGCAACCTGGCTCACCAGCTTAGCGTCAAGGGCGGCAATACCCTGCTTTTGGACATGGACCTGCAATTTGGCAGCGTGACGCATTACCTCGATGTGGCGCAGTCGCACAGCCACCTGGAGGTGTTGCAGCAGGTCGAAGACATGGACAGCGTTGCGCTACGCGGTTTTTGCAGCCACTTCAGCCCGACCTTGCATGTGCTGGGTGGGCGGGCCGGTGAGTTGTGTCTGCCGCAGGATGCCCAGCCCGAGCAACTCGATGCCCTGTTGCAGTTGGCCCGCGCCAGTTATGACTGGGTGGTGGTCGATCTGCCACGGCAAATCGACCACCTCACAGGCTCCGTGCTGGAGCAGGCAGACCGGGTATACGTCGTGGTGCAGCAGAGTGTCAGCCATCTGCGCGATGCCAGCTCGCTGACGCGGATTCTTCGCGAAGACCTGGGCGTGCGCGGGGATCAATTGCAGGTGGTGGTCAACCGCTATGACAAGGCGGCAGCGATCAGCCTCAAGGATATCGGCGAGGCGCTACGCTGCGCGAACCTGTTGAAATTACCCAACGACTTCAACCTGGTCAGCCAGAGTCAGAACTCTGGCGTGCCGTTGGGGGTGCAAGCACCGCGGGCTCCGATCAGCGTCGCCGTACGCCAGATGTCCGAGGCGTTGGTCGGTAAGCAGATGACCGGGAACAAAGGCTTGTTCAAACGTGCCTTCAACCGTTTTTTCGGGGGATAACCCATGATCAGCGACTTTCGTAACCGCTTGCGCAAACAGTCCGGTAAACCCGCCGCATCGTCGCTTGGGCAACCGGGTGACGACTTGCTGGACCCGGCAGAGGAGTTGATGGCGTGGGAACGTTCGGTTCCGGACGTTATTTACGAAACCCGAAGCCAGGTCACCCCGGTGGAGGCCGAGTGGCGGGAGAAAATCTACCAGCAGTTGCTCAAGGTCATGGACCTGTCCTTGCTCGATTCCCTTGAGCAGGCCGAGGCCACGCGGCAAATTCGCGAGATTTGCCAGCGCTTGCTGGATGAGCATTCAGCTCCCGTGAGTTCGGTCAGCCGTCAGTTGATCATCAAGCAGATCACCGATGAGGTGCTGGGCCTTGGCCCACTGGAGCCGTTACTGGCGGATCACACCGTGTCTGACATTCTGGTCAACGGCTCTGCCTCGGTGTATGTCGAACGCTTTGGCAAGCTGCAGAGGACCGATGTGCGCTTTCGTGACGATCAGCATTTGCTGAACATCATCGACCGCATCGTTTCCAGTCTGGGGCGGCGCATCGATGAGTCCTCGCCGTTGGTGGACGCCCGGCTCAAGGACGGTTCTCGGGTCAACGCAATTATTCCACCGCTGGCCATCGACGGGCCGAGCGTGTCGATCCGTCGTTTTGCGGTGGACCTGCTCAATACCGATAGCCTGATCCAGGTCGGTACCTTGACCCCGGCCATTGCTTTGCTGCTCAAGGCGATTGTTCGTGGACGCTTGAACGTATTGATCTCCGGCGGTACCGGCAGCGGCAAGACCACCATGCTCAATGTGCTGTCCAGTTTCATTCCGCAAAATGAACGGATTGTCACCATTGAAGACTCGGCCGAACTGCAACTGCAGCAGCCGCATGTGGTGCGTCTGGAAACCCGTCCTTCGAACATCGAGGGGCGTGGAGAGGTGAGCCAGCGCGAATTGGTGCGCAACAGTTTGCGGATGCGCCCCGACCGCATTGTGATCGGCGAAGTGCGCGGCGCCGAGGCGCTGGACATGCTGACGGCGATGAACACCGGCCACGACGGTTCGCTGACCACGATCCACGCCAATACCGCGCGTGATGCGTTGGGGCGAATCGAGAACATGGTGTCGATGACCGGTGCGACTTTCCCGATCAAGGCCATGCGTCAGCAGATCGCCTCGGCCATTGATGTGGTGATCCAGCTGGAACGTCAGGAGGACGGCAAGCGGCGCCTGGTCAGCGTGCAGGAAATCAACGGCATGGAAGGCGAGATCATCACCATGACCGAGATTTTCTCGTTTGCACGCAGTGGCATTGGCGAACACGGTGAAGTGCTCGGTGATTATCGGCCCAGCGGCATGATTCCGGCCTTTCGCGACGTGTTGGCCAAACGTGGCATCGAGTTGCCACTGAACTTGTTCCGGCCTGAATGGATGGAGGCACGGCAGTCATGAACAATATATCCGGTGAATTCATTCTGATCTTTCTCGGCATGGTGTTTATCGCCGTCTTCCTCCTGTCCCAGGGTGTAGTGGTGCCGGTGTTCGGTGAGGCGGGCAAGATGCGCAAGCGCATTCGCGGTCGCCTGCATGTGCTGGAGAAAGCCAACAACCTGCCCAACATGCAGACCGTGCTGCGGCAGAAATACCTGACACGCTTGTCGCCACTGGAGGCCTGGCTTGAGCAACTGCCGTTCATGGCGGACCTGACACAACTGATCGAGCAGTCGGGACACGAATATCGGGCCTATCGGGTACTGTTCCTCGGGATCGCCATGGGAGTTGGTGCGGGAGCCCTGGTCTTCTTGCTCTCGTCACTCTGGTGGATGGCGTTGGCGGTGGCCTTTGCGGTGGCTTGGCTGCCGCTGCTGAAAATCCTCCGTGACCGCAACAAACGCTTTGCCGAGTTTGAGGAGGGCTTGCCGGATGCGCTGGATGCCATGTGTCGGGCGCTGCGTGCCGGGCATCCGTTCAACGAAACCCTGCGGCTGGTCGCCGAGGAGCACAAAGGGCCGGTGGCGCATGAGTTCGGGCTGACTTTTGCTGATATCAACTATGGCAATGATGTGCGCCGGGCCATGCTCGGCCTGCTGGAGCGGATGCCGAGCATGACGGTGATGATGCTGGTGACGTCGATCCTTATCCATCGTGAAACTGGCGGCAATCTGACCGAGGTGCTGGAGCGTTTGAGCCGGCTGATCCGGGGACGCTTTCGCTTTCAGCGCAAGATCAAGACTCTGTCAGCCGAAGGGCGAATGTCGGCCTGGGTGCTGGTGTCAATTCCCTTCGTGCTGGCGGCGGCGATCCTGATCACGACTCCCAGCTACCTGCCTGTGCTGACCAATGATCCACTCGGCCACAAGCTGATCATCGGGGCTTTCTGCGCGATGTTGGTCGGGATTGTCTGGATCCGCAAAATAATCCGGATTCAGGTTTAAGCGGTATTCGCTACGAGGAGGTGCAGGTCATGGACTATTTGCTCGGGTTGTTGGGTCGGGTGACGGGTAATGAGGCGCTGGCGCGCCTGTTGTTCGTCAGTGCGATAGGGGTGAGTACGGTGCTTGCGGTCGTCACCGTGATATTACTGGTGTTGGGGCTTCAGGACCCGATGCAGCGTCGCCTTGCGCTGATCAAGCGGGGGCAATACGGGAGTGCAGGGGGCCCGGATGCGCCGGGTAATCTGCAACTGTTGCTGGAGCGCGTTGGCCAGCGTTTTGGCTCCGCCGAAACCGCTCAGGCATCCGAAACCCAGCTGCTGTTGATGCACGCAGGGTACCGCTCGTCTTCGGCAGTGCAGATGTACTGGGCGGTGCGCTTGCTGTTGCCGCTGATATTGGTCGGCATTTCCCTGCTGGTTTTGCCGCTGATCCCCCGGCTGTCTCTGCCTTTGGGCTTGCTGCTGGTGCTCATGGCGGCCGCTGTCGGTTGGCTGCTGCCAGCGATGTATATCGGCAAGCGCAAACAGCTACGCCAGACCCGGCTGCGTGTCGCGTTTCCGGATGCCCTGGATCTGATGGTGGTCTGCGTGGAATCGGGGCTGGCCTTGCCCACGACCATCGAACGGGTGGCTGAGGAAATGGCGGTCAGCCAAGTCGAGCTGGCAGAGGAGCTGGCGCTGGTCAACGCGCAAATCCGTGCCGGCATCACCAGTACCGAGGCGCTCAAGCAACTGGCCGTGCGCACCGGACTGGAAGACGTGCGAGGGTTGGTCAGCCTGTTGGGGCAGAGCATCCGCTTCGGTACCAGCGTAGCCGATACCCTGCGCATCTATGCCGATGAGTTTCGCGACCGGCGTACGCAGGCAGCCGAAGAAATGGGGGCGAAGATTGGTACCAAGCTGATATTCCCACTGATCTTCTGTCTGTGGCCGAGCTTCTTCCTGGTCGCTATTGGACCGGCGTTGATCGGGGTGCTCAAAGCGTTCGGGTGAGATAAGCGAGGGGGGCTGCCAAGCAGGATGGCGGCTCCTGTCGGAGCAGAGGGTGGAGCAAATCTTAAGTGGGTCAGGCCCGGTGCCTGATCCACTTTTAGCCTTTTATTCGTTTATCCACGTACGTTATTGGCCCCGGCGTTCTCGCCAGGTAACGCTGGACTACGCCAGAGGCTGATCGCCCACAGACGTGGCTCATTTGCCACCGTTGCTCATGCTTCCCGATGCCTTCTGGTCAAAATGTTCAGGAATCGGGTGGGTGAAGCTATCCAGCCAGCGTTGCATGGACAGATCACGTTCGGTGGCCGAAACGCTCTGCAGTCGAGGGGAAGCCACTACGCCGCGAATCTGTAGTTGCATCCATTGCTCGGTGCCTTGTTGCGGCACCGAAGAGGGGCCCGGCTCAATAGCCCAGGCGGTCGTGGACAGGCAAGCCATGCATACTATCAACAGCCTCTTGGTATTCATTTGCGACTCCTCATCTTGTCTACTTGATCGCATTGGCTGAGGCATTGACTACCTCTGTCATGCCTTTACCCTCGGTAGCCACCACTTTTTTGGCCGGGGCCTTGAGTCTTTCCGCGCGAGCTTGGGCATCCGAGACTTGCTTGGAACTCAGGCTGGCGCGGTTTGCGAGTTCGGCAGCTTGCTTCCAGTTGTCCTGATAGATCAGCAGTGTCACCAGATTGAGTGCCGCCAGCGAATCTGACGGCTTGAGTTCCATGGCGGTCATAAACTGAAAGCGTGCCTCATTGGGCCGATGCTGGTTGAGGTAGACGACCCCCAGGTCATTGCGGATTTTGTCGTCGGTGGGGGCCATCCTCATTGCCCGCTCAAGGTGATCCGCGGCAGCCGCATTATCATTTTTGGCCACGGCCATCTGGCCCAGACCATGCTCGCCTTCAGCGGCCAGGCATGTGCCGAGCAGACTCTTGTACAACGGTTCGGCCTCGTTACGGCCCAGCAGGCGCAGTACTCGAGCCTTGCGCAGGCGAACCTGCGGCAAGTCATCAGACAGCCCTTCCAGATTCGCCAGGCTGGCATACAAACGGCCATCGTTGGTCATGTCGTCGGCCAGGTTCAGCGACAACTGCTGATCCGAACCAGGCGCCGCGCAGCTACTCGGTCGATAAGACAGGCCATTGGTGGCGCACCCTGCGAGCATCACCGTCGCGGCTATTGCTATGAGCGCTTTCATTGAGTGTCCTCCGGCTATAGCACCTTGAACCAGGCTCATTGCGAGAGCCCCATGCGGCTGTCGAAGTCACCGTTGTCGAGGAAGTACATGCGGTAGAAGTTCGGGTCGTAATTGCGCAGTTGTTCACCCGGCAATGACGGCAGTTGTGCGTTGACCGCCAATGGTTGAACCAGGTGCGGAGTGACGATCATCAGCAGCTCGCGCTCCTCACGGTTGATGCTGTTATTGCGAAAGAACGCGCCGAGGATCGGGATATCGCCCAGCCCTGGAAACTTGTTCACCTGGGAGCTGTTGCTGGTGCTGATCAAGCCGCTGATGACGAAGCTTTCGCCATCGGCCAGGGAAATGCTGGTGTCGGTACGGCGCACGGTAAATGCCGGGACGATAGTGCCGGCGATCTGTATGGCCTTGGTGAAGTCCAGCTCGCTGACCTCGGGTGCTACCTTGAGGGCAATGCGTCCTTTATCGATGATGGTCGGGGTCAGGGTCAGGCGGACACCGAACTCCTTGTACTCGATGGAGATGTTGTCGCTGCCTGAACTGGGCACCGGAATCGGCACTTCACCACCGGCCAGGAAGCTCGCACTTTGGCCGCTGAGGGCCACCAGGCTTGGCCGCGCCAGGGTGTAGGCAAAGCCACTGCCTTCCAGCGCATTGATCATTCCCAGGACATTGCCGCCGCCAAAGCCGATATTGAACGTACCGTTATTCAGCGGGACGTTTGGCGCCAGGCTACCGATGTGGCCGGGAGTCACCGTCACCCCGGGCACAGTGCCCGGCGAGCCGAACAGAAAATTACCGCTCTTGCCGAAGATCGACGTGCTGGCCTCTTTCAACTTGGTGCGGCTGACTTCGACGAAGCGAATATCGGTCTGCACCTGGCTCGGCAACAGCGGGTCTGCAGAAGGCACCGTCGACACGCTGGTCAGCGCTGCGGTGGCCCTGCCTTTGACGAACACCATGCTTTGGCGCGGCGTGGGCGAGCAGGCGGTCCAGACCATCAGGCTGGTGGCACCGGGCGCTACACCCGTGAGGATGAAGGAGTTGCTGCTACTGGTTTGCACGTCGGCAACCTTCGGGTCGCCCACTGCCAGTTGCTTGATCGGGACTGGCATGCGCAACTCATCCTGAAGCCCTTGGCCGACCTCGAACACGGCGGGCAGACTGGCCAGTTGCGAGCAATTGTTCGCCGCGGCCTGAGCCGCATCTACACCAAGGCCCATCCACAACAGGCCATGGATAATTCGTTTGAAAGCGGGCACGGTACGATAGCTCATTAAGTGCATCCTCGCTGAATAGGCCATCTGCGGGCTAACCTGGTTACCCTGAATCGCTTCATGGCGCTCGGGCCGGCCCTCCACTTCACCAGACCACTAACCATTAGTGGTCCTGGCAATATTGCTGGGTGCTGCGCGCTAGCAGGTGCAATACACGGGTCTGACTGACCTGCGAGCGACCTGCGCTAAAACAGTCGTTAGTGATCCAGATACCTGGGTTCGGGACACGCGAGGTTTTTTGCCAACCTTGTTGGGTTCGCACAAGCAACCGACCGGAGCGATATGCACAGGCTCGACAGCAACAGTGGCTATAAACAGGGCTGTCAGCCGACGCGGTTCCCCCAAAAAACAACTGGCAATCAGGCCACAAAGCAGAAAAACGCCAGCCAGGATCATAGTGAGGTATCTCCTTCTGCCAATTCGCTATCTGATCGCTGAACAAAACGTGGACAACTCAAAACCGTATGATTTGCTCTTTGCTTGAAGGTAGTTCAACCGAGGCAAAGCGCCATTGTTTAGAAGAAAAACTTCTGTGCGAATGTGGGCGCATTGCTGTTTTTCGAGTTGTGCTCTCACCCGCGAGTTGGCCCCATGACGGGGTATTTCCACACGCAATCTGCCCTTTCAAATTGTTACCGGGTGCACCAATACGACGCAAAAACGTGGCTCCGGTAACATTCACGAAAGCGGCTCGGCCACCCTCAAGATTTTTTTGATCATTGCCAAAGGCCCGTTCCAGACGCCTTCCTGTTGCTTAAAAAGTTTTCTTCAGCGGCCGTTCAGCGAGTTGGCTGGTTGATTGCATATGCTTGTATGTACAAGTAAGTGTGTGTGCATAAGAGGCACCCGAAGGTGCTGACGCACAAGATGGCTTTAAAGCACGTACTTGAGGTTCAGGTTTACAGCGTCACACGCATTCCAGTAGCAGCACCCATGCGCTACAAGCGCCCGTAGTGGTTTTAGGAATTGATAATAATGAAAAGAACATTGCTGACCCTTTCTGCTTTGACACTGTGCATGGCCGCAGGCGTAGCCACGGCCAAAGAGTACAAAGAGCTGCGTTTTGGCGTTGATCCTTCCTACGCACCGTTCGAGTCCAAAGCGGCTGACGGTAGCCTGGTGGGCTTCGACATCGATTTGGGTAACGCGATCTGCGCCGAGCTGAAGGTCAAGTGCAAATGGGTCGAGAGCGATTTCGACGGCACGATTCCAGGCCTCAAGGCCAATAAATTCGACGGTGTAATCTCTTCCATGACCGTGACTCCGGCCCGTGAGAAAGTCATCGACTTCTCCAGCGAGCTGTTCTCCGGCCCGACCGCTCTGGTCTACAAGAAAGGCTCCAGCGTTTCTGACGTAGCCTCGCTCAAGGGTAAAAAAGTCGGCTACGAGCAAGGCACCATCCAGGAAGCCTACGCCAAGGCCGTGCTGGACAAAGCCGGGGTAGAAACCAAGGCCTACGCCAACCAGGACCAGGTTTACGCTGACTTGATGTCCGGTCGCCTCGACGCCACGATCCAAGACATGCTGCAAGCCAAGCTGAGCTTTTTGAAGTCGCCGCAAGGGGCTGATTACGAGGTCAGCCAGCCGATCGACAGCGAGTTGTTGCCCGCTAAAACAGCGGTAGGTATCGCCAAAGGCAACACCGAGCTCAAGGCCCTTCTCGATAAAGGCATCAAGGCGATCCACGATGACGGCACCTACGACTCGATCCAGAAGAAACACTTCGGTGATTTGAGTCTCTACAGCGGCAAGTAAGGCCCCGGTGCCCGTCCTCGGGACGGGCGCTTTTTTATCGCGATAGGTTCCTGAATTATGTTCGAAGCACTTTTGCAGACACTCGGGCTCTCCGCATTCAGCTTGAAGGGGTTCGGCCCTCTGTTGCTGGAAGGCTCCTGGATGACCGTCAAGTTATCGATACTGTCGCTGCTGTTGAGCGTTCTGCTCGGCCTGATCGGCGCCAGTGCCAAACTGTCCAGCGTCAAACTGTTGCGGATTCCGGCCCAGCTCTACACCACGCTGATTCGCGGGGTGCCGGACCTGGTGCTGATGCTGCTGATTTTCTACAGCCTGCAAACCTGGTTGACCAGTTTCACCGAGGCGCTGGGCTGGGAATACATCGAGATCAATCCGTTCGCCGCCGGGATCATCACCCTGGGTTTCATCTACGGCGCGTACTTCACCGAGACCTTTCGCGGCGCGATCCTCGCTGTGCCCCGCGGACAGATGGAAGCCGCCACGGCCTACGGTTTGAGCCGTGCCCAGCGCTTTCGCTTCGTGGTGTTCCCGCAAATGATGCGCTTCGCCCTGCCGGGCATCGGCAATAACTGGATGGTGATCCTCAAGGCCACCGCGCTGGTGTCGATCATCGGCCTGGCGGACCTGGTCAAGGCCGCGCAGGACGCCGGTAAAAGCTCCTATCAACTGTTCTTTTTTCTGGTGTTGGCGGCGCTGATCTATCTGGTGATCACCAGCGCATCGAACTATGTCCTGCGCTGGCTCGAACGGCATTACGCGGCAGGTTCCCGGGAGGCTGTACGATGATCGAATTACTGCAGGACTACTGGAAGCCTTTTCTCTATAGCGACGGTTACCACATCACCGGCCTGGCCATGACCCTGTGGCTGCTCAGCGCCTCGATCTTCATCGGTTTCCTGGTGTCGGTTCCACTGTCGATTGCCCGGGTTTCCAACAAACTTTACGTACGCTGGCCGGTGCAGTTCTACACCTACCTGTTTCGCGGTACGCCGCTGTATATCCAGTTGCTGATTTGCTACACCGGGATCTACAGCCTGGCCGCGGTCCGCGCGCAACCGCTGCTCGATGCGTTCTTTCGCGATGCGATGAACTGCACCATCCTAGCCTTTGCCCTGAACACCTGCGCCTACACCACGGAGATTTTCGCCGGGGCGATTCGCAGCATGAACCACGGTGAAGTCGAAGCCGCCAAGGCCTACGGTCTGACGGGCTGGAAGTTGTATGCCTACGTGATCATGCCATCGGCCCTGCGTCGCTCGTTGCCGTACTACAGCAACGAAGTGATCCTGATGCTGCACTCGACCACCGTGGCCTTCACCGCCACCGTCCCGGACATTTTGAAAGTGGCTCGCGACGCCAACTCGGCGACCTTTTTGACCTTTCAATCGTTCGGCATTACCGCGCTGATCTACCTGTTGGTGACCTTTGCGCTGGTCGGACTGTTCCGCATTGCCGAACGTCGCTGGCTGGCTTTTCTGGGCCCGGCTCACTAGGACTTAGCGCTCTGTACGGCCGCTCATCAGGCCACGGGCTTTGTCGCCGCTTGCGACGTCTACGCAGCGGCGACCCATTTTCCCTTAGAGGATGCTTGCGCACATGTACAAATTGACTGTTGAAGAACTACACAAAAGTTACGGTAGCCACGAAGTGCTCAAGGGCGTTTCCCTGAAAGCCAAAACAGGTGACGTGATCAGCCTGATCGGCGCCAGCGGCTCGGGCAAAAGCACCTTTTTGCGCTGCATCAACTTTCTCGAAACGCCCAACGACGGTGCGATGAGCCTGGACGGCAAGCAGATCCGGATGGTCAAAGACCACCATGGCATGCACGTGGCCGACGATGCCGAGCTGCAGCGACTGCGCACCCGGCTGGCGATGGTGTTCCAGCACTTCAACTTGTGGGGCCACATGACCGTGCTGGAAAACATCACCATGGCCCCGCGCCGGGTGCTGGGTGTCAGCAAGAAAGACGCTGAAGATCGCGCCCGGCGTTATCTGGACAAGGTCGGCCTGCCGGCTCGCGTGGCGGAGCAGTACCCGGCGTTCCTGTCGGGTGGTCAGCAGCAGCGGGTAGCGATTGCCCGCGCACTGGCGATGGAGCCGGAAGTCATGCTGTTCGACGAGCCGACCTCGGCGCTGGACCCGGAACTGGTGGGCGAAGTGCTCAAAGTAATCCAGGGCCTGGCCGAAGAAGGTCGGACCATGATCATGGTGACCCACGAAATGAGCTTCGCCCGCAAAGTCTCGAATCAGGTGCTGTTCCTGCATCAGGGACGGGTAGAGGAAGAGGGCGCGCCTGAAGACGTGCTGGGCAATCCGAAGAGCGAACGGCTGAAGCAGTTCCTCAGCGGCAACCTCAAGTAACGCCCTCCGCCCTTGTAGGAGCAAGGCTTGCCCGCGATGGGCACAATGCGGTCCATCAGATAAACCGCGTTATCGTTCATCGCGGGCAAGCCTTGCTCCTACAGGGTGGGGACGCCTCTATGAGCGGGCACGATTCACATCGACAGAATCAAGCGCCCGCAGGCTGCGATCTTTTGATCTTTGCGACAAAAAAAGGCCCGCATGTTTAACCATGCGGGCCTTTTGTATTTCTGATCCGGGATCAGTGCTTGCTGTCCTGGTTCGACAGGGCCAGCAGTTGTTTTTCCTGATTCCAGTCGAACGGTTCGTCGTTCTGTTCGGCTTCGTAACGACGTTCTTCCAGTGCCTGATACAGGGCGATTTCATCATCAGGCATGTAATGCAGGCAGTCGCCGGCGAAATACCACAACAGGTCGCGGGGGACCAGGTGGGCAATTTGCGGATAACGGGTGATGACCTGACAAATAATGTCCTGGCCCAGGTATTGGCTTTCGATCGGATCGATTGGCAGCGACGCACGCAGTTCGTCGAAGCGCTCCAGGAACAAGGCATGACTTTCGTCTGGAACCTGCTCGGCTTCACCGACAGCGACCAGGATACTGCGCAGGAGGTCGAGCTGGACGAGAATTTGGTCGAGCATAACGGGAGTCCTCTAGATCAAAAGCAAAACGGGCGCCGGAGTATATAGCTCCAGCGCCCGCTTTTCATCATTGACCCGCCGGACGAGTCACCGCGTTAGCGGGTCTTGCCCTGCGCCAGTTCAAGTTGCTCCTTGGAAAAGTCATCGACGTCGATCACTTTGCGCCGCGCGGCTTCGGCCTCATGCAGGGTATGTGCTTCTGCGGCTTGCAGCACGCCGGCCTCCAGGGCGGCGTCGATGACGTGCTCCCCGGCACCCGGTTTGAACTGCCCGCTCTTGAGCGCAAAGTGCATTTTTTTCTGCAGCGGTTGGGCGGCGCTCAGCAAGTTGCAGGCATGTTGCAGGGCACCAACCGGGTCATCGACCGATTGTGGCCGGTAACAGCCCCCCAGCAACTCTTCGAGCGTCGGATCGCCTTTGGCACGGCCAATGACCGCTGCCACTTCGGCACCGAGTGTGTCCGACGGCCCTTTGTGACGGCGCCCGAACGGGAACACGATGACTCGCATCAGGCAACCCAGGACCTTGCTCGGGAAGTTGCTCAGCAGTTCATCCAGCGCCCGTTCCGACTGGCCGAGACTCTCTTCCATGGCCCAGGTAAACAGCGGCGCCATGTGTTCGGGTGAATCGAGGTCGTGGTAACGCTTGAGGGCGGCAGAGGCCAGGTACAGGTTGCTCAGTACATCGCCGAGTCGGGCCGACAGGCGTTCGCGACGTTTCAGTTCACCGCCCAGCAACATCATGCTCAGGTCGGCGAGCAGGGCGAATGCCGCGGCCTGACGGTTGAGGGCGCGGAGGTAGCCCTGGCTGAGTTTGTCTCCAGGTACCTGTTCGAAATGCCCGAAGCCGAGGTTCAGCACCAAGGTGCTGGCGGCGTTGCTCACGGCGAAACCGATGTGCTTGAGCAGCAGGCCGTCGAACTCCTTCAGTGCCTGGTCCTTGTCTTCACGGCCGGCGAGGGCCATTTCCTTGAGCACGAACGGATGGCAACGGATCGCGCCTTGACCAAAGATCATCAGGTTGCGCGAAAGGATGTTCGCGCCTTCCACCGTGATGAAGATCGGCGCGCCTTGCCAGCTGCGCCCGAGGTAATTATTGGGCCCCATGATGATCGCCTTGCCACCGTGCACATCCATCGCGTGGCTGATGCATTCGCGACCGCGTTCGGTGAGGTGATACTTGAGAATCGCCGAAAGCACTGAAGGTTTCTCGCCGAGATCCACCGCGTTGGCGGTGAGCATCCGCGCGGCGTCCATCATCCAGGCGTTGCCGCCGATACGTGCCAGCGCTTCCTGAATCCCTTCGAAGGCCGACAGCGGCACGTTGAATTGCTCGCGAACCTGAGCGTATTGACCGGTCACCAGGCTGGTGAACTTGGCCGCCCCGGTGCCGACTGCCGGCAGCGAAATGGAACGCCCGACCGACAGGCAATTCATCAGCATCATCCAGCCTTTGCCGAGCATCTCCTGGCCGCCGATGAGGAAGTCCAACGGCACGAATACATCCTTGCCGGAGTTCGGGCCGTTCATGAACGCGGCGCCGAGGGGCAGGTGGCGTCGACCGATGTCCACACCGGCAGTGTCGGTCGGGATCAACGCGAGGCTAATGCCAAGATCTTCCTCGTCACCCAGCAGATGGTCGGGGTCATAGGCCTTGAATGCCAGGCCGAGCAGGGTGGCGACCGGGCCCAGGGTGATGTAGCGTTTTTCCCAGTTCAGCCGCAGACCCAGGACTTCCTGACCTTCCCATTCACCTTTGCAGATCACCCCGGTGTCAGGCATAGCGCCCGCATCGGAGCCGGCCAGCGGGCCGGTCAACGCGAAACACGGGATGTCGTCGCCACGCGCCAGGCGTGGCAGGTAATGGTTGCGTTGTTCATCGGTGCCGTAATGCAGCAACAGTTCGGCCGGGCCGAGGGAGTTGGGCACCATCACGGTCGATGCCAGGTCGCCGCTGCGGGTGGCCAGTTTCATCGCCACTTGCGAGTGGGCGTAGGCGGAAAATCCCTTGCCGCCGAACTCCTTGGGGATGATCAGGGCAAAAAAACCATTCTGCTTGATGTGTGCCCAAGCCTCGGCCGGCAGGTCCATCGCCTGGCCTATCTGCCAGTCGCTGACCATGGCGCAGAGCTCCTCGGTCGGGCCATCGATGAACGCCTGTTCTTCTTCGCTCAACTGCGCTTTGGGATAGGACAGCAGTTTGTTCCAGTCCGGACGCCCGCTGAACAGCTCGCCATCCCACCAGACGGTGCCGGCATCGATGGCGTCGCGTTCGGTTTGCGACATTGGCGGTAGGGTTTTCTGGAACCAGTTGAACAATGGGGCACTGAAATATTTGCGCCGCAGGTCGGGCAGCAGCAGTGGCGCCGCGACGACGGCCAGCACGATCCAGAAAATCAGCAGCAGCCAGCCTCGAGCGTGGCTGAAGATTCCCATCGCCAGCAGATAGACCGCCACGATACCCAGGGCGGGCAGGGGCGCGATGCGGCGGTGAGCCAGCCAGGCAATCCCGACCACCAGAACCAGTATCCACAACAACAGCATATTCAATCCTCCGTGAAGCCAGGGTCAAAACCACCTTCAGAGCTTAGACGGCATCTGCAAAACGGGGTGGTCAGAGCGATGTGTTTGAAATCGTGGGAAACAGCGGTGAATTTCGTGAGTGATAGCGCTGGCGGACGCTGTAAAAAAGCTCCGCTGAGCGTGCGACAAGCTCTCGTATTTGGCCGAAACGTCGTTATCTCTGTGCTGGGTCTGCCGATAGACTCAGGGCTTCTCCAGGAGATTGTTCTCATGCACGAGTACCTGAGCCCCGGCCGCTTCATCGATAGTGACCACCCGGCGGTGGTGGAGTTCGCTGAACGGCATCGCGGTAACAGCCGTGACCCGGTCGAGCAAGCGGTGAGTCTGTATTACGCCGTGCGTGAAGCGGTGCGCTACAACCCCTACACCTTCAGTCGTGATCCCGCGACCTTGCGCGGCAGTTATGCACTGGCCACCGGCGAGAGCTACTGCGTGCCCAAAGCCACGTTGCTGGCCGGTTGCGCGCGGCACTGTGGAATAGCGGCGCGGATCGGTCTCGCGGATGTGCGCAATCACCTGTCGACCCCGCGCTTGATCGAGTTGCTCAAGAGTGACGTGTTCGCCATGCACGGTTACACCGAGTTGTATTTGCAGGGGCGCTGGGTCAAGGCCACACCGGCGTTCAACCAGAAGCTCTGTGAGCTGTTCGATGTGCCGGCGCTGGAGTTCGACGGGATCAATGACAGCATCTTCCACCCGTTCAATCGCCAGGGGCTGCAATCGATGGAGTATCTGGTCGATCATGGCCAGTTCGCCGATGTGCCCGAAGCATTCTTCTTCGAGTACCTGGAAAAACTCTACCCGCATTTGTTCGGTGAGCAGTCGCCAGCCCTGTTGGGCGACATGCAGAGCGATTTGAGTCGCGGCTGATCCGGGGCGTAGACTGCCCCGGCATTCATCTATCGAGGAGCGGTCATGCTGAAGATCTGGGGTCGGAAAAATTCGTCGAATGTCAGAAAGGCACTGTGGTGCGCCGAAGAACTTGGGCTGACCTACGAAACGCAGGATGCGGGCGGGGCTTTTGGTGTGGTCGACACACCGGAATATCGCGCGATGAACCCCAATGGCCGCATTCCGGTGATTGAAGACGACGGTTTTGTGCTGTGGGAATCCAACGCCATCGTGCGTTACCTGGCTGCCCGTCACGCAGCGGGTTCGAACTGGTTCCCGGCCGATGTGCAGACCCGGGCGAGCGCGGAAAAGTGGATGGACTGGACCACTTCGTCGTTTGCCGAACCTTTCCGCCAGGTGTTCTGGGGCGTATTGCGTACCCCGGCAGATCAGCAGGATTGGGCCGCGATCAATGCGGCGCAGAAAGTCTGCGAGCAATTGCTGTCGATGGTCGATCAGGCATTGGCGCAGAAACCGTATTTGTCCGGCGACGAGATCGGCGTTGGCGATATTCCGTTGGGCAGCTTTATCTATGCCTGGTTCGAGATGCCCATCGAGCGAGCGCCAATGCCCCATCTGCAAGCCTGGTATGCGCGCCTGAAGCAACGTCCGGCTTATCAAAAAGCCGTCATGACCGCGTTGACTTAATACTGACTATCAACACACTTGACTGTACTTGTGCGGCGTCGCCAAGCACCATTGCGTTCATGCGCCGCGGTTGCATGGGTCGCCGCCCGCTCTTATTTATTCCTGACTTTCCTTCTTGGTGCGTAAATCCGATATGAGTTCTGCTCTGTCCATCCGGCAGCTAACCAAAACCTACGGCAACGGTTTCCAGGCCTTGAGTGGTATCGATCTGGATGTCGCCGAAGGTGACTTTTTCGCCTTGCTCGGCCCCAACGGCGCCGGCAAATCCACGACCATCGGCATCCTCTCGACCCTGGTGAACAAGACCAGCGGAACGGTGAATATCTTTGGCCACGACCTGGACCGCGACCCGGCGGGGCTCAAGCGCTGCATCGGCGTGGTGCCGCAGGAATTCAACTTTAACCAGTTCGAAAAGACCTTCGACATCGTCGTGACTCAGGCCGGTTACTACGGTATCCCGCCCAAAATCGCCAAGGAACGCGCTGAGCAATACCTGACTCAGCTCGGCCTGTGGGACAAGCGCGATGTGCCGTCACGCTCACTGTCGGGCGGCATGAAGCGGCGGCTGATGATCGCGCGTGCGTTGGTGCATGAACCACGCCTGCTGATCCTCGACGAACCGACTGCCGGCGTGGACATCGAACTGCGTCGCTCGATGTGGACCTTCCTCACCGAGCTGAACCAGAAAGGCATCACCATCATCCTCACCACGCATTACCTGGAAGAGGCTGAGCAGTTGTGCCGCAACATCGGCATCATCGACCACGGCACCATCGTCGAAAACACCAGCATGCGTAACCTGCTCAGCCAGCTGCATGTCGAGACGTTCCTGCTGGACCTGAAGAACGACATGACGGTGGCGCCGCAGTTGATCGGCTATCCGACTCGTCTGGTCGACAGCCACACCCTGGAAGTCCAGGTCGATAAAGCCGTCGGTATTACCGCGTTGTTCGGTCAGTTGGCCATGCAGAACATCGAAGTGCTGAGCCTGCGCAACAAAACCAATCGCCTCGAGGAGTTGTTCGTGTCTCTGGTGGAGAAAAATCTGGCGAAGGTGGCCGTATGAGTTCCGAACTGAAACCCAACCTCGTTGCGCTCAATACCATTGTTTACCGTGAGGTCCGGCGTTTTACCCGGATCTGGCCGCAGACCCTGCTGCCGCCAGCCATCACCATGGTTCTGTACTTTGTGATCTTCGGTAATCTGATTGGCCGGCAAATCGGTGATATGGGTGGCTTCACCTATATGGAATACATCGTGCCGGGCTTGATCATGATGTCGGTGATCACCAACGCCTACGGCAACGTGGTCTCGAGCTTCTTCGGCAGCAAATTCCAGCGTTCCATCGAAGAACTGATGGTTTCACCGGTTTCGCCGCACACCATCCTGATCGGCTACACCGTGGGCGGGGTGCTGCGTGGCCTCGCGGTGGGCGTGATCGTGACGCTGCTTTCGCTGTTCTTCACTCACCTGCAAGTGCACCATTTGGGGATTACCCTGCTGGTGGTGCTGCTGACGGCAACGATCTTTTCGCTGCTGGGTTTCATCAACGCGGTGTTTGCGCGCAACTTCGACGACATTTCGATTATCCCGACGTTCGTGCTGACACCGTTGACCTACCTGGGCGGGGTGTTCTATTCGATTAGCCTGCTGCCACCGTTCTGGCAGACCGTGTCACTGGCCAACCCGGTGCTGCACATGGTCAACGCTTTCCGTTACGGCATCCTCGGCGTTTCGGACATCAAGATCAGCATCGCCATTACCTTCATGCTGGTAGCAACCGTAGTGCTGTACATCGGTTGCGCGCGGTTGCTGGTCAGCGGACGCGGAATGCGCACCTAACCTGCGGCAAACTCGATCCTTGTGGGAGCGAGCTTGCTCGCGAAGGCGTCATTGCCAGCACTGCAAAAAATGCGTACTACATAAAAAACGGCCTCCCAAGTGGAGGCCTTTTTTATTGATCGTTCCCACGCGGGAGTGGGAACGATCAGCGTGTTGGCGTGCTACTGCGGTGAGTCCGGTGGATCGAGGTGATCCAGCGCCCGATTCACCGCCAACTCGGCCAGAGAAATCATCTGCTGGATCGCCAGTGCGGTATTGCGTTTGGGGCCTTCGAGCTCAAACGCCAGATCGCTGGCCATGACATTCACTGAGGCGAGGGTTTCGCAGGCGTGGGCCAGCAGGGTTTCGCTGTCGACGTCGGGGGCAATGACGAAAATGCAGCCGGGGCGTCGGTCGGCTAACAACGTCTTGGTCTCGGGTAGCACCAGGTAATGATCGAGCGCACGGTGTGCGGCGGCGTGGAGTTCTTTTGAATCGAGTGAGGCGTAGGGAGAAACCGGATCGGTTTCGGGTGGATTTGGAGTTGGTTTGAACATGGTAAATATCCTTGGAAGTGAAGCCGCTACCTGTCGCTGCTAAACGATGGGTGGCAGCTGTACGCGGGTTAGCAGACCGGACCAAGGAGTATCCCGGCGCACCGAAGTGCCCCACGCACAGCCGCCATAATGCAGAACAACTAGCGCTAGAAAAGTGCTGGCTGATCGAGAGGCGGTACTGGCGTGCCTTGGTCCGAGCTGCTAAACCCGACCGCTGAATTGTCAGCGGTACGGAAACAATAGAGGCCACGACCAAAGCGCACAAGCCGGCGGATTCTGGCGCAGGTGTAGTCCGTGACGCAAGGCACTGTAGCCTCCGATGGGCACCGCGTAGGCAAGCTTAAACACCCGTCGTAGCAGCTGCCGAGCCCGCGAGGCTGCGTTAGAGGCGGGCCGCGTTCGGACGTAGTCCTCGCAAATCCTGCATACGCGGTTTACCTGAACGAAGGTGTTGCCTGATTTTACGACCGCTGCGCGGCCGAACGCAGCCTCGCGGGCTCGGCAGCTGCTACGACGGGTGCGGTCCTGTAATTGGCTGTTTGATCGTTCCCATGCGCCGCAAAGGAATGCCTCTAGGGGCAACTTCGTGTCCAGTAACGCGGACCGTCACGGGCAGCAACCGTGGTGTTGTACATCGGTTGCGCGTGGTTGTTGGTGAGCGGGCGTGGGATGCGTACTTAAATGATGATGCCCGCTCCGTTGGGAACGGGCAGTTTTGCATCGTTTCAGGATTTGTTGGATGAAGCCAGTGACAAATCAACGTCATCTAATTGAAATGAGCCGCGAGTCGTAAAAGTGATTGCCAGGGTCGTAGTATCCGACTCAAGCGTGAAAACATAGTCAAATGTCTCATTTTCCCGGAAATAGATTAAGGAGGGGGTGGCGTTGGAGATTTTCACAGCAGCAGGCGTTTGGTAAAAATCCTTGGCGGTGAACTTCAAATTCAGCTTTACACCCTTTTTTAAACTCAGGCCTGTGATTTGTTGGGTCAATTCAGCGTGTTCATTGGGAACAGTGGTTACGATTTCTGCAAGGCCATCGAAGAATCTGACCGTTGGTTTATATTCCCAGTGCTTTTCCTTGTCCGTGAAGTCACCATTTTCGATCAGGTTTTCAGTTTTCTGTTGCGCCATGTTCATGTCGTAATCCCTGTAGTGTTTGCCAAGTGATTTGAATGGTGGGCGCGCGACCTTCGCGGGAGCAGATGTGAATGCCTCGCGAGCTCCACAAAGGCGCGGCTGCCAGATGATTGGGCGCTGAAGACGGTTCGGTTGGCTACTGTCAGAAATTACAGGTTGGGGCATGAGCCGACGGGTGGTAATGCGAGAGCGTGTGGTGGCGGGAGGTAGTTCTGTCCATTTGCTTGAAAATACAAACGGCACTTGAAAGTGCCGTCTTTGCATTTCTACATCCGACTTTGCCTGCGCCGCTTCCATTGCCGACCGACCCACCAGCGCCAGTAGGTCATGGTCAGGCAGTAGGCCAACGCGCCGAGCACCAGGCCAGTCACCACCGAGCCCAGTAGAAACGGTTGCCAAAGAGTCGACAGCTCACCGCTGATCCATTCCCAGGTCAGCTCATCCGGCAGGCTGCGGGCGGGGACATCCATCAGCCAGGCGCCGGTCTGATAGGTGCAGTAAAACACCACGGGCATGGTGATCGGGTTGGTCAGCCAGACCAGGCTCACTGCGATCGGAATATTGCCACGCACCCAAATGGCAAGCATTGCCGCCACCAGCATTTGCAACGGAA
This sequence comes from Pseudomonas sp. FW306-02-D09B, assembly GCF_058782685.1. Taxonomy (NCBI): domain Bacteria; kingdom Pseudomonadati; phylum Pseudomonadota; class Gammaproteobacteria; order Pseudomonadales; family Pseudomonadaceae; genus Pseudomonas; species Pseudomonas sp. FW306-02-D09B. The sequence goes on from NZ_JBYSXY010000007.1 coordinate 27,314, forward strand.
TCGGTAGAAATGCGGCGAACACGCCAATGGCCATGGCGCGCGCAACCGAATGCCGATTGAGGTGCCAGAGGTTCGGGTCGTGCAGCAGCGTGCCGAGAAAGCGTAAGGATTTGTGTTCCCGGATGCTGGTCGGGTCTGGCATGTAACGTTTGAATAAGCGCCGGGGCATAAGGCTTCTCGGTCGGTTCAAGCGGCAAGTATGCCCGGATTCTACGGAGCGCCCGTTCAGACTTTGTGACAATTAATAAATGCGGACTTTGGTAACTCGGCTAATCCAAGAGAGGGGACTCTCAAGGACAGGCTAATGCGCACAGGGATGTTGGCGCTCGCGTTGGGTCTGTTGGCCTTGCGTTTTTTACCGGTGTTGCCACCGGTCTGGTTACTGCTGTTGCTGCCTGTACTGGCATTGATGCTGTTGCCATTTCGCACGTACCCACTGGCGTTTTTTCTGTTCGGTTTCAGCTGGGCGTGTGCCAGTGCGTACTGGGCCTTGGCGGATCGTTTGGCGCCGGACCTCGACGGGCAAACCCGCTGGGTCGAAGGACGAGTCGTCGGCTTGCCGCAGAACGCGCAAGGCGTGGTGCGTTTCGAGTTGGCCGATAGCGAGTCGCGGCGCACACGCTTGCCGGGTTTGATGCGGTTGGCCTGGTACGACGGCCCGACCGTCAACAGCGGCGAGCGCTGGCGGCTGGCGGTGAAATTGAAACGCCCCACAGGCCTGCTCAATCCGCAGGGCTTTGATTACGACGCCTGGTTGCTGGCACAACGCATCGGCGCGACGGGAAGCGTCAAGGACGGGCAGTTGCTCCGGCCTGCACAAGGGGCCTGGCGTGATGCTGTTCGCCAGCGTTTGCTGGCGGTCGATGCACAAGGGCGAGAGGGGGCGTTGGCGGCGCTGGTGCTGGGCGACGGATCCGGGCTAAGCAGCGAAGACTGGCGCGTGTTGCAAGACACCGGCACCGTGCATTTGCTGGTGATCTCCGGGCAGCACATCGGTTTGCTGGCCGGAATGGTTTATCTGCTGATTGCCGGATTGGCGCGTTATGGATTGTGGCCGCAGAGGTTTCCCTGGTTGCCGTGGGCCTGCGGCATGGCATTCGCGGCGGCGCTCGGTTACGGGTTGCTGGCCGGTTTCGAGGTGCCGGTGCGCCGAGCCTGCGTGATGATCGGTCTGGTGCTGTTATGGCGCCTGCGGTTTCGTCATCTGGGTGCCTGGTGGCCTTTGCTGCTGGCGTTGAATACGGTGTTGTTGCTTGAGCCGTTGGCCAGTTTGCAGGCGGGGTTCTGGTTGTCATTTGCAGCGGTGGCGGTGCTGATTTTTACCTTCGGCGGCCGCCTGGGCGCCTGGCGCTGGTGGCAAACCTGGACGCGGGCGCAATGGCTGATCGCGATTGGCTTGTGTCCGTTGCTGCTGATACTCGGTTTGCCCATCAGTCTCAGTGGCCCGTTGACCAATCTGCTGGCCGTGCCGTGGATCAGCCTGGTGGTGTTGCCCCCGGCTTTGCTCGGGACGTTGCTGTTGCCGCTGCCTTATATCGGCGAGGGGCTGTTATGGCTGGCCGGCGGCTTGCTTGACGTGCTGTTCAACGGTCTGGCATTGGTGGCCGGGCGGATACCGGCATGGGTTGCCCCGGTGATTCCCCTTTGGGTCTGGGGGATCAGTGCTTCGGGCGCTTTTCTGCTGTTGCTGCCCAAAGGCCTGCCCATGCGGTTGTTGGGCTGGCCGATGCTGCTGTTGATGGTGCTCCCGCCACTCAGATCCGTACCTGACGGCATGGCTGAAATCTGGCAACTGGACGTCGGCCAGGGGCTGGCCATCGTCGTCCGCACGCGTCATCACACGTTGCTCTATGACGCCGGTCCGCGTTTCGGTGATTTCGATCTGGGCGAGCGGGTGGTGTTGCCGTCGTTGCGCAAGCTCGGTGTGCGCAAGCTGGAGGTGATGTTGATCAGTCATGCCGATGCCGATCACGCCGGTGGCGCGCGCTCGGTCGCACGCGGATTGCCGGTGGCGCAGGTGCTCAGCGGTGATCCCGAAGCCCTGCCGGCCGAGTTGTACGCGCAGGCCTGCGAGAGCGGTCAGCGCTGGGAGTGGGACGGTGTGGGTTTTACGCTCTGGCAATGGTCCGGGGCGAGCGAAAGCAACCAGAAGTCCTGCGTCCTGCAGATCGAAGCCAACGGCGAGCGTCTGTTGTTGACTGGCGACATCGACGCCCGGGCCGAGCAGGCGTTGCTGGAAAGTCCGCTGGCGGTCGCGACCGACTGGCTACAAGCGCCACATCACGGCAGTCGCAGCTCATCGTCGATGGCTTTTCTCACGGCGTTGGCACCCAAGGCTGTGTTGATTTCTCGTGGGCACGACAATTCGTTCGGTCATCCGCATCCGCAAGTGATGGCGCGTTATCGCCGGTTGGGCATGCAGGTTTATGACAGCGCCGAGCAGGGTGCCTTGCGTTTGCGTCTGGGGGCGTTCGAGGCGCCCGAGTCACTGCGCCAGCAACCACGTTTCTGGCGTGCACCGCCGTTGGTCAGCCAATAACCACCGGTCATCAGCGCGGCGCGCCATGCGACACACGGTCTGTGGCGTGTCGGGTCTCTCTGTCGAGTCTGTATGTTAAAGTGGCGGACTTTTTCGAGGGGACTGTCACTGTGTGGGAATTGGTCAAATCCGGCGGCTGGATGATGCTGCCGATCATTCTGAGTTCCATCGCGGCAATGGCGATCGTTGCCGAGCGTCTCTGGACCTTGCGCGCCAGCCGTGTGACCCCGGAGCATTTGCTCGGGCAGGTCTGGGTCTGGATCAAGGACAAGCAACTCAACAAGGAAAAACTCAAGGAACTGCGCGCCAACTCACCGTTGGGCGAGATCCTCGCCGCGGGCCTGGCCAACTCCAAGCATGGTCGCGAGATCATGAAAGAGTGCATCGAAGAGGCCGCTGCCCGAGTGATCCACGAGCTGGAGCGCTACATCAACGCGCTGGGCACCATCGCCGCCATGGCGCCGTTGCTCGGCCTGCTCGGCACGGTGTTGGGCATGATCGATATCTTCAGTTCGTTCATGAGCACCGGCATGACCACCAACGCAGCGGTGCTGGCCGGCGGTATTTCCAAAGCCTTGATCACCACGGCTTCGGGCCTGATCGTCGGTATCCCGTCGGTGTTCTTCCACCGGTTCCTGCAACGGCGCATCGATGAACTCGTCGTGGGCATGGAGCAGGAAGCCATCAAGCTGGTTGAAGTGGTGCAGGGCGACCGAGACGTCGATCTGGCTGAGGGCAAAGCGTGAAATTCCGCCGCAAGCAACGGGAGAACGTGGACATCAACCTCGTGTCGCTGATCGACGTGGTGTTTGTCCTGCTGCTGTTCTTCGTCGTGACCACCACCTTTACCCGGGAAACCCAGCTGCGCGTCGACCTGCCGGAAGCTGTCAGCGGGTCACCTGCCGAAGACCAGCAGGCCAAGCAACTGGACATCGCCATCAGCGCCGACGGCGTGTTTTCGGTCAACAACCAATTGTTGCCGAAGAACGATCTGGCCAGCCTGATCGACGCCTTGAAGAAGGAGTCGAATGGCAACACCAATTCGCCGCTGTCGATCAGCGCCGATGGCAAAACCCAGCATCAGGCCGTCGTCACGGCGATGGATGCCGCGGGCAAGCTGGGTTTCACCCATTTGCGCATGACCACCGTTGAGGCGGCGCCGGCACCCTGATGGCCATGTCCGATCGTTTGCTCGCCGCCTGGTACGCCGGTCATCCGGCGCTGAAACTGTTGCAGCCACTGGAGTGGCTGTACCGGCGCGTGGTCACGGCCAAGCGCGAACGGTTTCTGGCCGGCCAGGGCGAGATCTACCAGCCACCGGTGCCGCTGATCGTCGTCGGTAACATTACCGTCGGCGGTACCGGCAAGACGCCGTTGATCCTGTGGATGATCGAACACTGCCAGCGCAGTGGCCTGCGGGTTGGCGTGGTCAGTCGCGGTTATGGCGCCAAACCAGCGCAATTGCCCTGGCGGGTCGACGCCGGGCAGAGCGCGGCTATCGCGGGCGACGAACCGTTGTTGATCGTCCAGCGCACCGGCGTGCCATTGATGATTGACCCAGATCGCAGTCGCGCCGTGCAGGCACTGCTGGCCGCTGAGCCGCTGGATCTGATCCTGTCTGACGATGGCATGCAGCATTACCGTCTGGCACGCGATCTTGAGCTGGTGTTGATCGATGCCGCACGCGGACTGGGCAATAAACGCTGCCTGCCGGCGGGCCCTCTGCGTGAGCCGGTCGAACGCCTGCAAAGCGTCGATGCGCTGCTCTACAACGGTGCCACGGCAGATCGCGACGACGGCTTTGCGTTCCAGCTGCGACCGACCGCGCTGGTCAACCTGCTGACGGGCGAACGGCGCTCGCTTGAGCATTTCCCCGCTGGTCAGGCCTTGCACGCGGTGGCCGGAATCGGTAATCCGCAACGTTTCTTCAACACCCTTGAAACGCTACACTGGCAGCCTGTTCCACATGCTTTTGCCGACCACGCCGAATACAGCGCGGCGGCCTTGAATTTCACACCGTCGCTACCGTTGGTGATGACCGAGAAGGATGCGGTGAAATGCCAAACCTTCGCGGCCGCTGACTGGTGGTATCTGACGGTCGATGCTGCGCCATCGCCGGCCTTCGTGGCCTGGTTCGACACGCAGTTGAAGCGGCTGTTGCCCGCACGTCTTTTGCCTTAAAACGCTTTTATCCAGGGAATGCTCATGGACACCAAATTGCTCGACATCCTCGCTTGCCCGATCTGCAAAGGTCCGCTCAAGCTCAGCGCCGATAAAACCGAGCTGATCAGCAAAGGCGCCGGTCTGGCCTATCCGATTCGTGATGGCATTCCGGTGATGCTCGAAAGCGAAGCGCGCACCCTGACGGCAGAAGAGCGTCTGGATAAATGAGCACTGCCTTCACCGTCGTGATTCCGTCGCGTTTTGCTTCCACCCGTCTGCCGGGCAAGCCTCTGCAAATGATTGCCGGCAAGCCGATGATCCAGCACGTTTGGGAACAGGCGAGCAAAAGCAGCGCGCAGCGGGTGGTGGTTGCCACGGACGATGCGCGCATAGTCGAGGCCTGCAAGGCCTTTGGCGCTGAAGTGGTGATGACTCGCGAGGATCACAACTCCGGCACCGATCGCCTGGCTGAAGTCGCTGCCCAACTGGGCCTGGCGCCGGACGCTATCGTGGTCAATGTGCAGGGCGACGAGCCGTTGATTCCACCGAGTGTGATCGATCAGGTTGCGGCCAACCTGGCGGCCCATACCGAAGCGCGCATGGCGACTCTGGCCGAGCCGATCGAAGACGTTGAAACCCTGTTCAACCCCAACGTGGTCAAGGTCGTCAGTGATCTGAATGGCCTGGCGCTGACGTTCAGCCGCGCCACCTTGCCGTGGGCGCGTGACGACTTCGCCAAGAGCCGCGAGCAATTGCCGGCTGGCGTTCCTTACCGTCGGCACATTGGCATCTATGCCTATCGCGCCGGTTTCCTGCATGACTTCGTCAGCTGGGGCCCATGCTGGCTGGAAAACACCGAGAGTCTGGAGCAGCTGCGTGCGCTCTGGCACGGTGTGCGGATTCACGTTGCCGATGCACTGATTGCACCGCCACCGGGTGTCGACACGGCTGAAGACCTCGAACGCGTTCGTCGCCTGCTGGAGGCCTGATGCGGGTTCTGTTCGTCTGCTTGGGCAACATCTGCCGTTCACCCACGGCTGAAGGTGTGCTGCGACACAAACTGCGTGATGCCGGTTTGGCCGATCAGGTCGAAGTGGCTTCTGCGGGCACCGGCGACTGGCACGTCGGCAAGGCGCCGGACAAGCGCAGCCAGGCCGCCGCGTTGCGCCGTGGTTATGACCTGTCCGCGCAACGTGCCCAACAGGTCACGCGCGCCGACTTTTCCAGCTATGACCTGATCCTCGCCATGGACCACAGCAACCTGCGCAACCTCAAGGCGTTGCAACCGGCCAAGGGCAGGGCGGAGCTGGATTTGTTCCTGCGTCGCTATGAGTCGAGCGTGGATGAAGTGCCGGATCCTTATTACGACGGCGATCAAGGCTTCGAGCAGGTGCTGGACCTGATCGAGCGCGCCAGCGATTTGCTGGTGATTGAATTGAAGGGACGCTTATGACTTTGCACCTGCAATCGCAGGTTTCGCTGAAGCCGTACAACAGCTTTGGCGTGGACGTGCGCGCGCAATGGTTCGCCGAAGCCCACAGTGATGCCGATGTGCGCGAGGCGCTGGTGTATTCGGCCGCGCACGCTGTACCGCTGCTGGTGATTGGCGGTGGCAGCAACCTGTTATTGACCGCAGACATTGCCGCGCTGGTGCTGCGCATGGCCACCCGTGGTATTCGGGTGTTGAGCGACAACGGCAGTCAGGTGGTGATCGAAGCCGAGGCCGGCGAAAGCTGGCATCCGTTTGTGCAATGGACACTGGCGCAGGGTCTGTCGGGTCTTGAGAACCTCAGCCTGATCCCGGGCACCGTCGGTGCCGCGCCGATGCAGAATATCGGGGCCTATGGGGTCGAGATCAAGGATGTGTTCGCCGGTCTGACCGCGCTGGACCGCCAGACCGGCGAGCTGCGGGATTTCACGCTGGCCGAGTGCAACTTTGCCTACCGTGACAGCCTGTTCAAGCAGCAAGTCGGTCGCTGGTTGATCCTGCGAGTACGTTTTGCCCTGAACCGCGTCGAGCATTTGCATCTGGAATACGGCCCGGTTCGTCAGCGCCTGACCGAGCAAGGCATCGATCATCCCACCGCGACCGATGTCAGCCAGGCGATTTGCAGCATTCGCAATGAGAAGCTCCCTGACCCGGCGGTGCTCGGTAATGCCGGCAGCTTTTTCAAGAACCCGCTGGTATCGGCAGCTCTGGCGGCACAAATTCGCCTTGAGCATCCGGGCCTGGTTGGTTATCCACAAGCGGATGGCCGGGTGAAACTGGCGGCTGGCTGGTTGATCGAGCAGGCGGGCTGGAAAGGCTTCCGTGACGGCGACGCCGGCGTGCATCGCTTGCAGTCGCTGGTGCTGGTCAACTACGGCACGGCCACCGGGCTTGAGCTGCTTAACCTGGCGCAGCGGATCCAGAGAGACATCGCCGAGCGCTTCAATGTCGAGCTGGAGATGGAGCCGAATCAGTATTGAGCTACGCTTGATCGCTGAATCCAGAGCCCTGCACACCTTCCTTGGTTGCAGGGCTTTTTTGTTAATGCTGAGTTAACTTAGCCTGCTAACGATGCAATCATTTGCTCCATAACTCTACCTATATGCGGGCGTGCCCATGATTACCCTGAAGCTCAATGGTCAAGATCATCAACTCGACGTCACCGAGGACATGCCGCTGCTCTGGGCAATCCGCGATGTGGCCGGTTACAGCGGCACCAAATTCGGTTGCGGCATGGGCCTGTGTGGCGCCTGCACGATTCATATCGACGGCGCCCCGGCGCGCAGTTGCATCACGCCTATCGGTTCGGTGATCGGGCAGGACGTTAGCACCATCGACAACTTGCACAGCGATCCGGTTGGCCAGGTCGTCCAGCAAGCCTGGCTCGACACGGCAGTCGCCCAGTGCGGTTTTTGCCAGGGCGGGCAGATCATGTCGGCCACGGCGTTGCTCAAGACCAACCCCAATCCCAGCGATGAACAGATCGAACAGGCGATGGTCGGCAATATCTGCCGCTGCGGCACGTACAACCGCATCAAGACCGCGATCCGCCAGGCCTCCACTCATCTGCAGGAGCGTAAGGCATGAGCCAGCTACCGAATGATTTCGCCCTGAGTAATCTCAGCCGTCGTGGTTTTCTCAAAGGCGTGAGTGCGACTGGTGCGCTGGTGCTCGCCGCCAGTTGGGGCTGGCAGGACGCGTTCGCCGAAGAGAAAAAGTTCGGTGCCGCGGGCATGCCCAATGGCTGGATCGATGATCCCAAGGTCTACGTGAGCATTGCCGCCGACGGCAGCGTGACGGTGGTCTGCAATCGTTCGGAAATGGGCCAGGGCGTACGCACCAGCTTGAGCATGGTGGTTGCCGATGAACTGGACGCCGATTGGGCAATGGTCAAAGTCCGGCAGGCGCCGGGAGACGAGGTGCGCTTCGGCAACCAGGACACCGACGGCTCGCGCAGCATGCGTCATTGGTACGAGCCGATGCGCCGTTGCGGTGCCGCTGCACGAACCATGCTTGAGCAAGCTGCGGCCGATCAGTGGAAAGTCCCGGTTGGCGAATGCCGCGCGCAATTGCACAAAGTTATCCACCAGCCCTCCGGGCGTGAACTCGGTTACGGTGCGCTCGCCGTCGCTGCGGGTGCGTTGGCCGTGCCGGCTCGTGAAAGCCTGCGGCTCAAGCAGCCGTCGGAATTCCGTTATATCGGCAAGGAAGGGACTAAGGCGATCGATGGTGCGGACATCGTTAATGGTCGTGCGGTCTACGGTGCCGACGTGCACTTTGACGGCATGCTCTTCGCCACTGTGGCGCGGCCGGCGGTCTATGGCGGCAAGGTCAAGTCCTTCGATGCCAGCGCGGCGTTGAAAGTCCCGGGAGTGGTCAAGGTTATCCAGATTGAAAGCCGCCCATTGCCTTCGGAATTCCAGCCGTTGGGCGGGGTGGCGGTGATTGCCAGCAATACCTGGGCGGCGATCAAGGGGCGTGAAGCGCTGAAGATCGAATGGGATGACGGTGCCAATGCCGGTTACGACTCGATTGCTTATCGCAAGGAGCTGGAAGCCGCCGCCCTGAAGCCGGGCAAAGTGGTGCGCAGCACCGGCAATATCGAAGAGGCCATGAACAGCGCCGACAGCAGTCTGGAAGCGGCCTACTACTTGCCGCATCTGGCACAGTCGCCAATGGAACCGATGGTTGCCGTTGCGCGTTTCAAGGATGGCCATTGCGAGGCCTGGGCGCCGAGTCAGGCCCCGCAAGTGACCCGCGAGCGCATCGCCGAGCGTTTGGGTATCCCATTCGACAAGGTCACGGTCAATGTCACCTTGTTGGGCGGCGGTTTCGGTCGCAAGTCCAAGCCGGACTTCATTCTGGAAGCAGCGATCCTGGCCAAGGAGTTTCCCGGCAAGGCTGTGCGCGTGCAATGGACCCGTGAAGACGACATCCATTGTTCGTACTTCCATACCGTCTCGGCGGAATACCTCAAGGCCAGCCTGAACAAGGACGGCATGCCGTCCGGCTGGTTGCACCGCACCGTAGCGCCCAGCATCACCGCGTTGTTCGCGCCAGGCATGAATCACGAGGCGGCCTTCGAGTTGGGCATGGGCTTTACCAACATGGCCTACGCGATTCCCAATGTACGCCTGGAAAACCCTGACGCGGCGGCGCATACCCGGGTTGGCTGGTATCGCTCGGTGTCGAACATTCCTCACGGTTTCGCGATTCAGAGCTTTGTCGATGAGTTGGCACACAAGGCCGGACAAGACCCGCTGAAGTACCAGATCAAGCTGTTGGGACCGGACCGTCAGATCGATCCGCGAACCCTGAGCGAAGAGTGGAACTACGGCGAATCCCCTGAGCGTTATCCGATCGATACGGCGCGCCTGCGTGGCGTTCTGGAAGCAGCGGCCAAGGGGGCCGGCTGGGGGCGAAAACTGCCCAAGGGTCGTGGTTTGGGCCTGGCGGTGCATTACAGCTTCGTCACCTATGTGGCGGCGGTCATCGAGGTTGAAGTCAAGGATGACGGTACGCTGATCGTGCACAAGGCCGACATCGCGGTCGATTGCGGTCCGCAGATCAACCCGGAGCGGATTCGCTCGCAGTTCGAAGGCGCCTGCGTGATGGGCCTGGGTAACGCGGTGTTGGGCGAAATCAGCTTCAAGGACGGCAAGGTCCAGCAGGACAATTTCCATATGTACGAAGTGGCGCGCATGTCCCTGGCGCCGAAAGAGGTGGCGGTGCATTTGGTCACGCCACCCGGCAATGTGCCGCTGGGCGGTGTCGGTGAGCCGGGCGTGCCGCCCATCGCTCCGGCGCTGTGCAATGCGATCTTCGCTGCCACCGGCAAGCGTATTCGCAGCTTGCCAGTTCGCTACCAGTTGCAAGGCTGGCAGCAGACCAAAGCCTGATGCGCAGCGTTGAACAGGGTATGAAGCTGGGCGCGATCATTCTTGCGGCGGGGCAGGGTAGTCGTTATCGACAAGTGGCGGGTGCCGACCAGGACAAGTTGCTGGCGATGTGCGAAGGGCGCGACGGCATTGTGCGACCGGTGATCGAGCAGGTGCTGCGCAATCTGCCGATGGGCATGGACACGCGGTTGTTGGTGACGACGCCGGATCGTCCAGAGGTTGCACGGCTGGCCCGGGCTTATGGTTGCCAGGTGCTGTTGCTGGCATCGGCGGGCATGGGCGACAGCATTGCGGCGGCGGTCGCTGCGTGCGCGGCGCTGGATGGCTGGCTGGTGGTGTTGGGCGATATGCCGTTTATCTTGCCGTCGAGTATCGAGCGGATTGTTGAGGGGATAGCGGTCGATACCATCAGCGTGCCCGTGCAGGGTGGCGAGTTTGGGCATCCAGTGGGGTTTGGGCGTTCGTTGGGTGCCGCGTTGATGGCGTTGTCCGGCGACCGCGGGGCCAAGCCGCTGTTTGCGTCAGCGAAAGTGGTTGAGGTGGTGGTGAATGATCCCGGAGTGTTGTGGGATGTGGATGTGCCGGTCGCGCTGGCCTTTCAATAATCGTCGATTGGTCGTGATACCTCGCGGGCCGAGGCCAGCCCCCAGGCCTCTATAGGGTAGAGTACTGAACTCTGCCCCTTCTACTGCCTATTCGTATTTATCGATGGGTGCCAGATATAAAACTCGTTATTCATCCGGTTTTATCCGGCATACGATCTTGTTGCGTGCGGTATTCACTGTTGCGGTGTATGCCCGGTTAGTACTCATCAAGATAATAAAGAGCCTACATGATAAAGCAGTATATGGATGCGTCGGTTAGTGTTAGCCCTATTGAACTGGGCAGTGAGGGCCAAACATTGGGCGCCTTGGAGCGGGCGTTGAGTTTTGACGATGTTTATCAGCCGGTTCCCCGTTATGTCAACACGCTGCGTCAACTCAGAAAGGCTTCTCAAACGATAAGTTGTCACCGTGACGAGATTAAATTTGGTGTTACGTTTAGTGAACGCTTGCAAGTACTCTCTGATGACCTCGGTTTGTCAAAGGAGCACTTTTCGATCAATACCAGTGGCTCGCCATTGATTGTCAAGGAACAAGTCGGGGAGCATCTGATTTCGCCCACTCACTTTGAAAACGGTGCGTATTTCAGCCATCCCCATGCGGATCATCAACTCGATCACTCGGCGGATGAGTTGCCTTCGATCAAGATTGGCCAGTATGTGCGTTTTGGTCGTAATGCCGCAGTCAACGCCGGTGGCGATGTGGATATTGGCGACGGTGTCTGGTTGTCGCCGGGCAGTCAGTTGCTTCGTCAGGACCATGATCCTTATGGTCGGCTCTCCATCGGCTCGCGGACCGTTGCGATGACGCGCCTGCCGCCCGTGAGGTTGTGCGATTACGCATGGGTCGGGCGTGAAGCGATCGTCGGCTGGAACGCGGATTATCTGGGCAAGGCTAGCATCGTCGGGATCCGCTCCTTTCTCAATACTTGGGTCGGCGACTATTCCATCGTTGGCGATCAGGGGAAAGTCCTGCAATACCTGCCGTTCAAGGCTCACCTCATGGAAACATATCAGCCGTCGATCGAGCAGACGCTGCAAATCAGCGATTGGGCCGCGATCAATTCGGACTGGTTGATGATCTACCGTGATACCCCGAAGTGCGAGACATCGCTATTGCCGGGATCCCTGGCTGAGTATCTGGACACGCCGGGCAAGAAGTCCGTGTTGCTGATTGCTCCGACTGATAACGCCCAGCTTCAAGCGTTCGCCCGACACAGTCTCGATGTTATCTCCACTACCCGGCAGCAGTTTGCTCACCACTTGCAGTGGGCGCAGGACCACGGCCACAAGCAGCTCAGACTGCGCGCCGACCTGGATTTTTCGAGGCTGCCGTTTGCCTCGGCCGGCGATTTTCACTATCGCCGTCGATTGGGTTATTCACTCATTGTCGCAAACAGTTCGCCTGTCGAGGCCGAGCCTTGCCGAGTCTATGTCAATGAACTGGCCCGGGTGTTGGCGACAGAGGCACTTATGTTGGTGCCCATCACTGATGTGTTGCAGGCGCAATTGTCTGTGTATCAAGACGCGTTCCATCTGCTGGGGGAAGTCGAGTTCGACGGCGCCTCTTTCATGTTAATGAAGAAGATCTGACGAGGGTACCAATGCCGTACTTACTACTTTCACTCGCTGCCGTGTTCTGGGGCGGTAATTATGTCGTCGGAAAATTGATGGTGGTGGATGTTGATCCCGTGCTGCTGTCGCAACTTCGATGGCTGATTACCAGTGCATTACTGCTGGTAATTAACTATAAGTCTGTGGTCGCCAGTTTGCCGGCCGCGCGCAAATCATGGTTAACCCTGGTGATGTTGGCGGTCTGTGGGCAGGTTATATTTCCGCTGACGTTGTATATAGGTTTGCAATACACCAGTTCTTTGAATGCGGCGATTTACCTGTCGGCTACACCGTGTCTGGTACTGGCCCTCAATCGTTTCGTTTTCGGTGATTTCATCTCCAGGTCGAATATGCTGGGCGTGGTCATCAGTACGGTCGGTGTGTTCTGGCTGGTGACCATGGGGCACCTTTCCGATTTGAGTTTTCTGGAGGGCTTCAACAAAGGCGACTTCTGGACCATGGCCTCGGCCGCTAGTTGGGCTGTCTATTGTTCCTTTCTGCGGACAAAGCCCAAAACCATAGCTGGCAATGCCTTTGTGACGTATTGCGCGGTGGTGGGCGCGCTATGCCTGATTCCGTTCAGCCTGGGGGTTTGGGTCTTGCATCCTGACTTAACCTTCAACCTGGGGCAGGGCACAGCCCCCTGGCTCGGTCTGGCGTATCTGGTGATCTTCCCGTCCTGGTTGTCGTACTTGTTCTGGAGCAAAGGCATCGGTGAAATCGGTGCCACTCGTGGCGAGATCTTCACCCATCTGGTGCCACTGTCCGGGGGGCTGTTTAGTATTGTGTTCCTGGACGTACAAATGCATGCCTATCACTTGGTCAGTCTGGTGCTGATTGTGTTCGGGGTGATCCTCTGTTCCATCAAGCGACGGGCTCCGATTGCGCTACGTACGGAGGCCGCGTGATGGACAGAATCATCGATTCGGTTGATTGCCACGGCGTTCGGTGGGTGGGCCTTGTACAGGGCAAGGGGGCATCGACTTCGGTCTGGCAGGTCGCAGGTGTCGAGACCTCTCAGGCGTTGGCCGTGCGGTTCATGCGTAGCAAGCAATCCTGGGAGCGCTTCAGGAGCGGCTTGTCCCTTGCTGCGGTGCCGCTTGAGGCGCTTTCATCGATGACCTTTAACGTGCCGCTGCGACCCGTTCAAGATGCCGTATGCATGGTGAGCGGTTTCGGTTACACGCACCGCTCGGTCAATGGTCTGCCCATGCCCGAGCGATCCTCCCCGGACTGGTACTACAAAGGCAATGGCAAAGGGCTGGTTGCTGCTTCACAGGCGATTAAATCGCCGTGCCATGCCAGTGGGGCGGGAGTCGAGATCGAGTATGCCTGTGTATACCTCATCGACGACTGCCGAAACCCACGCTATATCGGCTACACCTTGGCAGTGGATTTCTCTGACCCGGTGCTGCGTCACGCTCAACCCGGGCTGGCCGGTCTTTCCAAGTTGCGCAATACCGCGTTGTGCCACGAACTGGTGATCGCTGAACCACTGCGCCATTCGGTGGTGAGGAGTTCGATTGTCCGGCGTGGAGAAACTGTGTGGAGCAAACAGTCGCTATTGGGGCTCGATCAACTGATGTTCGCCAAAAGCGAACTCGAAGCACTGTTGTTCCAGCATGAAGAGCTCTGCGAGCCAGGTACGGTCCACTACGTTTTGCTCGGCGCTTCAATAAGTACTGACAAGGATGCCTTCGAGTTGCAGCACGGTGACGTGATTCAGGCGAGCAGCCAAGAGGAGGGGCTGCAACTGTCCAACCTTTTCGAAGATGAAGTGGTGCGTCAATCGTGTAACTGCTGACGAGTGCCCGGCCTGTTATATCGCTGTTGCCTTCAGCGGTAAGCGGGCCGACTTTTCGAAGTCCAGCACCCATTGCGCCAATGCCCTGGGGGCCGGTTTGCCAGCGTGATCGAAATACACGAATTCAGTGGTCAGCGAGGCATATGGACCACCCAGGAAGTAAGTCTGCACCTGTTCACTGCGGCAGCACGAATCGACCAGTGACAAAGGCACCATGGCGACACCCACGCCGTTGATCACATTTGAAAACAGCAGCGGATAAGAACCGCACTCGATGATCTTTTCAGGAGTGATGTTGCCCATCATAAACAGTTCGTCGAGATTACGTTGCGAAGCGCTACGCCGGCTGTTGACGAGGAATACCTGACCGCTGAACGCTTTCAAGTCCTGGACAGCAGGCTGTGTCGCACTGTAGATCAGGGCCAGCGGATCGTTGAACAGTGTCACCCGGCGATAATGCGCAGGCGCAAAGCCGGCGCCGACAATTACCGCGTCGAGTTTACCGGCCTCAAGATCCTTGAGCAGTGACTGTGTGTTACCAATGCTGACATCCACCGCCAGGCCGTCGGGATTGGCAACGATGCTTTGCAGCAGATTCTGGCGAGTGATGGTGAGATTTTCTATGACTCCCAGACGAACGCGTGTTTCGGTTTTTGCCTGATTCAGGCTGGCTTGAGCGAGAGCAACCAGATCGAGGATTTGTGAGGCGTAGGCATAGAGTTCCTTGCCTTGAGCCGTCATCGTGATGCCGCGACCGGAGCGTTCGAACAACTTGGTATCGAGTCGTGATTCGAGTGTCTTGATTCGGAAGGAAATACTGGATTGAGCGCGGTTTAATCTGATCGCGGCTTGCGTGACGCTTCCATAGTCAACAATCGCTTTGAAAGCGTCCAGTTCAGCAATTTCCATAGTCATGCACTCTTTGCTCCATAACGGGCCGAAGGTTTTCGGGCCGTGGCAGGGTCTGCTTTTAGCCCAGCAACCGCTCTATTCTGCACGTTGCGTTGTTATTTTGTAAAAAAGTATTACAAGGCTTTAGGCGAGTGTTTAACCGGGAGCGCAGGATCTTCGGTAATGAGCCATTGTTAAACCGCGACGGGCTGTCGGTATTCAAAGGCATAAAAAAGCCCCGCCTGGGTTACCAGGCGGGGCTTTTTAGTGGCTGATGGAATCAGGCGAGGGGTTTAGGCTCGTGCTCTTTTTCCAGGGCCTCAGGTTTGTGCTCTACCACTTCTTCGACGGAACGCAGGTTTTCGTCGATGGCTGGGGCAGCAGGTTCGGCAGTCACTTCGGCGGCCGGGGCAGGGGCTGCCTCGACGACTTCGGCGACAACCGGAGCAGGCTCGGCAGCAACAGCCGGTGCAGCAGCGGCAGCCAGTTCGGCTTCCTTCTGCAGGCGCTCCTCTTCACGCTTGCGGCGACGCACTTCACGTGGGTCGTTTGGCGCGCGGCCACTTGGCGTCAGGGCGCTAACCGGGGCGGCTTCGACAACCGGTGCAGCCACTTCGGCGACAACCGGAGCTTCAACCACCGGAGCAGGCTCGGCAACAACAGTCGGGGCTTCAGCGACTGGCGCTGGAGCTTCGATAACTGCAGTTTCTGCAACCCAGTTGAATGCAGTTTGCTCTTCGCGAACCTCAGGCGCCTTTTCGGCGACCGGGGCTTCAACCACAGGCTCGGCAGCGACTACTGGCTGTTCGGCAACTACGGCTGGTTCAACAGCCGCGTGAACTTCAGGCTGTGCTTCACGAACTGGAGCTACTTCAACGGCAGGAGCGACTGGCACTTCGACCGGGGTGGTGGCTTCCACGACTGGCGCTTCAACCTGAGCCACTTTCTGAACAGCTTCTTCAGTCACGGCGGTAGCGCGTTCAGCTTGCTGATGAGCCTGAGCTTCAGCAGGAGCGCTGATCACAGTGCTGGCAACAGCGGCGGTAACGGCCAGGCCGGCAGCCAGTTCGGCGCCTGTTGGCTCTTCGCTGGTTTCGGACTCTTCCGAGCCTTCGATCACGTTGCCGTTGGCATCGCGTTGACGCTCGCGACGGTTGCTGCGACGACGCTGGCCACGGGAGCGGCGGCGTGGACGATCGCCTTCGGCGTTGTCCTGGCCATCTTCCTGCAGTTGCTCTTCGCTGGTTGGCAGCTCTTCTTCAGCAACGGCGGCAGCGGCTTGTTCGGCACGTGGTTGACGTTCTTCACGCGGTGGGCGTGGAGCGCGCTCTTCACGTGGCTGACGAGCCGGACGCTCTTCAGCAACAGCCGTTACAGCGGCGGCAGCGGCTGGCGCGGCATCCAGAGGTTCACGCAGTTCACGAACCGGGCGCTCTTCACGCTCGCCACGTGGCTTGCGATCTTCGCGAGGGGCGCGTGGTGCGCGCTCTTCACGCGGTGGACGCGGTGCGCGTTCTTCGCGAGCGACTGCTGGAGTCTCTTCGCGGGCTTCGCGTGGTTGACGCTCTTCACGAGGTTCGCGCGGTGCGCGTTCTTCACGAGGTGCACGTTCTTCGCGTGGTTTGCGTTCTTCATCGCGGCGACCGTTACGGTTGCGGCTCTGCTGACGACCGTTACGACGCTCTTCGTTGCGTGCCGGGCGCTCGGTAGCTGGTTTTTCAACCACAACCGGAGCAGCAGGCTCTTCCTTGGTGGCGAACAGGCTGACCAGCGATTTCACCAGGCCTTTAAACAGGCTTGGCTCTGGCGCTGCGACCGGAGCGGCAACCGGGGCAGCAACGACTTCGGTCGGAACCGGAGCGTTGGCGCGGGCTGGAGCGGTTTTCACGGCGGCTTCCTGGCGAACCAGGGTGCGGGTGGCGGCGGCCGGTTGAACTTCTTCCACTTCAGCAGCGGCAGCAGCGATTTCGTAGCTGGACTGGTTGATGTGGGCTTCCGGGCTGTCATCGCGCAGACGCTGAACTTCGAAGTGCGGCGTTTCGAGGTGATCGTTCGGCAGGATGACAATGCGGGCACGGGTGCGCAGTTCGATCTTGGTGATCGAGTTGCGTTTTTCGTTCAGCAGGAACGCAGCGACCGGGATCGGCACTTGTGCGCGAACTTCGGCAGTGCGGTCTTTCAGGGCTTCTTCTTCGATCAGGCGCAGGATCGCCAGCGACAGCGATTCAACGTCACGGATGATGCCGGTGCCGTTGCAGCGAGGGCAGACGATGCCGCTGCTTTCGCCCAGCGATGGGCGCAGGCGCTGACGGGACATTTCCAGCAGGCCGAAGCGCGAGATGCGACCGACTTGCACGCGAGCGCGGTCGGCTTCCAGGCATTCGCGGACTTTCTCTTCCACAGCGCGCTGGTTCTTGGCAGGGGTCATGTCGATGAAGTCGATGACGATCAGGCCGCCGATGTCGCGCAGGCGCAACTGACGGGCGATTTCTTCGGCAGCTTCAAGGTTGGTCTGCAGGGCGGTTTCTTCGATATCGCTGCCTTTGGTGGCGCGCGCCGAGTTGATGTCGATGGACACCAGGGCTTCGGTCGGATCGATAACGATGGAGCCGCCGGAAGGCAGTTCAACGACGCGCTGGAAAGCGGTCTCGATCTGGCTTTCGATCTGGAAACGGTTGAACAGCGGAACGCTGTCTTCGTACAGCTTGATCTTGCTGGCGTATTGCGGCATCACCTGGCGGATGAAGGTCAGGGCTTCGTCCTGGGCTTCAACGCTGTCGATCAGCACTTCGCCGATGTCCTGGCGCAGATAGTCGCGGATCGCACGGATGATCACGTTGCTTTCCTGGTAGATCAGGAATGGCGCGGAACGATCCAGCGAGGCTTCTTTGATGGCGGTCCACAGTTGCAGCAGGTAGTCGAGGTCCCACTGCATTTCTTCGCTGCTGCGGCCAAGGCCGGCAGTGCGCACGATCAGACCCATGTCAGCCGGGGCAATCAGGCCGTTCAGGGCTTCACGCAGTTCGTTGCGCTCTTCACCTTCGATGCGACGGGAGATACCGCCGGCACGCGGGTTGTTCGGCATCAATACCAGGTAACGACCGGCCAGGCTGATGAAGGTGGTGAGGGCGGCGCCCTTGTTGCCACGTTCTTCTTTTTCGACCTGAACGATGACTTCCTGGCCTTCGCTCAGGACGTCCTTGATGTTGACGCGGCCTTCAGGGGCTTTCTTGAAGTATTCGCGGGAGATTTCTTTAAGGGGCAGGAAGCCGTGGCGCTCAGAGCCGAAATCGACAAAGGCAGCCTCAAGGCTTGGTTCGATGCGAGTAATCCGGCCTTTATAGATGTTGGCCTTCTTCTGCTCGCGTGCACCGGACTCGATGTCCAGGTCGTAGAGGCGCTGGCCGTCTACCAGTGCAACACGCAACTCTTCGGGTTGAGTTGCGTTAATCAGCATTCTTTTCATGTAGTACCGTCGGTTTCCGGGCTGCCGGAAACGGCGTTCGGCACACACGACTTCTCACGGTCGGTGTCAGGTGCGTCAGGAGTGGTTGGCCACTCCAGTGTCTAGCGAGGTTCGACCAATTGGGCCGGAGTCGCGACGTACGCGTCCTGCTTGCTGTGGCTACTTAAGCACTCAGTCAGGAGGAGGAATCAACCGGCGACTGTGGACGAGATGAAGCGTCTAAATATAAGCCTAGTGCTACACAGTCCGACGGTTGTGCATCTCCACCCTACACGTATCCCTGATAATTCGGGTGCTGCCGCGCGCAGAATCCGCAGCGGGTTGGCATTTACCGTGTTCTCCAATGGGGAGTTCACGCTCATGGCTACACAAGACTGGGTGTCAGCTGTTTTGCTGGTACTCAGCTTGTAACAGGCGTTGTTTCCGAAGCACTCGCTCAAGGGCTGGTTCGGGACTGACTGCACTTTGTGAACTGGCCGTAAATATCGGCGCATCAGACGAGTGGTTACTCTGTTGCTGCGCTCGCTTCAGGCCTCATGTCACCTGCGCTTGTTACAATCACAAACCTTCCAATCGTTGCGAAAGCCCCGTAGGACGGCCTCGCGTCCTGATGAATTGCGTTGGTCAGGGCCGGCAATTTGCCGTTTGTCCTCTGTCCAGGCCGCTTTTGGCGGCGTTCGCGACTATAGCAGCAATGATTAAGTGCTTCAATTCCATAAAAAATTGTTATCATTCGCGGCATGACGACTACTGCCCCCTCGACCCCAAGCGTACAACTGCTGGAGGTCTCGCCGGAATATGCCGGCCAACGTATTGATAACTTCCTTCTTGCTCGGCTCAAAGGCGTGCCCAAGACCTTGATTTACCGCATTTTGCGTAAAGGCGAAGTGCGTGTGAACAAAGGTCGGATCAAGCCCGAATACAAGCTGCAGGCGGGCGACATCGTGCGCGTGCCGCCGGTGCGTGTGCCGGAACGCGACGAGCCTGTGCCATTGGCGCAAGGGTTGTTGCAGCGACTCGAAGCCTCGATTGTCTTCGAAGACAAGGCGCTGATCGTGATCAACAAGCCTTGCGGCATCGCTGTTCACGGCGGCAGCGGCTTGAATTACGGCGTGATCGAAGCCTTTCGTCAGTTGCGTCCGGATTGCAAGGAGCTTGAGCTGGTTCACCGTCTCGATCGTGACACCTCCGGCCTGCTGATGATCGCCAAAAAACGCAGCATGCTGCGTCACTTGCACACGGCATTGCGCGGCGATGGCGTCGATAAGCGCTATATGGCGCTGGTCCGCGGTAACTGGGCTGCCTCGATCAAGCAAGTCCGTGCGCCGCTGGGCAAGAGCAATCTGCGCTCCGGCGAACGCATGGTCGAGGTCGACGAGGAGGAGGGCAAGGAGTCCGTGACCGTGTTCAAGGTCCTGCGTCGCTTTGGCGACTTTGCCACCCTGATCGAAGCCAAACCGATCACCGGCCGGACTCACCAGATTCGCGTCCACACCTTGCACGCCGGGCACTGCATCGCTGGCGACACCAAGTACGGCGATGACGACTTCAGCAAAGAGATTCGCGATCTGGGCGGCAAGCGCCTGTTTCTCCATGCCTATATGCTGACTGTGTCGCTGCCTGATGGCGGTGAGCTCAAGCTTCAGGCGCCGGTGGATGAAATGTGGGCCAAGACCGTGGAGCGCCTGAGTGCACCCTGATTACAAGTTGCTGATTTTCGATTGGGACGGCACGTTGGCCGACTCCATTGGTCGGATTGTCGAGGCGATGCATGTGGCGTCGCAGCGATCCGGTTTTCAGTTACGTGATGATCTTGCCGTCAAAGGCATTATTGGCCTTGGGCTGCCGGAAGCGATTCGCACGCTGTATCCGGAGATTGGCGATGACGAGCTGGTGGCATTCCGTCAGCACTATGCGGATCACTACATCGCCTCGGAGGCCGTGCCTTCGCCGTTGTTTGACGGTGTTGTCGAGTCGCTTGAGGCGTTTCGTGCCGAGGGTTATCACCTGGCGGTGGCTACCGGCAAAGCGCGTCGCGGGCTGGATCGGGTGTTGAAATCCCACGGTTGGGAGGATTATTTCGATATCACTCGCGCCGCCGATGAAACCGCCAGCAAGCCGCATCCGCTGATGCTCGAACAGATTCTCGCCCATTGCGACGTCCGCCCTGAGCAGGCGTTGATGGTGGGGGATTCGTCGTTCGATCTGCAGATGGCGCGCAACGCCGGGATGGATTCGGTTGCCGTCAGCTATGGTGCTCAATCGATGGAAGCCTTGCGCGTGTTCGAACCGCGCCTGGCCATTGATCATTTTTCGCAATTGCACGCCTGGCTGGGTCAGCGGGCCAATTAGGTTTTTGTTGGGGTGGATGGAATGACCGACGAATGGAAGGCGCCAGCCAAGGCCAGTGCCGAAGATGGCGAAGACAAGAGCTGGAAGCTGCTTGAGAAAACCCTGCTTGCGGGAGTGCAGGAGCAACGTCGCTCGCGGCGTTGGGGGATTTTCTTCAAGCTGCTGACCTTTGTTTATCTGCTCATCGCGTTGGTCCTCTTCACGCCGCTGATGGATATTGAGAAAAGCGCGACTCGCGGGTCGAGCTACACCGCGTTGATCGAAGTGACCGGGGTGATTGCCGACAAGGAATCGGCCAGTGCCGACAACATTGTCGGCGGTTTGCGCGCCGCGTTCGAAGATCCGAAGGTCAAGGGCATCGTGCTGCGAATCAACAGTCCGGGCGGCAGTCCGGTGCAGTCGGGTTATGTCTACGATGAGATTGGTCGTCTGCGTGCCCTGCATCCGGCGATCAAGGTGTATGCAGTGATTTCCGATCTGGGGGCTTCGGGGGCGTACTACATCGCCAGCGCGGCGGACCAGATCTACGCCGACAAGGCGAGCCTGGTGGGTTCGATTGGCGTGACGGCGGCCGGTTACGGGTTTGTCGGGACCATGGAAAAACTCGGAGTCGAGCGTCGGACCTATACGTCCGGCGAGCATAAGTCGTTCCTCGATCCGTTCCAGCCGGAAAAACCGGATGAGATCAAGTTCTGGCAGGGTGTGCTGGATACCACTCACCAGCAGTTTATCAACAGTGTCAAAAAGGGCCGCGGCGATCGCCTGAAAGACAAAGAACATCCGGAACTGTTCTCCGGGCTGGTCTGGTCGGGCGAGCAGGCGCTGCCATTGGGCTTGATCGATGGTTTGGGCAGTGCCAGTTCGGTGGCGCGTGACGTAATCGGCGAGAAAGAGCTGGTCGACTTCACGATTCAAGAGTCGGCGTTCGACCGCTTCTCGAAAAAACTCGGCGCCAGCGTGGCTGAGCAGTTGGCGATGTGGATGGGCTTTCATGGGCCGGCATTGCGCTGATCGTCGCGCAATATAAAAAACCGGCCTGCGAGGCCGGTTTTTTTTGAGCAAAAGGTCGCAGTCTCAGGGAATCTGCACACCTTCAGTCAGCAGCATGTCTACCAGGCGAATCAGCGGCAGACCGACCAGGCTGGTGGCGTCGGGGCCTTCGGTGCTTTGAAACAGGCTCACGCCCAATCCTTCGGCCTTGAAGCTGCCAGCGCAGTCGTAGGGCTGTTCGGCGCGCAGGTAGCGTTCAATGCGTGCCTGATCCAGTGTGCGCATGTGTACGGTGAAGGGGATGCAGTCGAGCTGGCAATGGCCGGTCTGGCTGTTGAGCACCGCCAGGCCGGTCAGGAAGGTCACGCTGGCGCCGCTGGCGGCCAATAATTGATCGCGAGCCTTCTCGAACGTGTGGGGTTTACCAATAATCCGTCCGTCGAGCACGGCGACCTGGTCCGAGCCGATAATCAAATGGGCAGGATGACCGCCGGCCAGTGCCTGGGCTTTTTCGCGGGCCAGGCGTTTTACCAGTTCAATGGCTGACTCTTCCGGTTGATGGCTTTCGTCGATATCCGGTGAGCTGCAGGTAAATGGCAGTTGCAAGCGGGTCAGTAATTCGCGGCGATAGACCGAGCTTGAAGCAAGTAATAAAGGCAGCATACGGCTCTCCAAAAGTCAGTCGCAAATTCTAGCGGGGCTTCCAAGTGACGGACAGGACTGAATTTCCTTTGACATGGCTGGGGGCATCCCTATAATGCTGCGCCTATGTTGAATGACCCGATTCCACCTCACGTTGACCCGCGCAAATTGGCTGATCGTGGCACCACCCTTCAAGGTGAAATGCTGCTGGCCGATTTGGAGAGACTCTGCGACCCGCTTTCCGACACTGTCGGTACGGTGCAGGCTAAATTCGTTTTTGAACGAGATGAACGTAAATCTGTGGTTATCCACAGCTTTATCGACACCGAAGTCAAAATGGTTTGCCAGCGTTGTCTTGAGCTGGTCACCCTGCCGATTCACAGCGAATGCAGTTATGCTGTGGTGAAGGAGGGTGCGAATACCCAGTCGTTGCCGAAAGGTTATGACGTGCTGGAACTGGGCGAAGATCCTTTGGATCTGCAGTCACTGATCGAGGAGGAGCTTCTGCTCGCCTTGCCCATTGTGCCTGCTCATCATCCGGAAGAATGCCAGCAGCCGGCGGGTCTCGATGAGCCCGAACCGAGCGAGGACGAGGTAACGCGGTCCAACCCGTTCAGTGTATTGGCGCAGTTAAAGCGTGACCCAAACGTTTAGGAGTTAATCAATTATGGCTGTTCAGCAGAACAAAAAATCCCGCTCCGCCCGTGACATGCGTCGTTCGCACGATGCTCTCGAGGCAAGCACCCTGTCCGTAGAAAAGACCACTGGTGAAGTTCACCTGCGTCACCACGTATCGCCAGAAGGCGTATACCGTGGCCGTAAAGTGATCGACAAGGGCGCTGACGAGTAATCCTTGTCCGCTCAAGTCATCGCGATTGACGCAATGGGCGGGGACTTCGGTCCCCGCAGCATTGTTCAGGCCAGCCTTGCTTGTCTGTCTGCTACGCCCTCGTTGCACCTGACCCTCGTCGGTCAACCCTCCCTTTTAGAAGAATTGATCGCCAGCCAGTCGGCTGTGGATCGCGCGCGCCTGACGATTGTGCCGGCCAGCGATGTGATTGGCATGGACGAGAAGCCTTCCCAGGCCCTGCGTGGCAAACCGGACTCCTCGATGCGGGTTGCGCTTGAGTTGTTGCGTGATGGCAAGGTTCAGGCCTGTGTCAGTGCCGGCAATACCGGTGCGCTGATGGCGTTGTCGCGTTATGTGCTCAAGACCTTGCCGGGTATCGATCGACCGGCGATGGTGGCGGCGATCCCGACGCAACGTGGTTATTGCCAGTTGCTCGATCTGGGGGCGAATGTCGATTGCAGTGCCGAGCACCTGTTCCAGTTCGCGGTGATGGGCTCTGTGGCGGCTGAAACCTTGGGCATTGCTCGGCCGAAGGTCGCGTTGCTGAACATCGGCACGGAAGACATCAAGGGCAATCAACAGGTCAAGCTGGCGGCGACGCTGCTGCAAAACGCTCGCGGGCTGAATTACATCGGCTTCGTCGAAGGTGATGGCTTGTACCGTGGCGAGGCTGACGTGGTGGTTTGCGACGGTTTTGTCGGCAATATCCTGCTCAAATCCAGCGAAGGGCTGGCGACCATGATCGCCGGGCGGATCGAGGCGTTGTTCAAGCAAAACCTGGCGTCGAGAATGGTCGGGGCTCTGGCGTTGCCACTGATGAAGCGCCTGCAGGCCGATCTGGCGCCTGCGCGACATAATGGCGCGAGCTTCCTCGGTTTGCAGGGGATCGTCGTTAAAAGTCACGGTTCGGCCGGTGTGCAGGGCTTCCAGAGTGCCATTCAGCGCGCCTTGATCGAGATTCAGGAGAACCTCCCGCAGCGGCTTCACGGTCGCCTCGAGGATTTGTTGCTTTAGGCATTTTCGCTCGACAATGCTTAAATGTGACCGCTCAGTTCAATTAGCCATCCAACTGTCAGTTTCTTGCGTCCAGCAGTACAGGACGTCAATTCTCCGACGACAAGATCATTAGGGGCTTGTTACATGTCTGCTTCCCTCGCATTCGTCTTTCCAGGACAGGGTTCGCAGTCCCTCGGCATGCTGGCCGAGTTGGGCGCGCAACATCCGTTGATCCTCGAAACTTTCAAAGAAGCTTCCGATGCCCTGGGTTACGACCTGTGGGCACTGACCCAGCAAGGGCCGGAAGAGCAGCTCAATCAAACCGACAAAACCCAACCGGCGATTCTCACCGCTTCGATTGCCTTGTGGCGTCTGTGGCTGGCTGAGGGCGGCGCACGTCCGGCTTACGTTGCCGGTCATAGCCTGGGTGAGTACAGCGCGCTGGTCGCGGCCGGTAGCCTGAGTCTGGGTGACGCCGTGAAGTTGGTAGAGCGTCGCGGTCAGTTGATGCAAGAAGCGGTGCCGGCCGGGCAGGGCGGTATGGCTGCCATTCTCGGTCTGGACGACGCTGATGTGCTGGCTGCCTGTGCCGAAGCGGCGCAAGGCGAAGTCGTCAGCGCGGTCAACTTCAACTCGCCAGGCCAGGTGGTAATCGCCGGTGCCAAGGCGGCTGTCGAACGCGCCATTGAAGGCTGCAAGGCGCGTGGTGCCAAGCGCGCCATGCCGCTGCCGGTCAGCGTACCGTCGCACTGCGAGCTGATGCGCCCGGCTGCCGAGCGCTTTGCCGAGTCGATCGCTGCGATCAACTGGCAGGCTCCGCAAATCCCGTTGGTGCAGAACGTCAGCGCTGATGTGGCGCCGGATCTGGAAACGCTTACGCGTGATCTGCTCGAGCAGCTTTACAAGCCGGTTCGCTGGGTTGAGTCGGTCCAGGCGCTGGCCGCCAAAGGCGCTACTCAACTGGTTGAATGCGGTCCGGGCAAAGTCCTGGCTGGCCTGAACAAGCGCTGCGCCGAAGGCGTGTCGACCTCTAACCTGAACACCCCGGATGCTTTCGCTGCTGCTCGTGCAGCGTTGGCCTGAACTTAGGAGAAGCCTGCATGAGTCTGCAAGGTAAAGTTGCACTGGTTACCGGCGCGAGCCGTGGTATTGGCCAGGCTATCGCACTGGAACTGGGTCGTCAGGGCGCTATCGTGGTGGGTACTGCGACTTCTGCTTCGGGCGCTGAGCGCATCGCGGCAACCCTGAAAGAAAACGGCATTCAAGGCACTGGCCTTGAGCTCAATGTCACCAGCGACGAGTCCGTAGCGGCCGTGCTGGCGAGCATTCAGGAGCAATTCGGTGCGCCGGCGATTCTGGTGAATAATGCCGGTATCACCCGCGATAACCTGATGATGCGCATGAAAGATGACGAGTGGCATGACGTTATCGACACCAACCTGAACAGTCTGTTTCGCCTGTCCAAGGGTGTTTTGCGTGGCATGACCAAGGCGCGTTGGGGACGAATTATCAGTATTGGTTCGGTTGTGGGTGCCATGGGCAACGCAGGCCAAGTAAACTATGCAGCCGCCAAGGCAGGTCTGGAAGGTTTCAGCCGCGCTCTGGCGCGTGAAGTAGGTTCGCGCTCGATTACGGTCAACTCGGTGGCCCCTGGGTTCATCGATACCGATATGACCCGCGAACTGCCAGAGGCGCAGCGTGAAGCCTTGCAGGCGCAAATTCCGCTGGGCCGTCTGGGGCAAGCTCAAGAGATCGCGTCCGTGGTCGCTTTTCTTGCGTCGGACGGTGCGGCTTACGTTACTGGGGCTACAATCCCGGTGAACGGCGGGATGTACATGTAATTCAAATGTGACGGATTGCTTCAAAAAAATGTCATACGAGCTGTCTAAAATCCGTTATAAAGCTGCAATCTATTTATAGGCAGATGGTCGTCAGGGTTTGAGGAGTGAAGCTTTCAGTTGAAAAACTGAAAAGCCTTTCTATACACTTACCCACTGGCCAGCTGCCTGAATTTGTCCATTAGGAGTGAAAACAAGGTATGAGCACCATCGAAGAGCGCGTCAAGAAAATCGTTGCTGAGCAACTGGGCGTTAAAGAAGAAGAAGTTGTGAACACTGCTTCCTTCGTTGAAGACCTGGGTGCCGACTCCCTTGACACCGTTGAGCTGGTGATGGCTCTGGAAGAGGAATTCGAGACCGAAATTCCTGACGAAGAAGCTGAGAAGATCACTACTGTACAAGCTGCCATCGACTACGTTACTAGCCATCAGGCGTAATAGTTTGTAGCCGTTGTTAGCTGTCATGGAAAAACCGCACTGCCATCACGGCGTGCGGTTTTTTCCTTTAGGCCTGATGCAAAGTCGTCATTTGAAAAAAGGAGAGTGCTGTGTCGCGTAGACGCGTCGTAGTCACCGGTATGGGTATGTTGTCGCCACTGGGCACGGATGTGCCGAGCAGCTGGCAGGGTATTCTGGCTGGCCGCAGTGGCATTGGTCTGATCGAACACACCGACCTTTCTGCCTATTCCACCCATTTTGGCGGCTCGGTAAAGGGCTTCAATGTCGAGGAATACCTGTCGGTCAAGGAAGCTCGCAAACTCGACCTGTTCATTCAATACGGTCTGGCAGCAGGGTTTCAGGCAGTGCGTAACGCTGGCCTGGAAGTCACCGACGCCAATCGTGAACGTATCGGCGTGGCCATGGGCTCGGGTATTGGCGGTCTGACCAATATCGAAGAAACCAGCCGCACGCTGCATGATTCGGGGCCGCGGCGGATTTCTCCGTTTTTCGTGCCGGGCTCGATCATCAATATGATTTCCGGTTTCCTGTCCATCCATCTGGGTACGCAGGGGCCTAACTACGCCATTTCGACAGCCTGTACCACCGGTACGCACTGTATCGGTATGGCGGCGCGCAACATTGCCTACGGCGAAGCCGACGTGATGATTGCCGGTGGTGCCGAGATGGCCGCGTGCGGTCTTGGCATGGGTGGCTTTGGTGCTGCTCGTGCTTTGTCGACCCGCAATGACGAGCCGACCCGCGCCAGCCGTCCATGGGACAAGGGCCGTGATGGCTTCGTGTTGTCCGACGGCGCCGGTGCGTTGGTGCTTGAAGAGCTGGAGCACGCCAAGGCGCGTGGTGCGACCATTTACGCCGAGCTGATCGGCTTTGGCATGAGTGGCGATGCGTACCACATGACCTCGCCGCCGGCCGATGGCGCAGGCGCTGCACGTTGCATTGTCAATGCACTGCGTGACGCCAAGCTGAACGTCGACCAGGTCCAGTACATCAACGCCCATGGTACGTCGACCTCGGCCGGCGACCTCGCCGAAGTCTGCGCGATCAAGTCGGTGTTTGGCGATCACGCCTACAAGCTGGCGGTCAGCTCGACCAAGTCCATGACCGGTCACCTGCTGGGTGCGGCGGGCGCGGTTGAAGCGATTTTCAGTGTGCTGGCAATCAACGGCCAGGTGGCGCCACCGACCATCAACCTCGATGAACCGGATGAAGGTTGCGACCTCGACTTCGTGCCACACGCGGCGCGTGATACGAAGATCGATGTGGTGCTCTCCAACTCGTTCGGTTTTGGCGGTACCAATGGCTCGCTGGTGTTCCGTCGGTTCGCTGAATGATGGAAAGCTGGGTCGACGGTCAGCCGGCTGACGCACTGTCGCTTAAAGACCGCGGCCTGGCGTACGGCGATGGTCTGTTCGAGACCATCGCCGTCAAGGGTGGGCAGCCATTGTTGCTGGATCGACATTTGAGTCGTCTGGCGGATGGCTGCTCGCGCTTGGCGATTAACGCGGATCATGCATTGATTCGCAGCGAGCTGCTGACCTACGCCGCCGCCCTTGGCGAAGGTGTGCTCAAGCTGATGCTGACCCGTGGCGATAGCCAGCGCGGTTATGCAGCCGATCCATCGGTGTCGCCGCGGCGTATTCTTCTAGGCAATCCTCCTGCGGCTTATCCTGCCGTGCACGCGCAGCAAGGTATTCGGCTGTTTCCCTGCGCTACCCGACTTTCCGAGCAGCCGCTACTGGCCGGCCTCAAGCACCTCAATCGTCTCGAACAAGTCATTGCCCGTTCCGAATGGCAGGACGGCGAGCACGCCGAAGGCTTGATGCTGGATCTTCAGGGACGGGTGATCGAGGGTGTTTTCAGTAATCTGTTCCTGGTGCGTGATGGCGCGTTGTTGACGGCTGATCTGAGTCGTTGTGGCGTCGCCGGAGTGATGCGCGCCGAACTCTTGTCCCAGGCCGAAAGGCTGGGGATTGTCACGCATGTCACTGACATCAGTCTTGATCAACTGCAACAGGCTGATGAAGTTTTCGTCTGCAACAGCGTGTACGGCATCTGGCCGGTACGCGCTTATGCTGCACTGAGCTGGCCGGTTGGGCCGCTCACCCGTAAACTGCAAGGCATTGCCCGCGCGCTACTGGATGCTTGATTCGTGAGACGTAAATTCTTGCTGCTGCTGGAAACCGGACTGGTTCTGGCAGGGCTACTGCTGGGCGCTTCGGCCTGGAAGATCAACTCGGCGCTGGAGCAGCCACTCAAGATTACTCAGGAAGAGTTACTGGATGTACCGAACGGCGCGACACCGTCCGGGACCTTCAATCGCCTCGAAACCGATGGCGTGCTTCAGGACGCCTTTTGGCTGCGCCTGTACTGGCGCTTGAACCTTGCTGCGCAGCCGCTGCACAGCGGTGAATACCGCATGCTCCCGGGGATGAATGCACAGGGCTTGATCGGTCTTTGGCAGCGCGGTGAAGTGGTTCAGTACAGCCTGACGCTGGTCGAGGGCTGGAACTTCCATCAGGTCCGTGCGGCGCTGGCAAAAAATGACAAACTCCAACAAACCCTTGCGGGGCTGAGCGACAGCGATGTGATGGACAAGCTTGGTCACGCCGGAGTGTTTCCGGAGGGCCGGTTTTTCCCGGACACCTATCGTTTTGTGCGGGGCATGACCGATGCCGAGCTGCTGGAAAAAGCGTATGAGCGCCTCGACGACGTCCTCGCAAAAGAGTGGAACAAGCGCTCCCCTGATGCACCCTATACCGAACCCTATCAGGCGCTGATCATGGCCTCGCTGGTCGAGAAGGAAACCGGTGTGCCGCAAGAGCGAGGGCAAATCGCCGGGGTGTTCGTGCGGCGCATGCAGATCGGCATGTTGCTGCAAACCGATCCGACCGTGATCTATGGCCTGGGTGATCGCTACAACGGCAAATTGACCCGCGCCCACCTGAAAGAACCGACGCCCTACAATACTTATATGATCGCCGGGTTGCCGCCGACGCCGATTGCCATGGTCGGTCGTGAAGCGATTCACGCGGCGCTGAATCCGGTGTCCGGCACCAGTTTATATTTCGTGGCGCGCGGTGACGGCAGTCATGTTTTCTCCGACGACCTGGATGCCCACAACAGTGCTGTGCGCGAGTTCCAGATCAAACGGCGTGCCGATTACCGTTCCAGCCCTGCGCCGGTCAACGGGGGCGCGACGCCTGATGCGCAGGCACCAACTCCTCCGGTGTCGCCCGACACGGCTTCAGAGGCTGCACCGCAACCGGCTCCCGTTCCGGCTCCAGCTGCCGCTCCGGCACCGAGTGCCGAAGAGCCGCAAAGCCCGCAATGACTCTGACTAAGGACTGCCTGTGACTGGCTTGTTTATTACCCTGGAAGGCCCGGAAGGCGCGGGCAAGAGCACCAATCGTGAATACCTGGCCGAGCGTTTGCGCGCCCAGGGTATCGAAGTCGTGTTGACTCGCGAGCCTGGCGGCACGCCGCTGGCCGAGCGGATCCGCGACGTGCTACTGGCACCGGTCGATGAGGTCATGAATCCCGATACCGAGCTGTTGCTGGTGTTCGCCGCGCGCGCGCAGCATCTGTCCGAGGTTATCCGTCCGGCGCTGGCGCGGGGCGCGGTGGTCTTGTGCGACCGCTTTACCGATTCGACTTACGCCTATCAGGGCGGTGGTCGCGGATTGTCGCTTGAGCGTATCGCGACCCTGGAAACCTTCGTTCAAGGCGATCTGCGCCCGGACCTGACGCTGGTGTTCGACTTGCCGATTGAAGTCGGCATGGCGCGTGCCAGCGCTCGCGGTCGGCTGGACCGGTTCGAGCTTGAGGGGCGAGTGTTTTTTGAGGCAGTGCGCAGCGCGTTCTTGAAGCGCGCCGAGGCTGATCCGGCGCGTTACCTGCTGGTGGACGCCTCGCAGCCGTTGGCACAGGTTCAGCAGTCGCTGGATGCCTTGCTGCCGCGTCTGTTGGAGCGGGCCCGTGGCTGAAGCCTATCCGTGGCAAGACAGCCTTTGGCAGCAACTGGCCGGTCGCGCCCAGCACGCCCACGCCTATTTGCTGCATGGTCCGGCCGGGATCGGCAAGCGTGCGTTGGCCGAGCGGCTGATGGCCAGTTTGCTCTGCCAGCGTCCAACCGCGGAAGGCGCCTGCGGCGAGTGCAAATCCTGCCTGCTGCTCAAGGCCGGTAGCCACCCCGATAACTACATCCTGGAACCTGAAGAAGCCGACAAGGCAATCAAGGTCGATCAGGTGCGTGATCTGGTCAGCTTCGTGGTCCAGACCGCGCAGATGGGCGGGCGCAAAGTCGTGCTGATCGAGCCCACCGAGTCGATGAACATCAACGCCGCCAACGCCTTGTTGAAAAGCCTTGAAGAGCCCTCGGGCGATACCGTGTTGCTGCTGGTCAGCCACCAGACCAGCCGTCTGCTGCCGACCATCAAGAGTCGTTGCGTGCAACAGGCCTGTCCGTTGCCAAGCGAAGCCATGAGCCTGCAATGGCTGGCCAAGGCCTTGCCCGATTGCACGGAAGAAGAGCGTGTCGAACTGTTGACCCTGGCCGCGGGTTCGCCGCTGGCGGCGGTCAAGCTGCAAGGGCAGGGTGTGCGTGAGCAGCGTGCGCTGGTCGTCGAGGGCGTGAAGAAGTTGCTCAAGCAGCAACAGTCGCCGACGCAACTGGCCGAGGAGTGGAAATCCATCCCGATGTTGCAGCTGTTCGACTGGTTCTGCGACTGGTCGAGCCTGATTCTGCGTTATCAGCTGACTCAGGACGAGGCTGGGCTCGGCCTGGCGGACATGCGCAAAGTGATTCAGTACCTGGCGCAGAAAACCGCCCAGGAAAAAGTCTTGAATATTCAGGACTGGATTCTCGCCCAGCGGCAGAAAGTGATGAGCAAGGCCAACCTCAATCCGGCGTTGTTGCTGGAAGCGCTGTTGGTGCAATGGGTATCCTTGCCTGCCCCGAAGTGAGCGTCTGCGCCTAGACTCTGATCATCAGCCATGGAGGTCAGCATGAATGAACTCGTCAGCCCGGGCCCGCGGAACGGCATCCTGTCCCTGACCATCAAGGACAAATCCGTGCTGTATGCGGCCTACATGCCGTTCATCAAGAACGGCGGTCTGTTTATCCCGACCAACAAAAGCTACAAGTTGGGTGACGAGGTATTCATGCTGCTGCACTTGATGGATGAGCCGGAAAAAATTCCGGTGGCCGGTACCGTGACCTGGATTACCCCCAAAGGTGCTCAGGGGAATCGCGCTGCCGGTGTCGGCGTGCAGTTCAATGAAGGCGATGACACCGCTCGAAGCCGAATCGAAACCTATCTGGTCGGAGCTCTGAAGTCCGACCGTCCCACTCATACGATGTAGTTGCCGTCTTTTATGCTCGTAGATTCCCATTGTCACCTTGACCGTCTCGACCTCGCCGCACACGACGGCTCGCTGGATGCGGCGCTTGCCGCTGCTCGTGAGCGCGGGGTAGGGCACTTTCTGTGTATCGGCGTCAGTGTCGACAACGCCAAGGACGTCAAGGCCCTTGCCGAGCGTTACGACGACGTCGATTGTTCGGTGGGCGTGCACCCACTGGATGTTCAGCCGGGCGCCGCGCCGGCGCTGGACTGGCTGCTGCAGGAACTCAATCACCCGCGGGTGGTGGCAATCGGTGAAACCGGTCTGGATTACCACTATGAGCCGGAAGCGGCCGAGTTGCAGCAGGAGTCCTTCCGTTTGCACCTGCAAGCGGCCCAGCAGACCGGCAAACCGGTGATTGTCCACACCCGTGGCGCCCGCGCCGATACGCTGGCGTTATTACGTGAGGCCGCGTTGCCGCAGGCGGGGGTGTTGCATTGCTTCACCGAAGATTGGGACATGGCCAAGGCCGCGCTGGATCTGGGTTTTTATATTTCGTTGTCGGGGATCGTGACGTTCCGCAATGCCGATGCCTTGCGCGATGTGGCCCGGCAAGTACCGGCGGACCGCCTGCTGGTGGAAACCGATTCGCCGTACCTGGCGCCGATCCCTCATCGCGGCAAGCCGAACCTTCCGCAGTACGTGCGGGATGTGGCGGAATTTCTGGCCATGTTGCGCGGCGAATCCTACGAACGCTTTGCCGAGCAGACTACGGAGAACTTCAAGCGGCTGTTTCCGTTGGCGCACGTCAAGTCGATTTGACAGGTTGAGCCGCTGGCTCAAATCGCAGGCAAAAAAAACCCGGGTTCTGGGGGGTGAATCCGGGTTAAGACCATTAGGAGTAAAACAAAGGTACGCGGTCCTTTGGTACCTTCATCGGCGCAACACTTGGGGGAGATGCCACGCCGACAGTTCAAGTATTGATCACTATTGCGCCGAGTCCAGTTTGCCCCTGCTGTTTCTTAAACAGATTTGGAATACAGGCGCTTCGCTTGAGTTCTCACTGCCTGGCGATCGATGCGACAATGGCGACAGCTTCGTCGATCACGCGCTTTTCGGTGTAGAAGTGTGGCGAAAAACGAATGCCTGGGCCGCGTGGGATACAGACCACCTGTTGGGCTTTCAGGGCCTCATAAACGGTCTGAGTATCGATGCCATCGATACTGAACGAAAGAATCCCCCCGCGCCGGGCTGGATTCAGCGGGCTATGCAGTACGACGCCGGGAATTGCGCTCAGGCCGTCCTGCAGCCATTTCACGCGCTCGGCGATCAGTGCGGCGACGTGCTCCATGCCGACTTCTTCCAATAACGACAGGCTGGCTTCCAGCGCCATCGCCCCGAGCATGTTCGGGCTGCCGCATTCAAAGCGTCGTGCACTCTTGGCCGGTTCCCATCCGGTGCGAGTGTAATCGCCCATGTGTTCGAGCATGTGCCAGCCGAATTCGTGCAGTTTCAGTTGTTCACGCAATTCGCTACGTACATAGAACACCCCCAGGCCTTCTGGTCCGAGCAGCCATTTGTGGCCGTCGGCCATGGCGAAGTCGCATTGATAGCTCTGGACGTCGAAGGGCAGGGCGCCCAGCTGCTGGATAGCGTCGATGCAAAACAGCACGTTCTGTTGTTTGCAACCGGCACCCAGGCGTTGCAGGTCAAGGCGCAGACCGCTGGCGAATTGCACCGCGCTCACCGACATCAACCGGGTGCGCGGTCCGCAGGCTGCCAACAGGGCGCCTTCCGGGTCGTCGCCGGTGAGACTGGCCTGCACCACTTCCACGCCTTGTGCCGCCAATGCTTCCCAGACGATGCGATTGGAAGGGAATTCTTCATCGCTGATAACGATCTGGTCTCCGCTTTGCCATGGCAGTCCGAAGGCGACAAAAGACAATGCTTCAGAAGTATTTTTGACCAGCGCCACATCATCCGTCGACGGCGCATTAAGCAGGCGCATCAGCCGTTCACGCAGGCGTTGCTCAAGGTCCATCCAGTCCGAATAGTCCCGTGCGCCCAGTAAAACGTTCTCTTGAGCGAAGCGTGTCACCGCCGTGGCGGCGCGATTTGGCCAGGGTGCAACGGCTGCATGATTCAAATAACGCAGGCCTGGAGCCTGTACAAATTCATCAAGAAACATAGTCATGGTCGGATGATCCGTGCAATTTGGCGCAAGTTAGGCATAATACGCGGCTTCGTATTTTGACCCCTACAGACCTTTTCTTATGCATAAAGAACCTCGTAAGGTCCGTGAGTTTCGTCGCCGCGAGCAAGAAATTCTCGACACCGCGCTCAAGCTGTTCCTCGAACAAGGTGAAGACAGTGTCACCGTCGAGATGATCGCTGATGCCGTGGGTATCGGCAAAGGCACCATCTACAAGCACTTCAAGTCCAAGGCGGAGATCTATCTGCGCCTGATGCTCGATTACGAGCGTGACCTGAACGAGCTGCTGCACTCTGCCGATGTCGATAAGGATAAGGAAGCCCTGTCCCGGGCCTATTTCGAATTCCGCATGCGCGATCCGCAACGTTACCGTTTGTTCGATCGCCTGGAAGAGAAGGTGGTCAAGGGCAATCAGGTGCCGGAGATGGTTGAGGAGTTGCACAAGATTCGCGCCTCCAACTTCGAACGCCTGACCTTGTTGATCAAGGGCCGCATCAGCGAAGGCAAGCTTGAAGACGTGCCGCCGTACTTCCACTACTGCGCTTCCTGGGCGCTGGTGCACGGCGCTGTCGCGCTGTATCACTCGCCGTTCTGGAGCAACGTGCTGGAAGATCAGGAAGGTTTCTTCCAGTTCCTGATGGACATCGGCGTGCGCATGGGCAACAAGCGCAAGCGCGATACCGACACACCGAGCAGCTGAACCATTCAGATGCCTTATTGCGCCATGTTTTCTCTGTATGGCGCAGTGCCCCAGGAATATACTCAGGCTTAGGTATTGCTAAAACTTGATTTGTGAGTCAAGTTTTAGCGCTTCCGAATCTACTTTCGCCGGAGTGATCCATGATCGTTGACCGACAAGGCAGGCAGTTCCGCAATTTGCGGGTCAGTCTGACCTCCGCCTGCAACTACGCCTGTACCTATTGCGTGCCCAATGGCAAGCGACTGGTGGCTGCGCAGGATGAACTGTCGGCCGAGGCCATGGCGCGCGGCGTTGCCTATCTGATCGAAGCCGCGGGCATCGAGCGCTTGCGCATCACCGGTGGCGAGCCGCTGGTGAGCCCGAAGCTGGAAACCTTCATGACGGCTGTCGGGCAGATGGGCCTTGCCGACATCAGCCTGACCACCAACGGTCAGCTGCTGGCGAAGAAACTGCCCTTGCTGGTGGATGCCGGCATTCGGCGGATCAACGTTTCCCTCGATACCCTGGACGCCGATGCGTTCCGCAGCATTGCGCGCGGTGGCGATTTGGCGACCGTGCTCAACGGCATGGACCAGGCTCGCGCAGCGGGCATGAAGATCAAGGTCAACATGGTGCCGTTGCGCGGGCAGAACCTCGATCAAGTGATGCCGTTGCTCGATTATTGCCTGGAGCGCGGTTATGAATTGCGCTTCATCGAGCTGATGCGCATGGGCCATCTGGCCAGCGATTCGAACGCATTCCTGCAGCAGTTTGTCAGCCTCAAGCAGTTGCTGGGCCTGATCGGCGAGCGCTATGAGTACCTGCAGGCCGACGCGCCGGTGGATGCCACAGCCGTGCGTTACGAAATTCCGGGGCGCGGCTATTTTGGCGTGATCGCCAATGAAAGCGTGCCGTTCTGCCGCACGTGCTCGCGCTTGCGACTGTCCTCCACTGGCTGGCTGCATGGCTGCCTGTCGTCGAGTAACCGCCACTATGTCGGTGACTTGCTGGACAAACCCCGTCATCAAGCGTTGCCGGCGCTCCAGCGTCTGCTGGTGAAGGCTCTGGGCGACAAGCAGGAAGTGGCATTCTCTGGTGGCGCAACAATCATGAAGATTATCGGCGGCTGATAAATCTCTGTGGCGAGGGAGCTTGCTCCCGCCGGGTCGCGAAGCGGCCCTGAAAACATATCCCCGCGACCTGTCGGGCATACCGCATTTACCTGTTTTACGACGGCTGCGCCGCCGAGCGGGAGCAAGCTCCCTCGCCACAGGTGCTCATTCTCAATCTGGAAATGTTCAAGTCCTCAAGGACTGGCGCGGAAGCTGCATCCTGCCGACATTCGCCGGTTTTCCGTCACCGGCCTCTGGAGGATAGGATGCGTAGCCTGGTTTTGCTGCTGGCCTTTTTGGCGCTTGGCGGCTGCATGAATGTCAGCGACATGGGCGAAGGGGTTCGCTACCACATGAGCGACTCTGGTCTGCTTGATCACAGCGACAGCCATCGCGTGAATAATCTGCGCATTCAGCCGGACTCGTTTATCTACATCGCCCAAGGTGCTTTTGCGCCGCCGGGCAGTGCCTATCCGCGGCCGAACGTGGTCGCTGAAGAAGCCTTCAACGGCTTCATCGAATATTTCCCGATGGTTCGCCGTGCCCGCGCCCCCGAAGGTCTCGACACCGCCATGGGCGAGGCGCGTGCAGCTGGCGCGCATTACCTGCTCTACACCCGATTTGCCAAGGCCGACGACCGTATCGGCAACTCGGATGAATTGCTCGATCAGGGTGCCGTGGATCGCCTGGGGATCGACAGTGGAGTGATTCAGATCATGCTGATCGAGACCAGCACCCAGTATTTGATCGATACTGCACGAATCAAGAGTCGTGGCGGTTTACTGACGTTCCACGACAACAAGCCAGAAGACTTGATCGCTCAGCCGCTTGCGCAATACGCTCGTAGCCTGCTGGGCATGAGCGATCAGTAACTCACCAGGAGAGCAGCATGAATGGTCCGCAAAAAGCTAATGATCTGTTGGGGCAAATCCCCAAGTCCAAAGGCTTGCCACCGGTCCATTTGTGGAACCCCGACTTCTGCGGCGATATCGACATGCGCATCGCCCGCGACGGCACCTGGTATTACCTGGGCACGCCGATCGGGCGCAAGCCGATGGTCAAGCTGTTCTCCACCATCATTCGCCGCGACGGCGATGATTACTTCCTGATTACTCCGGTCGAGAAGGTCGGGATCAAGGTTGATGACGCGCCTTTCATTGCTGTGACGCTGGAGGTCGAAGGCGAGGGCGAAGCCCAGTTGTTGCGCTTCACCACCAATGTTGATGAGCAGGCCGAGGCGGGTGCCGAGCATCCGTTGCGGGTAGTGATCGATCCAGTGACCCAGGAGCCTGCGCCTTACGTGCATGTACGCACCAACCTTGAAGCGCTGATCCATCGCAACGTGTTTTATCAACTGGTCGAACTGGCCGTGACCCGCGAAATCGACGGGCAGCGCTGGTTGGGTGTCTGGAGCGGCGGCGAGTTTTTCCCTATCGGCCTTGAGCCGTAACCTGGAAAACGGCCCAGTGTTTAAACCGGGCCATGGCCGATGGGCTTACAAGCCTTTGCTCTTGAGCCTGGCAGCATGTTCCAGATAGAGACTGACCGGGCTTACGTTCCAGCTGGTGATCCCGGCCATTTGATTGACGGCATGAAAATGGTCCATGGGGTAATCCGAGCGAATCACTTTCCCCAGGTGTGAGCTGTATCGTCCGACCAGTCCGTCATTGGCGTGTTTCTCTTTATAAAATAACTTTGACAGCACAATGCAGTTGATGTGGGTTGGATCGAGTATTTGCGGGGTTTGGAAGTTCTGCAGGATCCCGCTCCAAGAGTAGTAATACACGCCGTTTTCAATTTCGTTGCCTTCACCGCCCCAGACTTTCGGCACCCCTTGCGGGTACTTGCGATTGAATTCAGCCAACCCTGCGCTGGTCAGCGATTCGAAAGCTGCTTGAGGGTCCTGAGGGTTTTGCGGGTGGCCGCTGATCAGCGAAATGAACGTGCCGACTGCGCTGAACAAGGCCAGTACGAACGCTTCGGGCAACTCTCCGGGTGTCAGCGCCTTATGCAATTGGTCGGCAATCTCGGAGCCGTGATTGGGGCAACTGACAGAGGTGACCGACGCGACCTTTTCCGGGTGCAGCGCTGCTACGTAGCGTGCCGCCAGGGGGCCTTGGCTATGGCCGATCAGATTGACCTTGGCGGCGCCTGTTTCCTGCAAAATGCGATTGACCTGTTCGAGCAGTTTTTCACCGCGTTCTTCATTGCCGTTGACGGCTGGAATATTGACCGTAAACACCCGCGCGCCCGCGTGCTCCAGGGCTTCCTTGATATCGAAGAAGTAGGGATAACCGGCAATCGTATCGAAACCGAAAAGGCCGTGAACCAAAACAATCGGGTATTGCGTAGACGCATCCATGTTCATGCTTATACCTGTCGATAGCGGATTCAAGTGGAACAGATGCTATTGACTGCTTGATCTGTCGCGGCTAACCGTAGTTTACAAAGCACGATGGTACAAATTGCTCCGGGTGGAGCAATGACCCCAGGTCGTGCTGGATGGTCAGCCGATTTCTTCGATGAATTCGTCCATGAAACGCTTCAGGCGTTCATGACGCAACTGAGCCAAATGCTTGCCGGTTGGTGTCTGGAAGCCATTGGCGAGGTGCAACAGCTTGGTCTGGAAGTGGTCGAGGCAAAAGCGTTTGTCGTCGTACTCGCGGGATATCGCCGTGGGATCCTGCGGATCATACAGCGTGCTGCCCATGCGCCCGGCGATGTAAAACGTGCGGGCAACACCGAGCATGCCAAGGGAGTCGAGGCGGTCGGCGTCCTGGAGGATTTGCGCTTCCAGGGTCGTCGGCGTGATGCTCGCCGAAAAACTATGGGCCTCGATGGCGTGAGCGACTGCTGCGCTTTTGTGCTTGGGCCAATCCAACTGGCTGAGGATTGCCGAGGCTTTTTCCGCGGCCAGTCGCGAGGCCTGAGAGCGCAAGGGTGAATTTTTTTCCACCGCCACGCAGTCGTGCAGTAACACCGCTGCCAGCAGTACTTCAAGGTCACCGCCTTCTTCGGTGTGAATCCGCTGAACGTTGCACCACACCCGTTGCAAGTGCGACAGATCGTGGGCGCCATCCTCGGACGGCTCCAGCGCGTGGGGCAGCAAGGTTGAGGCGAGGTTTTGCAGTGGCGCGAAGGCAACGAGGCTCATAACAATCCTTTTGTGGCGACGTCCGTAGATTAAGTTTTGAAGTGACATGTGACGAGCGCTGATTGCCGACATAGTATGGCGGTTTCAACTGTTCACAAGGCACGTCCATGTCGATCGAAATCCGCCCGGCCACCCCCAGTGATGCGCCACAAATACTCGCGTTCATCACCGAGCTCGCTGACTACGAACGCGCCCGGCATGAAGTCATCGCCAGTGTCGCCGACATCGAGCGCAGCCTGTTCAGCGAAGGCGCCACCGCCCATGGCCTGATCTGCCTGCGCGACGGCTTGCCGATTGGTTTCGCGGTGTTTTTCTTCAGCTACTCGACCTGGCTCGGCAGCAACTGCCTGTACCTCGAAGACCTCTACATCACCCCCGAACAACGCGGTGGCGGCGCCGGCAAACAACTGCTGCGCCACCTCGCAAAAATCGCCTGCGCCAACGACTGCGGCCGCTTCGAATGGAGCGTGCTGGAATGGAACACCCCGGCCATCGACTTCTACAAATCCCTCGGCGCCCAGCCGCAGGAAGAGTGGGTGCGTTACCGCATGGATGGGGAGGTGTTGCGGGAGTTTGCCGAGGGTTAGTCCGTTACTTCCCAATTACCACTAATCATACCGTCGAGCGTTTGTCTTACCGTGATCTTGAAAACACCGGCCTTCCCCTGATCGAAGGCCGCCCTCCAAGCCTCATAACCTTTACTGAAATCTGGAATCTCTGCGGTTTTCCCCACCCGTTGGGTAATGCTGCGTTCGATTGCCCTTGCCTGAAAGGGTAGGTGAGGCATTTCGTTGAACTCACCGCCATTCACCGGATTGATCATCCGAATGTTGTCGACCCTGATATGAACGACTTTGCCCAGTTTCGGATAGTTTTCGACTTTCAGAATGGTCAGGGTCGATGTCTCCTCTCCCGGCCTGTTTTTATAGGCCCAGATATCGCCAACCTTCAATTTTTCAGATGCGCAAAGAGCGGCAGTGGACCAGAACACGCCGCAGAACAGCAGCGCCTTTAAAGCATTCCTCATGTTTTCGTCCTTGAGTGTCGGGTGCGGCAATAAGCGCAATCGTTGGTAATGGCCTGGCATCTTAAAAGCATTGATGGAGAAAAACTCGTTACGGTTGTAAATCCTATAATGTGGGATTCAAATTTACATATTGAGATTTTTCTTCCGAAAAGTTTATAGTCCAGCTCACTCACTGCCAAAAACAAAACAGGTGAAGCGATGCTGGCGCAATTGATCGCGCTCGATTGGGGGACGACGTCCCTTCGTGCGTACAAGCTCGGCCCGAATGGTTGTGTCCTCGATCAGCGCTCGCTGGCGTCGGGGATCATGCAGTTGCCGAAAGCGCCGCGGGTGATCGCCGGCCAGTTGTGCACCGACGGATTTGAACTGGCGTTCGATGAGGCCTGCGGTGACTGGCTCGATGCGCAGCCCGGTCTTCCGGTGATCGCCTGCGGTATGGTCGGCAGTGCGCAGGGCTGGCGTGAAGCGGCTTACTGCGATACGCCGGCGAATGTCGCCAACCTCGGCACGTCCCTGCAAAGCGTGCGCAGCCTGCGCGGCGTCGATGTGCATATCGTGCCCGGTGTCATCCAGCGTTCGCGGCTGCCGAATGTGATGCGCGGCGAGGAAACCCAGGTGCTTGGCGTGCTGCAAAACCTGCCTGCCGGGGCAGGGGACAACCTGTTGATCGGCCTGCCGGGCAGCCATTCGAAATGGGTCGAAGTGGTCGAAGGCTGCATCACTCATTTCGACACGTTCATGACTGGCGAACTGTTCGCTGTGCTGAGCGAACACAGCATTCTCGGGCGCACGCAACAGCGCGGCGCAGCCTTCGACTCCGGAGCCTTTGATCGCGGCGTGCAGGTGGCGTCGTCGGCGGATGGTGAGATCGGCCCATTGTCGACGCTGTTCAGTTCTCGCAGTCTCGGCTTGACCGGTGAACTCAGCGCCGAGCAGCAGCCTGACTATCTGTCTGGTCTGTTGATCGGCCATGAACTGGCGGCGCTGGCAACGGTGCATCGCCACCACAGCGCAAAGCTTCCTTCGATCGTTCTGATCGGCAATGCCCAACTCTGCACCCGCTATCAGCGTGCGCTCGCTATCTGCGGTTTTCCTCATGTGGCCTTGGCCGAACAAGCCACCGAACGCGGTTTGTGGCAACTGGCGGTCGCAGCCGGGCTGATCGGCAAAACCGCTCCCGTTCAACCCGACTAGAGGTCTGACATGCTCAAGCAAGCACTGGCAACAAACGGACTGATCGCGATCCTTCGGGGCCTGCGCCCACAAGAGGCGGCGGCCATCGGCGAGGTTCTGTACCAGTCCGGTTTCCGGGTCATCGAAGTGCCGCTCAATTCTCCTGAACCCTATGAAAGCATCCGCATTCTGCGCAGCACCTTACCCGCCGATTGCCTGATCGGCGCGGGTACGGTGCTGACTCCGGAGCAGGTCGCGCAGGTGAAAGCCGCCGGTGGACAGGTGATTGTCATGCCGCACAGCGATGCCGAGGTCTTGCGTGCGGCAAAGGCGGCCGGCTTGTATCTGGCGCCGGGTGTGGCGACACCGACCGAAGCGTTCGCAGCACTCGCAGAAGGCGCGGATGTGCTGAAGATGTTCCCGGCCGAACAGATGGGACCGGCGGTAGTGAAGGCCTGGCTCGCAGTATTACCGGCTGGGACCATGCTGGTGCCAGTGGGCGGGATTACTCCTGACAACATGCAGGCGTTTGTCGAGGCAGGGGTCAAAGGCTTTGGCCTGGGTTCCGGGTTGTTCAAGCCGGGTCTCACGCCTGCGGACGTGGCCGTTCGGGCCGGGGTGTATGTCGCAGCCTGGAACGCGCTGCACTTCGAGTTGTAGTGACGGCACGGGGGCAATCATAATGCCGCCCGTTCACTCGCTTAACGGTAAGGCTGGACTATGCAGGAAGAGCTCTCGAAAAATGCCGCGCCAACCGGCACGCAAACGTTGCTGCGTGGTTTGGCTGTGGTGCATGCCGTGGCTGGCGGTGCTCGTGATCTCAAGGAAATCGCCCGGCTGATCGGCACTACCCGCAGCACCACGCACCGCTTGGCCAGTTGCCTGGTGGACGAGCGATACCTGCGCGTGGTGCCGCAAGTGGGTTACCTGCTCGGGCCCAAGTTGATCGAGTTGGGTTTTCAGGCCCGCGAAGAGCTGCCGCTGGTAACCCTTGCCGGGCCCTATCTGGACGAGTTGTCGGTGTTGACCGGCGACACCATCCATCTGGCGATCCGTGAAGGCGACGAGGTGTTGTACTTGCACAAGATTCCGGGGCGCAATGGCCCGGAAATGCGCTCGCGAGTCGGTCATCGCATGCCACTGGCGCGCACCGGGATCGGCAAGGCGCTGATGCTCGATGACTCGCAGCAAGAGTGGCAGCGGTTG
Organism: Pseudomonas sp. FW306-02-D09B; assembly: GCF_058782685.1. Taxonomy (NCBI): domain Bacteria; kingdom Pseudomonadati; phylum Pseudomonadota; class Gammaproteobacteria; order Pseudomonadales; family Pseudomonadaceae; genus Pseudomonas; species Pseudomonas sp. FW306-02-D09B. Next base: position 69,812 of record NZ_JBYSXY010000007.1, read on the forward strand.
TATCAGATCAGCTTGCCGGCGGGTGGGAAGAGTCAGTTCTGGCCGCAGCACCCGGAGCAATCCTGGGAGCAGTTTCAGCAGCGCATGCTGGATTATGTGGCGGGTGGTTATGCCTTCGATCTGGAAGACAACGAACCGTCGATCCGCTGTGTAGCGGCACCGGTTCGCGACGCCAGTCGGCGGATCGTCGCGGGCATCAGCATCGCCAGCACGGTTCCGTACATGCCGCTGGAGAAAATGGCCGAGCTTATTCCCTTGATCAAAGGAGTCACGGCTCGGCTGTCGGCAGAGCTAGGGGCCAGGTTATAAGCCGCTAACGTCTGATCAGACGTGCGGTGGGTTGAGCAGGTTTTTGGGGAATGGAGCGTTATCTTGGGAATGAAAATGGTACGGATGCTATGGGTGTTGATGGTTGTTTTGTGTTCGTCGTGCATGCAGTTACACGTACCTGATGCGCGGGTTGAGTTTACCTCGATCAAACACCAAGGCTATGGTCAGTATGAGTTACGTTTCAGGTCCGATCGGGACGTGGCGAACATCTACAAGTCCAACGGTATCAACGATGGTGTCAATGCGTGGATTATGTGCTCACTGGACGGTGATAGGAACTTTTCAAACAATCACACTATGACCTTGTCGATGCAAGGTTTTCTGGAGGATGCCCATCTTGTTGAGGGTGATCGTCGCTACGAGTTCTGGACCTCGGTCAGATTTACCGAGGGTAGCGATCATCACCGCGCTCAACGTGAAATCAGGAAGGAAGTACTGCTCCCGCTGCTGAAATCCCAGGAATACATTCCCTGTAAAACCGTGAGTGTCGCGTGGTTTTTCAAGCCGTACTATTCAACGATCATGTATATCCCGACGTCGCGCATCATTGCCGAGGTGGATAAACAAATCCTTTCACCCGCCTATGTGATTCTGCCGCCAGAAGATCGTCCGTTTTCCTGGTTGTTGTTTGAGCCTGTCTGTATCAACGAATGGGTTTGGAATGGCGGTGAGACCATTGTCCATGGCGGTGTATGCAGCAGTTTGCCTTACAGTGGGCTGTTGAGTTCGTTTGCGCCCTACAAAGACAAGTACCGCGTTGTTAACCAGGAAACCGGTTTGGCGATACCGGACGCTCCCTACATTATTGTGCGCATGGATGGGCGCAAGGAGGAGGGTGTGACCGACTCCTTGGGCTACACCCATCAAGTGGGGGCCGATGAGCCTGAAACAATAAAGCTCTATGTCCCTGGCGAGGGGCCCTGACCAAGGTGGATTGGCAGACCCAAATGAAAAAAACCGGGCGAGAGTCTTGGGTCGAAGAGCTCACAGCCCGGTGGTTTGCTCCGCTAAGCGACAGGGCCTGACTCAGACTTTCAAGGTTGCCATGTCGATGACGAAGCGGTACTTCACGTCACCGGCGATCATGCGGCTGTAAGCCTCGTTGATCTGGCGGATGTCGAGCATTTCGATGTCGCAGGTGATGTTGTGCTCGGCGCAGAAATCCAGCACTTCCTGGGTTTCTGCAATACCCCCGATCAACGAACCGGCCAGCACCCGGCGACCCAGCACCAGTTTGGCGGCGTGAACGGGTGGATCGATCGGCTCGATCAGACCGACCAGAATGTGCACGCCGTCGAAGCGCAGCGTATCGAGGTACGGGTTGAGATCGTGCTGCACCGGAATGGTGTCGAGCAAAAAGTTGAACTGTCCGGCTGCGGCCTTCATCTGTTCGGCGTCGGTGGATACGATCACGTGGTCCGCGCCTTGGCGGCGACCCTCTTCGGCCTTGCTCGCCGAGCGGGTGAACAGCGTCACTTCAGCGCCCATGGCTTTGGCAAACTTGATGCCCATGTGACCGAGGCCGCCCATGCCGAGAATCCCGACTTTGTCGCCGGCTTTCACGCCATAGTGTTTGAGCGGCGAGTAGGTGGTGATGCCCGCACAGAGGATCGGTGCGGCGCTGGCCGGGTCGAGTTTCTCGGGGATACGTACGACGAAGTGCTCGCTGACCACGATGCTGTCGGAGTAACCGCCCATGGTGTTGCTGCCGTCGACCCGGTCCGGGGTCGCGTAGGTCAGGGTCGGACCTTCGAGGCAATATTGCTCGAGGTCGGCATGGCAGGCTTCGCAGTGGCGGCACGAGTCGACCATGCAGCCGACGCCGACCAGATCACCCACCTTATGGGCGGTGACATTGGTGCCGATGGCGGTGACTTTGCCGACAATTTCGTGGCCTGGCATCAACGGGTAAACCGCGATGCCCCATTCGTTGCGGGCCTGGTGGATATCGGAGTGGCAGACGCCGCAGTAGAGAATCTCGATCGCTACGTCGTCGGCACGCGGGCTGCGACGTTCGAAGGTCATCGGGGCGAGGGGAGTGGTGGCCGACTGGGCGGCGTAACCGATGGCGGTGTACATGGTGAACCTCGCAAAAGCAGTGACGGGTGAGGTGGGGGATTTTCCGCGCCGCCCGCTTCACCGGCCATGACGATTCCTCCGCGTCTTATGCCTATTCCTCCGGCATCTTCGGTGGAGCGGTCGCATTGGCGCTCAGACCTGCGATGATGCTTTCATCCCTTTTTTCGCGAAGTTTTTGCCATGTTGTTAACCCGTCATCTCGATGCCAATGCCGCGCTGGTTGGGCTGATTCAGCCGTTGGCGACCCGTGATGGTTTCGTGCCGACACGCTTGCCCGGCGTGCACGTACTCAGAGCCAGTTGCGATGTGGCGCGTGGCCCGCAGATCTATGAGCCGAGCCTGATGATCATTGCCCAAGGCAGCAAAGTCGCCTATCTGGGTGCGCGTACGCTGGAATACGGTGCCGGGCATTACCTGATTCAGGCACTGCCGGTACCGTTCGAATGCGAAACCTTTGCCATGGCTGATGCGCCATTGCTCGGGGTTTCGATTGCCATCGACCGCGCGCTTTTGGGCGAACTGGTGTTGGCCATGGGGTTGGTGCATGGGCGCAATACGCCTGCGCAAACCCCCGAATCCATGACCTCGGCGGTACTCGATGACGGCATGCGTGGCTGTGTCGAGCGCTTGTTGCACTGCCTGCACGATCCGCTGGAGTGTCAGGTCATGGGGCAGGCACGGTTGCGTGAGTTGTTGTTCGTGGCGTTACGCGGTCCGCAGGCTGATGTGCTACGGGCGTTGGTCGAGCAACAGGGACAATTTGCCCGGATTGCGGCGTCCTTGAGTCATTTGCATGCGCACTTCACCGAGCCGCTGAACGTCGAGACGCTGGCCAGTTGCGCGAACATGAGTACGTCGACCTTTCACGAGCATTTCAAGCGCAGCACCTTGTTGTCGCCGGTGCAGTATTTGAAGCGCTTGCGATTGCTCAAGGCGCAGCAGTTGTTGCTGTCGGAAGGGCTGGGGGTGGCGCAGGTTGCGCATCGGGTGGGTTATCAGAGCACGTCGCAGTTCAGTCGCGAGTATAAGCGCTACTTCGAGCGTAATCCGGGGGATGAACGGGTGGCTTAGATTTCAGTCGCAGTTACAGAGGGCGGTGTCGTTTGCTCCAGGCAACAAAAAGGCCCCCATTTCGGGAGCCTTGATGTTTGGCAATTTGACTTACATGTTCGGGTAAGTCGGGCCGCCAGAGCCTTCCGGCGTTACCCAGGTGATGTTCTGCGCAGGGTCCTTGATGTCACAGGTCTTGCAGTGCACGCAGTTCTGGGCGTTGATCTGGAAGCGCTTCTCGCCGTCTTCCTTGGTGATCACTTCATACACGCCAGCCGGGCAGTAGCGTTGAGCGGGCTCATCGTACAGCGGCAGGTTCTTGCTGATCGGGATGCTCGCGTCGGCCAGCTTCAGGTGGCAAGGCTGTTCTTCTTCATGGTTGGTACCGGAGATGAACACCGAGCTGAGCTTGTCGAAGCTGAGTTTGCCGTCCGGTTTCGGGTAGTCGATCTTCTTGCTGTCGGCCGCGAGCTTGAGGCAGGCGTAGTCCGGCTTGGTGTCGTGCAAGGTGAACGGCAGTTTGCCGCCGAAGATGTTCTGGTCGAGCCAGTTGAAACCACCGCCGACGATAGCGCCGTACTTGTGGATCGCCGGGCCGAAGTTGCGGCTGGCGAACAGTTCTTCGTAAAGCCAGCTGGCTTTGAACGATTCAACGTAGCTGTTCAGTTCATCAGCGCCTTCGGAACCTGCGAACAGGGCGTCGGCCACGGCGTCAGCGGCGAGCATGCCGGACTTCATGGCGGTGTGACTACCTTTGATCTTGGCGAAGTTCAGGGTGCCGAGGTCGCAACCGATCAGCGCGCCGCCCTTGAAGACCATCTTCGGCAGCGAGTTCAGGCCACCTTTGCAGATCGCGCGCGCACCGTAGCTGATGCGCTTGCCGCCTTCCAGGTACTGCTTGAGCACCGGGTGATGCTTGAGGCGCTGGAACTCGTCGAACGGCGACAGGTAAGTGTTGCTGTAGGACAGGTCGACGATAAGGCCGACTACAACCTGGTTGTTTTCCAGGTGATAGAGGAACGAGCCACCGGTGTTTTCGGTGCCCATGATGTCCAGCGGCCAACCGGCGGTGTGCACCACCAGACCAGGCTGATGCTTGGCCGGATCGATTTCCCAGATTTCTTTCAGGCCAATGCCGTAGTGCTGGGCGTCGGCATCGGTGTCGAGGTTGAAGCGCTTGATCAGTTGCTTGCCGATGTGGCCACGGCAGCCTTCGGCGAACAGCGTGTACTTGCCACGCAGCTCCATGCCTGGGGTGTACAGGCCTTCTTTCGGATTACCTTCACGGTCAACGCCAAGGTCGCCGGTGATGATCCCGCGAACCACGCCGTTTTCGTCGAACAGTGCTTCCTGAGCAGCGAAGCCCGGGTAGATCTCTACGCCCAGGTTCTCGGCCTGCTGAGCCAGCCAGCGGCACAGGTTGCCCAGGGAGATGATGTAGTTGCCTTCGTTGTGCATGGTCTTGGGCACAAAGAGGTCTGGAATCTTGATCGCGCCATCGGCGTTCTTCAGAACGAAGATGTCATCGCGAGTGACCGGAGTGTTCAGCGGTGCGCCGAGTTCTTTCCAGTCCGGGAACAGTTCGTTCAGCGCCCGAGGTTCGAACACCGCGCCAGACAGAATGTGAGCGCCGACTTCGGAGCCTTTTTCGACCACGCAGACGCTAATTTCCTTACCGGCTTCGGCGGCCTTCTGCTTCAATCGGCAGGCGGCGGAAAGACCAGCGGGGCCGGCACCGACGATGACCACGTCGAATTCCATGTATTCGCGTTCCACAGGTTATCTCCTACTCAAGGCTCAACAGTTTTTTTTCTAATTGGAGGTTTGGTGTCGCATCCATGAATCCCTGCACAACGCTGGGAGAGGACAATCGATGAGCCACCTTTCTCTCTAGGCGGCGCATTATATCTACACCACTCTTAGCGTCCAATACAAACGTTTGTTTGAATTTGCTCCAGCCCAGAGAAATCAAAGAAGCGCGGCTTATGACTGGCCATTTTGGCGTATTGACCGGAATAGGTGTTCCGGTCAAGATACGGGCGGTTTTGCGCTCGCCGTAGGCTGACTGTTGGTTTCAAGAGCACCTCTAAAGACAGGGCGAAGGCGGTACAAGGTGACGCGCAGCACAGGTTTGGCGCGAAGTTTACACGTCGCGACAAAGAATGACTCGTTAGTCACCACTGACGAACGGTCATTACGCTTCGTGAGCCGGGTCACCCAGTACAAATGCCGGCGTTTTTAGAGGTGCCCTTGTGCCCGATGAGCATCAACCGCCAGGTTCGCCTAGGCGACTTTCTTTTCACCGGAGAGTAACGAGGAATCCATGAAGGTTCTTGTAGCTGTCAAACGAGTGGTCGACTATAACGTCAAGGTTCGCGTCAAAGCGGACAACTCCGGCGTCGATCTCGCTAACGTCAAGATGTCGATGAACCCTTTCTGCGAAATCGCAGTGGAAGAAGCCGTACGCCTGAAAGAGAAAGGTGTTGCGACTGAAATCGTCGTCGTCTCCATCGGCCCGTCCACCGCTCAAGAGCAACTGCGCACCGCGCTGGCTCTGGGTGCCGACCGTGCCATCCTCGTCGAATCCGCCGAAGACCTGACTTCCCTGGCTGTTGCCAAGCTGCTCAAGGCTGTTGTCGACAAGGAACAGCCTCAGCTGGTGATCCTTGGCAAACAAGCCATCGACAGCGACAACAACCAGACTGGCCAGATGCTCGCTGCACTGAGCGGATACGGTCAGGGCACTTTTGCTTCGAAAGTCGAAGTCACTGGCGACAAAGTTGCCGTGACTCGCGAAATCGACGGCGGCGCGCAGACCGTTTCGCTGAAACTGCCAGCCATCGTCACCACCGACCTGCGTTTGAACGAGCCGCGCTATGCGTCCCTGCCAAACATCATGAAAGCCAAGAAGAAGCCGCTTGAAGTGCTGACTCCTGACGCTTTGGGCGTTTCCACCGCCTCTACCAACAAAACCCTGAAAGTCGAAGCGCCGGCTGCACGCAGCGCAGGCATCAAGGTCAAGTCGGTGGCTGAACTGGTCGAGAAACTGAAAAACGAAGCGAAGGTAATCTGATCATGACTATCTTGGTAATCGCCGAACACGACAACAAAGTAGTGGCCCCAGCCACGCTGAACACCGTGGCGGCTGCCGCCAAAATCGGTGGTGACATCCACGTTCTGGTTGCCGGTCAGGGCGTTGGCGCTGTAGCTGAAGCTGCCGCGAAAATCGCTGGCGTGGCCAAAGTGCTGGTCGCCGATAACGCTGCCTACGCACACCAACTGCCAGAAAACGTTGCACCGCTGGTAGCAGAGTTGGGCAAGGGCTACAGCCACATCCTGGCTGCTGCCACCTCCAACGGTAAAAACATCCTGCCGCGCGTTGCCGCTCAGCTGGACGTTGACCAGATCTCCGAGATCATCTCGGTTGAAAGCGCTGACACCTTCAAGCGCCCAATCTATGCCGGCAACGCCATCGCTACCGTTCAGTCCAACGCTGCGGTAAAAGTCATCACCGTGCGTGCTACCGGTTTCGATCCGGTTGCCGCCGAAGGTGGTTCGGCTGCCGTTGAAGCAGTTGCGGCTGCTCACGACGCTGGCACTTCCAGCTTCGTTGGCGAAGAACTGGCCAAGTCCGATCGTCCGGAACTGACCGCTGCCAAGATCGTCGTTTCCGGCGGTCGCGGCATGCAGAACGGCGACAACTTCAAGCACCTGTACGCCCTGGCCGACAAGCTGGGCGCTGCTGTTGGCGCTTCCCGCGCTGCGGTCGACGCAGGTTTCGTACCGAACGACATGCAGGTCGGTCAGACCGGCAAGATCGTTGCGCCACAGCTGTACATCGCCGTCGGTATCTCCGGCGCGATCCAGCACCTGGCCGGCATGAAAGACTCCAAAGTGATCGTTGCGATCAACAAGGACGAAGAAGCGCCGATCTTCCAGGTGGCCGATTACGGCTTGGTGGCGGACTTGTTCGAAGCTATCCCCGAGTTTGAGAAGCTGGTCTAATCCAGCAGCTTGACTTATAAAGAGCCCGGCCTTTTGGCCGGGTTTTTTATTGTCTGCGATTTGAGTGTGGGGAAATACGCCATGGATTTGCATCGCTTGAGCGGCTTGTGGGTGCTGCTGAGCCTGCTGGCTTTGCCCTCGCTGTCAGTCGCTGCGGGCAAATGCGAGCGGCTGGTGGTGACCGGCAGCCCGGATGCACCACCGTATCTGTGGCAAGACCCGCAAGACCCGACGCACTTGATCGGTACCAGCGCTGACTTGTTGCAGCAGATGGCGGGGGAGTTGGGGATCAAGGTCGAGTTGCTGTACGCCGGCAATCGATCTCAAGCGCTGGATGAAGTGCGTAGCGGGCGTATCGACATGCTGGCCGACGCGCCTCTGATGGACAATCAACTCGAATCACTGGACTACATCCAGCCGCCGTTGCTGGAAAACGACTATCTGGTCTGGACCCGCAAGGGCTCGGCATGGGTCTACAACGAGGCGCAGGATTTGCGTGGGCATGTTGGCGCAGTCTCGGCAAAGGCTCGTTTGACACAACCGTTCGAGGCGTACGCACAAGAGCAATTGACCTTGATGAGCCTACCGAACCTGACACAGGCTTTTCAGAAGTTGCTACTGGGTGAGGCGGACTATGTGCTCGCCGGGCGTTATACCGGGATGGCCATGGCACAGACATTGGGCATGACCAACGATGTGCAGGCGTATCCGCAGCCAATCGACCGGCCGGGGCTGTTCCTTGCCATTTCCCGCAACTCTGCCTGCAACGATCCATGGTTACGCGGACAGCTGTCGAAAAAGATGACAGAATTGCCCGCGTCCGGCCTGACGGAGGCCGTGCTGCAGCGCAATCTGGAGCGCTGGAAAGCACACTTGCAGCAACCCGTCAGCACTCCAAAACAGTAGGGATATTTAGTGACTCTTCGACCTCTTTTCGCTGCCCTGGCCGTTATGGCCCTGGCGGGTTGTGCTGCCGATCCGGCGCCGAATGAACAATTGCGTTTGACCGAACGGGCCCTGGAACAGGCCGCCGCTGTCGGGGCAACCACTGAAGACGTGCCAGAGCTGAAACTCGCTGAAGGTAAGTTCGCTCAGGCTAAGGCCGACATGACCACTCAAGCCTTCAAGGATGCGCGGATGCAGGCCGAACAGGCAGAACTGGACGCGCGTCTGGCCGAGGCCAAGGTGCTGACAGTGAAAAGTCAAGAAAAGCTGAACGTGCTCAACACCCGCATCACTCGCCTGCGCAAGCAATTGGGAGATGCCCAATGAGCCTGAAAAACACCATTCTGGGCGGTTTGCTGCTGGTGGGTTGCGCAGGGCTTGCCGGCTGCGCAGGTCAACACAGCGCAGCGGCATTGCAACAAGCCAGCGCTGACTTTCAGAAGGTCAAGGAAGATTCGAATGTGCTGCGCATCGCGCCCAAGGACGTGATTCGGGCGGGTGAGTCGCTTGCCCGGGCTGATCGCCTGTCGACCTACTGGGGCAGCGGCCCGGATGTTAAGCATTACGCTTACCTGAGTCAGCGTTACAGCGAAATTGCCCGTCAGCACACCGAGCAAGCGCTGAATGACGAACGTGGGGCCAAGCTTGAGCTGGAGCGTCAGCGCCTGCAGTTGGCGTTGCGCGAGAACAAACTGCTCAGCGTGCAACAACAGGGTAAATGGCTGGAAGAGCAAATCATCAACCTGGCTACGACCCAGACTGATCGCGGTCTGGTCATGACCCTGGGGGATGTGCTGTTCGACACCGGTGAAGCCGAGCTGAAAAACTCGGCAAATCGCACCGTATTGAAAATTGTCCAGTTTCTGCAGCTCAACCCCAAGCGCGTGGTGCGTATCGAAGGTTACGCCGACAGCACCGGCGGCAAGCAGGACAACCTCAAACTGTCTCGTGATCGCGCCCAGTCGGTGGCGGACATGCTGATCGATCTGGGGATCGAAGATAAGCGCATTCAGGTCGAAGGCTACGGCGATGAATACCCGGTAGAGGCCAACGCTTCCGAACGGGGGCGTGCGCAGAACCGCCGGGTCGAAATTGTGTTCTCCGACGAAAAAGGCCAGCTCGGCGCTGCCCGCTAAGGTCAGCGTTACTGGAAAACCCGGCCCCTCAGTGGTGCCGGGTTTTTTTGTACCTGCGAAATGGCTCTCAAAACAGTACAGTTTTTGCTGTCACTGCACTGTACGGTCGACTATTGTGGCAACTGTCCCAGTACACTTCTAAACTGTTCCGGTAATGTTTCACACAAGAATAAAATGCCCGTGAAATCGAGTGCTGCGTCATGACCAATCTCTTGCTCTATCAACGAATCGCTCAGCAATTGGCTGAGGATATCCGGCGTGGTGTCTATCAGCCCGGCGAGCGCGTGCCTTCTGTGCGCAAAATGAGCTCGCAGCTCAATGTCAGCCACGCGACGGTACTTCAGGCATATGCCAACCTCGAAGATCAGGGGCTGATTCGCGCACGCCCGCAGTCGGGTTACTACGTTCACCAGACCCCGGCACTGACCGCGCCGACGCCGGATATCGCGCGTGTCGAACGCCCCGGCCTGGTCACGCGCAGCAGTATCATTCAGCAAGTGTTGGTCGAGTCGCGTCGCGAAGGGGTGTTCCCGCTAGGCGCTGCGGTGCCCAGTGTCGACTATCTGCCGGTACGGGCACTGCACCAGCAATTGGCCAAGGTCACGCGGTTTCACAGCCCGCGGGCGTTCAGTTACATGTTCAGTCCGGGTTTTGAACCGTTGCGTCGCCAGGTGGCGATCCGCATGCGTGATGCCGGTGTAGTGGTCGACCCATCGGAAGTGGTCATCACCCATGGTTGCGTCGATGCGCTGCAAATGTCGTTGCGCGTCCTGACACGTCCTGGCGATCTGATCGCGGCTGAGTCGCCGACCTACTACGGCTTGTTGCAGCTTGCCGATTTGTTGGGTTTGAAAGTCATCGAGATCCCCAGTGACCCGGCGACGGGCATGAGCCTGGAAGCCTTGCAACTGGCCGCCAACCAGTGGTCGATCAAGGCGTTGGTGCTGACCACGCGCCTGAGCAACCCGCTGGGTGGCACCATGCCGGAAGAGCGGCAAAAACAGCTGCTGCGTCTGGCTTCGGACTTCGATATCCAAGTGGTCGAAGACGATATTTACGGCGAACTGATGTTCGAGCAAGGCCGCACCAAATCGCTGAAAGCCTATGACCGGCTGGATCGGGTCATCTATTGCTCAAGTTTCTCCAAGACCCTGTCACCCGGTGTGCGCATCGGCTGGATGATTGCCGGCAAGTACCAGCAGGAAATCCAGCGGCTGCAGACCTTCAGCACCCATTCGGCGTGCAGCGTGACGCAGATGGGGATCGCAGCCTATCTGGAGAACGGCGGCTACGATCGTCATTTGCGCTACATTCGCCAGGAATACCGCAAGAACCTCAGCGCCTTCCAGTTGGCGGTGCAGCAGTATTTCCCTGAGGGAACTCAGATAACCCGGCCCACGGGTGGCTTCATTCTATGGGTCAGCCTGCCGGGGCGGGTCAATACGCAGGAACTGCATGTCCGTGCGTTGCAGCAGGGCATCAGTATCGCGCCGGGGCTGATTTTCAGTAACACCGAACAATTCAATCACTGCATTCGCTTGAACTGCGGCACGCCGTGGAATCGTGAGGCCGAGCGGGCGCTGATGACACTCGGGATGCTGGCCACTCAGCTTTGTCAGGAGACGGCTGGCGGTTTTTGACGTGCATCAGGGGCTGGATTGCTATGCGAGCTTGTCAGGCGCCTTACAACAAGCGAGCATATGGCCCTCTGCCGTTAGCGCTGTAGTGTTCATGAAAGCGATTTTTCCTGCTGGTTTGATGTTGGCGTGCCTCTTGAGTGTCTTCATGCCGGGTAGCGCAATGGCTGCGGTCGCCCCGGATAAAGGGGGCATCAGCACTTCTGAGGTGAAGGCAAAGCCCGTTGTGCCGACAAAAAAACACATACCAGCCAAAAAGGCCGAAGCAGTAAAGAAGCCGAAGTCACAAAAGAAACGCCCACCCATTGCCTCAAAATCAAAATCCGCGAGCGAGGTGGTCAGAACCACGTACTTGCCTCCAGCCAAGCTGGATTTGAGCCTGCCGCCGGACATGGTTAAGCAGTTACAACCTGTTGGCACTGTTCCGCTAGTCAAACATGCCCCTTTGCTGCCGCCCATGTTTGGTGAAAAAATCAAGGCTGACAGCCCGTTCCAGCTTAACGGTCGCCTGCTCAGTAACGAAATGCAGTTGCAAATGCGCAAGGAAGAGCACCGAGAGGTCGACGGTGCGGCACTGGAATTCCAGTTCAAGCAGTAAAATCGCACATTGCTCTGTGACCCGCGCACCTGACGCTTGGTCGGAGACTGGTCAGTCACGCGTGTTTGAGCGAAAAACCTCTATCCGGCCAATTTCAAACGGCTGTTTTAGCGGGTACTCTAGTCCACGTTATCCAACACATTACCCGTCGCGAGGAGCGTGTCGTCATGAACTGCCGTGAAGGCTGTGGCGCCTGTTGCATTGCCCCTTCCATCAGCACACCCATCCCCGGCATGCCAAACGGCAAAGCGGCGGGAGAACGTTGTGTGCAACTGTCTGTCGATAATCTGTGCCGTATTTTCGGCAAGCCTGAACGGCCTGCGGTCTGTGGCGCGTTTCAGGCGGATGTCGAGGTGTGTGGCAACAGCCGGGAAGAAGCCATCAAGTTGATCGGTTGGTGGGAGCAAATGACCGCGGCGTAGTGTGTTCAACGAACGGAACTTCAACAATAAGGAATAAGACTATGGGTTCGCTGCATCGTATCGCTGTGTTGTGTGGTTTGACGGTTCTGCTGGCCACGACAGCCCAGGCCGAAGACTGGAAAACTGCCAAGGATGAGGACGGAATCAAGGTTTCCCTGAGTGAAGTCGCCGGGTCTCAGTACAAGGCCTACCGCGGTGTGACCGTGATGAAGACCTCCGTGGCCAAGTTGCGCGCGCTTCAGGAAGACGTGCCTGGCGCGTGTGCCTGGATCCATGAGTGCAAGGCACAGAAGTTGCTCAAGCACGAAGGCGATCAAAGCTGGACCTACACGCAGTTCAGCACCCCATGGCCGGTGACGGCGCGTGATTCGGTATTGCACGTGACCACTGTCGAGGGCGCCGATGGCAGCCTGACGCGTAAGCTTGAAGGTGTGCCGACCTACCTGCCTGAAGAAAAAGGTTTTGTTCGTGTCACCCAGGTTCAAGGCTTCTGGAAATTTGTTCCAAAAGGTGCAGACCAGGTCGAAGTGACCTATCAGGTTCACACCGAGCCAGGTGGTAGTGTGCCGTCGTGGCTGGCCAACAAGTTTGTGGTCGACGCACCCTTCAATACCTTGAAAGCCCTGAAAGCACGCGCCGAGAAGTAATGCCGTGCTTTTCGCAAAGAGGCTGCCAACCGGCGGCCTTTTTCACATCAAACCGATGGATTCAGGAGGAACGATTTTCCGGTATTCGGGGTCGAGATGTTGTAAGCCCATCTGTGGGTTTTACCAAGGAGGCACCGATGCAAAAGTGGGAAGTCACCTTCGTAGATGATCACGGCGTGCAGACCGTGGAGCAATTCGATTGCGAACAAAAACCCACGATGGAGCGGGCCGCGCAATTGATTCGGGCAAAACTCCTCCCTGTCCCGGCCGAGCTCGATCTCAATGATCTGGAGGGGCGAACGGATGATCCGACAGTCAAAAGCCTGAAAGATCAGAACAGTATTGAAATTCTCAGTATCACTCCACTTGCATAACCACTTGATGCGACTCGCAAACAGGCCTTGGCAGCAGCTCTGACTTGGGGCTACTCTGCAAACGAGATCAGCGAATGGATCGCTAAGGTCTGGTCTTGTCAGCTACATGCTTGTTTCCCGGCGGCAATTTGATTGCCGTATCGCCCTCACCATTCGGTTGCGGGCGCAGGGAGTACGGAAAGTCTATCCATCAGTTTGAGGAGGACGTTTCATGAGCACAGCCTATCAAGAAGACATCAGCAGCAGTGTGCTGCGCCGCATGAAAGAAGGCGGTTTTGACTTTTCACGGTTCCATCCCATCGAGTTCTACGCCATTTTTCCGGATGAGGAGCGGGCACGCAGGGCGGCAGGGCATTTTCGCGGTGAGTCCTTGAATGCGCAGGTCAGCGTGCGTGATGACGGTGCCTGGCATTTGGAGTTGAGCAAGGTGATGTACGCCACTTATGGCGGCATCGGTGACTTTGAACAGGACTTTGAGGCGGTGGTCGAGCCTTTGGGGGGGATTATCGAAGGATGGGGCGTCAAGCAGGAGGTACGAGGGCTACTCGCATAACACTATGAACAGCGACAACACTCAGCAACGGCTGACCTCAGGGTTGGCCGTTTTCGTTTTCGGACATTGAGAATGTCAAAGGATCGCAACCGCACACAGGCCGTGAAATCAACTCTGGCTAGGCGGGTATTGACCATGAGCATTGCTTCGCAATGAAGCGGGGGACGAACGGGTTGGGGCATTTGCTGCACAGGATTGGTGCGGCGTGTCTTCGGTGATTAGCCAACCGATTGATAGCAAAGCGTTTATGCCACTGGCACGGGCCTTGCGAAGTCCAGGTGTCCGGGTGACAAGGAGTACGGCATGATCCGCACCTATTTTGATGAAATGTACGACGCTGGCGGCCTGGTCCGCCCGCACTATCGGGAGTTCGCCCGTTGGTTAGCTGAAACGCCTGACGAGCTTTTGGCACAACGGCGACGCGAGGCCGATCTGTTATTTCATCGTGCCGGAATAACCTTCACGCTCTATGGTGATGAGCAGGGGACAGAGCGCCTGATTCCCTTCGACACCATTCCCCGCAGCATCCCCGCCAGCGAATGGCGGATCGTTGAGCGCGGCTGTATTCAGCGGGTCAAGGCATTGAATATGTTCCTCGCCGACCTGTATCACGAGCAGCGCATCATCAAGGCCGGCATCATCCCGGCCGAACAAGTGCTGGCCAACGAGCAATACCAGCTCGCCATGCAAGGGCTGGATCTGCACCGCGATATCTATTCGCACATCTCTGGCGTCGATCTGGTGCGCGATGGCGACGGCACGTACTACGTGCTCGAAGACAATTTGCGCACGCCCAGTGGCGTCAGCTACATGCTCGAAGACCGCAAGATGATGATGCGGCTCTTCCCCGAGTTGTTCGCCGCCCAGCGCATCGCGCCCATAGATCATTACCCGAACCTGTTGCTCGACACGCTGAAAAGCTCCAGCCCGCTGGACAATCCGAGTGTCGTGGTACTGACTCCCGGGCGCTTCAACAGTGCGTTCTTCGAGCACGCGTTTCTGGCGCGGGAGATGGGCGTGGAGTTGGTGGAAGGCGCGGACCTGTTCGTGCGCGACGACAAGGTGTTCATGCGCACCACCGACGGTCCGAAAGCCGTCGACGTGATCTACCGTCGCCTCGACGATGCTTTCCTCGATCCGTTGGCGTTCAATCCGGATTCGATGCTCGGCGTTCCAGGACTGCTGTCGTCCTATCGCTCCGGCAATGTGGTGCTGGCAAATGCCATCGGCACCGGTGTCGCGGACGACAAGTCGGTTTATCCGTTCGTGACCGAGATGATTCGTTTCTACCTGGACGAAGAACCGATCCTGAAGAACGTGCCGACCTGGCAGTGTCGCAACCCGTCAGAACTTTCTCACGTGCTGGCGAACCTGCCTGAGCTGGTGGTCAAGGAAACTCAGGGTTCCGGTGGTTACGGAATGCTGGTCGGGCCCGCGGCCACCGCCGCCGAAATCGAAGCGTTCCGCGCACGCATCAAGGCCAAGCCCCACGCGTATATCGCCCAACCGACGTTGTCCCTGTCGACCTGCCCGACGTTTGTCGAAAACGGCATCGCGCCGCGGCACATCGACTTGCGTCCGTTTGTCCTGTCTGGCCGCGAAACCCGGGTCGTACCCGGTGGCCTTACCCGTGTAGCCCTGCGCGAAGGATCCCTGGTGGTCAATTCGTCCCAGGGTGGCGGAACCAAGGACACCTGGGTGGTCGAGGATTGAAGGAAACCTGCCATGTTAAGTAGAACCGCCTCGGATTTGTATTGGATGTCGCGTTACCTGGAACGGGCGGAAAACCTCGCACGGATGCTCGACATCAGTTATTCGCTGTCATTGATGCCGCAGGATGGGCGCGGCGATGGTCTGCACGAATTGGCGATGCCCTTGCTGATCACCGGCACGCTGGACGATTACCTTGAGCGCCACGGTCAATTGCATGCCGAGCGTTTGCTGCACTTCTTCGCCCTGGATGCAGCGAACCCGGCCAGCATCTACAGTTGCCTCGGAGCCGCGCGCGCCAGTGCTCACGCAGTGCGTGGGCGGATTACTGCCGACATGTGGGAAAACATCAACGCAACCTGGCTGGAGATTCGCGGTATCGCCGAACAGGGTCTCAGCCGCTATGGCATGAGCCGTTTCTGCGAGTGGATCAAAGAACGTTCCCACCTGTTCCGGGGCGCGTGCTACGGCACCATCATGCGCAACGATGCCTTTCGCTTCATTCGCCTGGGGACCTTCATTGAAAGGGCCGACAACACGCTACGCCTGCTCGATGCCCGCTACGAAATGGCCGGTGATCAGGCCGAGGCGGTCAGCGATGGTACGGCCCACGCGTATTACCAGTGGAGTGCGTTGCTGCGGGCCTTGTCGTCGTTCGAGGCGTACACCGAGATCTACCGCGACGCGCCTGGCGCGAGGCACGTCGCCGAGCTGTTGCTGCTACGTGCCGACGTACCGCGTTCGCTGCGTGCCTGCACTGAGGAAATCGACCAGATCCTCGCGAGCCTGCCGGGGACCAATGGCCGTCCAGCGCAACGTCTGGCAGCAGAAGTGGATGCGCGGCTGCGATACACCGGCATCAACGAAATCCTCGCCGAAGGCCTGCACGCCTGGCTGACCGAGTTCATCCCGCTGGTGCGCCAGTTGGGCAACGCCATACACAGTTCCTATCTGGAGGCTGCATGAGACTTTCCATTAGCCACGAGACCACCTATCACTACGAAGATCAGGTGCGGGCAAGCATCCAGTATTTGCGACTGACGCCTCACGACAGCGAGCGTCAGCACGTACTGAGCTGGCAGCTCGACCTGCCACGGCCAGTGCGTGCGCAACTCGATCCGTTTGGCAACATCCTGCATGTACTGACGATGGACGAGCCTCATGAGGCGATCATCATCGGCGCACAAGGCCTGGTGGACATCGATGAGTTGCGTGAGGCCGAGCATGAGAGCCAGTCAGCGCTGCCGTTCTTGCGTTTCACTCGACTGACCGAGGCGGATGAAGCGTTACGCGCATTCGCCGAGAAGCAATGTCACCAACGGCGCGATCGCACAGCGTTGATCGACTTGATGCATGGCCTCAACCAGCACATGACCTACACGCCGGGCTCCACCGAAGTCGACACCAGCGCCGCTCAAGCGTTCGCCGGGCGCGCCGGGGTCTGTCAGGATCACGCCCATGCGTTTCTTGCCTGTACGCGTAGCCTGGGGATTCCAGCGCGGTATGTGTCGGGTTATCTGTTCAGCGAAAATAGCGAACACCTGGCCAGTCACGCCTGGGCTGAAGCCTGGCTCGACGACGCGTGGTACAGCTTCGATGTCACCAATGAACTGGCCAAGCCCGAGCGTCATCTGAAACTGGCTGTAGGCCTCGACTATCTCGATGCCTGCCCGGTACGTGGCATGCGTCGTGGCGGTGGCGGGGAGCAGATGCACGCCAAGGTATTCGTCGCGCCGACGCCGGTGATCTCAGTGCAACAGCAGTAGCCCGTTCCTGATCGTTCCCGCGCCCGCGTGGGAACGATCGATAAGGGTTGTTTTAGAGTTTGATCAACACCGATTTCAACTCGGTGTAATGCTCGATCGCCGCATACCCCATCTCCCGGCCCACGCCGGACATCTTGTAACCGCCAAATGGCAGTGCCGGGTCGAGGGCGCTGTGACAGTTAACCCAGACCGAACCGGACTTGATCCGGGGAATCATCCGGTGCACGGCCGCCAGGTCGTTGGACCAGATACTCGCCCCCAAGCCATACGGACTGTCATTGGCCATGCGCAATGCATCGGCTTCGTCATCGAACGGAATCGCCACCAGCACCGGGCCAAAGATCTCTTCCTGAACCAGCGAATGCTTTTGATCGACGTCGACAATCACCGTCGGTTTGACGAAGAACCCGGGGCCGAATTGCTCACCGCCACAGGCAATGGTCGCGCCGCTTTCACGGCCCATTTCAATGTAGTTGTACACCCGTTCTTGCTGGCGCGCCGAGATCAGCGGGCCCATGTCAATGCTCGGGTCCAGGCCATTGCCGAGCTTCATCGCGTTGGCGATGCCGGCAATGTCGGCCACCACATTGTCGAAATGTTTGCGCTGCACATAGAGCCGCGAACCTGCGCAGCAGACCTGGCCCTGGTTGAAGAAGATCGCGCTGGCCGCCCCGGCAGCGGCACTGCCGAGGTTGGCGTCGGCCATGACGATGGTCGGCGATTTACCGCCCAGCTCCAGGGTAACCCGGGTCATGGAGTCCATGGCGATCTTGCCGATCTGCTTGCCGACGGCGGTGGAGCCGGTGAAGGTCAGTTTGTCCACTAATGGGTTATGGGTCAGCGCGGAACCTGCGGTGATCCCGGTGCCGGTGACTACGTTGAATACTCCGCTCGGGTAGCCGGCTTCCAGCACCAGCTCGGCGAGTTTCAATGCGGTCAGCGGCGTTTCATCCGCCGGTTTCAGTACCACGGTGCAACCGGTCGCCAGGGCCGGGCCGAGTTTCCAGCAGGCCAGCAGCAGCGGGAAGTTCCAGGCAACGATGGCGCCGACCACACCCACCGCTTCACGGCGGATAAAACTGTGGAATTGATCATCGGGCATCAATGGCAGCGAGACTTCAACGCTGGAGCCTTCGATCTTGGTCGCCCAACCGGCCATGTAGCGCAGGAAGTCGATGGACAGCTGCACATCCATGACTTGCGCCACGGCCGCGCTTTTACCGTTGTTCAGGCATTCCAGCTGCGCGAGCAGTTCAGCGTCGCGTTCCATCAGGTCAGCGAGTTTCCACAGCAGGTTTTGCCGTTCCCGAGGTCGGGTGCGGGTCCAGGCCGAATCATCGAACGCATGACGCGCGGCGAGCACGGCGCGATCAACGTCGTCTGGCGTAGCCTTCGGGACAACGCACAGCACTTCGCCGGTTGCCGGGTTGTGCAAGGGCATGGTCTGGCCGTCGGCGGCCTCGACCCACTCGGCGCCGATCAGCATGCGCGGGGCGCGCTGGATGAACGCCGAAACGGCAGGAAGCAGATAAGGGAGTGGCATGGTAAGACCTCGTCTTGTTCGTGTGACGAGGTCTTTCGCAACGGTTGTGCCAGTTTGCCGAAGGGCTGTATTTGGCGGGGTTCAGGGCCAAAAGCAGCAGAGAGGAGCGCACGGCGTTGTTGCAAACTGAGACACGGGTGAGACAGCTATAACCCTTGACGGCTCAACATGCGATCAATCACCGCCCACAGCTGCGGATCGTCAAAGTCCTCGATCACCAGATGCGCGCCGGCTGCCAGCAGCGTCTCGCGGCGTTGGCTGGTCACCAGGCCCACGGTGAAAATCCCGGCGTTCACTGCCGCTGTCAGGCCGGGGATCGAGTCTTCGAACGCCAGGGTCACTTCGGCGCTGGCCTGCAAACGTTCGAGGCCGGTGAGGTAGGGCAGGGGATCGGGTTTGGCGCGGGGCAGTTCCTCGGCGACCACGATATGTTCGAAACGCTCACGCAGGCCCAGTGCTTGCAGCATGTGATCGGCGTTGGCCCTTGGCGCGTTGGTCACCACGGCGATGCCGATGTTTTGTTCCTTGGCGAAATCCAGTAACCGCACCAGCCCGGCAATCGGCGTCAGTTGCGGCGACAGCTCACGGAAGCGCACTTCCTTGCGTTCGGCGAACGCTTCGCGCTCGGCCACCGAGCGGTCCGGGAACAGGTAACGGCACATGTTGGCGTTGGCTTGGCCACTGACATGGGCTTCGAACTCGGCTTTGCTGAAGACCCGGCCATCCTCCTCCTGCAACAGCTGTTGCAGCGCCAGCAGATGGAGCGCATCGGTGTCGGTCAGGGTGCCGTCGAGGTCGAAGAGCAAAGCATTGAGCATGGCGCAGTTCCCGTAGCTGAAGCGGTTAAGCGGATAGCGGGCCATCGTATACGCAGGGCGTCATCTATGCTCGTCTCAGAGTGCAACAGTTGTCGCGATATTAGACGCCGTTGACCTTTCTCAGCGCTGATAAAAATCCATTATTTCTCGCCAATTATTTGATTTTAAAGGCTATTAATAAGCTGGCACGCTCCGTGTATTGCTCCTTCGCAGACGTTTCTCCTGCCGCCGTCAGCGACCGGCTCGCCGACGGCAGAGACCCTGAAAACGATCATTCAAAAAATAAGAAAGCACCGTGCGAGGTTCGACGTTGATGAAGAGAAAACTCCGATCAGGCATGAGCGCCAGTCTGCTGGCGCTCGCTGCGTGTGCCGCCCTGCATGCTCCGCAAAGCATGGCGGCGCGTGACGCCCAAAGCATTCTCAAGGAAACCTGTCAGGGCTGTCACACCCCTGAAGCCGGCAATGCCTTGAGCCGTATCAGTCACCAGCGCAAAACCCCCGAAGGCTGGCTGATGAGCATCGCCCGGATGCAGACCATGCACGGTTTGCAGATCAGTGATGAGGACCGTCGCACCCTGGTCAAATACCTCGCCGATACCCAGGGCCTGGCACCGAGCGAAACCGATGGCGTGCGTTATGCGTTGGAGCGCCGGCTCAACACTGTCGAGCATTTCGACGACCAGACCAGTCAGATGTGCGGTCGCTGCCACTCCGGCGCGCGAATCGCCCTGCAACGACGACCGGCCCAGGAGTGGGAACGTCTGGTGAACTTCCACCTCGGCCAATGGCCGTCCCTGGAATACCAGGCGCTGGCCCGCGACCGTGACTGGTTCGACATTGCCCGTAAAGACATGGTGCCGCTGTTGGCCAAGCGCTATCCGCTGGACAACCCGGCCTGGAAAAGCTGGCAGAAAACCGCACCGAAAGCCGACGCGCTGGTGGGCGACTGGAGCTTCAGCGGCCACTTGCCGGGCAAGGGCGAGCTGGCCGGCGTGATGAGCGTCAGCGCCTCGGGCGCCGACCAGTTCAAGGTCACGGTCAAAGGCCAATACGCCGATGGCAGCCCGTTCAACGGCGACGGCAGCGCGATTCTCTACAGCGGGTATGAATGGCGCGGCAACGTGACCATCGACGGGGTGGTCATGCGCCAGGTGTTTGCCGCCAAGGGCACTGAGCTGCAAGGCCGGATGTTCGAAGCCGAGCACGATGAACGCGGCCTCGACTTTATCGCCGCCAAACAGGGTTCCAGCCGTTTGCTGGCGGTGCAGCCGGGTTACCTCAAGGCCGGCGGCGAAACTGAAGTCACCCTGATCGGCAGCGGCCTGCAAGGCACGCCGAACTTCGGCAGCGGTGTGCAAGTGGCGCAAGTGCTGGAGCAAAGTCCGGAGCGCATCAAGGTCAGGCTCAAAGCCGCCGCCGACGCCAAGCCGGGCGCGCGCGAGGTCACGATTGGCAACTTGAAAGGCGCGACGCTGGCGGTCTACAGCCAGATTGCCGAGGTCAAGGTGGTGCCGGAGTTTTCGGTAGCGCGGATCGGTGAGGGTGGCGGCTCGACGCCGAAAGTCCAGGGCCGTTTTGACGCCGAAGCCTGGGGCAAAGGCGTCGATGGCAAGCCGTACCGCATTGGTGTGTTCCCGGCGCAATGGAAGGTCGAAGCCTTTGATGACCGCGCCAAGGAAGATCAGGACGTCAAGTTCGCCGGCACCATGCAGGCCGACAGCGGCGTGTTCACCCCAGGCGATGCCGGGCCGAACCCTGCGCGCAAGATGTCCACCAACAACGCCGGCAACCTCAAGGTGATCGCCGCCGTCGACGACGCAGGGAAATCCCTGACCGGCGAGGGCCACATGATCGTCACCGTGCAACGCTGGAACAATCCACCCATTCCCTGATTTGAAAACGTGAGCTGGCTGACGTAACGGTTTCGGACACTTTTCAGGAATGACCGCAGGCTTCACCAAACGGGGTTTGCACAGGAGGTTGTAATGGGCGCCATTTTGAATCTGGTCGAGCGCAATCTGCACGAAGTGCATGTCGATGCCGACCGCATGCTGTTCCATATCCCCAGCAGTTCGCTGTTCGCCAGCGATGAGCTGACCGGGACCATCATCGATACCTTGCGTGGTCCCGGCTGTTCCTCGGAGGACTTGATCGAGCGCTTGGCGGCACGCTTCAACGGTGAAGAAATCACCGAAACCCTGCGCGAGTTGATCTCGCTGGAACTGGTCAGCGACGGCTCGCCACTGACCCCGGACATCGGCACCAAACGGGTCGAACGCACGGCGATCAACACCGTGGTGCTCAACGTCAATACTGGCTGCAACCTGAGCTGCACCTATTGCTACAAGGAAGACCTCGACAAGCCATCGGCCGGCAAGAAGATGGACGTCGACACCGCCGTCGCGTCAGTGGAAATGCTGCTGCGCGAATCCCCTGACGAAGAGCGTTTCACCGTGGTGTTCTTCGGTGGCGAGCCGTTGAGCAATCGCAAGCTGATCGAGTACATGGTCGACTATTGCGAGAAGCGTTTTGCCGAGGCCGGCAAGTTCGTCGAGTTCGTCATGACCACCAACGCCACGCTGCTCACCGAGGAAACGGTCGATTACCTGAATGCCCATCGCTTTGGTTTGTCGGTGAGCATCGACGGACCGAAAACCGTGCACGACCGCAACCGCATCACGGTGGGCGGGCAGGGCACCTATGACGTGGTTCGGCGCAAGGCCGAGATGCTGCTGTCGCGCTACAACAGCCGCCCGGTTGGTGCACGTGTGACCCTGACCACTGGCGTCACCGACGTCGAAACCATCTGGGACCACCTGTTCAACGAGCTGGGTTTTGCCGAAGTCGGTTTTGCCCCGGTGACCTCGGGTGATATCAGCAGCTTCAACCTGTCCAGCGACGAACTGATCGAAGTTTTCGCCAACATGAAGAAACTCGGCCGGCGTTATCTGGAAGCGGCGCTGGAGCACCGCAACATCGGTTTCTCCAACTTGCATCAGTTGATCACCGACATCCACGAGGGCCACAAAAAAGCCCTGCCGTGCGGTGCCGGGCTGAAGATGCTGGCGGTGGATCACAAGGGCGAACTCAACCTCTGCCACCGTTTTACCGGCTCGTCATTGCCGACCTTCGGCAACGTCCACAGCGGCGTGAAACAGGTTGAGTTGAACGATTTCCTGTCCCTGCGCCTGGACCGGACCAACACCGGCTGCGAAGACTGCCAGATCCGCAACCTGTGCTCCGGCGGCTGCTACCACGAGAGCTACGCCCGTTATGGCGACCCGACCCACCCGACCTATCACTACTGCGAACTGATGCGTGACTGGGTCGACTTCGGCATCGAGGTCTACACCCGGATCATGGCTCACAACCCTGCGTTTATCAGCAGTTACATCACTCCGCGCAAGGCTCACTGATATGAAACATCTCAAGGCAATCAATAACAAAGCGCAGAAGCTCGATCAGGCCGCGGCCGAAAACCGTATCGAAGAAGTGGTGGCCATGAGTTCCGTCGCCGGCTGCGCCTCGACCACCGATCCGGGGTGGGAAATCGACGCCTTTGGCGGTGTGTCGTCGCTGTGCCAGCCAATGGAAGCTGACCTTTATGGCTGTTCCGACCCTTGCTGGTGGCCGGCCCAGGTGCCGGACATGATGAGCACCTACCCGGACTGGAACAAGGACGCCCAAGCTTCCAACGAGAGCTGGCGCAACCTCGGCACCGTGTTCCCTAAAGACAAATAATCGGACAGAAGAAGGATTCCTGCATGCGCCTTATCAATGCCTGCGGCCTGGCCGCTTCCGCCATCCTGAGTGCCTGTTCACTCAGCGTTCTGGCCGATGAAAACACCGTGCTTCAAAGTGGTCACGAGTACATGCTGACCACCAATTACCCGAACAACCTGAACGTCATCGACCTTAAAACCGACAGCCTGTACAAGACCTGCAAACTGCCGGACGCCTTTGGCCCTGGCACCATTCAGTTGTCGCCAGACCGCAAGACCGCCTACGTGCTGAACAACCACTACGCGGATATCTACGGTGTCGAACTCGACAGCTGCAAGCAGGTGTTCCACGCCAGCATCACCCAGCAACCGGGGGAGAAGGCGCGGTCGATGTTCGCGTTCACCCTCAGTCACGACGGCAAGGAGCTGTACACCGTCGCCAACCCGACCTTGATGCTCAACGATCATTACGAAGTGCAGCCACCACGGCTGGATGTCTACGCCACCGATGCCGGTATGAGCGCCAAACCGCTGCGCAGCTTTCCAGCACCGCGCCAGTTGACCATCATGCAAAGCGGTGATGACGGCACGTTGTATGTGGCGGGGGCGGACATCTATAAGGTCAACGTGAAAACCGGCAAGTTCGACGTGCTGATCCCCAGTCGGCACTGGAAACGTCCGAACTACAGTGCACCGGACGTGCTCTACGTGTGGAACCAGCAGACGTATCGGCATGACTTCTCGCTGCTCTACACCACAGCGAAATTCAAGGACAAGAAACAGGACCCGGCCACTGCCGAAAACCTCTATGGCCTGTTCAGCATCGACCTGAAAACCGGCAAGACCGAAACCACCGATTTCGGCCCGCTGACCGAGATCTACTTCAGCGGCATGCGCTCGCCGAAAGACCCGAACCTGATGTTCGGCGTGCTCAATCGTCTGGCCAAGTACGACATCAAACAGAAGAAGCTGCTGCAGTCGGCAAACCTGGATCACTCCTACTACTGCATTTCCTTCAACAAGGACGGCAGCAAGATCTACCTGGCCGGGACTTTCAACGACGTGGCGATCTTTGATGCCGACAGCCTGAAACAGATCGGCAGCATCAAAATGCCGGGGGGCGACATGGCGATCACCACGGCGCAAGTGTTTATCCGGTAATCACGGTGCCTGCACGGACGCTTTCGCGAGCAAGCCCGCTCCCACATTGGATCTCGGTCGTACACACCTTGTGTGTACACCAAAAATCTACTGTGGGAGCGGGCTTGCTCGCGAAGAGGCCCTTACAGACGCTCGAGCATCAAACCCCGGGAACCGGGCAACTCAGGTCACCTTCCTGGCACTCGAGGTAAGTCTTGAAGGCCTCGACACGTTTTAGCGTCAGCCCGGCCATGCAGTCGCTGTAGATCATCGGGTAAACGCTGCCGCCAGCCACCCCGGACGCCGAGAACTCGCACTCGGCATCACGGAACGCCACCCAGGCACGCTGTGCACCGACCAGCAGTTTTTTACTCTCGAGGTTGTCCTTCAAGCGGTCATTGATCTGCTTGTAGAGGGCGTTGAGCTGGGTGTCGGCCTTCTTGTAATTCTTGGCGGCACACTCGCTCATCGTGCGTTGGTCGGCGGCATTAGCGCAGTCGTCGGCGTGGGCGAAGGGCGTCAGCAGCAGCGGCGCAAGTGCCAGTAAAAAGCGTGGAGGCATGGAAAGCTCGCGTGGGTCTTCGAGGAGTTGAACGGCTGATTGAAGTGCAGTCGCCGCACTTGTGCAACCTGTGGCGGTGGTTATTCGGCAGACTTGATCATTCCTTCATAAGCCAGCCATGGCACATCGTGAGAGGTCCAGATGTGCGCCTGCGGCGTCATTTGCGGATCATCATCAAGGGTCGCCACCCGCACAATTACATGCGGCTGAGCCAAACGTTCGGCCACCAGGTGCGAGCCGCACTGCGAGCAGAAGTGCCGCAGCTTGCCGGGCGAGGACTCAAAAGATGACAACTTATCCAAACCTTTGACCCAACGAAAATGCTCGCGCATGACCCCGGCCGTTGATGCGAATGCCGCCGCGTGGGCCTTGCGACAGGTGTGGCAATGGCAGTGGCTGATCGGCATGTCGAGGCTGTCGAGTTCATAGATGATGGCCTTGCACAGGCAACTGCCGTGGAGTGTTTTCATGCTGATTCATCCTTTGAAAAGTGGTGCTGTGCGTAGGGTATTTCTTTTAGGGCGATCGGATAAGTCCGAGACGTGCCGACTAAAAAGTTCCAGTGACAGGAACAGATGCCGGGTTTGGTCTACGCTGCGAAACTGGAAATCATCATCCAGCACTGCGACAAGGAGGTCTGCATGCGCCCTATGGCATGTGCGCCAATTATTCTGGCGTTCACTTCTACCTTTGCGTTATCGGCGATAGCCGCACAACCCGCCCTCGATCCGATCGAGACCCTGAATCGAATCAACCGCAACTACAACACGCTGAATAACGACTGCAAGGAAATCGATTCCGGGGCCGCGCGCGGTCATTATTATTGCAGCGGCGTGACACTGCGCATGGTCAATGACGGGCCCTTCAATCCCTGGGATTACAGCCCTTATGCGATCAAGATCGGTGCGACCTCTTACTCCTGGATTCGCAAGGACCTGAGCACCAGCATTCTGATTCATCCCGCCGGTTTCATCATGCGCACCCCAACGGATGCGGCGGCGTTGAACCGGCCGGTCAAGGAGCAGGGTTGGACCTGCATCTATGCTTTCGATGGTGGCACCGGACCGGAACGCAAGTGGTATGGCTGCGGCTTCTTTGACAGTAAGGAGCCACCCAGAAACGCCCAGGGCACGCTGAACAACAAGAATGCCCAGTGGGCTTACGGCACCTGTGCCGAAGCCGGGGTCACCACCGCAGAAAAGTGGAGCCAGCAATACACCGGGCTGTTAAAGGGCCCCATCCAGTCCAGCCAGTGTTCCTGGAATGCCGAAAAACCCAGTGATTGGAATGCCATGATCCGGGTGCATGAGTCCCGTGCAACCACCACCATGAAGGACCCGTTTTCGATCAAGACCCAAGTCAACGAGTTCATGCTCAAAAACGCTTCCGCCACCAACGATGGCAGCGAGAACATGAAATACATCGATGCCTTCATCTACAACGTCAACAGCACGCAAAACTTCGCCACCCGAGGCGACCAGGCGCCGCCCAAGCCGGAAGATGGTCTGAAGAGTGCGCGCAACTTCCAGAAAAAATTGAATGACCAGGGCTACCCAGTACCGATTCTGCGCCTGGACTTCACCAAGCCCCCAGAGCAGCGCTTCAGCTACGTGGCCGCCGATCAGGTGATCGCACTGAACGCCAACGCCCCCGTTGACCCGGTCGCCAGCACACCGCCCCGTCAGTACATCGCGTCGGCCAACTGGGTCAAACGCTACGACCCCGGCACCCGCAAGGATGAATGGACCTTGAGCGTCGTGCCCACCGCCGAGGGGCGGGCGCTGCCGAGTAATCAATTGAGCGCGTTGTACGACGAACTGTTCGCCATGAAGGGCCGCGACCAGAACTGGCGTGAAGAAGAAAAGTCTGCCGGCAGCATGCGTCAGCAACTGAACTGTGTGCTGGTCAATTACCGCAGCAAGACGCCGTGGAACCTGGAGCCTTTCAGGCCCACTGTTTCAGACAGTGAAGCGAAAGCGGCCGGTTGCAACCCGGTCCCGCGCTGAACGAGAAGGACATGACGGCCTGCACTGGCCGTCCCGTTTCAACCACCAGGAGGGATCCCTATGAAAGGAATCAAAGCGCCCATTGCCAGCGCAGTCGCCATCGCTGGCCTGTCATTTTTTTCCACGGCCCATGCCGATTTGGGCAGCGACACGGTCACCCGTCTCAACCAACTCTATAACGACACCCGGCAAGATTGCGGCGGGCCGTCCAAACCGGCGTTTCTGTGTTCGGGTGTGCTGTTTCGGGCGACCTGGCCTTCGACCGATTACCAGTTCTACAGCATCAGCCCGAAAAGCCAGGCGAGTGGCGGGGTATCCGCCTCGTATCTGCGCAAGGATTCGAAGTTCCGCAAGCTGGCCTATGGGCTCAAAAGCGGCTTCATTTTTGACACCATCTTCGGCAACCCCAAGGACCATCAGGATTACGCCGTGTTGTGTTCGTTCCCGATCGATGCGGCCACCGATGATCGCGGGCAACAAGGTTGCACCGACTCGCGGCGAACCCCCGGCAACGTGGAAAAATTCTGTCACGAACAAGGCGTGACCACTGCCGAGCAATGGGCTGCCAATTACCAGCAGAACAGGGGTGATCACTCACGCCAATGCTCATTCGACGTACGTGATGAACGCAACAGTGCCTCGGGTCCGGCCTTCTACCAAAGCATCCGTGCGATGAGCAAGATTGCTGCCGAATCGTTCGGCACCCAGAACGAACTGCGCTTGGCCAAGTGGGAAGAGAGTCCGCCGAAATCCCCATCGATCCTTGCACTGTTCTATACCGAAGACAGCGGCCTGGAGGGCGCCCGGCTTAATCAGATCCAATGGTACAAGGCGGTGCAGCAGCACTTGCCGGTCATCAACATGAAATTGCCGCAAACCCCTCAACAAGACGCAGCCTTTGTCTACGACAGTAAAAAGCAGGTGATCTACCCCACGACTGAAAAGAACGGCTGTGATCGTTACGTACAAAGCGCAAGCTGGGTTGAGCGTGACGACCCGGGCTTTGGCAAGAAGGTCATGACCCTCGAAGTGACGCCGACCGATTGCGGCAGAAAGGTACAGGACGGCCAGACCAACAACTTCTTCAACGAACTGGCTGCCGATCACTACCTGGACGCGAACTGGAAAGACAACCCGGACAACCGTGACAGCAACATCGGCAGCATGCGCCGCCAGTTGGTTTGCCATTTCAACATTGCCCGCAACAAGCCTGAGTGGAACCTGGAACCTTCCAGGCCTTACACCTCCAATGAAGACTCCATCGCCAAGGGTTGCAACAACACCTGATACGCAGACAGGCGGTGAAGATCGACCGCAACGGCGATTGCGCAACCTGAAGGCTGCGCAATCGCCATTGGGGCCTGGTGTTGATAACAGGAGGTGACGCATGAACCCGGCGGCAAAACCTGGCGGTCGGATCAGTCGTGCGTGTGGTGGGTGTTTGATGCCTGTAACAATGCGTCGGCTGTCGCTTCAATCTCATCGTGCATGTGCAGCTTCGCAAGCCAACTATTGGGGATTCCTTTTACACCGTAAAAAGCTCCGGCCAACTGCCCGACAATAGCGGCGGTAGTGTCAGCATCATCACCCAGGTTGGCGGCTTGCAGAATGGCGTCTTCGAAGCTGTCGGTGTGATGGAAACACCACAGCGCCGCCTCTAACGAGGCAACGCAGTAGCCTGTACCCACGATCTCGGATTTTGGTTTGGCGAGATAGTTGCCACTGGCAATCGCGGCGACTTTGGGTTCTGAAAAGTGTCTGTGGCCCAAGTGTCGTAAATCTGATTTCGACGCGCCCTGCAATGCTCTGCAAATCAATTCGGCGAACAGCTGACAGCATTCGATGGCTTCCGGGGCGGCGTGGGTGGTTCTGGAACTGCTAGCGGAATACACGTTGATCTGATCGATGTCAGGGAAATAGAAAAGCACCATCGGCGCTAATCGCATCAGCGAACCGTTACCTGCACTGAACGGATCGGTCGATCCGGCGAATGGATTGCCGGTTTCCTGATAATGAGTCAGGGCTTCGCGCACGGTCATGCCGATATCAAAGCAGTCGCCAGTCGAGCTCAGGTAACCCCATTGCCACCAATTGAGATAACGCCCCATCTGGTCGAAGGCGTCAAAACCATTTTTTGTGAGCAGGCTTTCGGCCAGGCACAGCGCCATCGACGTGTCATCGGTCCACTGGCCCGGTTTCAGATTGAACGGGCCGCCACCTACCATATCGGTGAGCGCCGGGAACGACCCGCGCGGTTTGAACTCTACGCTTGTACCGACTGCGTCGCCGCAAGCCAGCCCCAGCAGGCAGCCGCGATAACGCTCCGAAAGGGTAAGCAACATGAAGCATCCTTGTTCTGGGCCAGTTCACTGGCGACGTTAGCATTTCCAGGCGTCATGACAGAAAGGTAAAGCCTGTCCGAATGTTTTTATGCAACCAGAAAGTTGCGCATTCAGCCATCCGGGCCTAGTGTTCATCAAAGGAGGTGACCTATGCACTCATCAGATCGCATCGAAAGAAAGATCCTGCTCAAGGCTCCACGCTCCACCGTCTGGCGGGCCCTGGCCAATGCCGAATCCTTCGGCAAGTGGTTTGGTGTCGCGCTTGAGGGCAAACGCTTTGTTGCCGGTGAGCGAACCCGGGGGCAAATCACTTATCCGGGCTATGAACATCTGGTCTGGGACGTGCAGGTGGCGCGGGTCGAGCCCGAGCGGGTGTTTGCATTCCGTTGGCATCCGTATCCGGTGGACCCGGCCGTGGACTATTCGTTGGAGCCTACCACTCTGGTGCTGTTCGAGCTCGAAGACATGGAGGGCGGCACGTTGCTGAAGGTCGTCGAGTCCGGTTTCGATAACATTCCGGAAGAACGCCGTCTGAAAGCCTTCCGCATGAACAGTCGTGGCTGGGATGAACAAATGACCAACATCGAGACGTACCTTGCCACCCCCTGACGCCTTAACGCTGGATACACCGTCGGCCACTACTGCGCTGGGCCGCTCGGCGCTGACTTTCGCCGCGCTCGGCGACGAAACCCGGCTGCGGCTGATCGACGTGTTGTGTGGTGGCGGGGCAATGTCGATCGCGCAACTGACCGCCGGCACCGACATCAGCCGCCAGGCTGTAACCAAACACCTGCGGGTGCTGGCTGACGCTGGTCTGGTGCGTGACACCAAGCGGGGCCGTGAACGCCGATGGGTCTTCGAGCCGGCGCAACTGGACGAGGCCCGCCGCTCGCTGGAAGTGATCAGCCAGCAGTGGGACCACGCGCTGGTGAATCTGAAAGCCTTTGTCGAACAATGAATTGCGAGCCGTAGCTGACGCGAAACACGCGACTCAGGCACTTGAAACCTGGGGTGTCTAAGGGTTTCGGAAGTGCTGCAATGGCGAATGTCTTACACGAAGTAGTAGCTATGTCTCCTGTTTCAGATTGGATCCGAAGCGTAATCTACACCCATCAACTGAAGCGCAGGACGCGCTCAGGATCATGGATGATCGACCATTTGCAAGGATCGCAGCGACAGGATGTCGTCATGGTCTTGAAAACCCGCTTCGGCGGGTTTTTTTTTGCCTGCAGGAATCGGCCGATTGGGGCTGGACCTGACGTATAGCCAATGGCTTACGCACGGGCGATGGTATGTCGTCTTTTGCGCCTGTGGATTCAGGCCTAATCTGACTCCATCAACTGCAGCGCAGGACGCGCTCAGGGTCATGGATGATCGACCATTTGCAAGGAATGCAGCGACAGGATGTCGTCATGGTCTTGGAAAACCCGCTTCGGCGGGTTTTTTTATGGGCGCTGTAAAAGTCTGTTTCAGACCTGACCAAGCGCTTAACCGAGACGTGCGGCCACACGCTCGGTGATCAGCGTGCGCTGATTGAGCGAGGCGGCTGCACGCCGATGGGCTTCCTCCAGCACTGCTTTTGGCGCGCTTTGCGGGTCGCCCGAATTGAAGGGCGGCGCGGGCGCGTATTCGAGTTGCAGCTGCACCAATTGCGCAGTGTCTTTGTCGTACAACTCAGCGGCCAGGGTCAGGGCAAAATCGATCCCCGCCGTGATCCCGCCACCGGTCAGCAGATTGCCATCGCGTACCACCCGGTCCCGAACCGGGATGGCGCCCAATAGACTCAGCAATTCATGATAGGCCCAGTGGGTCGTCGCCCGTTTTCCCTTGAGCAATCCAGCAGCGCCGAGTACCAATGCACCGGTGCACACCGAAGTCACGTAGCGTGCCTGGGCGGCGTGTTTGCGAATGAATGCCAGGGTTTGTGGATCTTCCATCAACGGCCCGACGCCGCTGCCTCCGGGGATGCAAATCACATCCAGGTCGGGGCAGTCATCGAACGTGGTGGTCGGCTTCAGGACCAGGCCGGTGCTTGCCGTCACGGGGACCAGGTCCTTCCAGATCAAATGCACCTTTACGTCCGGCAGCGAGGCCAACACATCGTAAGGTCCGGTCAGGTCCAGTTGCTGCACCTGTGGAAACAACAGAAAACCGATCTGCAACGTCATGACGCTATCTCCTTGGTCTGCGTGTTCACACCCTTATTGGGTGGACGGTTTGACTGTAGGCTCGTAGGATTTGGCGTATACGCCAATCAGCCCTCGAATTACGCCAATCATGCCGAACTCACCGAAAACCGTTCATGTGCTGGCCTTCGCCAATGTGCAATTGCTCGACGTCACCGGGCCATTGCAGGTGTTTGCCTCGGCCAATGACATGGCCGCGCAGCGAGGATTACCGCCGCCCTATGCGCCGACGGTGATTGCCGATGGCGGCGGGGCGGTGATGTCCTCGGCCGGCTTGGCGCTGTTGGCCGAACCGTTGCCGAGCGAGTCTTCCGATACGCTGATCATCGCGGGTGGCTGGGGTGTTTACACGGCGGCCGAAGACGCTGTGCTGGTGGATTGGGTGCGTCAACAGGCTGCGGTTTCCCGGCGTGTGGCGTCGGTGTGTACTGGGGCGTTTTTACTGGCCGCCAGCGGCTGGCTCGACGGTCGTCGCGTGGTCACCCACTGGACCCGCTGCGATCAGCTGGCGCAAAAGCACCCGCAACTGCGAGTCGAGCCCAACCCGATCTTTATCAACGACGGCCCGGTCTGGACCTCGGCCGGGGTTACAGCCGGCATCGACCTGGCGTTGGCGCTGGTGGAAGCAGATCTGGGGCGCGGGATTGCCCTGGAAGTTGCCCGGCAACTGGTGGTGTTCCTCAAGCGCCCGGGCGGCCAGTCACAGTTCAGCGTGACGCTGGACCTGCAACAGCACGGCAATCGCTTTGATGAGCTACACGCCTGGATCGCCGAAAACCTCAGCCTGGACCTCGGCATCCCGGCGCTGGCGCTGCAAGCGGGCATGAGCGAACGCAGCTTTATCCGACACTACCGCGCCGACACCGGCCAGACCCCGGCGCGGGCCATCGAACTGATCCGCGTCGAAACCGCACGACGATTGCTGAGTGACACCGGAGTGCCGATCAAACGGATCGCCGTGCAATGCGGGTTCGGCAGCGAAGAAACCCTGCGCCGCAGTTTCCTGCGGGCCATGGGGGTGACACCGCAGGCGTACCGCGAGCGGTTTTCGCGCGATGACTGCTGTGCCACAGAGACCTGCGAGATGTAAGGCTTGCGCTTACTTCACCAACGTCAACTCACCATCGCAATACCGCACTTCACGGCCTAACCACGCCAGATCGACCTGGGGCAGCACCGCCGAGGGTTTGCGCAGTTCACGCAGCAAGGTCGAGCCGTGGGACAAGCGTCCGCCCATGCGTGCGATCACTGCCCGCGCGGTCTGGTAGTGCGCGTGTCGTCCGGGGTCCAGGGTGTCTTCAAGCAGAATATCGTCACCCAGAATGCCCTGGACCTGCCCCGGATAGATCATGAACCCCGTGGCCTGCTCGGTACCTTCACGACCGTCCTGCCAGAAGCTGCCGTCACGCGTGCGAATCTCCGGATGGGCTCCGAACCAGTGCGCCCGATCCGCCATCGGCATGGCATGGTGCAGGCGAAAGAACAGCCGCATCAGATTGTCGCGATACCACTCGCGCACTTGCAGGTAGTAACCGCGCAAGCCTGGCAAACCCGTCGAATGAGCCAGGTGGATGGCTCGGGACCATCGCGGGAATGCCTGCAACGGTAGCTCGGTCGGTGCCGGGCGTGGCGTCGCCGGATCGGTTTCCCATGGCAGTCGATGTGGGCAGTGCTCAAGGTCGTCATACGCTGTCGGTGGGCGCCCCAGCAGATCGCCACCACTGCTGGCCAACGCTGTGGCGATACACAGGTTTCCCTGCACCACAAACACATAGAACCGGGTGAACCAGTCGGCGAGTTGCTGGCCGTCGGCGCTTTGCGCTATCAGGTCTGTCAGCTCCTGGTCGAAGCGCTGCAATCGGCTTTCCAGCGTCAGCAAATGCCCGCGAGCGATGCGTTGCATACGCAGCAATAACGGCAGCGAACGCAAAAGACGCAGAGGCCGCCAAGGCAGCTCCGGCGTCGCGCCACCGACTTCACCGGCGTAGCTGCTGGCGGAGATTCCCCAGTCCGCCAAGCGGGCGAGAAACAGGTCGTTGTTGATATAGGAGGCGCCGCCGAACACCGCAGTGAATGGCTCGTTGTCCTGCAATACGCGTGAATCCCAGCGCGCCATGATCGCCGGGATACTGGCCGCTGCACGTCGTTGGGCGTACTCCACCAGACGGCTCGGTTGTGGCGGCAGGATCTCGGCGATGTTGGCGGCGGTCAGGTGTCGACGCCAGCCGTAATCGCTGATCGGCCGGTATTGCAGCAACCACAATTGCGTACCGTCCCAGGCCCATTCGACGTCGCCGGGCACATAGTGGAAGACCCGCAACACGTTCTGTAAAAAGCGCCACAGCAGGTCCGCGGTCAAGCCATGGGATGGCTTGAATGTGTCGCTGCTCCAAGAGGCGCCGAGCCGCGAAACAATCGCCCGCTGCGGACTCACCTGGCCGTCGGCCAGTGACTCGAGGTGACCCTCGACCCATTCCAGCTCGACCGACAGATGACGTACAAAGGCAATTCCGGACAGCAGGGGAATGATGAAGCGTTGCACCACCACTTCCTCGACCCCGGACGAACTCAACTCGGCAATCCGCGCAGGTACGTTGTGCGTCGGTTCACGCAGGAACGTGGTGCTCAAACCGGCGTTCGCCGCATCGGCCTGATCCTCTCCATAGCTGGAAGAGCGCACCGCCCAAGTGGCGTTCGGTTGGCTGGCGAGAAACGCCGGCAAGCGTGAATCGTTGCAGTCATTGAGTGACAGCGCAGGGGGAACGGCTTGCCCGGCCAGTGTTGCCAGACGTAAACGCCCGCCCTTGGTGTGCGCGACGAATCCGCGCTCACCCGATTCCAGCCATGCCGCGAACTCGGCCGGTGAGTCGATCCATGGGTAATGACCCCATCCGGATTTCAGGCTGATAGTCAAATCGGCACGGGCCAGAATCGCCGACCATGCGGCGGCCTGCTCGATGCCCAGTACTTTGTCCTGATCGCCCCAGACCAGCTCGACCGGATCGTTGATCCATTCCAGCAATGGCAGCGCAGTGTCCGCTCGCACCAGATCCCAGTGCGGTACAAAAGCCCGGCAGCGCTCATAGCCTGCACCCATGCGCCGGTACTGCGCGGGTGTCCAGGTCTGGCTGGAGAACTTGTGTGCAAACAGCGTTGGCTGGTTCGCCAGCAACCAGTGGATGGTCTTGCGAATGGGCAGTGGTGACATCAACGCCGGCAGACGTCGTTGCCACAAAAACGCCCCCACCGGCGCCAGCAATACACTCCTGCAAAAGTGCCCTGGTTGCCGTTGCAGCGCATGCAATACCAGCAACGCATTCACGCCGACCGCCATGATTGCGCTGCCTTTGACGGTCGCTGCCAGCAACGCCTGAGCGTAGGCGGCGAGGTCCTCGCAGGGCGCTTGAGGGTTGCTCCCGAACCCCGGCAGCTCCAGCGGCACCACCTGATAGCGCTGAAAGTACGGCAGCGCATCATCCCACCAATCAGCGGCGCTGCCGTTGCCGGCCAGCAGGTACAAAAGGGGCTTGCTCATGCACAGTCCTCAGGCCAGGTCGCGCAGGGCAGCGTCGAGGGTCGGGTAACGGAAGGTATAGCCAGCCTCCGTCAGGCGATCTGGCACCACCCGTTGGCCGTCAAAGAACAACTGCGCCATTTCGCCAGCCAGGGCACGCACCGGGGCCGCCGGGATGTGGAACCACACGGGGCGCTTCAGGACTTTACCGACGCTGTCGGCGAACACTGCCTGACTGACTGCATCCGGTGCGACCAGGTTGTAGGTGCCGCTCAGGCTGTTGTCGTCGAATGCACGGGCGATCACTTGAATCACATCGTCGCGGTGCACCCAGCTCATGATCTGCTGGCCATCGCCCATGCGCCCACCGAAACCCAAACGGAATGGAATCAGCAACGGCAACAACGCGCCGCCCGGGCCGAACACCACCCCCAGACGCATGACCACCTGACGCACGCCGAGTTCGCTGGCCGGTTGCGCGGCGGCTTCCCAGCGTGCGCACAGCTCAGCCATGAAACCCTCGCCCTTGGTGGCGCTTTCATCAAGGCTTTCACTGGCGTCACGCACGCCGTAAAAACCGATGGCCGAGGCCTGAACCCACAGCGCCGGTTTATGTCGGGCATTCTTCAACCAGGTCATCAACGCTTGCGTGGTGTTGACCCGACTGGCCAGCAATTGCGCCTGACGCTTGGCACTCCAGCGCGGACCGGCAACCGGTGCGCCCGCCAGATTGATCACCACATCGAAGGTTTCGTTGTAGCCGAGTTTGCTCAGCGAGCGCAGGCAGCGAGCACGGCCGTCAAACAGGTAAGCGGCTTTCAACGGATCGCGGGCCAGCACGCTGACGGTGTGGCCGGCGTCGAGCAGTTGATTGACCAGGGTTTCACCGATAAACCCGGTGCCACCGGTGACCAGTACACGCTTATAGGCAAGCCCCGCGAACGGGTTAGCCGGTTTGCCTTCGCGCTGCATGCGGAGCGCCGCCAACCCATCGCGAATACCAGAAGCGGTGACGCCGATCGCAAACAGCGTCAGTAACCAACCGCGCCAGCCGAAATCGATAGGGCTCAGGGCGGTAGGCAGCGTTGCCCATTGCGCCAGTTGCACACCGTATAACGCGAAGAACGCACCGCCATTGACCGCCAGTACCGTGTGCATGATGCGCTCGATGGCCGGCAACTTGCGGCTGCGATCCTCGACCACGAAGTCCCAGAGTGTCAGGCCAATCTCCAGCGCGAACAGCAGCGCAATGACAATCGCCCACGTGCCCTGGAAGGCCAGGTGTGCCATGCCCAGAAACAGGATGCCGTAGAAACATGAACGCAACGCGTGGATCGACAACTCCAGCCGTGCGCTGTGGCGATAGGGCAGGGCGACGGTCAGTTCGTGGTGATAAAGGGTATCCAGCGCACCGAGAACAGCTTGGGCAATCAACAGCGTGAGCGCCCAGTCCAGAAGGGAAAAATCAGCCATGGTCGGATTCACTCAATACATTGACAGGGGGAGGACGGCGGTCATGGCGATACAGCCAGAACAGGGGCGGCAGCAGGGTGAGCAGCGCAAAGCTGTCAATCCACAAGTGTGACCAGACGTTGGCCTGAATCGAAATCAGCATGTCCTGAGGGGCCCAGAGCACGATCCCGGCAATTAACCAGCCCCACGCCATAGGGCTTTCAAGGCGGTTGCCGATGTGCACCAGCGCCAGCATGTACAGCGAATAACTTTGCAGGGTGGCGCCGAACAACGCCAGCCACCAGACCTGTTGTGCGCGGGCGGCGGCAGGCGCGGCGTCTGCCCAGAAGGCTTGTTCGAGGGTTTGCAGATAGCCATCGAGCAAACCCGAGTGGCCGGCCCAGGTCAGCATGAGGCTGACGAGCAGGTGCGCCATGGCGGCGGCATACAGCCAACCCACCAGCGTGCGCCGGAGGGTAGAAGAGGTGGGTAACATTCCTTGTCCTGATCGCGTCCTTTAGGGCGGCAAGTGTAACGATGTTTTGCCTGGCTTACTGCTGAAAAGCGAGGCGTGGCAAACGGCGGACTTTAGGGCAAGGTTGTGAGTCAGGATGATTGGCCCACTTGTGGGCGGGCCATCAGGTCGGCACCTAGGCTTCCATTTCCAACGGCTGGTTAAAGTATTTTGTGCGATCAGGGGTAAAGGTCACGACCATTCTGGTGCTGGAGCAGGTCATCGTCCGTTCCTGAGTCAGGTCGATGTCCAGGTCTTCACCGCGCAGGCCTTGCCATTGGGCGAGGTATTTGAGGGAGCCGAATTTATCGCGCTTCTTCAAGCTGCGGCTGACGCCACCTTTCCAGCCGAGCACCGGGAGTTCGCCGGCCAGGCAGCGTTTTGAAAGGTCGGGGAATTTAGCGGCACGTTCGCGGCCGACTTCCCAACATTTGATCAGGCCTTTGTCGTCGGCTTCCCACAGTTGATCCCGGGTCAGGCCCGAGCGGGGAGGTGCTTTGATGCTGCAGTGGATGCGATGGCTCATTCTGGTTCCTTGAATGCGGGTTTTTACTGAACAGCTCCGCTGTACCCGTTGAAGGGGCGATGTTATGAGGCCGGTGATTGGCATGCAACCGCATATTTCAGAGTGCGGCGAGGTGAGTTGTTTAGTGTTTGTAGGGGGCTGGGCTATTCATCGTTAAAC
Organism: Pseudomonas sp. FW306-02-D09B; assembly: GCF_058782685.1. Taxonomy (NCBI): domain Bacteria; kingdom Pseudomonadati; phylum Pseudomonadota; class Gammaproteobacteria; order Pseudomonadales; family Pseudomonadaceae; genus Pseudomonas; species Pseudomonas sp. FW306-02-D09B. The sequence goes on from NZ_JBYSXY010000007.1 coordinate 107,550, forward strand.
GCGTTTCGTCAGGTGGACCGCGTCTTCGTTCATCGCGGGCAAGCCTTGCTCCTACAGAAGCGGTGTCGACCGGGGAATTCTCCGACGAGGTTTTCAGGTTGTGGTTAGGAAGGGCACGGGACTAGTGTTTGCGGGTCGCTGCCAATTCAGCGGCCGGGTTTGGTCACCTGTTCAATGTCAGGCGCATGAGCGCCAACCTAAGCATGTCGGCGCTTTTTTTTGCACTTGCCGTTATGCTTCGCGGTGGGCTGTGCGCGGGGCACTTTCGAGTGCGCCGGGTGCCTGACTTCCCGGTTGACCAACCTGCGTACCGCCCACCACCCATCGTTTGGTCACGATGCTGGTGAGCTTCATGAATGTCAGGAGTTTCAACCATGGTCAAAATCACCCCCAATCCCCCCGAAAACCCCAGCGTTTCCCCATACGATTCCCTCGATTCCAGCAAGCTGCATGAAGCCGCCGAGCGTGCGCTGGATTACCACTTACCGCCATTCACCCAGCCACCGAAACTCGATACCCGGCCGGGCAAAATGTTTGTGGTCATTCCCGATGTCGACAACGAAACCTTGCTGGCCCACGCCAGCGAAACCCTGGCGTCGGTGAATGTGTTGGCCAGTGATTTGGCCTTCGAACTGGAAGGTTCGCGGCGTCATGTGGCGTTGGCGATTCAACAGATGATTGTGCTGGGCGAGTTGCTGGTGAACCGAGCGCTGGATAATTTCGATCCGTACGACTCGGACGCGTAGAGCACAACCTTGTGGCGAGGGAGCTTGCTCCCGCTGAAGCGCGAAGCGGTCCCAAAACCATTCGATGCGGTTTTGCTGGAGGACCGAGTGAAGGGGTTACGACTGCTGCGCAGCCGAGCGGGAGCAAGCTCCCTCGCCACAAGGGACTGTCTGCTTTCAGATAGTCCGCGTCAGGTCTTTCACCAGCACCTTACGGCTGCCAGTAACTCTTTTCCTCACTCAACTTCTGTTCGGCCAGCAATCCGGCCTTCGAACTGGAAGGTTCGCGGCGTCATGTGGCGTTGGCGTTTCAGCAGATGATTGTACTGAGCGAGTTGCTGGTAAATCGGGCGCTGGATAATTTCGATCCGTACGACTCCGACGCGTAGAGCACAACCTTGTGGCGAGGGAGCTTGCTCCCGCTGGAGCGCGAAGCGCTCCCAAAACCATTCGATGCGGTTTTGCTGGAGGACCGAGTGACAGAGGTTACGACTGCTGCGCAGCCGAGCGGGAGCAAGCTCCCTCACCACGGGGATTGAGTTTCGTCAGGCGGACCGTGGATTGAGCAGATTGACCGCGACCGTTTCTTATGGTGATCCCTCACAGTCAGTCGGTTGTTTCGTTATTGCTGTTGTTTATAGGTGTAGGGCTCTTGATGGGTGTTGAACTCACGTCCCGCTTGTCTGGCCGCAACCACACGATCATTGGGATGAAACTTGTGGGCTGATGCAGGGCGGGCAGGGTCATAGTCCCACCACCATCGAATCGACGGTATTGGAACGGGCTCGTAGCTTTGATCATGTGATTGGTCGGCGATATGACCACCGTCGTAACAGGGTGTGGAGTCTCCTGGGCCCAAAACGCGGTAGCGCTCATCCGTTCGATGCCATTCGAGGATGCCTGTCTGATAGTGAATCAATGTTTCGATGTAGCGTTCGACTTCTGGAGATGCGTCCTGAAGCATTTGTTCGCGCAAGCGGACAAACAAACCGATGATTCGGTCGTGCATCACGTTGAACCATGACAATGCTTGTTGCGTGGTGTAGTTAAACTCCCTGCGAACTGCATCAATGAGGTTATGCCCACGTTCGTCCAGACTGGCGCGCATGCTCTCCTTCGCATAGGAAAAAAACTCGTTCTCCCACACTACAAGGGTGGCTGCCATTTCTGTCATGGCAGCCAGTCGGCGGTCGAGAAACTCATCCTGGCTAATATCAATACCCGCAACGACGTGAGTGAGGATTGGGAAAACCATCCCGCCGCCACCCGTCAGACGTAGAAAAGTACATTCATTCAGTCCGGGAGAAAGGGACGCAGCTTTGACCATTTCGACCATGAAATACCCTTTTTGGGCTTCAACTACACGATTCACTTGAGTGGGGGTAGCGTGTTGCCCAAGACGAATGCGTAATTCTTGCATTGACAGGGCATAACGGTCATTTGGGTCGACGGGGTACTCCGGACATTCCATTGCTCGATTCATTCTTGCAAATGCGATGATCATGTCTTCCGGCCTTTTTGTGACCGGGCTTTCATCACACCACTCATCGTCCCAGGCAAAGGCCCATGCCATCCAGTCAGAAGCAATCTGAATCAGTTCGTCAGTGCCTTTGGGATAGGCGAGTGATGCCAATACCCCCCAACCCGGGCGAATCATTCGTTGCCTTTGTTTATCGTCCCAGTAGAGCTCCCAGTGTTGGAGCCAGTCAGCCGTGCGTTGGTCGAACTGGTCGGCCTTGGGGTGTTGAATGTGAGAGAAAGGACAATAAATATTGGGCAGCGTAATAATTGCCATGGTGTTCTCCGGAAGTGTGAATGGCCCCTGATTCTGAACAATGGCTCACTTTAAAAATGGTTTTTTTACAACCACGCTATACGTCGAAACCTTGTTCTTAATCAGCGCCACCGACCAGTTCTCCGCCAGCACCCGCAACTCTTCCAACGCCCCCGTTACCCCATGAGGGAACAACTCCTTGTTCTCGATATTGGCTTTTGTATCCATCAACCAGTGCGCCACATCGATATTTGAGGGCAATACCCGCATGTCGTGGATCGTGAAGCCACTTTCCTCAAGCACTTCACGAAAGTACGCCGGTGATTTGCGGTGTTTGCAGGCGAGGCGGTCGACTTCGTCCGGGGTGTCGGGGGTGTAGGTTGCGGGAGGGGTGTTGTAGAGGTTGTCGGCGATGACCACCACACCGCCTTCGCGCACTCGGCCGGCGAGGGCTTGCATGGTGGTTTCGTAGAGCTCGTCGGGGAAGTGCGAGATCACGCCGCGGATGATCACCAGGTCGTAGGGTTCATCCGCGCCCGGAAGCAACTCGATATCCTTGGCGTTGCACAGGTAGAGATTGATACGTTCGGACAACCCTTGCTCGGCGTGGAATTTCGCGCAGTGTTCCAGTTGTCGGCGGCTGACGTTGACCCCGTCCAGGCGCTCGCATTCAGGGAAGCGTTCCGCCAGGTATTTGAGGATGTAGCCCCAGCCACAACCGATGTCGAGGATGCGTTTGATCGGTGGGCGATTCGGTTCTTCGAGGCCGGCGAGTTTCAGTTGTCGTTCGAAATAGCGGATGCCGGACTCGTCGAGGCTGATGGGCGGAGTCGAACGTGGATCGTCGTAGACACCGAACTGGAACAGGATGTAATTGCCGATTGCCTTGCGCCAGTCCTCAGGGCTGTCGCCGTAGGTGTACACGACCTTCTCCTGATAACTGTCGATGCTGGAGCCCTGGATGATTTGATAAGGCAGACGGGTTTCATCGGCGGGGGTGTTTTTTTGGGGTTGGCTGTTCATGGCTGATTTCTCGTGAAGGTATGGACGAAGCAACTCTGCTCAGCGGTGGCTGTGCGCGAGTTCTTTCCAGCTGCGTACCCCGGCCGGCCCGACTTGTTCGAAGATCCGACGAAACCAGATGCTGAAGGCTTCAGGGGTTGCCGCGATGCGTCCCGGAATCTCGGAGAGCTTCTGCCATTGCCAGCTGTGGGCTTCTTCGGGATTGGCAATCGGTGGAGTACGGCTGATACCGGCGAACACGTGGTCGTATTCATGCTCGATGAGCTGGTTTGACACGCGTTCGTGGTAGAGCAGGGTGGAGACCGGCGTCAGTTTGCAGGTGAGCCCCATTTCTTCGCGCAGCCGGCGTTTGGCTGCGGCGCGGGTCCGCTCACCCTGGCGCGGATGTCCACAGCAGGCGTTGGTCCACAGGCCTTGAGAGTGGTATTTGCCCAGTGCCCGTTGTTGCAACAGTACACGGCCGTTGCCATCGAAAATGAAGATCGAGAATGCTCGGTGTAAAAGACCCTGTTGATGGACGTGCAACTTCGGTGCAGAGCCGATTTCACGATCGTCTGGATCAACAAGTATCAATTTTTCTTCCAAGGGCAAACTCCATTTTGTTTTCGCTGTTGGGCGTTATGGTAGGCAAAGCTAGTTCGTGAGTTTAGTAATGTTTGTGTGTGGGGAAGGAATCTAGTTGAGTTTTTAATAGATGCAAATATTTTAATGGTTTTTAATTGGCTTCGTTGTTAGTTATATTTTTATATTATTTTGTATAGGTTTTCAGGAAAATCCTTTAGGTCAATATGATCTGGCTTATATAGCTAATCTTCATCAGTCAGAGGCTTGTAAAGTCGTGGTCGTTTGCTATCTTCGAGACCGAAAGCCAATGTTTCTTTGGCCGATTACGGGTTGAGATGAATTTCTTTGCTCATGCCTCAGTCTCAAGCCCTAGTATTTTGGCCGCGCTCTGTCGGTTGATTAACGCAATGTTGATCAGGGGGCTTATAGGGGAGCGCCTGTTGATTTAGTTGGTCGGTTGAGGCTGGAGTGAAAAATTTATGATACAGCGTCTATTGATTGTCGATTCGACCGATACCAGGTTGGACAGTGCGTTAGAGAGGGTTGCGTGTAATCTTGAGGTATTCGTTGTGTTTGCGCTTAGTGCACATCACAACATGGAAAGGCTGTTGGCGAGGTGCTTGAGGTTCGAGCCGAAGTTGGTCATTGTCAGTGAGCCGCATCAAGCGCACCAGCACCTCATGGCTGCCAGTAACTCTTCTTTCCACTCAACTTCCGTTCGGCCAGCAATCCGGCCTTCGAACTTGAAGGTTCGCGGCGTCATGTGGCGTTGGCGATTCAACAGATGATTGTACTGAGCGAGTTGCTGGTAAATCGGGTGCTGGATAATTTCGATCCGTACGACTCCGACGCGTAAAGCACAACCTGTGGCGAGGGAGCTTGCTCCCGCTGGAGCGCGAAGCGGTCCCAACACCATTCGATGCGGTTTTGCTGGAGGACCGAGTGAAGGGGTTACGACTGCTGCGCAGCCGAGCGGGAGCAAGCTCCCTCGCCACAAGGGATTGTCGGCTGTCAGACAGTCCGTCAGGTTTCTCACCCGCATTTTACGGCTGCCAGTAACTCTTCTCCCCACTCAACTTCCGCTCGAGAAAACTCGCCGCGCTGATCAGTGCCAAGTGGGTCAGCGCTTGTGGCGTGTTGCCCAGGTGCCTGGCGTGGCTGTCGAACTCTTCGGCGTAGAGCCCGAGCGGGTTGGCGTAGCGCAGCAGTTGTTCGAACTCCAGGTGCGCTTTTTCGACCATACCGGCGCGAGCCAGGCACTCGACGTACCAGAACGAGCAGGCGGCGAACGCGCCCTCGGTGCCGGGCAGGCCATCGATCTGGCTGTCGTCGTTGTGGTAGCGGTACACCATGCCGTCGCGCACCAGGGTTTTCTGGATCGCTTGCAGGGTCGACAGCCAGCGCGGGTCCCTGGCGCTGACGAAACGCACCAATGGCATCAGCAACATCGAACCGTCAAGCGCGGTGCCGCCGATGTGCTGGACGAAATGTCCATGTTCGTCGCTCCAGAAGTTGTTCCAGATGTCGGCGTAGATCGCTTGGCGGGTCTGATCCCAACGGGCGAACGGGGCGGGCAGCGAGCGTTTCGACGCGAGACGGATGGCCCGGTCCAGTGCCACCCAGCACATCAGCCGTGAATGCAGGAAGTGATGCTGCTCGCCACGCATTTCCCAGATGCCGACATCCTCTTGCTGCCAGCTATCGCAAACCTGATCGACCACTTTGATGGCATGTTGCCAACTCTCATGGGAAATGGCCTCACCGTACTTGTTGACCAGGTACACCGCGTCCATCAACTCGCCGAAAATATCCAGCTGAGCCTGCTCGTAGGCCTGATTGCCGATACGTACCGGCTTGGCATTGCCGTGACCGGACAAGTGCGCGAGTTCGATTTCCGGCAGCTCCTGACGACCATCAATGGCATACAGGACGTTGAGCTTCATCGCTTTGCCCTGGCAGTCGCTCATCCGTCCGTGCAACCAGCGCATGTAGGCGTTGGCTTCATCGACAAAGCCCAGGCGCATGAAGGCATAGACGGTGAAGGAGGCATCGCGGATCCAGGTGTAGCGATAGTCCCAGTTGCGGGCGCCGCCGGGTATTTCCGGCAGGCCGAAGGTCGCGGCGGCGAGGATCGCGCCGTGTTTGCGCGAGGTCAGCAGTTTCAGCGCCAGTGCCGAGCGGTTGACCATTTCGCGCCAGCGTCCGCGGTAATTGGATTGCCCGATCCAGTCGCGCCAGAACTTCAGTGTGCGTTGCAGGCACAGGTCACTGTTTTCATCCTTGAAGCGTGGGTCGTCGAGGGCGCCGAGGAGGAATTCGGCGCTCTGTCCCTGTTTGAGGCTAAACGTGGCGACGGCGGCGTCTTTCACAACCTGCATCGGCTGATTGGCGTGCAGGCGTAAACCTGGCTGGTGAGCGGCTTCGAAGCAGACGTCTGCGCCGTCGACCCGCGCCGTGGTCTGCGCTCGGGCGTAGTCATGGCGCACCGCGCAATGCAGGTGGCAGGTGGCGTGGCCACTAACCAGCCGCACGCGACGGATCAACAGGGGCAGGGCGTCATCGTTGTCGCCGACCGGCAGCAGGTCGGTGATCTCCACCACCGCTTGTTCACTCAGCCAGCGGGTTTGCAGCACGTTGGTGTCGGGCAGGTAGATTTGCTCGCGCCGGGCATCGGGCAGCTCGGGTGCCAGTTGGAAAATCCCCGCGTCCGGGGTGTCCAGTAATGAGCAGAAGATCGACGGGCTGTCGAATTCCGGCCAGCAGAAAAAGTCCACGCTGCCCTTGTCGTTGACCAACGCTGCGCTGCGCATGTCCCCGATGATGCCGTGGGCGTCGATAGCGCTTTGTCGCTCGTTGTAATGATCAGCCATTGCTGCGTCACTCCGGATAGAGACATAGGCCGCCATCGATGAACAGTGTGCTGCTGACGAGATGTGCCTATCACTCAGCTTTCGACGGGCGGGCATATCAGGTGACTGGCGCAAGGTGGCTTGAGTTCATGTTTGGCGGGCTTATTTGTGGTTTTTTACTACCTGGACGCTTTGTGGCAAGTTGCACGCCTCAGCAGAGGATGGAAGCGGATGGCAAATCCCTATCAAGCGCTATTCAACGCCCCTGGCAGCCGCGCCTTTGTGCTGGCGGGAATGGTCGCGCGCATGCCGATCTCGATGACCGGCATCGGCCTGATCACCATGCTCTCGCAGTTGCAGGGCGGTTACGGGTTGGCCGGGTCAGTGGCGGCGACCTTTGCCTTGGCCACGGCGTTTTGCGCACCACAGGTGTCGCGCATGGTCGACCGTTTTGGTCAGGGCCGGGTGCTGCCGGTTTCGGCCTTGGTCGGCGGTTGCGCGTTGTTGTTGCTGTTGCTCTGTACACGATTGCAAGCGCCGAACTGGACACTGTTTGTGTTCGCCGCGCTGGCCGGTTGCATGCCGAACATGTCGGCGATGGTCCGGGCGCGCTGGACCGAGCTGTATCGTGGTCAACCGCAGTTACAAACCGCCTATGCGCTGGAGTCGGTGCTGGATGAGGTGTGTTTTATCGTCGGACCGCCACTCTCGGTGGGACTGTGCGTGGTGGTGTTTCCCGAGGCCGGGCCGTTGGTGGCGTTGCTGATGTTGGCGATTGGGGTGAGCGCGTTTGTGTTGCAGCGCAGCACCGAGCCGTCGGTGCATCCGCATGACGCCGATCAACCAGGTTCGGTCGTGGGTTCAGGGGATATACGCCTGTTGATGCTGTTGATGGGCGCCATGGGCACTATCGTCGGGGTGGTGGATGTGGTCAGCGTGGCGTTCGCCCAGCAGCAAGGCCAGCCGGCAGCGGCGAGCATCGTGCTGTCGGTGTATGCCATCGGCTCGTGCCTGGCCGGGTTGGCGTTCGGCGCCTTGAAACCCAACGTGCCGTTGCCGCGTTTGTTTCTGTACGGCGGAGTGGCGACGGCGCTGACCACGCTGCCGTTGCTGCTGGCGGGGAACATTCTCGGGTTGTCGCTGGCGGTGTTTGTTGCCGGGCTGTTTTTCGCACCGACGTTGATTGTCGCCATGGGGTTGGTGGAGCGCATCGTGCCACCAGCCAAACTCACGGAAGGCCTGACCTGGCTGATCACCGGCCTGAGCATCGGCGTGGCGATCGGCGCAGCCGGTTCCGGCTGGCTGGTGGATGCCTTCGGCGCACGCAGCGGGTTCTGGCTGTCGATTGCGGCGGGGGCGGTGGTGCTGGGTTCGGCCATCCAGAGTTATCGACGACTCAAATGAACATTGGCGTCAGCTGACTCAAATCCATGGATAGGCGATAAACCCGTAGGAGCAAGGCTTGCCCGCGAAGCGAACACCGCGATTTTTCAGGTATTACGCGTCATCGTTCATCGCGGGCAAGCCACGCTCCCACATGTACGGCGACTAATTTGTGTTGGGCGTCATTCTTTCCCCTTACCGGCCAGCGATGACGTGCGCGCCTTTGGCAATGATGAAGTGGAAATCGAAGCCACCCCGGCAACCACCTCGGTTGACGGAGACGAACTGGGTGCGCTTGTGGCACGAATCTCCCTCTCACCCTTGGTTCAACAGGCGTTCTGGGCCCGAGTACGACTGAGTGACCGACCGATGACTGGCACTGACTTGCAGCGTTGGCTGAAGTTGTCATCAGTGCGACAGCAAAAAAATTAAAAGTAGATGGAACTGTTTCTTTCAGAAATGTCCTACAGAAACCCCCGCGGCATTGCCCTTAGTCTGAGGCGCTCTTGATAAGGGTGGGCGTAAACAGCCGCACCGTCATTGTAGGGTCAATCAACCATGCCGAATAAAGCGTTACGTATCCTGATCGCCGATGAGCAGCATTTTCATCGCATGAAAATCGAGCGCAAGCTGAATCAGCTCGGTTACTACCGAATTGCCCCCGTGCACTCCCTTGTAGAGCTGCTCAGCGTTGTCGAATACGGCTGTGAGCCGTTTGATCTAGTGATCATCAATGCAACCTTGTGTACCGGGACCGGCCTGGACCTGGTGGCGTTCTGCCAAGACAACCAGCAGATCTGTCATACGTTGATCTACGATGCCCAGAAAGCCGGCTTGCCCGCGTTGTTCGCCGTCCAGCAGCACAACGTGCGGATCAGCCAGGATCGCGTACCGGACCAGGAAACCCTCGAAGGGCTGATGAGTCGCGTCGATATACCGGCTCACGGTTCCCGGCGTGGGCACGCCCGGCAGCAGGGCGGTTTGCGCGCCTGAGGCACACGACCGTTGGTCTGAACTGTCAACTTTGACAGGTAGTTTCGCCCTGTTCCTCGTGCAACAGTCGTTGCGCAGCCGTTGTGTCAGCCTTGGCAAATGCCATGGGCGGCATGCCGGGGTTTTTGGGCGTTTCTACAGGAGTTGCCATGCTGTCAGTGCTGATCGCGGATGATCATCCGGTTGTTGTGGCCGCTGTCAAAATGCTGCTTGCGGCACTCAAGGATTCCAATGGCAGAGAGATGTTCCAGACCATTCTGGAATCATTCAATGGTGTTGAGGCCCTGCAGACGATCCTTACCCAGTCACCTGATCTGGTGGTGCTGGATCTGAATATTCCCAGGCTTGGCGGGTTGGAACTGCTGAGTCGTCTGCAGCGCGATCAGTCACCTTCTCGGGTGGTGGTCTTCACGTCTTCTGAGCCAAGGTTTTATGTCGATCGCTGCATGAGAGCCGGGGCCTTGGGCTTTGTCTCGAAAACCAATGACCTGCAAGAGCTGCGTAAAGCCGTTCAAGCGGTGATGTCTGGCTATATGTATTTCCCTCAACTGGACTCCAGCTCAGTGAGTCTGGATCCGCTGCAACTTAACGAGTCGCAGATGATCGGGAAACTCTCTGACCGTGAACTGAGCATCTTTCGATACCTGGCGCTCGGCTTTAGCAACAAGGAAATCGCTAAAGCCATGAACCTCAGCCACAAGACCATCAGCACCTACAAAACCCGTTTGATCGCAAAGCTCAACGTGAAGTCCCTGGTTCACTTGAGAGAATTCGCCATACGCAATCAGCTGATCTGAATGCATATGCGCCTGCGTGACTGGTTGATTGTGTTGATGCTGTTCAGTCCACTCTGGTCGGTGGACAGTTTCGCCGCAAAGCCACAGCTGCTGAAACTGCAAGGGCGTTCGGCCGTCGACGGTTATCAGGTCGAATTGGAAGAGGCCGACTGGCGCTGGCTGCGCGAGCAGGGCAGTTTGCGGTTGGGCGCTTCGGCGCCGGATTACGTGCCGTTCGAGGTCACCATCAGCGACAGGTACCTGGAAGGCATCACCGCCGATTTTGCGGTCCTGCTCAGCCAGCTACTGCACATCCCGGTCGAGGTGAAACGCTACCGGTCCCGAGCCGAGGTGATTGCGGCGTTGAAGCTGGGCAATGTCGATCTGTTGGGCACCGCCAACGACTTTGAAGCGGCCGATCCGCAGCTTTTGATGTCGCGTACCTATGCCGAAGACGCACCGGCCCTGGTTACCCGCTTGGGCGACAGCGCCAGGCTGACAGCCGACCTTGCGGGTCAGCGGGTGGCGATGCTCGACCATTACTTGCGACCCGAAGCGGTCGAAGCGGCTTATCCCAAGGCACATTTGCAACTGTATGACTCGACATTGAGTGCAATCGGCGCCGTGGCTTTTGGCGGTGCTGATCTGTACCTGGGCGACTCCCTCAGTGCCGGTTACCTGATCAACAACAGTTACCTGAACAATGTGCAGCTGGCGGGATTTGCCCGCCTGGAGGTCAACGCATTCGGGTTTTCAGTGAGTGCTGACAACCCTCGATTGCGGCGGATTATCGATGCCGCGTTGGCGGTGATTCCTGTGCAGGAGCGCATGACTGTCCTGCGCCGCTGGAGTGCCGGCAGTCGTTTCAGCGGTGCGCAACGCTTGCAATTGAGTACCCGCGAACAACGTTGGATGGATAGCTACCCATCGGTCAGAGTCGGTGTCATCGACAACTTTGCACCGTTGTCATTTTTTGACGAGAAGGGTGAGTTCAGAGGCCTCAGCGCTCAGGTACTGGACCGGATCAGCCTGCATACCGGGCTGAAGTTCGAGCTCGTGCGCGGCCATTCGTTGTATCAGCAAATAGAGCAGGTCAAGCAAGGCGGGATCGATCTGCTGGCCGTGATTACCCCGAGTAACGAGCGTCAGGCGGAACTGCGTTTTACTCGACCGTATCTGATCAATCCCTTTGTCCTGGTCAGTGCAGGCGGTACCGGGGACCCTGCGACACTGGACGACCTGGCCGGTAAGCGGTTGGCGATCTACAGCGGTCATGCGCTGCGTGAGTTCATCCTTGCGCGCGTTCCCGGTGTGCGCTTCGTCGATGTGCAAACCCCCGCCCAAGGTATGGCGCTGGTCGCCAAGGGGCAAGCCGACGCGGCATTGAGCTCATTGATCATTGCCCGCTACCTGATTGCTCGGGAGTATCGTCACGTTCTGGCGATAACCAGTACCGTGAGCACCGAACCGGCACACATCAGCTTCGCGACCAACCGTGGAGCCCTTGAACTCTACTCAATTCTCAATAAAGCCCTGTTAAGCATTCCCCCGGAAGAAATGGACGAGTTGGCCAACCGCTGGCGCAATGAACTGCCGGTGGATGACAGCTACTGGTCGCGTCACCGCACGTCCATCCTTCAGGGTTTTTTGGCCGCAGGACTGTTGCTGCTGTTGGCGCTGGGCTGGATTGCCTACCAGCGCAACCTGATCCGCAAGCGCCAGCAATTGCTGCAACAGGTGCAGCAAGCGAGGGACGCGGCGGACGATGCCAACCGTGCCAAAACCACCTTCCTGGCAACCATGAGCCATGAAATCCGCACGCCAATGAACGCTGTGATCGGCATGCTCGAACTGGCGATGTTGCGAGCTGAAGAGGGCGTCACGGACCATCTTGCGATAGAGGTGGCGTGGAATGCAGCGCAGCAGATGCTGGAGCTGATCGGCGATATTCTGGACATCGCGCGGATCGAGTCGGGGCATTTGTCCCTGACCCCGGAACGCGCGAATCTGTTGGCGCTGGTCAGTTCGGTGAGCAAAGTATTTGAAGGCCTGGCACGGCAAAAGAACCTGCTTTGGCAGGTCGAACTGGATGCCCGTAGTGACCGCGATGTGTTGATCGACCCGATGCGTTTCAAGCAAATCGTCTCCAACCTGCTGAGCAACGCGATCAAGTTCACCCGCGCCGGACAGATCAGCCTGACGCTGCGAGTAGAGCCCGCTGCCGTTCACGGGTACCTGGCGATCAGCCTGTGGATCAAGGACAGCGGGATAGGCATCAGCGAATTCGACCAGCAGCGATTGTTCAGTCGGTTTGTACAGGCCAGCAATAGCCCGCAGGATGGCCGCGGTGGCTCCGGGCTCGGCTTGCTCATCAGCCGTTCGCTGTGCGAGATGATGGGGGGGCGATTGCAATTGCGCAGCGAGCTGGGCGCGGGCACGCAAATCGACGTCAGCCTCGATGTACTGGCATTGCAGCCGCTGGCCGCGCCGCCGGTCGAGACTGTGCCACCGGAGCGAGGGCACTCGTTGAACATTCTGGTGGTTGACGACTACCCGGCCAATCGCCTGTTGCTGGTGCAACAACTGAGCCGTCTTGGGCACCGTGTGTGTGATGCCCAGGACGGTGAGCAGGGGCTCGAATGCTGGCGTGAACATACGTTCGACGTGGTTATCACCGATTGCAACATGCCGAACCTCAGCGGTTACGAGTTGGCCATGGCAATTCGTGACGAGGAGCGGGCCAATGGGGACATGCCTTGCCTGATTCTCGGTTTCACTGCCAATGCCCAGCCCGAAGAAAAGATCCGTTGCATGGAAGCCGGGATGGACGATTGCCTGTTCAAGCCCATCGGCCTGAAAGACCTGAGTGCCCGTCTGGCCGGTGTGACACCGGACACCAACACGCGACAACCGCTCGAAGCGTTGCCGGTCAGCGCTGCCGAAATCGATCTTGGCAGCCTTGAACAACTGGCCGGGCCTGACCGTAGCCTGATCAATAAACTGCTGGCTGAACTGGCCAGCAGTAATGCCAAGGATCTGGCACGGTTACAGGGCTTTTACCGCAAGCGTGACCGCATAGGCTTGCGGGAGCTGGCCCATCGGATCAAGGGCGGCGCGCAAATGGTCAAGGCCCGGCGCGTGGTCCACTGTTGCGAACAACTGGAAGTCGCCTGCGGTGGGCGCGACAACAACGTATTGAACCAGGCGGTGCAGGCCCTGCAATTCGCCATGGAGCGTTTGGCTCTGCACCTGGAGCAATAATGCTGAGCGGTTACGCTCAATCCCAATCGGGAGCGATACCTTTCGGGCTGGTCAGGCGCTGGCCGCGCTCAAGTCCTGCGATCAGCGTCATATCGGCTTCGCTCAATGTCAGCTTGCGGGCCGCCAGGTTGCTGTCGAGGTTGGCCCGTTGGGTCGACGACGGAATCACCGCGTAACCCTGCTGCATAGCCCAGGCCAGCGTGACTTGTGCCGGAGTTGCCTGATGCCGCTCGGCGATCTGTTGGATGACCGGGTCCTTCAGGATTTCGCCGTAGGCCAGGGTCATGTAGGAGGTGATCTGAATACCCTGGCTCTGGGCAAACTCGACCACTGTGCGGTTTTGCAGGTAAGGGTGCAGCTCGATCTGATTGGTCGCGATGTTGTCTGCGCCGACCGCGTCGATGGCTTGCTGCATGAGGTCGACGGTGAAGTTCGACACACCGATCTGCCGCGTCAGGCCCAGCGCCTTGGCTTCCAGCAGGGCACCCATGAATTCATGCACCGGCACCTGGTTTTCCGGGGACGGCCAGTGGATCAGCGTCAGGTCCAGATAATCGGTTTGCAGTTTGCGCAGGCTGTCTTTCAAGCTGGCGATCAGCTGGTCCTTGGCAAAATTGGCGATCCAGATCTTGCTGGTGATGAACAGCTCTTCGCGGGCAATGCCGCTGGCGGCGATGGCCTGGCCGACATCGGCTTCGTTGTCGTAGATCTGTGCGGTATCGATCACCCGGTAACCGAGTTCAAGGCCGGTGCTCACCGAATCGATGACCACCTGGCCTTGCAAGCGAAAAGTACCGAGGCCGAAGGCGGGAACAGACATGTGTGACTCCAGGGGTTGTGACGGGAATGGCGCGAGTATCCCGGTCTGCATCCTTGAGAAAAACCGCTGAATCGGCAAAGCACTTTTTACTGAAAATCACGAATCTGCAGGAGCACAGCTCGCTTCGGGCGGCGTTCCGACGAAAGCGATCTCAAGGACGCCGTCGCCGGCAAGCCGTGCTCCTACGCAATATCGCTGCGGCTGAACTCCTCGCCCAGAAAGTCGATCAGGGTTCGTACCGACGGCAGCAAGCCGCGGCGCGAAGGGAAGATGGCGTGGACGATCCCGCACTTTGGAGCCCAGCCCGGCACCAGTTCGACCAGTCGGCCAGCAGCCAGATCCTCACGCACTACCACGGCGGGCAGGTGAGCGACGCCGAGGCCGGCCAGCACTGCCTGGCGCAGGGCGATCAAGTCGTCGGTGACCAGTCGTGGATGATGGCGGATCAATGCCGTGGCGGCATCCGGGCCGAACAGCTCCCACTGGTATTCACGTTGTGCGGCGCCCCAGTGCAGGCTTGGCAGGCCACTGAGGTCGGCAGGCAAGGCCGGTGATGACAAACGCTCAAGATACATCGGGCAACCCACCAGGCTTTGAGTGCTGTTGCCCAGCACTTTCATCACCAGATCGGTGTTTTCCAAGGGCGGAAAGCGCACTCGCAGGGCGATGTCGAAACCTTCGTGGAGTACGTCCACACGGCGGTTGGTGCTCTCGATGAACAACTCCACCAGCGGGTACTTGAGCATGTAGCGCGTCAGCATCGGCCCGACCCAGGAGTTAAGCAGCGCCGTCGGACAACTGATGCGCACCAGCCCCTGAGGTTCGGAGCGGTTGCGCTCGATCAGTTCCGCGGCGCTTTCGGCTTCCACGCGCATGGCCAGGCAACGCTGGTAGTAGGCCTGGCCAATTTCAGTGAGGGAGCAATGCCGGCTGGTGCGATGGATCAGCCGCACCCCGAGGCGTTCTTCGAGTTGGGAAATCCGTCGGCTGAGTTTCGACTTGGGCATGTCCAGCGCACGTCCGGCAGCGGCAAAACCTCCGTGTTCGACCACTTGGGTGAAGTAGTACAGGGTGTTCAGGTCTTCCACTGTCGTTCTCCAAATAGAACGCTAAGGGTGATTTTCGCAGTCTATCGCATCAAAGGTGCCGGATTTAAGCTTTGTCCATGTTCTGACTCACCCACATTCGGAGGCACCATGAAAAACATCATCGGTATCTACACCAGCCCAAGAGCGCACTGGGTGGGCGACGGTTTCCCGGTTCGCACACTGTTTTCCTACGACAACCTGGGCAAACACATCAGCCCGTTCCTGCTGCTCGACCATGCCGGCCCCGCTGAATTCACCCCAACTACGGCGCGTCGTGGAGTGGGCCAGCATCCGCACCGCGGTTTTGAAACCGTGACCATCGTCTACAAGGGCGAACTGGAGCACCGCGACTCCACGGGCAGCGGCGGCAAGATCGGTCCAGGCGACGTGCAATGGATGACCGCCGCGTCTGGGATCCTGCACGAGGAGTTTCACTCCGAAGCATTCGCCAAGCGTGGCGGCACCCTGGAAATGGTCCAGCTGTGGGTCAACCTGCCGGCCAAGGACAAAATGGCCGACGCCGGTTACCAGACGATTCTCGATGGCGATATCCCAAGTATTGCCCTCCAGAACAAGGCCGGCAGCTTGCGTTTGATTGCCGGTGAGTTCGACGGCCAGCGGGGACCGGCGAAGACCTTCACCCCGATCGATGTCTGGGACCTGCGCCTGAATGCCGGCAAGTTGCTGAATCTGGACCTGCACGAAGGTCGCAACACAGCGCTGGTGGTGCTGCGCGGTGCGGTTCAGGTCAACGGCCTGGAGCTGGTTCGCGAAGGACAGTTGGCGTTGTTCGAGCGCAATGGCGACCAACTCAGCCTCGAAGCCAACAACGATGCGGTGGTGCTGCTGCTCAGCGGTGAACCTATCGACGAGCCGATCGTCGGTCACGGCCCGTTCGTGATGAACACCGAGCAAGAGATTCATCAGGCTTTCGCTGACTTCCAGTCCGGTCAGTTCGGCCGGATGCGCAGTTAACGCGTACGCCGTCAAAAAAAATCCGCTCTACACAGGATACGTAGGCCGGTTCACGGGCCAGGGATGGCTGTTGCCTGAAAGAAAGAGGAAACGCTCATGAGCACGATCAATGCGGCCAACTTCAATGGCCTGAAACCGACCATCGACCCGAACGACAGCGCATTGCTGTTGATCGACCACCAGAGCGGACTGTTCCAGATCGTCAAGGATATGGACGTCCCGCAACTGCGCGCCAACGCGATCGCGCTGGCCAAGGCTGCAACCCTGCTGAAGATGCCGGTGATCACTACGGCGTCCGTACCGCAAGGGCCGAACGGACCATTGATTCCCGAGATTCACCAAGAAGCACCGCACGCCCGATACGTGGCGCGCAAAGGTGAAATCAATGCCTGGGACAACCCTGAGTTTCATGCGGCGGTCAAAGCCACCGGCAAGAAAACCCTGGTGATTGCCGGCACCCTGACCAGCGTCTGCCTGGCATTCCCGTCGATCGCCGCGGTGCATGAAGGCTACAAAGTGTTCGCGGTGGTCGATGCCTCCGGCAACCACTCGAAACTCGCCACTGATCTGACAATTGCCCGTTTGGCCCAGGCCGGTGTGGTGCCGATCGACATCATGGCAACGCTCTCCGAGATGCAAGGTTCGTGGAATCGCCCAGACGCCGAGCAGTGGGCCGCGGTCTACGCCCAGACCATGCCGCATTATCAATTGCTGATCGAGAGCTACCTCAAGGCCCAGCAAGTGGCGAATGAACACGAAGTGCTGGATTCCCAGCGCTAACCGAGCAACCCCCACGCCGACTTCCACTCGGCATCGATAAAAAGCGAGGACCACTGCAATGACTACCTCTTACAAACGCCTGGACAAAAACAACGCCGCCGTACTGTTGGTCGATCATCAGGCTGGCCTGCTGTCGCTGGTACGCGACATCGAACCGGACAAGTTCAAGAACAACGTGCTGGCGCTGGCTGATCTGGCCAAATACTTCAAGCTGCCGACCATCCTTACTACCAGTTTCGAAACCGGCCCCAACGGCCCGCTGGTGCCGGAGCTCAAGGCACTGTTTCCGGACGCGCCGTACATCGCTCGCCCGGGTCAGATCAATGCCTGGGACAACGAAGACTTCGTCAAGGCGATCAAGGCCACCGGCAAGAAGCAACTGATCATCGCCGGTGTGGTGACTGAAGTTTGCGTAGCGTTCCCGGCGCTGTCGGCACTGGCAGAAGGTTTTGAGGTGTTCGTGGTCACGGATGCTTCCGGCACCTTCAACGAAATCACTCGTCAGTCGGCCTGGGACCGCATGTCGTCCTCGGGTGCACAACTGATGACCTGGTTCGGCCTGGCGTGCGAGTTGCACCGCGACTGGCGTAACGACGTGGAAGGGCTGGCGACCTTGTTCTCCAACCACATTCCGGACTACCGCAACCTGATGACCAGCTACAACACGCTGACCAATAGTAAGTAACACCGGTGAGTGGCGTACACGGATTCGGTATACGCCACTCGCCAACTGTGGGAGCGAGCTTGCTCGCGATAGCGGTCTGACAGTCACTGCATCAGTGTCTGTTCCACCGTCATCGCGAGCAGGCTCGCTCCCACATTGGTTTTGTGGTGTTGTGCAGGTTGCGTTCACCTCGCAACCAAACACTCCTACACTGTGGCCAATCTGTGCGATCTTCACGCCATTGGCTTTGCTGGAGTTGCTTGATGTTGTCACTTCTCACCGATCACCCGATGTTCTGCGCCCTGGCGCTGATTTTGCTCGACATCCTGCTGTGGCGGTTGGTCAGTGTCAGTCACTGGCAGTTGGTCGTGCGGGTGGTGATTTTTGCGTTGTTCAGCGCCGTGCTGTTCAACGAAGGCATGAACCCGATGGACGTGGCGCCTTGGCCGGAGAACGTGCCGTTGCACCTGGCCGCGACCGGATTGCAGATCGGTTGGTGGCTGTTTGGCGCGCGAACCCTGACGGTATTGCTTGGCACGGTGATGATGCAACGGGTCGGGCATACTGGCCGGCTGTTGCAGGATTTGCTCGGTGCGGTAATTTTCCTGATCGCGATCATCGCCGCCCTGGCGTATGTGCTCGATTTGCCGGTCAAAGGCGTGCTGGCGACTTCCGGTGCCCTGGCGATCATCGTCGGCCTGGCATTGCAGAGCACCCTCAGCGATGTGTTTTCCGGCATCGTGCTCAACACCACCAAACCCTATCAACTGGATGACTGGATCTCCATCGACGGCACCGAAGGCCGGGTCACCGACATCGACTGGCGGGCCACGCGGCTGCAAACCTCACAGGGCAGCATGGCGGTGATCCCCAACTCGTTGGCGGCCAAGGCCAAGATCATCAACTTCAGTCGGCCCAGCGACATTTTCGGCATTACCATCAGCCTGCAACTGAGCCCTCATGCGCGCCCGCACACGGTGATCGAAGCACTGGAGCGGGCGATGCAGGGTTGCCGGCCACTGCTCAGCAAACCGGCACCGAGCGTCTCCTTGAAAAGCTCCAGCGCCAGTGGCGTGGAATACGAGATCATCGGATTTGTATCGTCCATGGGGCAAAAGCGCGAAGTGCGTAATCTGCTGTTCGATCTGGCCTTCCGGCATTTGCGTGCGTCGGGCGTGAGCCTGTTGTCGACCGCAGAAACCACAACACTGCCGGGCCTTTCACGGCCACGGGCGCTGCTAGAAAGCTCGAGTATTTTTTCGACCTTGCGTTCGGAAGAGAAAGACACCTTCAGCCAGAACATGACGCTCATCACCTTCCGTGCCGGGGAAATGATCCTGCCGGCGGGAGAGGTCAGCGATCACCTGTTCATCATCGAATCGGGCGTGGTGTCAGTGGCCTTGAGCCGTGGCGGCAAAAAGTTCGAAGCCGGGCGCATGGGGCCGGGCGAGGTGATCGGCGAGGCCGGGATTCTCTCGGATGAATCGGTGCCGGCGGACTTTTCGGCCAAGACCTTCTGCACCCTGTACCGGATCGAAAAGGAATACCTCAAACCCTGTCTCGACGCCCGCCACGACATCAGCGAAGCGATGCAGGCGTTACTGGATTTCCGCTTGCACACTGCACAAACCTTGACTCAGGAAGTACCAAAAGTGGTGGAAAAGAAGGGTTTTCTGCAGTGGTTGCGTAGCCGGGCGTAGGCCGTTACGGCGCCTTCACGTTGTTCGCAGACACGGTCGAGAACCTGTGGCGAGGGGGCTTGTCGGAACGCCGCATCGCCCCGTTGGGGCGCGAAGCGACCCTAAAATCGGTATCCGCGGTGTATCTGGAAGTTTACGTTCGCCAGGGGGGCGGCTGCTGCGCAACCGAACGGGGCGGTGCGGCGTTCCGACAAGCCCCCTCGCCACAAGAGCTCCACGGTGTTGCTTATTACTGCGGTGAATCCGATGAATCGAGGTGATCCAGCGCTCGATTCACCGCCAACCCGGCCGCAGAAACGGTCGCGCCAAAAGACGGGCGGGTCAGTCATTGGCTACCTCGACTTCTGAACAATTGGCTATTTGTGCCAATCGCCGGCAGCGCTACCGTATAGCGCATCCCCACTTGCTACGGAGCTGACCATGCAATCTCGTGTCGATTTCTACACCGCTTCACCCGATGCCCTCAAAGCCATGATCGCGCTGGAAAGCGCGGTGACAAAACTGCCGCTGGAAAAGTCGCTGATCGAACTGGTCAAACTGCGCGCTTCGCAAATCAACGGCTGTGCCTTCTGCGTCGACATGCACACCGCCGATGCGCGCAAAGGTGGCGAGACCGAACGCCGTCTGTATGCGGTGTCGGTCTGGCGTGAAACGCCGTTCTTCACCCCGCGTGAACGCGCGGCGCTGGCCTGGACCGAAGCCCTGACTCGCATCAGTGAAACTCATGCCCCGGACGAGGATTACGCCCTCTTGAGCGCCGAGTTCGACGCCAAGGAAATGGTTGACCTCAGCGTGGCGATTACCACCATTAACGCCTGGAACCGACTGGCGGTGGGTTTCCGCAAAATGCCCCAGGCCTGATCGGGGATCAATGGGCGTCTGCCGACGGCGCAGCCGGTGCTTGCACCTTGCGCATCAAGGGCACCATCAGCGTGGCGATCATGAAGCAGACCATGATCATCAAAAACGCATCGCCATAGGTTTGCGTCTGGGCTTCGCGGTAGGTCAGCAGCCACAGTTGGTGCAGGCTGGCTGTCACGCCCGCGTCGCCGCTCTGACCCAGGGCGGCGAAGTTGCTGCCGACCTGTGACAGCCACTGGTTCATGGC
The DNA here is from genome assembly GCF_058782685.1 of Pseudomonas sp. FW306-02-D09B. Lineage (NCBI taxonomy): Bacteria > Pseudomonadati > Pseudomonadota > Gammaproteobacteria > Pseudomonadales > Pseudomonadaceae > Pseudomonas > Pseudomonas sp. FW306-02-D09B. The sequence continues at coordinate 128,033 of NZ_JBYSXY010000007.1, forward strand.
TTCATTGCTGCTGTTGAGGTGCTCGGCCAGTCGCGTGAAGTGCAGGTTGGTGCGGTCATTTAGGATCGTCGCGCAGGCGGCAATACCAATCGCACCTCCCAGGTTGCGCATCAGGTTGAACAACCCCGAGGCGTGCTTCAACCGCGCCGGGGCCAGCCCGCCCAGGGTCAGCGTCACCGCCGGTGGCACCGCCAATTGCTGGGCAATTCCGCGCAACGCTTGCGGCAGTATCAACTCCCGCGCGCCCCAGTCATGGGTGATCGGGCTGAAGTCCCACATCGATAATGCGAACAGCCCAAGGCCGGTCATCATGATCCAGCGCAGGTCGACGCGGTTGGCCAGAAAGGCATACAGCGGAATCGCCATGATCTGGAACACCCCGGTGGAAAACACTGCCAGACCAATGTCCAGTGCCCCATAACCGCGCACCCGGCCGAGGAACAGCGGTGTCAGGTAAATGGTCGCGAACAGACCGATCCCGGTGACAAATGAAAAGAAGCAGCCGAGGGCAAAGTTTCGGTCTTTCAGCGCCCGCAGATCAACGATTGGATTGTTGACGTGCAAGCTCCGGCCGATAAACGCCAGGCCCGCCAGCCCGGAAATCCACGCGGTGGTCAGAATCGTCTGGTCGCTGAACCAGTTCCAGCGCGGACCTTCCTCCAGGGTGTATTCCAGGCACCCGAGAAACAGCGCCATGAACACCATGCTCAGGTAATCCGCGCCCTTGAGCAGGGACAATTCCGGCTGGTCGATTTTCACCAGCATCGGCACCGCGACGGCGACGAAAATCCCCGGCACCAGGTTGATGTAGAACAGCCAGTGCCAGGACGACACGTCGGTGATCCAGCCGCCGATCACCGGCCCCAGGGTCGGCGCCAATGAGGCCACTGCACCGATGGTCGCGGCAGCGATCACCCGTTGTTTGCCGGTGAAGAAAAAGAATGCCGTGGTGAACACCAGCGGGATCATCGAGCCGCCAAGAAAACCTTGTAGGGCGCGGAAGGCGATCATGCTCTGGATGTTCCAGGCCGCGCCGCAGAGCAAGCTGGCCAGGGTGAAACCAACCGCTGAGACGCAGAATAGCCAACGGGTGGAAAACACCCGCGACAACCACCCTGACAGCGGAATCACGATGATTTCGGCGATCAGGTAGCTGGTTTGCACCCAGGCGGTTTCGTCGGTACCGGCCGAGAGCCCTCCGCCGATGTCACGCAGCGAGGCTGAAACAATCTGGATATCCAGCAGTGCGATGAACATGCCGATGCACATCGTGGCGAAGGCAAACACTTTGGTCGCCGTTGCCATGTTCGCGGCATTGAACGGTACTGCCTGGGCGATGAGGGCGCGGCTCATGGTGCGCTGGCCCGGGCTATGGCAACGGTGGTTTCCTTGGGCGCGGTTTTGGTATCAACCGAGGCGGTCACCGACAGCCCCGGACGTAATTGGCCGAGCACGCCGTCGGCCGGATCGAGGAGGATCCGCACCGGCACTCGCTGGACGATTTTGGTGAAGTTGCCGGTGGCGTTTTCCGGTGGCAACACACTGAACTGCGCGCCAGTGGCTGGCGCCAGGCTGTCCAGATGGCCATGGAATTCGCGGCCCGAAAGCACATCGGCATGAATGCTCACGCGCTGCCCCGGCACCATGTGCGCCAGTTGATCTTCCTTGAAGTTGGCATCGACCCACAATCCGCTGGCCGGCACCACCGAGAGCAGTTGCGAACCGGCTTGGGCATAGGCGCCAACCCGCGCCCGACGGTTGCCGATGACACCGTCGACCGGTGCGCGCAGTTCGGTGTAGCCGAGGTTCAGCTGGGCCAAATCACGTTCGGCACGCGCCTGCATCAACGCCGCCTTGGCTTGTTGCTTGCGGGTGGCGATCACGTCGAGCTGCCGTTGCGTTGCGAGTAACTCGGCTTGTGCCCTGGCACTCAGCGCTTGAGCCGTCTTGAAGGTGGCATCGGCGCGTTGTGCACTTTCCACCGACACCGCATTACTGCCGACCAGTTTTTTGTAGCGGGCATTGTCATCCCGCGAGCGGGCGGTTTCCGCACCGGCGGCATCGATCCCGGCGCGCGCCTGACCGATCACCGCATGCTGCAATTGCTCCGTGGCATCGAGATTGGCGAGCAGCGCTTCTTGCGCCGCAACGGCGCCTTCGGCCTTGGCCAGGCTGGCGCGATAGTCGCGTGAATCAAGGCGGATCAGCAGGTCGCCAGCCTTGACGCGTTGGTTGTCGGTCACCAGCACTTCTTCGACATAACCGGCGACTTTCGGCCCGATCACCGTCACGTCGCCACCGATGTAGGCGTCGTCGGTTTCTTCGATGAAGCGGCCGCTGGTCCACCAGTGCGAACCGTAGAGGGCGATCAACGCCAGGGCAAAGAGGCCCGCAACGGCGAGCAGTAGGCGCTTGAGCAGAGGCGGGCGCGCAGGTTGCACGGCAAGGGAAGGATCAACGGCGTTCAGGTTGGTCATGGCAATCCCCTATGGGGTAGCAGTCGTTATTACGAGCATAATATGATGTAAGTAATATTTTCTGACAAATGATTTTTCCGGCCGCTCGTCGGTTGCCGATGATCATTTGAAATAAGTGCCTGGCGTCTTGCCGGTCATGGCCTTGAAAAAGGCGATGAACACGCTGTCGCTGGCAAAGCCCAGTTCAAAAGCGCTGTAACTGATGTTGCGACCGGTAGCGAGCAGTTCGATGGCGCGCATCAGTCGCCACTGCTGTCGCCACTGTTGATAACCCATGCCGGTTTCCCGCTGGAAAATCCGCCCGATGGTTTTGCTGCTGGCGCCGACCCTTGTCGCCAATACCTGCAATTGCGGCGGCAGTTGTTCGGGGAGGCTCAGCAACGGCGCCAGGCGTTTATCCCGAGGCAAGGGCAGCAGCATCGGTTGGTGGATGGCTTCGCGGATTTCACTCAGGCACAGCCCGAGCAAATGCACGAATTTGCCCTGACGCCAGTCTGTGTCGAACGGGGCCATGGCGATCGGCTCCAAGACCGCACGCAGCAATGGGCTGACCTCGATCACGCAGACTTGATGGGGTAATTGAGTCGAGAGTGGCGGCGTCAGGTAAATGGACCGGTAGTCGACGCTCAGTTGCATCACCGCTCGATGGCGCACTCGTGGTGGAATCCATGCCGCGCGCGATGGCGGTAACAGGCAGAGTTGATCGGCCAGGGTAATCCGGGTGCAGCCCCGGCGGGTGAACAGCAATTGCCCGCGCTGATGCTGGTGCAGGCCCGAGTCGTGGTCGCCCAGGCTTGCGGCAATGCCGATGACATCGGCCTCATGAGTGTCCGGGTCGAAGGGGGTTTGTGCTTCAAGCCAGGCCATGAGGTTGTCCGATTTAAGTGGTTTGTTGTCCGGGTCTGGATAATACGTCAGTGACGGCTCCTTAAAATCACCGCCAGTCCTTCTTGGTGAGTAAGCCGTCATGAATTCAAACAACCTGTTGCGCCTGGCCGTTGCCTTGTTGATGTTCGGGCAGATCGCGCAAACCCTCTACAGCCCTGCGCTGGCCGATATTGGCCGGGCATTTGAAGTGACGTCCGCAGCCGCTACGCAGGTCCTGTCGGTGTATTTCCTGGCGTTCGCTGCTGGTGTCGTGGTGTGGGGGCGGCTTTGTGATCGCATCGGTCGGCGACCGGCGATGCTCGCCGGTCTGGCGTTGTATGCCTTGGCCTCGGTCATGGCGCTGGGTGTCAGTACTTTCAGTGGTCTGCTGGCGGCGCAAGCGCTGGCGGCCTTTGGTGCAGCGGTCGGTTCGGTAGTGACGCAAACCTTGTTGCGCGACTGCTTCAGTGGCCAGGCGCTGGCCCGAGTGTTTTCGATGGTGGGCATGGCGCTGGCGATCAGTCCGGCGTTGGGTCTGTTTATCGGCACCAGCCTGGTCAGCGGGTTTGGCTATCGAGGCGTATTGGTTTGCCTGCTGATACTGGCATCGATCCTGTTCGGCTGGAGCGCCTGGACCTTGCCGGAAACCCGACCGGACAACGTCTCGATACCACCGTTGTTCGCTACCTTGCGGCGGATGCTGCAAGACGTGGCGATCTGGCGTGCGGCGTCATTGGTGGCAGTGTTCAACATCGCTCTGTTCAGCTATTACAGCCTGGGTCCCTTTGAGTTTCAGCGTTTGGGATTGGGTCCTGAATTGTTCGGTTATAGCGGTGTGGTCCTGGCGCTGGGATCGGGGTTGGGGGCAGCGTTGAACAAACATTTGCTCAAGCGCGGCATGAAGGTGGAGCAGCTGATCGGCATTGCGGCCGTGGTGGCATTGCTCGGCGCGCTGGGTGTACTGGGATTGCGCGCCAGCGTCTGGTTTATCGCGCCGATGCTGTTGGTGGCCCTGGCATTCGGGATGGCAATTGCGAATATCCTCGGCTCAGCGTTGACCGGTTATGGCGATCGGTTGGGTACTGCCGGTGCGCTGTTTGGCTTGATGTATTACCTGTTGATCGGCAGCGGTCTGATGCTTGCGGCCTGGAGCCAATCTTTGGGTGGGACGCTGTTGATGTGTGGGGTTCTGGCAGTATTTTTGAGCGGGTGGATGAGCGCGCACGGCCTGATCGGCAAAAACTGTAGTGATGTTTAATTATTAAATACGACGTAGGCAACGTCTTGCATTTGTGTAGTCAGGGTTTGACTATCACGCCAATTGATAGCGTGGCATTAGGCCAGTTAATCGAATGCAAGGATGTTGAGTGCCGTTTTCGCTTTCCGTTGTCCCGCGTTTTTCCACCCCCTTCTTTCCACGTTTGTTGGCCGCGCTGCTGAGCCTGAGCATCGCTGCGCTCCAGGCTGCAGAACCCTCGGCACTCGGACAGGAAGGGCTGCGCCAACAACAGCAGCAACAACGCGATCTGCAACAACTGCAACTGGAACAACGTCGCCGCCAATTGCAACGCGGCAGCTTTGGGCCGGCGCCAAGTACTCCGGCGTTGCCCGCGCAGGTCACTGCCGATGAACGTTGCTGGCCCTTGAGCGGGACGCGCATTGGCGGCGTCACCTTGTTGAACCGTCATGAACTGAATGAGCAACTCAAGCCACAGATCGCTTCGTGCATGGGTGTCGGCCAGATCAATCATCTGCTGGCGACCATCACCCGCTTGTATGTGGATGCCGGTTACATCGCCAGTCGGCCGTACCTGGTCAGTGCCCCGGCAGCCGGTCAGTCGCTGGATATCCGGGTTGATGAAGGTTACGTCGAGTCCATCGAACTGCAGGATCAGAGCTTGCCGGTCGCACTGGGCGGGGCCTTTCCCGGCATGCTCGGCAAGCCGCTGAACCTGCGCGATCTGGAGCAGGGCCTGGATCAGTTGAACCGCTTGCGCTCACTCGATCTGACGGCCGACATCGCCCCCGGCAGCCAGCCCGGTGCCTCGCGGATCATTTTGCGTTCGCGCAGCAGCGCCGCCTCGCGCTGGGCCCTGGGGCTGGGCCTGGACAACCTTGGCAGCGCCAGCACCGGGCGCGATCGCGACACCTTGAGCCTGAGTCTGGACAGCCCGTTGCAGCTCAACGATTTGCTCAGCATCAATCTCAGCGACACCCTCAACCACGGCCCGCGATATAGCCGCAACGCCAGCCTGTATTACGCCATTCCGTACGGTTACTGGACGTACAGCCTGTTCGCCAGCCATGCCGAATACCGTGCACCGTTCAAACTCAGCAGCACCACGCTGTATAGCCGCGGGTTGACCGACCAGCTCAGCCTGCGCGCCGACCGTGTGTTGTGGCGTGATCAGGGGCATCAGCTCAGCGCCAGCCTGCAACTGGCGCACAAGGACGTCGACAGTTATCTGGAGAACATTCGCCTCGGCATTCAAAGCCCGACGCTGACCGTGGCCGAAGCCGGGTTGAACCTGTTCTGGCTCAACAGCGCGGTGTGGAACCTCGACATCAACTATGCCCAGGGGCTGCGTTGGTTGGGGGCGGACGACGATGCCCAGCGCCAGAACAGCAACCTGCCCAAGGCGCAGTTTCGCAAATACCGCGCGAACCTCAGTCAGTGGCGCAATGGCCAGTTTGCCGGGCAAGCCTGGCAGTGGCAGAGCCAGCTCTCGCTGCAATACAGCCCCGACCCGCTGCCGGCCATCGAACAACTGCTGGGTACCGACGATTCCGCTGTTCGTGGTTACCGAGAGAACAGCGCATCCGGCGCCAGCGGAGCGCTCTGGCGCAACACCTTGCGCTTGCCACTGAACAGCGGCCTGCCGGTGCAAATCACCCCACGCCTGGGCCTGGACAACGGTTGGCTCAAGGCCGATCACGGTGCCCAAGGCCAACGGCTGAGCGGTGCCAGTGCCGGGCTCAACCTGAGCTGGAAAAACCTGCAAGTCGACATCGACTACCAGCGCAGCCTCAACACGCCCAAGGGGTTTGGGAATGAACCCGAAACCTGGCTGATGCGCCTGGGCCTGCAGATATGAAAACCGTCATCCCCGACAGCCTGAAACAGCCGCGGTATCTGAGCGCGACAGCAGCGGCGCACTCCCCAACGCGCAACTTGATTCAGTCAATTTATTGAGAGGTTCTCATGCCGATAGAAAAGTTCGCGTTTCACCTTTCCCCTCGGGGCAAGTTGCGTTGGGCGATTGCCAGCCTGTTTCTCGTTGCCCAATTGCCTCAGGCGTTTGCCGGTGGCTTGACGGTCGCACCCGGTCCAGGCGGCACCCCGCAGCTGCAAAATCAGGCTGGTGTACCAATCGTCAATATCGTTGCACCCAATGGCGCCGGTCTGTCGCATAACCAGTTTCTCGATTACAACGTCGACCGGCAGGGGCTGGTGTTGAACAACGCCCTGCAAGCCGGGCAGTCGCAACTCGCCGGGCAATTGGCCGCCAACCCGCAGTTCCAGGGGCTGGCAGCGAGCGTGATCCTCAACGAAGTGATCAGCCGTAACGCCTCGGCCGTCAACGGCGCGCAGGAGATTTTCGGGCGCCCGGCCGACTATGTGCTGGCCAACCCGAACGGTATCTCGGTCAATGGCGGCAGCTTCATCAACACTCCGAATGCCAACCTGGTGGTCGGTCGTCCCGAGCTGAACGACGGTAAATTGCAGGGGCTCAACACCCGTGACGCTACCGGCCAATTGCAGATCCAGGGCCAGGGCCTGACGAACCGCGAAGGCAGCATCAACCTGATCGCCCCGCGCATCGACAGCCTGGGCCGCATCGATGCGCGCGACCAATTGAACCTGACTGCCGGCCGTAATCAGCTGGATTACCCCAGTGGTCAGGTGCGCAGCGTCGATCCTGCCGGCGCCACTCAGGATTCGCGCATCGATGCCAGCCTGTTCGGTGCCATGCAGGCCGGACGCATCAACATTGTCAGCACCGCCGAAGGCGCGGGTGTGCGGGTCGGCCCGGTCCAGGTTGAAGGCCGTGACGGCGTGAAGATTCAATCCGCGGGCGACTTGCAGATCAGCGGCCAGGCACTGCCTAACAGCCTCGACGTCACCCGCAGCGCAGTACGCAGCAGCCAGGGCGATGTTGCGTTGCGCGGTGACAAGGACCTGACCTTGGCGGCGGCGGATGTCAGTGGCCGCAACGTCAAGCTCGACGCCGGGCGCAACCTCACGCTGAGCAGCGTTGAAGCGCGCAAGCTTCAGGAGAAACGCGAGAACTGGAACAACAACACCATCGGCATCACGTGGGAAACCTACGACCGGACCCAGACCGACAGCGACTCGCGCCAGCACGGCAGCCAGGTCGTGGCCAGTCACACTGCCGAACTCAAGGCCGGCGCCAGCACCGAACTCAAGGCCGCCAAGGTCGAGGCCGGCGAAACCCTGAAGGTCGACAGCGGTGCTGATCTACGCCTGACGGCAGCCACCGAAACCCGTACCCAGACCGATCAGGGTAAGCACCGCAAGCACTTGTGGAAGGCCGATTGGAACAACAGCAGCGAAGAGCAACGCAGCGTCGCCAGCCAGTTGAAGGCGGGCAAAAACATTGCGATCAGCAGCGGCGAGTTGCTGTCTTCCCAAGGCGCGGAGCTGAGCAGCAAGGGCGACATTCAACTTGCTGGCAAACAGGTCGAGATCGGCAGCGCCAGCCGTACGCAACGCAGCAGCAAGAACGGGTACTCGGGCGATCTGGTCGGTGGCGGGTTCTTCGGCAAGACCGGCGATGCCGATCAGGGCAAGACCCTGAATCAGGGCAGCCAGATCAACGCCGACGGCAAATTAATCGTCAAGGCTGACGACGTGCGTATCAGCGGCAGCCAGGTGCGTGGCCGGACCGAGGCGAGTGTCATCAGCGACGAAGGCTCGCTGACTATCGATGGCGTGCAGAACACCTCGCACAGCAACAGCCATGACAAGGACAGCAAATTCTTTGGCATCGCCAAGGATGAAAGCCGCCAGAACCTCAAGGGCAGCACCACCGTCAGCAGCCAGCTGAGTTCCGACAGTAACCTTGCACTCAAGAGCGCCAAGGACATCGACGTGGTCGGCGCCAATATCTCGGCCGGTGGTTCGCTGAGTGCGGACGCGACGGGCAAGTTGACAGTCAGCTCGGCCCAGAACACTTCAGACAGCAGCACCTCGAGCCAGAACCGTGGTTTCGATGCCTACGCCAAAGAGAATGCGCCAGGTGCCGGTCAGTACCGCGCCGGCATTCACTATGAAGACAAACAACAAACCACCACCGCCAATGAAACCCGTCAGCAGGGCTCGAGCCTGACCGGCGCCAACGTCGAACTGACGGCGGGCGGCGACCTGACGCTCAAAGGTGCCAACGTCAAAGCCACTGCCGGGGATGTCAGCCTCAGTGGGCAGAACGTTGCGCTGTTGGCTGAACACGACAGCACCTCCAGCACCACGGACACCACTCGCAACGCTGGCGGTTTCTACTACACCGGTGGTCTGGATCGCGCTGGCAGCGGCGTCGATTTCGTCCACGGCAGCAGTCAGGACAGCACCGCCAAAACCACGGCTCGTACCACCGGTGTCGAGAGCAGCGGCAAGCTGCAGATCAACGCCGGCAACGGCACGCTGACCACCCAGGGCGCGCAGGTTGCCGCCGGTTCGACGCTTCAGGTTACGGCGGGGCGGGTCGACAATCAGGCTGCCGATAACACCGACAGCAGTTCCCACAAAGAGAACAACTGGTCGGTCGATGTCGGTGCCAACGTCGAGTACAAAGGCATCGCCCGTCCTGTTGCCAAAGCCATTGAAGGCGTGGCCCAGAGCAAGGTTCAGCAACCGGGTTTGCTGGATAACCTCACGCAGCCGAATGTCGGCATCGATGTCGAGGTCGGTCATTCGAACAACAGCCGTAGCGAGCAAAACAGCAACGCTGTGGTCAGCCAGTTCAAGGGCGGGGCGGTTGGCGTCCAGGTGGCGGGTGAATTGAAGGATCAGGGCAGCCAATACCGTGCAACCGACGGCGCGTTGACGATCAAGGCTGACAGTCAGGTCGCGACGGCGGCCGCCAACACTCACAGCAGCAGCGAGCAAGCGGTGGATGCCAAGGTCGGCGTTCGCGTCTACACCACCACCGGCGAAGACGTGAACGTGCGCGGCAGCGGGGCGGGTGGTAGCCGCCAGACTTCCGAGACCAGCTCCAAAGCCGTGGTCGGCAGCTATGCCGGCAATCAGGGCGTGAAGATCGATCTGCGCGGTGACGGCCAGTACGAAGGCAGTCAGTTCAACGGCGGGCAGGGCGGTGTGGCGATCAAGACCGGCGGCAATCTGGCGCTGAATCAGGCCAATGACCATCAGAGCGGCAACACCTCCAGCCTGCGTGGCGATGGCTCGCTGACGGTCGGCACCAACCCCGGCGCCGAAGGCAGCAACGTCAATCTGGGCGCCGGTTTCCAACTCGATCACAAGGCCAACCAGACCGACGACAGCCAGGCTCGGGTCGCGAGTATTCAGGGCAAAGGTCCGGTGCAGTTGAGCAGTGGCGGTGATCAAGTGCTGCAAGGCACCACCATCGGCACGGTGGTGAACAAGGTGGCTGATATCTCGCTGAATGCGGGTGGCAAGCTCGATCTGCAAGCCGCAACGGAGACTCACAGCGCCACTGGCAGCAATCTGGGCGGTGGCCTCAATCTCGGTGGCGGTAAAAGCAGTACCGAGAAAAGCAGCGGCTTGAATGGCAACCTGAGTGCCAATTTCAACATCGGCCGGGTCGGCGAAAACAGCCAGAGCCTGAAGGGTGGCAGTCTGAACAGCCAGGGCCCGGTGCTGCTGAGCAGCGGCTCCAGCGCTGCTGATGCGATCCACCTGCAAGGCACTCAGGTCAGTGCGCCAAGCGTGACCCTCGATGCTCAGCAGGGCGGGATCTATCTGGAGTCGGCGCAATCGACTCAGGCCATCAACAATTGGGGACTGACCCTCGGCGCTGGCGGTAATGCGAGCAAGTCCACACCGTCGGCGACCAACGATCAGGACGTTGCCAAGAGCGGCCATGGCTTCGACGCGCGAGCGAAAATCGACGTCGACAACCGCAACGGCACCACCCAGAAAAACAGCCACATCCAGGCTGACAGCGTGGTGCTGAACAGCGCTGGCGACACCCGGTTGGCCGGTGCCCGCATCGATGCCAAACAGGTCAGCGGCCAGGTTGGCGGTGATCTCACGCTCGAAAGTCGTCAAGACCATGAGAGCAGCGTCAAGGTCGGCATCGATCTGCGTTTGAATGCAGAGAAAAATCAGCCAGGCGCTGTCGGCAAACTGGCCAAGACCACCGGCCCGCTCAAGGACAAGGTTGAGGGCAAGGCCCAGGAGGCTTTCGACAGCCATCGCGACAAGCTGGAAACTGCCGTCGATAAAAGTGTCGAGGGGCTGGCCTCGGCCAAGGACTCACTGACCCGCAGTGGCAGTTATTCGCTCAACGCGAAAGACTCCGCCGGCAGCAAGGTCGCCGACGCTACCCAAAGCGCGCTGTTCGGCGACAAGAGCGGTGCAACCTCGTACACCCCGACGCTGTACCTGGACGTCAGCCACACCAGCAAAAACAGCGTTACCCAGGCGTCCGGCATCAGCGGCAGCCAAGGCGTCGACCTTCGGGTCGGTGGGGAAACACAACTGACCGGTGCACGGATTTCTGCCAAGGAAGGTTCGGTGGATCTGGGCGGTTCCAGGGTCACCAGTACCAGCCTCAGCGGCAGCGACTACCGGGCCGATGTTGGCCTCAATCTGTCCAAGTCTGCGGTCAACCTGGCGACCGGCGCCAAGGACGAACTCACCCAAACGCCTGACGCCGCCACGGCCAAGGATCGCAAGTTCAACCTCGGCCCGCTGAGCGCCGGTGGCCATTACGAGACTCAGGTGCTGCAAGCCGGTATCGACGAGAAAAACCTCTGAACCGGATCAGGCCGGTGACCGGTATCACTGGCCTGCGCTAACGACAAAGCCCCTCTCCTGGCAACAGGAGGGGGGCTTTGCTTTCGACTGCGGTAACTAATAAGTTCACTTGTTATTTCTGTCGGCTACCTGAACATCATTCAGAAAACAGTGCGCGCTTTCTGTTGAGTGCGGACAAGTCAGTAACTCGGTGGATATACTCCGGCGCATCCGAAGAACGACTCTTTAGTTGAGGGGGTATCGCTGATCAAGCACTTTGGTAGTGTTTGTTTGGGTGTGCGCCTATCAGAAATAAGTGTGCTGATGTTTCGTGATGTGTATCAGTGTGTAACCGGTTTTTTGATGGTGAACGCTGTTGGTGGCGGCCTGCATGGGTTTCAAGGCAGGCTTGGTTGCCGGTGGCAGACGTTTTCGGATGAAATAAAGTTGTCATAAGTTGAAATGAATTCTGTCCGGCCAAGTTGGGTAGTCATGCCTCGTCATGGCCATTAATGAAAGATCAGGAGCGTCGAAGATGACCGAAGAACCTAGTTGTAACTCTCAATGCCCGAGCACTGCCTTATTGTTGAAGACATTAACTTTAGCCGTCGCAAACCTTCCTCGTTATATTCATGAGGAGCGTTTTCGTGAACAAGTATTCAAGGTCGATCATGCCGAACTACACACCTTGCCGCACCGTCCGGACCGCCCACTCGAAAATCACTGCGCAGGCCATTGAGGCCGGTTCATTCACTGCTTTTCTTCAAGATCTGTCTCCCCACAAACGCGGGGTCATGCGGCAAAACCTGGTGTTTGTCGGTGTGGCCGTTGGCGTCTCCCTCCTGCTGACTCTCGCTTCCAAAGCCCACGCCGCCGGCGGCCCCTATGTGGTCGACGACGGTTCGATCAACGCCCCCGGCGAATGCAACGTCGACGTCTGGTACAAAAGCCAGCGCCACCAACAGTCGAACCATGAAACGGAGCTGTCCCAGGACTGCACGTTCAAGGCGCTGCCCTCGGTGCAGTTCGGCGCCGCGGTGTCCCACGGCCACGACGATGGCGACAGGGAGACCCAAGTCAGCCCGAAGATCAAGGCACAGGTGTTCAGCGATGACGAACTGGGGCTGGAAGTGGCCCTTGCCGCAGGCGCGAACTTCGCCCTCAACCGCCGCCACTCCTTCGATGGCGCCGACCTGACCCTGCCCATGACGTATCAACCTGTCGAGTCGTTGCGCCTGAACGTCAGCACCGGCTGGACCCATGAATACGACGACGGCAGACAGAAACGCAGCTGGACCTGGGGCACAGGCGTTGAGTACGCGCTGGCCGAATCCCTGACGCTGATTGCCGAACGCTTCGGCCAGCAGGGTGCAGATCAGGGCTGGCAGGCCGGACCTCGTCTGCATCTGGGCAAAAAGGTTGATATCGATCTGGTGGTCGGACGCCACCTGAACAACGACCGTGAACGGTGGCTTGCCACCGGTGCCACGCTGCGTTTTTAAACAGCCGGTTGTTCAGTTCACCTCACCCGCCAGTGCATTGTGGCGGGTGATGGTGTGAAAGATCGCAGGCTGCGATCTTTTGCTTTATTGATTCAAACCTTCAACGCCTTGCCACCGACTGCCACCGCCAGCAGCAACACCGCGATCAATCCGAAGGCAAAACTCAAGCTGCTGCCATGGGCGATAAAGCCGATCACCGCAGGCCCGGCCAGGATTCCCGCATACCCCAATGTCGTGATGGCGGGCACGGCGATGTTTTCCGGCATGACGTTCTGTTTGCCGACAGCGGTGTACAGCACCGGCACGATGTTCGAGCACCCGACCCCGACCAGCGCGTAACCGATCAGCGCGGCTTCCCAGGCCGGTGCCAAGGTTGCCAGCAGCAAACCGGCAGCCGCGGTCAAACCGCCAAACACGATCACGCGCGTGGCCCCCAGCTTATGCACGATGGCATCGCCCGTCAGCCGTCCGACCGTCATGGTCAAGGCAAACGCGGCATAGCCCAGTCCGGCATACGCGGTGTCGAGTTCACGCTCTGAGGTCAGGAACACCGCGCTCCAGTCCAGCACCGCGCCTTCGGCCAGGAACACGATAAAGCACAGGCTGCCGATAAACAGCACCACGCCATGGGGAATGGCGAACGCCGGCCCCGAGCTTTCGCTGCCGTAGGGCAACAGATGGGGCGCAGCCTTGAGCAACGACACCAGCAGAAACACGATCACCACCAAGGTCGCGCCCAACGGCGAAATGCCCAGGCCGAGCAGGGCGCTGACACCGGCCGCGCCGACGATCCCGCCGAGGCTGAACAAGCCGTGAAAGCCCGACATCATGGTCTTGCCGCTGGCGCGCTCGACGATCACCGCTTGCAGGTTTACCGTCGAATCCACCGTGCCCAACCCGGCACCGAACAGGAACAGCGCAGCGATCAGCAGCGGGATCGACGACACCGTCGCCAGCAGCGGCAGTGCCAGGCAGATCAACAGCGTGCCGCCACTGAGCACCCGTCGACAGCCGAAGCGCGAGGCCAGCATACCGGCCATCGGCATCGCCAGAATCGAACCGACTCCCAGACACAGCAACAACAATCCGAGCGTGCCGTCATCGAGCCCGGCCCGGGCTTTGGCGTAAGGCACCAGCGGCGCCCATGCGGCGACGCCGAAGCCTGCGATAAAGAAGGCGATGCGCGTCGACATCTGTTCGAGGCGCCCGGGGCGGACGGAGACGGGAGGGATGATGGCGGTCATGAAAATCCTTGGTACTTCGGGGGAGGCTGTGATCAGGGTCACATCCTTGCACATCAGTGACCGTCAGACGACCTTGAGGTTCTGCGGGTGTGATTCGAGTCGCCAACGCTTACAGTAGCGTCGTGTTCCAGACCTCACTCAGGACCTGTCCATGACCTCGCTTTTCGATGCCCGCGGGAATATCTACGCTGTTGTCAGCCCACACGATCTGCGCCAGCGCGGGATCAATCTTCTTGGGGATGCCAGCCAGTCGGCGCAAAGCCGTGCCGACTGGGCGCAGTCTGCGGTGGAAGCGTTTTGCAGTTGGGCTCCGGGCACTCAACCGGCGGGTGCCAAGGAGCACCGTTCGGACGGCCTGCTGGTCGGCCCGTTTCAGGCTGCGCCACCGTTTGATTTGTTGATCGTTAACACCGACGGGACGTTGGCCGAGCGCAGTGGCAATGGCTTGACGATTTTTTCCCAGGCGCTGACTGAACAGGGCTTGATGCCGGCGCACGGGCGTTGCCTGCTCAAGGTTCACCATGACAAAAGCGATGCCGTGTCGCCTGTCGAAACCTCGGTCGAGCCTGCGCAGGTCGACGGCGTGCAGGGTTTCTGGCTGGACCTCGGCAAACCGGCCTTCGGGCCGAATGCGGTGGGGGCTCAGGCGCTCGAGGCGCGGACACTGAATCAACGTGAGTTGAGCCATGTGGCGATGCTCGCGCAACTGAATCCGCTTTGGGCTCACAGTCAGTTCGTGCGGATCGGTAATCCCCATTGTGTGACGCTGGTGGAGGATGCCGAGGCGTTGCCGAGCAATGAGCAGATGCGCGAGCCTGGGTTGTCGACTGACCTCACGCGCATCGCTTTCGCGCCACCGTGCGGGACTGGCGAGCCTTGTGTGGCAGGCGTCAATCTGCAATGGGCGAGGCTGGAATCCGAGCGTCGAATTGCTGCTCGGGTCTTCGAGCGTGGGGAAGGCCCGACCGCGTCGTCCGGCACCAGCGCCAGCGCGGTGGCTTGCGCGGCGTGGAGTGTCGGTTGGGTGACGGCGGGAACTGTGGCGGTGGTTATGCCCGGCGGTACGGCGCCGGTGTTGCTCGAAGAGCAGGGTGGCGAACTCAGTCGGGTCAGTTTGTTCGGGACGGCGCGGTTGATGTCCTGATTCTGCTGTGCCGGTCAGATCGCCTTCGCGAGCAAGCCCGCTCCCACACTGGATCTTCAGTTGACGCAGCAAATGTGTACGACTGCGATCTAATGTGGGAAGGGCCGGGCGACGTTCGCTTGCTCGCGAAGAGGCCCGTTCGGTCAGCGACTCTTCAGAATTTATCCGCCCATTCCACCACAGGCATCTGCCGCTTCATCAACACTTTCCCGCCACGAATCGAGTACAGCGGCAAGCCCTGGCTGCGAATCACTTCGTAATCGCTGTCCGCCGACAGAATCAGCAAGTTCGCCGGACGCCCGGGCTCCAGCCCGTAACGATCACCGAGGGCCATGGCCTTGGCGCTATTGTCGGTCACCAGGTCCAGCGCGGTTTGCAGGTTGCGGTAACCGAGCATGTGGCAAATGTGCAGGCCGGCTTCGAGCACCCGCAGGATGTTGCCGTTGCCCAGCGGATACCACGGGTCGACGATCGAATCCTGACCGAAACACACGTTCATCCCGGCTTCCAGCAACTCGTTGACCCGGGTGACGCCACGGCGTTTCGGGAACGTGTCGAAGCGCCCTTGCAGGTGAATGCTTTCGGTCGGACAGGAAACAAAACTGATCCCCGAGTGCCCGAGCAGGCGAAAGAGCTTGGCGCAGTAAGCGTTGTCGTAGGAGCCCATGGCCGTGGTATGGCTGGCGGTCACCCGTGAACCCATGTCACGGCTGCGGGCTTCTTCGGCCAGCACTTCAAGAAAGCGCGAATGCGGGTCGTCGGTTTCGTCGCAATGCACATCCACCAGGCAGCCGGTGCGCTCGGCCAGGTCCATCAGGAATTTCACCGAGCTGACACCTTGATCGCGGGTGTACTCGAAATGCGGAATGCCACCGATCACGTCGGCACCGAGGAGAATGGCTTCCTCCATCAAATCGCGGCCATTGCGATAGGACTCAATGCCTTCCTGAGGGAAGGCGACGATTTGCAGGTCGATCAGGTGTCGGCTCTCTTCACGCACTTCAAGCATCGCCTTGAGCGCGGTCAACTGCGGGTCAGTAACGTCGACGTGGGTGCGCACATGCTGGATGCCGTGGGCGGCGAGGGCGCTGATGGTCTTTTTGGCGCGGGTCTTGGTGTCTTCAGCGGTGATGGTCGCCTTGCGCTCGCCCCAGCATTCAATGCCTTCGAACAACGTGCCACTCATGTTCCAGCGCGGTTCGCCGGCGGTCAGCGTCGCATCGAGGTGGATGTGCGGCTCGACGAAGGGCGGCACCACCAGATTGCCACCCGCATCGAGGTCTTCGGGGCCGAGGGTCGGGGCTTCGGTCTGACGGGCGATGTTGGCGATCAGGCCGTTTTCCAGGTGCAGTTCATGCAGGCCTTCATGGTTGCGCAGGCGGGCGTTGATGATGTGCATGGGGACGGGTCCTTTTCTCTATCGATAGCGTCAGTGAAAGCCTGAATCATAGGCATAAAAAAACCACCGGTCTCGGTGGTTTTTTTGATCCCCGGGCTTATTCGCCGTGGTAGATGCAACCGCTGGTGCAGGTTTCGTGGATGCGAATCGCGCTGAGTTCCGGCAGCAATGGCTTCAACTCATTCCAGATCCACTTGGCCAGGACTTCGCTGGTCGGGTTTTCCAGGCCGGGAATATCGTTCAGGTAGTTGTGGTCCAGGCGCTCGTAGAGCGGCTTGAAGATCGCCTTGATTTCCGAGAAATCGCGGATCCAGCCAGTGTGCGGATCGAGGTCGCCGCTCAGGTGAATCGCCACTTTGAACGAGTGACCGTGCAGGCGGCCGCACTTGTGACCTTCCGGGACGTGAGGCAGGCGGTGGGCGGATTCGAAGGTAAACTCTTTGAAGATTTCCACAGTGGTTTGAGCTCTGTCAGGTGGCTATCGCCCGCGGCGATGGGGCAGATCGCGAGTTTAACAGCTTGGGTTCGGGGTTGCGGGAAAACACTGACTAAAGGGTCAACAGCTGCTCGCCCAAACGCCCGCTGGCAGCCAGTTCGAGGAACTCGTCGCCGAGCCGCTGGCTCTCGTCCATGGCGGTTTTCCAGTATTTCTGGCGGCTGGCCGGGTCACCCATGAAGCGCTTGAAGTCGTTCCGGTCGGGTAATTTGCCGTAGGGCAGGCGCGACAGGTAGGCCTTCGACGGCGCCACCAGCAGCACATCCTGCAAGCGCCCGGAATTGCCGCGTCGCCATGGCAGGGTTTTGTCGAACCAGCCGGGAATCACCCGATCGGTAAAGTGCGGGTAGAGCACGATGTCGTCGCCGCTGTATGGCAAGTCGAGGTGGTAATCCAGCAAGCCGCCATCGCGATAAGTCCCCGCGCCCGCACCGGGCAAGTCACGTACGCCTTCCATGACCATCGGGATCGAGCCCGACGCGAGCAAGGCCTGACGCAAGTTGCCGGCGTTCAGCGGGACGAAACGCGACGGGAAGTCATTCAGCGTGTTGAGCGGCGGCGCCAGGCGTGGGTCATGCACGATCAGCCGTTCGAAGTGTCGCGACAGCCGTGAGCGCCCGCGCAGGTTGTCGGCGATCACCGATGACAAGCCCAGCCCGAGCCGCCCGCGATGGTCGTCGGCGAGCAGGCCGTGGCTTTTCACAACCATGATATTCAGCCGATAGAGCGGGTTGTCCAGCAGCCGCGCATCGTGCCCGTCGAGCAAGTCATGCAACATGCGCCGCGAGCTCTGGCTGATCTGCGCCATGCTCACGCCCTTGGCAAAACTCTGCGCGTTGTACAGCTCACCGAGACGCCTGATGCCTTCGGTAGCGTCCGGCAAACAGGCGCTGGCGAAGCGCCAGGAGCCCACCGAGGCGCCGATCAACGAGCGCTCACGCGGTGCGGCCGGCAGCCACTGCCCGAACAGTGCCAGGTCCAGACCTTGAATCCCCAGGGCCTTCGGGCCACCGGCAGCACCCGGCAGCGTGCCGACCTCCAGGGCGCTCAAGCCGTTTTCGCGAATCCGCGTAAAGGCTCGTGGGCCGGCCTTGAGGGTCAGGGCAGGGAATTTGATGTGGATGGCGCTCATACCAGTCTCGATTTTTTCCGGATGTGTTTACACAGGAATGAAGTGTAAATGCATCAATGATGGCAATTCAGTTTCAGTTAAGTTGATGCCGCTAGGGTGACGCCCCGGGTAATTTATGAAGAATACGCAGGCACTCCATGCTCAGGATATGTAATGAAGGTTAATCTGCGCGCCTATGGCCTGGCGACACTGACGCTCCTGGCATTTTGCTCGGCGGTGGTGGCCCGTGACCTGGATCAGGACGAAGCGCTGCGCCTGCGTCAGAAAGGCGTGATTCTACCGCTTGAACAGCTATTGCAGCAGGCCATGGACCGCCACCCCGGCGCTAAATTGCTCGAAGCCGGGCTTGAAGAAAAGCATGAGGTCTACATTTACGAAGTCGAGTTGCTGACCGCCGACGGCGTGGTGCGCGAGCTGGACCTCGAAGCCGCCACTGGGCGCTTGATCAAAGACAAGGACGATGACTGATGCGCCTGCTGCTGGTGGAAGACCACGTACCGCTGGCCGACGAATTGATGGCCGGGCTCGATCGCCAGGGTTACGCCGTCGACTGGTTGGCCGATGGCCGCGATGCGCTGTATCAGGGCCGCTCTGAACCTTACGACCTGATCATTCTCGATCTGGGCCTGCCAGGGTTGCCGGGGCTTGAGGTGCTCGGCCAATGGCGGGCCGCGGGCCTGGCCGCGCCAGTGCTGGTGCTGACCGCGCGCGACTCCTGGGCCGAACGCATCGAAGGGCTCAAGGCTGGCGCCGACGACTACCTGAGCAAACCGTTTCACCCGGAAGAACTGCACCTGCGGATTCAAGCGCTGCTGCGCCGCTCCCACGGCCAGGCCAATCAGCCGACGCTCAAGGCCGCCGGGTTGCAGTTGGACGAGGGCCGTCAATGCGTGATTCGCGACGGCGCCGACATTCAGCTGACCGCTGCCGAGTTCCGCCTGTTGCGCTATTTCATGTTGCACCCGGAGCAGATCCTTTCCAAAAGCCACCTGGCCGAACACCTTTACGACGGTGAAACCGAACGCGACTCGAACGTGCTGGAAGTTCACGTCAATCACCTGCGCCGCAAACTCGGCCGCAGCGTGATTGACACTCGGCGCGGTCAGGGTTACCTGTTCGGTGGGCAAGCCCGGTGAGGTCGATTCAACGGCGTTTGAGCCTGGGACTGATCAGCGTCATGGTGGTGGTTGGTCTGGTGCTGGCGCAAACCAGTTTGTGGCTGTTCGAAGTGGGCTTGCAGCGTTATCTGGAAGCCGGGTTGCGCAATGACAGTGAAAGTCTGCTGATGGCGTTGGTACGAGGACCGCAGGGTTTGCAGCTGGACGAACGACGCCTGTCGCCGGCTTACCAGCGACCGTTCTCCGGGCATTATTTTCATATCGACTTCGCCGACAACCACTGGCGCTCACGTTCGCTGTGGGATCAGGAATTACCGCTGCTCGATCATCCCGGGCTACACAGCAACCTGCAACTGGGCCCGGAAGGCCAGCAATTGCTGGTCCTGCGCACGGACTATCGGCGGTTGGGGCAGTCAATCTCCATCAGCGTGGCGCAGGACTACACCCCGGTGCGCGAGAGCTTCCAGCGTATGCGCCAGGTTGGGCTCGGGTTGGGCCTTACAGGGTTGCTGCTGATTCTGGTGTTACAGCGGGTCACCGTGCGGCGCGCCTTGCGACCGCTGGAAAACGCCCGCGAGCAGATCGCTCAGCTGCAACAAGGGCAACGCTCGCAACTGGACGATCAAGTGCCGCTGGAATTGGTGCCTTTGGTGGCGCAGATCAACCATTTGCTCGCGCACACCGAAGACAGTCTCAAGCGCTCGCGCAATGCCCTGGGCAACCTTGGTCATGCGCTGAAGACGCCACTGGCGGTGCTGTTGAGCCTGGCGTCGGGCGAAAAACTCGACGCCCATCCCGAACTGCGCAAGATCCTTCGCGAGCAACTTGCACAGGTTCAGCAGCGACTCAATCGTGAATTGAACCGCGCGCGCCTGGCCGGCGATGCCTTGCCGGGTGCGCAGTTCGATTGCGCTGCCGAGCTGCCGGGATTGCTGGCGACCCTGAACATGATCCACGGCGACCACTTGAA
Source organism: Pseudomonas sp. FW306-02-D09B (assembly GCF_058782685.1). Lineage (NCBI taxonomy): Bacteria > Pseudomonadati > Pseudomonadota > Gammaproteobacteria > Pseudomonadales > Pseudomonadaceae > Pseudomonas > Pseudomonas sp. FW306-02-D09B. Next base: position 148,342 of record NZ_JBYSXY010000007.1, read on the forward strand.
CCTCGACTACACGGCACCGTCCGGTTTGCACTTGCCTTGGGATCGTGAGGATCTGCTGGAACTGCTCGGCAATCTTCTGGATAACGCCTGCAAGTGGGCGGATGCCGAGGTGCGCTTGAGCATCGTCGAGACGGCTGAAGGGTTTGTGCTGGCAGTAGAAGACGATGGGCCGGGTATTCCCGAAGCGCAGCGCGATCAGGTGTTCAGTCGTGGCACGCGGCTGGATGAGCAGACTGACGGGCATGGCCTGGGACTGGGGATCGCGCGCGATATCGTCGAGGCGTGGGGTGGGGAGTTGGTCTTGCAGGAAAGCGAGTGGGGTGGGTTGAAGGTTGTGGTCGAGTTGCCCAGGCGCTGAAACCTTGTGGCGAGGGAGCTTGCTCCCGCTCGACTGTGCAACAGTCGTAAATCCGGTCAATGCGGTTTAGCTGAAGCACCGCAGTGACTGGTTTTGGGGCCGCTTCGCAGCCCAGCGGGAGCAAGCTCCCTCGCCACAAGATTGTGGATCAAACCCTGAACTGATCCATCAAACCCTGCTGCTGATTCGCCAGGCTATTGAGTGACTGGCTGACCCGCGCCGATTCATTGGCTTGCCCCGACAGCGATTCCGTCACGTCACGAATGGTCGCTACGTTGCTGTTGATCTCCTCGGCCACCGCGCTCTGCTCTTCGGCAGCGCTGGCGATTTGCAGGTTCATGTCGGTAATCACCGTCACCGCATCGCCGATCTGCCGCAGGGCGGTGACCGCCTGGCTGACGTGCTCGACGCTGCCCTGGGCCTGGCGATGGCTGTTGTTCATCGAACCGACCACGTCTTGCGTACCACTCTGCAGTTGCTCGATCACCTGACGGGTTTCTTCCACCGACTCTTGCGTACGCCGTGCCAGGTTGCGCACTTCATCGGCGACCACCGCAAAACCACGCCCGGCATCACCGGCGCGGGCCGCTTCGATGGCAGCGTTCAGCGCCAGCAAGTTAGTCTGTTCGGCGATGGCGCGAATCACTTCCAGCACCGAACCGATCTTCTCGCTGTTGGCGGCCAGGCCTTCGACCTGGGTCATTGCCGTGCTCATGTCTGCCGCCAGACTGTCGATGCTGGCGGTGGTGCGGTCGATCACGGTCAGGCCCTGACGAGTCGCCTGATCGGCATCGCGTGCCGCTTGAGCTGCTTGGGCGGCGCTGCGGGCGACGTCCTGGGCGGTGGCGCTCATTTCGTGGGACGCGGTGGCCACCTGATCGACCTGACGGTATTGCTGTTCCATGCCGGCGCTGGTCTGGGTGGCGATGGCTGACGATTGATCCGCCGTGCTGCGCGCGTCCTGCACCGAGCGTTTCACTTGCGCGATGATCGGTTGCAGCTTGTCGAGGAAACGGTTGAACCAGCCGGCCAGTTGCCCGAGTTCGTCTTGCTTGTCATAGGCCAGACGGCGGGTCAGGTCGCCTTCGCCGCTGGCGATGTCTTCCAGCATGCGCGCCACGCCAAGAATCGGCCGGGTCACACTGCGTGCCATCAGCCACACCAGCAACAGACCGATGACGGCTGCCAGAACGCCGAGGCTCAGCTCGATCAGGGTGCCGGCGGTGTTGCGTTCGTCGAGTTGCTGCTTCAGGGTTTCGGCAGGGCCGACCAGGACTTTCTCCGGCACGTCGAGCAACACGCCCCACGATTTACCACCAGGAATCGGCTGGAACGGCGACAGTACTTTGAGCAACTGATTGTTATGCAGGCTCTGGGTCTGAGTGCTGGCGGCGAGCCTGCGGATCAGCTCGGCACCGTTGTCCTTGTCCACGCTGTCCAGACGCTGGCTGAGTTTGCTGGCGTCCGGGCTGTAACCGGCGAGCAGGCCCACCGGGCTGAGGATGCTGACGCTGGTCTGGCCGTCATAGAGCTTTTTACTGGCTTGCTGGCTGACCGCTTGCAGGCTGTTGAGGTTGATATCGACCGACAGCGATGCAATGACCTTACCGTCGACCAGCAGCGGGAAGACGATGCTGGTCATCAGCACGTTCTGGCCGTCGATCTCATAGAAATAGGGTTCGATCACGCACGGCTTGAGGGTGGTGCGCGGGCAGGTGAACCAGGCATTGGCGGGCTCGCCGCTGGGGCCGGTGCTGGTGTCGGCCATGTCGCTTTCCGGCAGCGCCATCGAGTTCAGCTTGCCGGCGGTCGGTTGCGACCAGTACAGGGCGAAGCGGCCCTTGTCGTTGCTGCCGATTTCTTTCTGGCCGCTGAACAGTTCGTCCTTGCCGTCCAGTGCGTTGGCTTCAAACACCAGCGACAGGCCGAGCAATTGCGGGTTGGCTTGCAGCGCCGACTTGACTTGACGGGTCAGGTCTTCACGCAGGTCGAAGGCGTCGAGAAAGCGCTTCTCGGCCTGCTCACGTAAAAACAGCACCTGGCGCGCGAAACCGTGGCCATATTGATAGGCGTCCATGAACTGCTGGCGAATCCCCAACGCCTGAACTTCACCCTGCGCCTCGATGCGTGCTTGAGCCGCTTCGGTGAGCATCTCCATGCTCGAGGCTTTGACCAGCTGCGAACTGTGCTCCATGCGATACAGCGAAAGACCGACCAGCAAGGTGACAATGCCGGCCAGGCACAGCCCGGCGAGCAGGGTGATTTTCCATTGAATGGAAAGTTGTCGGAGCTGCATGGAGATGTCCTTATTCGATATTTATTTGAGACTTTGCACTGTAACGGCGTCGATTCGACTTTCTTTATCCATGGAAGCCAATAAAAAACGACATAAATCCGTAGCAGCTGGCGCAGCCGGCGTTCGGTGGCGAAGCCGTCGTGAATTCATGCAATGCAGTGTTTCAGGAAAAACGTGCAGGCAGGGTTTACGACTGCTGCGCAGCCGAACGCCGGCTGCGCCAGCTGCTACAGGAGTCGGTGTTGGTTTTGACAAGCCAGGCCTGCTGTTGCACAGTGCGTGCCCTCTAATAAAACCCTCTCTTCAATCCGCCGTCGGCTCATGCAGCTGGCTGGACGGACTCATCCTGTTTGCGCCGGATTTACCCGTCGCCCTGTTTTGAGGTAACGATGATTAATGCAGTAATTGCCGCGGTCGGCGTCATGCTGGTACTTAGCCTGTCCCGCGTGCATGTGGTGATCGCGCTGATCGTCGGCGCGCTGGTGGGCGGTTTGACCGGCGGCCTGGGCATCGATGCCACGCTCAAGGCCTTCAACAGTGGCCTGGGCGGCGGTGCGACCGTGGCCTTGTCCTACGCGTTGCTCGGCGCTTTTGCGGTGGCGATTGCCAAGTCCGGCCTGGCTCATGCCCTGGCGGACAAAGCCTTGCTGTTGGTCGACCGACAGGACGCTGCGGGTGGCGGGCAGGTCAAATGGCTGCTGATCGCGTTGCTCTGGCTGGTGGCAATCGCTTCGCAGAACGTCCTGCCGATCCACATCGCTTTCATTCCGCTGCTGGTGCCGCCACTGCTTTATGTATTGACCAAGCTGCAAATGGATCGCCGACTGATTGCCTGCGTCATGACCTTCGGCCTGATCACGCCGTACATGTTCTTGCCGGTGGGCTTTGGCAACATCTTCCTGAATGAGATTCTGCTGGCCAACGTCAGTAGAAGCGGGGTGGACATCAGTGGTGTCAACGTCACTCATGCCATGGGGATTCCTGCGTTGGGCATGGTGTTCGGGTTGTTGATGGCGTTCGTCAGCTACCGTAAGAAGCGCGTGTATGACCTGGAGAAAATCGAGCGGGTCGAGCAGGTCGCGGTGCAATACAACCCGTTGACCCTGATGGTCGCGGGGCTGGCGATTGCCGCTGCGTTCATCATTCAGTTGCTGCTGGACTCGATGATTATCGGTGCGCTGGCCGGGTTTCTGATCTTCTCGGTATCGGGTGTCGTGCGCTGGCGCGAGACTGACGACCTGTTCACCGAAGGCATGAAGATGATGGCGATGATCGGTTTCATCATGATCGCCGCCTCGGGTTTCGCCGAGGTCATGAAGGCCACCGGTGACGTGAAAACCCTGGTCGAGGCCTCGGCGTCGTGGATCGGTCACAGCAAAGGTGTCGGTGCATTACTGATGTTGCTGGTCGGCCTGCTGGTGACCATGGGCATCGGTTCATCGTTTTCCACGGTGCCGATTCTCGCGGCGATCTTCGTGCCGCTGTGCGTCCAATTGGGGTTCAGCCCATTGGCGATCGTCTGCATCGTCGGGACTGCCGGCGCCTTGGGCGATGCCGGTTCGCCAGCGTCCGATTCGACCCTGGGCCCGACCTCCGGTCTGAATATCGACGGTCAGCATCACCATATCTGGGACACCGTGGTCCCGACGTTTTTGCACTACAACCTGCCGCTGCTGGCGTTTGGCTGGGTGGCGGCGATGATCCTCTGATCCCTCCGCCCCTGTAGGAGCATAGCCTTGCTAGCGATAGCGATCTCACGGACGCCATCGCAAGCAAGCTTTGCTCCTACAGTTTTGCGTTGACGTGCCGTTAATGCTTTAACCACGCCAATAATATCCAGAGTGAACAACACATGCGCCTGAGCCTTAAAGCCAAAGTCTTGTCCCTCTCCGTCCTTCCGGTGTTGCTCTTTGCGCTGGTGATCAGTCTGACCACTGCCTTCATCTTGCAAGAGCAGGCCCGCAAAGAAGTTGAAGAAACCCGTCAGCGTTTGATGAACGATGCCAAGGCCACCCTGCAAAGTTACGTTGCGGTGGCGATGACGGCGATCAAGCCGCTGTATGACGCCGCAGCGCCTGGCGATGAGGCGGCTCGCGCGCAAGTGGTCAAATTGCTCTCAAGCATCAGCTACGGCAAGGACGGTTACTTCTTCGGCTACGACTCCAATACCGTGCGCCTGTTCAAGGCCAACAGCCCGGAAGGCGTTGGCCAGAGTTTCAAGGACAATCGCGATCCTAATGGCGTGTATGTCAACCGCGACCTGGTGAAAGTCGCCAAGGACGGTACGCACTACCTGCAATACAGCTCGCCGTTGCCTGGCGACAGCAAAGTCCTGGTGCCCAAGCTGGGTTACACCGAATACCTGTCCAAGTGGGACATGGCTATCGGTACCTCGGTGAATCTCGATGGTGTCGAAGCCCAGGTCGCCGTGGTCCAGACCGAGGTTCGCGAGCGCATGGAAGGCGTGCTGCTGAGCATCGTCGGCGTCGCAGCGGTGGTGCTGCTGGTGATCGCGGCGGTCGGTCTGTTTGTGGCCAATACCATTTTGCGTCCGTTGCACCTGATGAAGGCCAATCTGGACGACATCGCGGCAGGCGAGGGTGATTTGACGCGCCGACTGGCGATTACCTCTCAAGATGAACTGGGCGAGCTGGCCGGTTCGTTCAACCGTTTTGTCGACAAGATTCACAGCTTGGTGCGGCAGATTACCGAGATGACCTCGCAGCTGACCGGGCTGGTCAATCAGGTCTCCGATCAGGCCCAGCGTTCGGATCAGGCCATGGAGCGCCAACGTCACGAGACGGATCAGGTGGCCACGGCGATCAACGAAATGTCGGCGGCAGCGCAGGAGGTGGCGAAAAGCGCCCAGGGCGCTGCGGTGGCGGCCCAGCAAACCGACGAAGAAGGTCAGGCGGCGAAGCGCGTGGTGGCCGGGAGCATTTCGCAGATCCATGCGCTGGTGAAAGATATTCGCAGCAGCGGGGTTTCTCTCGACAGTTTGCAGCAGGACGTGTCGTCGATTGTCAGCGTGCTGGGGGTGATCCGTTCGATTGCCGACCAGACCAACCTGCTGGCGCTGAACGCTGCCATCGAAGCCGCTCGCGCCGGGGAGGCCGGGCGTGGTTTTGCGGTGGTCGCCGATGAGGTGCGCGCGCTGGCCAGTCGCACGCAGCAAAGCACTCAGGAAATTCAGGGCATGATCGACCGCTTGCAGGCCGGCACCCAGTCGGCGGTCGATGCCATGCGCCGCTCCAGCGAAGCCGGTGACGGCACCTCGGCGCAGGCCAATCAGGCGGGCGCTTCGCTGGACACCATGGCCCAGTTGATCGGCACCATCAATTCGATGAACGCGCAGATCGCCAGCGCCGCCGAAGAGCAAACCGCGGTGGCCGAAGAGATCAACCGCAGCGTGCATCAGATCGCCGTCGCCGTGGACAGCGTCGCCGACGAAACCCAGCTCGGCGCACAAACCTCCCGCAGCCTGGCGGATTTGGGCCAGCGGTTGGGCAAATTGGTCGGGCAGTTCAGGATCTAAGCGCCTGACAGACCGCTATCGCGAGCAAGCTTTGCTCCTACGGTTGTGTGATACCTGTAGGAGCAAGGCTTGCCCGCGATGAAGCCCGCTCAGGCACCCTCAATTGCGGGTTAATCCCCACGCACATCGCGCATCAACAACCCAAACCGCAAATCCACCGCATCCGGAATCGGCAGATACACGGTGTGCCCGTCCCCCGGTGCCACTTCAATCGCCTCGCCTTTGACGCTTTGCAACTGATGCAAGTCGAAGTGGAAATTGCCTTTGGGCGTCATCAATTCCATGTGATCGCCCAAACCAAAGCGGTTCTTCACCTTGACCTCGGCCAGCCGATCACGACGCTCACCGGTCAGCTCACCGACGAACTGCTGACGCTCCGACACCGAGCTGCCGTTCTGGTAGTTCTGGTATTCGTCATGCACATGGCGGCGCAGGAAACCTTCGGTGTAGCCACGCTGGGCCAGGGATTCAAGGTCGGTCATCAGGCTGCGGTCGAACTCGCGGCCGGCCACGGCATCGTCGATGGCGCGGCGATAGACCTGAGTGGTCCGGGCGCAGTAGAAGTGCGATTTGGTCCGGCCCTCGATCTTCAACGAGTGGACGCCCATCTGCGTCAAGCGAGCGACATGTTGCACCGCGCGCAGGTCCTTGGCGTTCATGATGTAGGTGCCGTGCTCGTCCTCGAAGGCCGGCATCAGTTCATCGGGGCGGTTGGCTTCCTGGAGCAAAAACACCTGGTCGGTGGGCGTGCCGATGCCCAGCGTTGGCTCAGGGATGAATGCCTGAACGATCTCGCCCACGGTGTTTTCCGTGGCCGGCTGTGCGGAGTATTTCCAGCGACAGGCGTTGGTGCAGGTGCCCTGATTGGCATCACGCTTGTTCATGTAACCCGACAGCAGGCAGCGCCCGGAATAGGCCATGCATAGCGCGCCGTGAACGAACACTTCCAGCTCCATGGCGGGGACTTGCTGGCGAATCTCGGCGATTTCTTCCAGCGACAGCTCCCGCGACAGGATGATCCGGCTCAAGCCCTGCTGCTGCCAGAACTCGACGCTGGCCCAGTTCACCGTGTTGGCTTGCACCGAGAGGTGAATCGGCATCTGCGGGAAATGCCGGCGCACCAGCATGATCAACCCCGGGTCGGACATGATCAACGCGTCCGGAGCCATGACGATGACCGGCTCAAGATCCTTGAGGAAGGTTTTCAGCTTGGCATTGTGCGGGGCGATGTTCACCACCACATAAAAACGCTTGCCCTGGGCCTGGGCCTCGCGGATACCGAGGGCCAGGTTGGCGTGATCGAACTCGTTATTGCGCACACGCAAGCTGTAACGCGGCTGGCCGGCGTAGACCGCATCGGCGCCGTAGGCGAAGGCGTAACGCATGTTTTTCAGGGTGCCGGCAGGGGCAAGCAGTTCAGGCGTGGCGAGGGGCATGAGGGGCTCGATCACAAAAGCTCGCGAGGGTAGAGCACTTGCGCGGGGCGTTTATTGATCTGGATCTATGCAGGGTGAAAAAAGCAGGGCACTCGGGCGCGTGGTGGCTGACTAACGTAGAACAGGCAGTCAGTGTCTGCGGGTTACTGGCGGGGAGCGGACATGAACCAAACCGTTGTGCGAGACAGATCGCTGCTGGTGCTGCTGGTGTTGGTGACCGCCGCTTTCATCTGGATTCTGCTGCCGTTCTACGGCGCGGTGTTCTGGGCGGTGATTCTCGGGATTGTCTTCGCGCCCTTGCAGCGCCGGCTGCAAGTGAAGTTTGGCTGGCACCGCAATCTGACAGCCCTCTGTACCCTGGGCATCTGCCTGGTCATTGCCATTTTGCCGGTGATCATTACCAGCGTCCTGTTGGTACAAGAGGGGGCGACCCTCTACAAGAATATCGAGAGTGGCCAGTTGGACGTCGCCGGCTATCTGGCGCAGTTCAAACACAGCCTGCCGCCGTATTTTCAGCACCTGCTGGACCGCTTTGGCATGGGTGATCTGAGCACTTTGCGCGAGAAGATCGTCAAGAGCGCGATGCAGGGCAGCGAGTTTTTCGCCAGTCAGGCGTTCAGCTTCGGCCAGGGCACGTTCGAGTTCATGGTGAGCTTTTTCATCATGCTCTACCTGTTGTTCTTCTTTCTGCGTGACGGTGCCGAACTGTCGCGCAAGGTTCGTGCGGCCGTGCCATTGGCGGAACACCAAAAGCGCCGCTTGCAGCTCAAGTTCAACCGCGTGGTGCGAGCCACGGTCAAAGGCAACCTGCTGATGGCGATTACGCAAGGCGCGCTGGGTGGGTTGATTTTCTGGTTTCTGGATATTCCCAGTGCATTGCTCTGGGCGGTGGTGATGGCGTTTCTGTCGCTGCTACCCGCAGTGGGGGCGGGGATTGTCTGGGCGCCGGTGACAGCCTGGTTCCTGCTCAGCGGCGCGATCTGGCAGGGCGTGGTGCTGGGGCTGTTCGGGGTGTTCGTGATCGGTCTGGTAGACAACATTCTGCGTCCGACCCTGGTGGGCAAGGACACCAGGATGCCGGATTACCTGGTCCTGGTTTCGACCTTGGGCGGTCTGGCGATCTTCGGTCTCAATGGTTTTGTCATTGGGCCGTTGATTGCCGCGCTGTTCATGTCGAGTTGGGACTTGTACATCGAAACCAGGCCACGCGTGCAGTTGCCTTAAGCGCCCAGCGCGTAGGTGCCGATACGTTGTGACAGGGCTTGGGCGGCGGGCAGTGAAGTGAGCGGGCCGCTGATCGCGACGCCGTCCTGAACCAGATACCAACAGGCGAGCAATCCCAGCTCTCTGAGCGGTGCGGGAACGGCGCTGCCGATAACGGACATGATCTGAACCTTGGGCATAAGTACCTCCATCAATCTATGGAGCTACCTTACTGACCCGGCAGTTCAACGGAAAATCAACGCGCTCGATAGTGGACATTGACAACAACGTGGCGAATGGCCGCTGTCAGTCGACGACCTGGTCGAGCATGTTCATCACTTCATGATCATTGAGCAGGCCTTTACGCACCAGGTTTTCGGCGAGCAGCGAGAGAAACTTGGCGCTGCGATGGCCTTCCAGGTGTTTGAGCTCGGTCAGTGCGTTATAGACCTTGCTTGAGGTACAGAGTCCTACAATGCGGTGCGGGTTTTGCGTGGGCATAAGGGCGTCCTTGTTTTTATGAACCGTTTATTACGGACAATTCAAAGCTTGCGGAACTGTCATGACATAAATATGACGGTTATTGCACACAAGCCAGGGCATTCGTCGGATCAATCATGCCAAATTTAACCGCAGTCACTGTCCCGGTAGCGACCTTGGCGAGATTTATTCAGACATGGTTCGACGGCTGAAACGAAAACAGGCCCCGTCGAGACGGAGCCTGTGTTGAGTAACCTGCAGTCGTTAAATTACCAGCCCGGGCCTTAGTAGCGAGGCTGAATGTAGTACCCCGGTTGTGGCGGGACGTAAACCGGTGCTGGCTGGACATACACCGGCTGCGGTTGAACGTAGACTGGCTGCGGTTGAACGTAGACCGGTTGTTGTTGTACGTAAACCGGACGCTCGTTGGACATGACTGATCCCGCGACCACCGCGCCTACCACAGCGCCGACGGCGAGCGGTGCACCCCAGCCCCAGCCGCCGCCACGGCCATGACCATAATAGTAGCCATGGGCTTGTGCCTGTCCTGCGACAGCAAATGCACCGATCAGCAAGGCTATTACAGGGAGTTTGCGGATCATGATAATTCCTCGTGTTTTCGCCCCAACGCGCTTGAGCCTTCAATAGATCCAAGGATAGTTGCGGGGATAACTCTAAGACAGCGTTTTTTGGCGAATCTGCGACGCGTCAGAGTAAATATTGTGTAAGGTCTGTACCGGCATCTTTACCTTTACCTACCCGCCGGGCCAGAGGTCTCGCTATGATCGGATAAACCCGATGCCATGGCCAATCCCGTCCATCTGAAAGTGCAATTTGAAGGAGATCCACATGCTGATGAACCCGAATAAAGACACCCAACTGTGCATGTCACTGTCTGGGCGCCCCGGGAATTTCGGCCTGCGTTTCCACAACCATCTGTATGAGCAACTGGGCCTGAATTTCTATTACAAGGCGTTCAGCAGTCAGGACCTGCCGGGGGCGATTGGCGGGATTCGTGCCCTGGGTATTCGCGGCTGCGGCGTATCGATGCCCTTCAAGGAAGCCTGCATCGCACTGGTCGATGAGCTGGATGCCTCGGCGCAAGCCATTGCCTCGATCAATACCATCGTTAACACCAACGGTCACCTCAAGGCTTACAACACCGATTACATCGCTATCGAGCAACTGTTGAAAACCCATGCCGTGCCGCAGGACTCGACGTTCGCCTTGCGTGGCAGCGGCGGGATGGCCAAAGCGGTGGCCAGTGCCTTGCGCGACGGTGGTTATCAAAACGGCCTGATCGTGGCGCGTAATGAAAGCGCCGGTCGCGCCTTGGCCGACTCGCTGGGGTATCGCTGGCAAGCGGAACTTGGCAGTGAGCGCCCGCGGATGTTGGTCAATGTCACGCCGATTGGCATGAGCGGTGGCGCGGAAGCCGATCAACTGGCTTTTGATGCTGACGCCATCGATTGCGCGGAAACTGTCTTCGATGTGGTGGCGATCCCCTCGGAAACGCCACTGATCGTGCGCGCTCGTGCTGCAGGAAAACGGGTCATCACCGGGCTTGAAGTCATTGCCATTCAGGCGCTTGAGCAGTTTGTGCTGTACACCGGCGTGCGTCCCAGCGATGAGCAGTTCCATAAGGCCGTGGCGTTCGCCCGCAGCTGATCAGGCGCTGCGGGCCAGGGTGGCCAGGTTACTCGAGGCGCGCCAGACGCTCTTCGAGCGCCGCAATCCGCGCTTCGAGTTCTTCGATGCGCTCCACCGACACGCCGCTGCTGGCGCCACGCTCCGCCGGGTTCTGGCGGGCGGCGAGGATCGCTTCGATATCTGCCGGGTCGCCCAGTGCGTGCATGTAGCGGTCTTCGCGCTGGCCCGACTGGCGCGGCAACAACATCGCGAGCCCGCGGGCAATCAAGCGCTCCAGTTGATGCACAACCTGTTCGGCATCTTCGAAGTCATGCATGCGGCCGCTGCGTGTCAGCAGTTCGTTGACCGTCTGCGGACCGCGCAGAAACAGCAAGCCGGTCAGAATAACCTGGGCCGGGACCAGTTCCAGCGCCTTGTCGAGCCGATGCTCCCAGCGATCGGCGCGGCTGCCCATGACCAGCCGGGTGAAGCCTTGACCTTCCAGGGCGCGCAAACTTTGCCCGACCTGGCCCTGGCTGAGGTTCATCACCGGTTCCCGGCTGGTTTTCTGGTTACAGGCGATGACCAGTGCATTAAGGGTCAGCGGATAGGTCTCCGGGCTGGTCGCCTGTTTTTCGATCAACGAGCCGAGAATGCGCAGCTCCGTGCTGCTCAGTTGCAGTGCATCGGTGGACGTCTCTGGCTCTGCGCTCATGCTTTCCGGGCCCTTGCTAACCGTGTCTTCCATTGTTGACTCCCTAATTTAGCAACAGACCCTTGTTTGTGGGTCAGATCGCTCTCCTTTCCCGTTGTTCTGTTTGACGCAGAACCTCGTCGGAGGAGGCGAGTGCGGCAATCTTAGCGCACTGTTGCTCAATCTTCTGATGGCGGCACGGTTATTCTCGCCGTCGGCATCGCTATCGTAGAGCGTGCCGTATACCTCACTCAGCAAGTTTTTCGGGCGATACGATCCAGACACTGCAGGGCATTTTGTACAACAGGCTTTCTGCCGTGCTGCCGACCAGCCGGTCCAGCCCTCGATGGCTGATCCGGCCCATGACAATCACATCGACCTGATTGACCTCGGCATAGTTGACCAGGACCTTGCCCGGGTTGCCCATGATCATGTGACGCTGTTGCGGCGGGATGCCATTGCGCTCGGCAAGTTCGTTGAATGCATCCCCCTGAGCGTCGAACAGGGTCTTGGCTTTGCCTGAAGAGAAGAAGGTCGAAACGTTGTTGAAGTCGAATTCGTCGGCACTGATGGAGGAAAGGTCATAGGCATAGACGACGTCGACCTCGGCATTGCAGGCGCTCGCCAGTTTGACCGCTTCGTGGAGTATCCGGTCGTTCAAACCTTGGTACTGTTTATCGCGATGGAAGGGGTCGACCGCTGCAACAACCTTGCGAGGCAACGCATGGATGGCGTTACTGACGAAATGCAGCGGTACTGGACATTCGCGCAGCAAATGCACGTCTAGCGGTGTGAACATCAGCCGCGAGAGCAGCGATTCGTGTTGCAGTGCTTTGATCAGCAACTCGATCGGCTGTTCTTTGAGGTGGATCAGAATTTCCTGCAGCGGGCGTTCGACCCAGGTCACCTCGGTGGTGACTTCCAGGCCAATCTTGCGCAGAGGCCTGGCCTGCTCCTCCAGCCACAGGCGGTGACGTTCGATATAACCCAGGCGCATCTCTTCGCGGGCCTGGTCGTTGACCAGGCTGGCAGTCGCCAGGCCTTCCAGGTAGTCGAAAGCCACGATGTGCAACGCCGCGCCCTCGGCCTTGGCCAGTGCGGCGGCCCTGTCGAAGGCCGGGCTGTGCTCCATCAGCGGCGAGACGATCAGCATGAAACGTGATTGATCAGACATGACAAATCTCTCCTGGGTAGACACAAAGTCGGCGGCTGTACGGTTGGCACGGTGAGTTGTCAGCTCCTGAAACCATGACCTGATCGTGTCGCTGGCCAAGTGCCCGAGCTTGATCTGTGTCAAACCGGCGAGAGGCCAGTCTTGTCGTCCGACATACGGTCGTTTGCTGCGCCTCCAATCTGCTGATTATTGACCATGATCAATCTCTCGTCCGCGAACCCGGCGCAGTCTGAAACTGGTGCGCGCTTCACGCCAGGATGCATCGCCCACAGACCCGATTGCGAGGCTTGATCCGAGGCCGGCTATGATTATTGAAATAACGGAACAACTGGCAAGACACCGTTGGCTCGTACAGATGGATGTGTGGGAGGTGGGTTTCGACAGTCGGGATGAAGCTGAGGCGTTCGTCAGGCAGCTCAAGGCGCGCATCAATGCGCCGCATGCCTGGCCGGCAAACACCGTCACCAAGCCATTGCCCCGACAGCCCGCCGGTTCTCGATCCGACCCGGCGGTCGAGCAACGGGTGCTGGCTGACCTCGCGAGATAAGCGCCGGGGTCAGGGGGGATGACCGGGTGCGTATCCAATGAGTGAAACCTTCGCCCTGACCAATGCCGCCGCTGCGCTGGGCATCGGCATGCTGGTCGGTCTTGAGCGCGAGCGCCACAAGGGCGGGGGCGACAGCCGCGCCTGTGCCGGGTTGCGGACGTTCGCGATCACCGCGCTATTGGGCTATATCTCCCCCCAGGTTGGCGGCGGTCTGCTGGTGGGGATCATCGCGATCTGTGTGGCGCTGCTGCTCACCGTGGCTTATTGGCGAAACCTTGAAAAGGATCCTGGCATTACCAGTGAAGTGGCCTTGCTCACGGTGTTGGTACTGGGGGCGTTGTGTGGCACCGCGCCGGAGTTGGCCATTGCGATTGGCGTGGTGATGGCGGGGTTGCTGACTTATCGTCAGCGGTTGCATCACTTTGCGCACAATCAGTTGACCGACGCGGAAATTCGCGACGGTCTGGTGCTGTTGGTCGCCGCACTGGTGGTGCTGCCACTGGCGCCGGATCGCTTTATCGGGCCCTATGCTGCAATCAATTTGCGCACCATTTGCACCTTGACCGTGCTGTTGATGGCGATAGGGGCGGTGGGGCATATCGCGGTTCGCACCCTGGGCACCCGCTACGGCTATCCGATCAGTGCGATCGCTTCGGGGTTCGTTTCCGGTACGGTGACCATTGCGGCCATGGGGCATATCAGTGCCAAGGAGCCGGTGAACATCAAAGTCTTGAGCAGCGCTGCGATGCTGTCCAATCTGGCGACTGTGATTCAGGTGGGCCTGATCCTGGGAACGGTCGATCCCGGCCTGTTGCGCAGCATGTGGGGGCCGTTGCTATCCGGACTCTTCGTCACGGGGTTGTATGGCGTTTGCTTGATGTTTCCAAGATCGACGGGGAACGGCAACGAGCCGATCAAGGTCGGTGGTGCGTTCAATCTCAGGCTGGCCTTGATCGTGGTACTGGCCATGACCGGCATTACCTTCCTGTCTTCTGCAATGCTGAGTCACTTTGGCCAGGTGGGTGTGATGCTGACGACGGCCCTCGGCGGTTTTGCCGATGCTCACTCTTCAACGGCATCCATTGCTTCTCTGGCCAAGGCCGGTCAGTTGCCTTTCGACGCCATTGCCGGCCCCGTGCTGATGGCGGTGAGCAGCAACTCGCTGAGCAAATGTGTGGTGGCATGGGTTAGCGGCGGTCGGCCGTTCGCCACTTATGTCATCCCGGGTCAGGTATTGATGACGGCGGCGATGTGGGCGGGCACCTTGCTGCACTGAAGCGTTCGATGCGGCTCGTATCAATCGAGCTCCTGCAAACAGTGCATAGAGCTGATAAAGATCAACTCGCCTGCACCCGGAACGTTCAATCTGTAGCCTTACCGATAGCATTGAAATGGCCGAGCGCCGAGGTGCCTTATGTCGCAGACTCAACGTTTATTGCTGATTGCCCCGCCCGCGATGACCCGTACTCCGGCGTTCGAGCGCGCTACGGCGCTGGCTCTGGCGGCGCAACTACCGTTGCATATCGTGGCGTTCGATTACAGCGAAGCCTTGGCGGTGGCCGGTCTGTTCGCCCCCGAAAAAATCCGGCAAGCCCGTGATGGCTATCTGGAAAACCATCGACAATGGCTTGAGCAGCAAGCCGGTTTGGCGAAGAAGCACGGGGTCGAGGTCACCAGTGAGGTGGTCTGGGTCCAGCACCCCTATGAAGAGATCCTTCACTTCGTCAACGAGATGCCTCTGGCCCTGATCATCAAGGACGCCCAGGAGGAGTCCGCGTTGAAGCGGATCTTCTTTACTCCGCTGGACTGGCAGTTGCTGCGCGACTGCCCGGTGCCGGTGCATCTGGTCACCAACGCCAGCTACGCACGGCCGCACAAGATTCTGGCAATTATCGATGTGTTGCGCAGTGAAGACCAGGACCTGGTGTTCAACGATCAGATTGTCGACGCGGCAGTGAAGCTGGCCGAACAGTGCAACGCCGAGCTTGATTTGGTCCATGTGTATGACTGGGCAGCGGTGTACGCCACGGACATGGGCGTTGGTGCATTGCCCCTCGCCACTGGCATCTACGAAGCATTGGGCGAGGCGCAACATGAGGCATTTGCGGCCCTGGCCGAGCGCCACGGCGTGCCGGCCGATCGTCGCCACTTCATTGAAGGCGCGCCCCTGCAGAGTATCTGCGAGTTTGCGACTGATCATCAGATCGATGTCATCGTCATGGGAACGGTACACCATAAGGGTTTGAACAAACTCTTGGGTAGCACCGCCGAACATCTCTTGCATCGGGCGCCGTGCAGTGTGCTGGCGATCAAGCCGGGCGAGCGGCTGCAGTAGTGTTGAATTACCCCTTGGCGCGCCAGTGTCTGGTGCTCCAAGGGGTATTTTTCTTACAGCATGAGGCGATGAATGACCTGGCGGGCATCGTCTGGATCGTTATGGACTTCAAATCCCAGGGCTTTTGCCAAATCGCGCATGGGGGCATTGCTTGAGGCATCAATGGAATACATCTGATGAAAGCCGTTCTTGCGGGCCGCTTTGATCAAATGCTCCATCAACAGCGTACCCAGCCCCAGGTGCTGCCATTCATCGGCGACGGTGATCGCGCATTCGCATTCATGTTCGGCGGTGGCGGCATAACGACTGACGCCGATTTCGATCAATTTACCGTCCTCGTGGACCAGCGCGATGTAAGCCATACGCCGCTTGCCGTCGATGTCCATCAGCTGGTCGAGCATGGCCTTGCCGGGTTCGTTGATTTGCGCCAGAAAGCGCATATGACGGGATTCCGGGGACAGGCGTTTGATGAATGCGTATTCGCGCTCGCGGTCTTTATCCGTCAATGGCCGGATCAGTACATGCCGACCGTCCCTGAGTGCTTCGATCCAGTATTGCCCGGAGACCGCGGCATAGGCGGCGGCAGCCCGTTCGTTGTGGTCCTTGACAGTGAGCATGGTGCAATCCTCCCTCTGATGGAAAAAAGGTCCGCGTGTAGCAGAAGGTCACGCGGTTCATACCTTTTTACGCCAACGGCGGCACTCGAATCTGATCTGGATCAGACACTCGGCTCAGGCGTCCTCAAAGGCCCGGATTTGATGTAAATCAACCGCGTTGGGGGCAATGAGCGCAGTCTAGGAGCATGCCGGCGGGATCGACCGGCGCCGAGCCGAGGTGTGTGATGGGTCATTATCAACGGTTACTGCTGATCGCCGATCGAACCTTGCATCAATCTCCAGCCTTGCTGCGCGCGGTCGCCCTGGCCAAGGCGAGTGGGGCGGTCTTGCACGTGTGTGCCTTTGTCGAACCGGTGCCGATCGTTCATTTGTGGGATGAAAAAGTCGATGAGGCGGCGTTTCAGAGCTACCTGCGTCGCTATCGCCGCTGGATGTCGGAGGAAATCCAGCGGCTGAGCGGTGAGGGACTGAAAGTCTCGGTGGAAGTGGTCTTCACCACCCATCCGCTGCTGGATATCCTGAAGCATGTCGAGGAGTTCAAGCCTGACCTGCTGATCAAGGACGCCACGCTGGAGCCGGTGCTGAAACGGGTATTCATCACGCCACTTGATTGTCACCTGCTGCGCGAATGCCCGGTGTCTGTACACCTGGTGAACCAGGCCCGTTACAGTTTGCCTCACCGGATCGTGGCGGCGGTCGACCCCTTCGACCCGCAAACCACGATCAGTGGCCTCAACGACACCATCATTCAAACCGCGAACGCCCTGGCCCTGCAGTGCGATGCACCGCTGCATTTGCTGTACGCCTATGACCTGTCGCCCGCGTTCAATGGCGATGCACCGTTGGTCAACGGCGGCTGGAGCATGGATTACATGGAGGAGTTGCGTGAATCCCTGCACCTGGCATTCGTGACCCTGGCCGACCGCTACGGGATACCGCCCGAACGTCGGCACTTTGTCATGGGCCAACCGGTTCGGGCATTGACCGAGTTTGTCGAAGAGTACCTGGCCGACGTGGTGGTGATGGGTACGGTGCACCGGGTTGGGCTGGATCGGTTGATTGGCAGCACCACTGAACGGGCGCTTTACTCGGTGCCTGGCAGCATTCTGGCGGTTCGGTCACCCGGTTTTGCGGTCAGGGGGTGAGCACGATGGCGCCTTTGACCTGACCGCTCCTCAGCTGGGCGAGCGCTTGATTGGCATCGTCCAGTGCATAGCAGGTGACGTCGCTGTGCACAGGCGTGCGCTGGATCTCTTGAAAAAACGCCGTGCCATCCTCGCGCGTCAGATTGGCCACCGAACGCACGCTGCGCTCACCCCAGAGCAGTCGATAGGGAAACGCCGGGATGTCGCTCATATGGATGCCGGCGCATATCACACAGCCCCCCTTGACGGTGGCCTCCAGCGCCAACGGCACCAGCGCTCCGACGGGGGCGAAGATCAGGCTGGCGTCGAGCAGGTGTGGCGGTTTTTGGTCCGAAGGGCCCGCCCAGGCGGCGCCCAACGTTCGGGCATACGCCTGGCCCTCGTTGTCACCCGGTCGGGTGAAGGCATACACCCGTTGACCTCGACCCAGCGCCACCTGGATCGCCAGATGTGCGGCGGCACCGAACCCGTAAAGGCCCAGATGACGTGCGGTTTTGGCCATTTGCAGCGCCCGAAAGCCGATCAGCCCGGCGCATAGCAACGGTGCGGCTTCAGTGGCCGAGAGCGTGTCCGGAAGGCGAAAGCAGAAGCGCGCGTCGGCCACGGTGTAGTCGGCATAACCGCCGTCCAGATTACAACCGGTGAACTGCGCCTGATCGCAGAGGTTCTCCCGGCCCGAGCGGCAGAATTCACACTGGCCGCAGGTCGATCCAAGCCAGGGAACACCGACCCGTTGGCCGATCCAGTCGGGCGCAACGTCAGTCCCCACCGCGGTCACTTCCCCGACAATTTCATGCCCCGGCACTCGCGGCAGTGTCGCTTGTGGCAGCTCGCCATCGACCAGGTGCAGGTCGGTGCGGCATACGCCACAGGCCAGGACTTTGATTAACAGTTGCTGAGCATCAGGTGTCGGGATCGCGCGCTCTTCCCGTTGCAATGGCTGGCCAGGAGTCTGTAGCACCATGGCGCGCATGACGATTCTCCGGAATCAAAGGCATTCAGGCTGTCAAGCTGGCGCGTCCCGATGACAGCCGGTGACCAGTTGCTTGAGCCTGTCCATGTCGAGGATGGTGACGTTACGCCCGGAAATCTCGACCAGTGCCTGATCCCGCAGGTGGGCAATGCCTCGGCAGATGGTTTCCAGACGCAGCCCCAGGTAGGAGCCGATCTCTTCGCGACGCATCTTCAGTACGAACTCCCTGGACGAATAACCGCGCAGGCTAAGCCGCTGCGACAGGTTCAGCAGAAAGGCCGCCAGACGTTCGTCGGAGTTCATCTTGCCCATCAGCATCAGCATGTCGTGATCGCGCACGATTTCGCGGCTCAGGAGTTTGTTCAGATTGTGCTGCAGTGTAGGCAGCTCCCGGGAAAGCTTCTCCAGCTGGGCGAAATGGATGGGACACACTTCGCTGTCCTCAAGAGCGAAAGCATTGCAGGTGTGCTGCTCTTCGCTGATGGCGTCCAGGCCGAGCATCTCGCCGGGTATTTGAAAACCGGTGACTTGCTCGCGACCGTCGAGAGACAACACTGTGGTCTTGAAAGAGCCGATGCGCACTGCGTAAAGCGAGCGTAATGAATCGCCCGTGCGATACAACGCCGCACCTTTTTTAACTTTTACGCGCTGGATGATCAGGGTATCCAATCGCTCTACTTCCTGGTCGGTCAGGCCAATCGGCAGGCACAGTTCCAGCACGCTGCAGTTGGCGCAGGCAGCCTTGAGGTAATGGGCGTGAACGGGGCGGAGGTCATACGGCGGCATTAAGCGTCCCTCTTTCGATGTATCAAGCATAGGCGCTGAGAGCCCGGTCAAACCCTTAATGCGTAAACCGGGGGCGTTTGTACGACGAACGGGGACGGGGTCCCAGCAGATTCAGTGACGGAAGCTGCCGCGTTGACGCTCTCGAGATCTCCTCTTCAGAGAGGGCGCGTTTGATGTAAATCAAGTCTTGAACCTCCCAGACTCCCAGAATCGACAAATGCCCTGTTCGCAGCGCGGTCCTGTCATCGACGGCCGGTGCTGCTCCTTGTCGAGAGCGGAGAGCTTCATGAGCGATTTTCTGAGTGCCGAGCAGCTGGAAGGTCTCGACGCCTATTGGCGAGCGTCCAATTACCTGGCGGTGGGTCAGATCTACCTCAAGGACAACCCGCTGATCAGCGCACCCCTGGCACTGGAACATGTAAAACCGCGTTTACTGGGGCATTGGGGAACAACGCCTGGGCTGAATCTGATCTACGTGCACCTCAACCGCCTGATCACCTGCTACGACCTGAACATGATCTTCGTCACCGGCCCCGGGCATGGTGGGCCGGCGATCGTGGCGCAGACCTATCTGGAAGGGACTTACACCGAGTTCAATCCTTCAGTGGAGCAGAACCGTAACGGCCTGGTCCGGCTCTTTCGGCAGTTTTCCTGGCCTTATGGGCTTTCCAGCCATGTTTCGGCGCAGATTCCCGGGTCGATCCATGAAGGCGGCGAACTGGGCTATTCCCTGGCCCATGCTTACGGCGCGGCGTTCGATAACCCGGACCTGATCGTGGCGTGTGTGATCGGCGACGGTGAGGCTGAAACGGGAACGCTGGCGGCCAGCTGGCACTCCAACAAATTCCTTAATCCGGTGCGTGACGGGGCAGTCCTGCCGATTCTGCACCTCAACGGCTACAAGATCGCCAATCCCTCGGTGCTCTCCAGAATCAGCGAAGACGAACTGTCGGCCCTGATGTATGGCTACGGTTACGATCCGTATTTTGTCGAGGGTGACGAGCCTGAGCAGGTTCATCAGGCGTTGGCCAGAACCCTGGACACGATGCTGTTGAAAATCCGCGAGATCCAGCGTGTTGCGCGCAAATACCCGCAGCCCCCGGTGCCGGAGCGCCCCCTTTGGCCGATGCTGGTGCTGCGTACGCCAAAGGGCTGGACAGGCCCCAAATTCGTCGATGGCCGGCGTATTGAAGGCACGTGTCGTGCGCATCAGGTGCCGCTGGCGGATTTCGGCCAGCCGACTCATCTGCGGCAACTGGAGGAGTGGCTCAGCAGCTATCGTCCGGATGAGCTGTTTGATGTCAATGGTGCCTTGTTACCCGAAATCGCTGCGTTGGCACCGACGGGGCACCGGCGAATGAGCGCCAATCCTCACGCCAATGGTGGCCTGCTGCTGCGACCGCTGGATCTGCCGCGTTTCACCGAATACGCCGTGAAACTTCCCGCGCCGGGCTGCCTGCGCGCAGAAGCGACCCGGGTGTTGGGGGCGTTTCTGCGCGATGTGATGAAAAACAATCTGGCCTCAGGCAATTTTCGGTTGTTCGGCCCGGATGAAACCGCCTCGAACCGACTGGATGCAGTCTACGACGTCAGCGCAAAGGCCTGGATGGGCAATCTGGAGCCCGAGGATATCGACCTGGCGGCCGAAGGCCGGGTGATGGAGATTCTGAGTGAGCAGGTGTGCGAGGGTTGGCTGGAAGGCTATTTATTGACGGGCCGGCATGGGCTGTTCTCCTGTTACGAGGCTTTCATTCACATCATCGACTCGATGTTCAATCAGCACGCCAAATGGCTGAAAACCGCCGCCGGGGTGCCTTGGCGTAAACCCGTAGCCTCGCTCAATTACTTGCTCACCTCGCATGTCTGGCGTCAGGACCATAACGGTTTTTCCCATCAGGACCCGGGCTTCATCGATCTGGTCGCGAACAAGAAGGCCGATGTGGTCCGGATCTACCTGCCGGCCGACGCTAATTGCTTGCTGTCGGTTGCCGACCACTGCCTGAGAAGTCGCAACTACATCAACGTCATCGTTGCCGGTAAGCAACCGGAGTGGCAGTGGCTGGATATCGATTCGGCCATCCGTCATTGCCTGTGCGGCATCGGTCGATGGGACTGGGCCAGCCAGAACGATCAAGACCCGGACGTGGTCATGGCCTGCGCCGGAGACGTCCCGACCCTGGAAACGCTGGCCGCCGTGACCTTGCTTCGCGAGTACGTGCCGGACCTGCGCGTCAGGGTGATCAACGTCGTCGACCTGATGGTGCTGCAACCGTCATTTCAGCATCCCCATGGTTTGTCGGATTCGGCTTTCGACGAGCTGTTCACCGTCGACAGGCCCGTGATCTTTGCTTTCCACGGGTACCCGGCACTGATTCACCGGCTGATTTACAAACGCAGCAATCATGAAAACTTCCACGTGCGGGGCTTCAAGGAGGAGGGGGCGACCACGACCCCGTTCGATATGGCGGTCATCAATAACCTGGACCGTTATCAGCTGGCGCTGGATGTGATCGAGCGGGTTCCGCGCCTGCACGACCAGATCGAAACCGCCCGGGCGCGTTACTGGGCAACGATGGAGAAACACAAGCTTTACCTCATTGAACACGGGCAGGACTTGCCCGAAGTGATGAACTGGCAATGGACGCCCGCGGCCGGCAGTTGAGGAGCCCAATCGATGCCGTCATCCATCCAGCATAAGCGCAGAGGCAAGAAGCCGTTCGCGTCCAGGCCTGAACGTTCTGGAGCCAGACCATGAGCCAGTATCAACGGTTGCTGCTGATCATCAATCCGACCCTGCGTCACTCCCCGGCCATCCACCAGGCCAGCGCTCTGGCCAAGGCCTGTGGTGCCACTCTGCATATTCTCGGGCTGACCAAACCGGTCAGGCTTTTTTCTCTGCTTGAACCGCCGGCACGGGACGAGACGCGCATGCGTTACCTGCAGGAGCAGAGCCGATGGTTGAAGAATGAAGTGCACGCATTGCGCGCCAAGGGGCTTGATGTGACCAGCGAAGTGAGATGGAGCGATGATGCCCGTCTGGAGATCCTGGACTATGTGATGCAACTGCGTCCCGACCTGTTGCTCAAGGAAATTCAGCATGAGCCGCTGCTCAAGCGTGCTTTTGTCACGCCCATGGATTGGTACTTGCTGCGCGAATGCCCGGTGCCGGTTTATCTGCTGAGTCCGTGCAGTCTTACGTTGCCGCGCAAGGTGGTCGCGGCGGTGGATCCCGAGCCGCAGGGCAGCAAGCTGAACGAGCGGATCCTGCAGCAGGCCAATAGCCTGGCGTTGCAATGTGATGCCCAATTGTCTCTGCTGCACGTCTGCCCTATGTCCTCCGACTATCTGGACGATGCAGATGGAGATGAGCCGGTGCTGTCGAAGCTCAGGAAAGATCTGCGCCAGGCACTGGAAAAATCCTTTGTCACACTGGCTCACGACTTCGGGGTGCCTGTTGAATGTCGGCACTTTATCTTCGGCGATCCGGTGTCGGCGCTGGCCGGATTCGTCAACGATAACCAGACTGACGTGATTGTCATGGGCCGGGGCCGGCACCATGGCCTGCAATGGTTGATTGGCAGCACCACCGAACATGTTCTTTATCAAGTGCCTTGCAGCATCCTGGCGGTTTAGGTCCCGTGGAAGCGGTCGTCCACCGGCGGCCGCTACTTGCTCTTCCAGTATTTCTGCATTTCGAGAAACAGAAAGGACGCCGTCCAGGTAATGAGCACCAGGCCGGTCAGTGCCTGCAACCCGGTCAGGTACTTGAGTTTGCCCACGGGCGAAATATCGCCAAAACCGATGGTGGTAAAGGTCGTGAAGGAGAAGTACACGCAATCCATGAACGAGCCATCGAAGTTGCCGTTCAGGCTGCCCCAGTCGCCGGAGCGCGCCATCAGGTAATAGGCCAGCGCAAAGCACCAGACTTCCAGCGCATGGGCCAGCATCGCGCCAAATACCCCGACGACGATTCTGAATCGACTCCAGGCCCGGAGCCGGGGAAGCCAGTCGTTCAGGCGTGACAGGCATTCGTAGTGGATCACCACGGCAACGATGACCACCAGCGTATTGATCAGCGTGACCTCAATCATGGCGAGCCATCGGGGGCCGCCTTGAGCGGTAGCAGCGGCGCAAACTCCTCTGGCGTCAGCGTTTCCTTTTCCAGCAGCAAATGAGCGCCGGCATCCAGGTCGGCCCGACGACTGTCGAGCAGCACCTTGGCCCGGTTATAGGCCTCTTCGAGCAGGGCGCGGATGCCCAGGTCGATTTCCCGCGCGGTCTGTTCCGAATAGTCTTTCTGGCCAAGTCCGGCCATGTGTTCGCCCAGATAAGTCGGGGTTTGCCGTTCCAGTACCGATTGACCGAGTTCGGCACTCATGCCGAAACGGGTGATCAACTGCCGGGCGATGTCGGTCGCTCGGGTCAGGTCATCGGCGGCACCCGTGGAAATCTGGCCGTAGACGATGAACTCGGCGGCCCGCCCGGCCATCAGCACGGCGATGCGGTCCTTGAGCATCTGACAACTGATCAGGAAGTGATCCTCGGTCGGGCGCTGCAAGGTATAGCCCAGCGAGCCAATGGAGCGGGGGATGATCGACACCTTGTGGACCGGGTCCATCCCCGGCAACGTGCCAGCCGCCAGGGCATGGCCCATTTCGTGATAGGCCACCACCAGACGCTCGTCAGGCCGTAACAGACTGCTCTTGCGTTCGACCCCGGCGACGATGCGTTCCACCGCGACGGTGAAGTCGTCGAGGCTGACGGTCTCGCCTCCGCGGCGGGTGGCCACGATCGCGGCTTCGTTGATCAGGTTGGCCAGGTCTGCACCGGTGAAGCCGGTGGTGATTTCGGCGATACGTTCGGAGTCGATGTCGGGCGCTACGGTGATTTTTTTCAGATGGACCTTGAGGATGGCTTGTCGGCCTTTTCGATCGGGGCGGTCGATCACCAGTTGACGGTCGAAGCGACCGGCCCGCAGCAACGCCGGATCGAGGACCTCCGGCCGGTTGGTCGCTGCCAGCAGGACCACACCTTCGCGCGGGTCGAAACCGTCCAGTTCGGCCAGCAGCTGGTTGAGGGTCTGTTCTTTTTCGTCGTTGCCGCCGAACGCACCGATACCGCGCATTTTGCCCAGGGCGTCGAGTTCATCGATGAAGATAATGCACGGTGCCGCTTGCCGCGCCTGCTCGAACAAATCGCGCACTCGAGCGGCGCCGACACCGACGAACATTTCGACGAATTCGGACCCGGAAATCGAAAAAAACGGCACCCCGGCTTCACCGGCAATCGCCTTGGCCACCAGGGTCTTGCCGGTGCCCGGTGGGCCGACCAGCAGGGTGCCCTTGGGAATATGCGCCCCCAGGCGTGCGTACTTGGCCTTGTCCTTCAGGAACGAGACGATTTCCACCAGCTCGGCCTTGGCTTCATCGATGCCCGCGACATCGGCGAAGGTCACTCCGGTATCGCGTTCGACAAACACTTTGGCCCGCGACTTGCCGACATTCATCAGTCCGCCAAGGCCCTGTTTTTCGGCCATGCCGCGGAACAGGAAATGCCACAGCACCATGATCATCGCAAAGGGTAGCAACCAGCCCAGCAGCGCGTTCAGCAGGGTGTTTTCGCTGATGCCGGAAAAGCCGACACCCGAT
This sequence comes from Pseudomonas sp. FW306-02-D09B, assembly GCF_058782685.1. NCBI lineage: Bacteria > Pseudomonadati > Pseudomonadota > Gammaproteobacteria > Pseudomonadales > Pseudomonadaceae > Pseudomonas > Pseudomonas sp. FW306-02-D09B. The sequence continues at coordinate 173,198 of NZ_JBYSXY010000007.1, forward strand.
TGTGCCAACTCAGTCGCCAGCGTGGGATCGACCCGCACGGTGGTGAACAGGTCGTGGCCGTCGATGGGCTCTTGCAGCTTGCCGCTGATCTGCTCCTTCTCGACCCGCAACTCGCTGACCTTGTGCTCGCCCAACAGTTGCAGGAACTGACTGTAGGGGATGCTCTGCACCGAATGGCGGTCAACAAAAAACAGCTGGGCGAGCGCAAGGACCAGAAAGGTGATCGCGAAGTAGGAAAGGTTCCACTGGTGATTCTTCTTCATGGCCTTGGCTCAAGGGGAAACGGGCACGATGCGTGGCGGTTCAATCCTTAACCCCCATAGGCATTTCAATAGAATTCTAGACGCCACCCGCTCGAACGCCGGGTTTTACGCTTTCCTCTGAGCTGACCGTCCCGGTACTTCTTGTCCAGAGCGCATGACGACGATTTTTTGTGATTTTTATCAACCCCGGCCAGCACCTGCCCGCTCACTATCGACATTAACCAGTGAGGGCGTTCGTCGATTCGTTTGTTGATGGAAGGCCGGCACAGGAGTGCTGCTCATCAGGTTCAACTGACCAAGCATCTGCCGACGAGGTGTGTGATGTTCGAAATTCGCCGTTTACTGCTGATCGCTCCGAGTGAAATGTCCCGTACCCCCGCGTTTGACCGGGCGGAATCTCTGGCGAGGGCGACAGGCGCGCTGCTGCATATCGTGGCGTTCGATTATGTCGAAGCGCTGGCGGTCGCTGGCCTGTTTGACCATCAGGCCATGGCGCAGGCGCGCGAGGGATATTTGCAGGTGCACCGTCACTGGCTTGAGCAGCAGGCCCGGTTTGGGCAATGCAAAGGCCTGCACGTGACCACTGAAGTGGTCTGGGCCAAACCGGGTATCGAGGAGATGCTTGAGTACGTGAACGACTTCGGGGCAGACATCGTGATCAAGGATGTACAGCACGTATCGGCATTTCAACGGGTTTTCTACAAGCCTCTGGACTGGCTGTTACTGCGCGACTGCCCGGCGCCCTTGCATCTGGTCACCGATGCCAGAAACCCGTTGCCCTTGAAAATACTGGCGGCTGTCGACCTTTCCCATCTTGAAGAGCTGACGCAGGGGCTGAATGGCCAGATCCTCGATATTGCTTCGAAGCTGGCCTTGTCCTGTGGCGCGAAGTTGCACCTGCTCAATGTCAGCGGCTGGATTGTGAACGGCGACTCCGGCGTGAACCTGCAATACCTGACCATGCGGGAAAGTTTGAGAGACGCGGTCAGCGATACCCAGATTGAAGCCTTTGATACGCTCGCCGAACGCTATGAGATTCCAGAGGCGAAACGGCATCTGTTGACCGGTGTTCCGCATAAGATGATCGAGCGTTTCGCGGCGAGTAATGAGTTCGACATGATTGTGATGGGCACCGTGCACTATCGGGGCGTGAACGTATTTCTCGGCAGTACCGCCGAGAACACCCTGAACCGGGCTCCCTGCAGTCTGATGATCGTCAAGCCGCCGTATTGATGGCGTATCGCGGTGGCGGTGTTCGATAACTGCCAGTGCCCCTGGGGCATCGGCCGATCGGGAGCAGAAGCGCTCATGAGTTCGGATCAAACGGGTTCTGCCGATCATCCGGCGATTGATTCGAGCGGCCTGACCAAATGGTTCGGGGAAGGGGACGTACGAATGAAGGCTGTCGATCAGGTCTCACTGGTCGCACAGTTCGGTGAAATGGTGTTCATCGTCGGCCCGTCAGGGAGCGGCAAGACCACCCTGCTGAGCATGATCTCCGGCATTCTGCGGCCGGATGCCGGTACGGTGAAGATCAATGGCAATGACATCTGGAGCCTGAGCACCGATCAGTTGGCGGAATTACGCCTCAATAACATCGGCTTCGTGTTTCAGGACTACCACCTTTTTGCACGGTTGACCGCTGCCGAGAACGTCGCGATTCCCTTGATCCTCAAGCACTGTGATTGGGACAAGGCCATAACGCAGGCGAAGCAGAGCCTGGAAGTGGTCGGTCTCAAGGATCGCGGCGACATTCTGCCGGTCAAGCTCTCCGGCGGCGAACAACAGCGGGTGGCGATTGCCCGGGCGATCATCGGCAGCCCGCAGTTATTGATTCTCGACGAACCCACCGCGTCTCTCGACGGTGACACCGGGAAGATGATTATTGCCTTCGTGAAGTCGAATATTCTCAACCAGCAGCGTTGCATTCTGATCGTCACTCACGACGCGCGGATCAATGAGTACGCCGACCGCATCATTCACATGGAAGATGGCCGCATCAGCGAACCCGACCGGACCTCGTCATGAAGAACCGGGTGCTGTTTGTGCTGGCAGTCATCGGTGTAGTGGCCGGGGTGACCGCCGCCTACCTCCTCGGACGCACGCCCCGTCCATTGCCGCCGGCCTTCGCCCCGGCGAGCAGCACTTATGACACCGCGATTTATGCGAACGGGATTATCGAAAGCGAGCAGCCCGGCGGTTCCAACATCGTGATTTACCCGCAGGTTTCCGGGCCGATCACTCAAGTGCTGGTGCAAGAAGGGCAGGCAGTCACCCGCGGTACGCCCCTGGTGACCATCGATGACGCTGTGTCCAGGGCAAATTTCGAATTGGCGCAAGCCAGTCTGAAAACCGCTCAGGACCAATACACCAAGCGCCTGGCGTCCTACGGGATTGATCCCAAGTCCATCAGCAAGGACACGCTGGACACCGCAAAAGATACCGCGGCCCAGGCACAGGCAGCGCTCAAGGCGGCGAATGCCACGCTTGCGCAATATGCGATCAAGGCCCCGGTGGATGGCGTGGTCCTGGCCATCAATACCACCGTGGGCAGCTATGTGTCGCCGCAGGGCGCCTATGACCCGTATATCCAGCAATTCAGCCCGTTGGCGGTGATGAGCGCTGAGCAGACTTATCTGGCGGTACGCTGCTACGTGGACGAGATCCTGATTGCCCGCTTGCCGCCACCCGAACATATCCGTGCGCAGATGTTGATCCATGGCTCGGATATCAAGGTGCCGCTGGAGTTCGTTCGCGTGCAGCCGTACGTGTCGCCGAAAATCCAGTTGTCCAATCAGCGTCAGGAGAAAGTCGACCTCAGGGTGTTGCCGGTGGTTTTCCGGTTCGAGAAAAAAGACCTCCCGAGGGTGTATCCGGGGCAGTTGGTGGATGTCTTCATAGGACATAAATGATGTGCCAGTCCCGCGTCCATCGACCCCTGCGAATGCATGCCCGGGTGCTCGCCGCGATTATTCTGATGGCGATGAGCGCTTGCACCGTAGGCCCGGACTTTTCGCGTCCGCCAACGCCGTCGCAGAGCGGTTATACCCGCAATCCGGCGACGGCGACCGTGGCGGCGCAGGGTCAGGCGCAGCATTTTTTGCCGGGGGCTGAAGTGGTGCCTGACTGGTGGCGGTTGTTCAAGTCCGACTCTCTGGATGCAGTGGTTCGCCAGGCGACGGCCAACAACCAGACCTTGCAGGCCGCCGAGGCCAGCCTGCGGCAAAGCCAGGACACGCTCATGGCCGGTCATGGGGTTTTCTATCCGCACCTGGACCTTCACGCCGGCGCGACCCGCGAACGCAATGCTCCGCTCCAGCAAGGGCTGACGACGGGAGGGACGATCTTCAACGTCGTGACCCTGAGTGGCACGATCAGTTACACCCTCGATGTGTTTGGCGGACAGCGTCGAACGGTGGAAGGCCTGCAAGCCGAGGTCGACTATCAAGCCTGGCTGACCCATGCGGCTTACCTCACCCTGACCGCCAATGTCGTGAATGCCGCCATCGCCCGTGCCGGCTATATCGCGCAATGGCGCGCCACAGAGCAGTTGATTGCGCTGCAAAAACAACAGCTTCGGACCACCGAGGTCCAGGTGCGCAGCGGTACGGCGCCTTATTCGGCGGTGCTCAGTTTGCGCAGCCTGATTGCCAGCAATGAGGCCTTGTTGCCGGCGCTGGAGCAGAAAATCAGCCAGGCCGAGCATTTGCTGGCCACCCTCGAAGGCGTCGCACCCACTGATGTCAGCCTTCCTGACATCGAGCTGACAGGTCTTTCGCTGCCCACCGATTTGCCGGTCAGCCTGCCCTCGAGGCTAGTCCGGCAGCGGCCGGATATCTTGTCCGCAGAGGCACAGCTGCACCGGGCCAGTGCCAACATCGGGGTGGCCACGGCGGCGATGTTTCCCAGTTTCAATCTGACCGGGACCTACGGTACGGCCGGGTCGACCCTGGGGTCATTATTTGCGAGTGGCGGGCGGTTCTGGAGTGTTGGCCCCTCCATCGATGTCCCGCTGTTTCAGGGCGGTAGCCTGTGGTTTGGCCGTCAAGCGGCAATCGATGCCTATCAGCAGGCGGCAGCGAATTATCGGCAAGCCGTGCTCGAGTCTTTCGCGCAAGTGGCCGATGCCCTCAAGGCCCTGGAGTTCGATGCACAGGCGCTGCAAAAACAGACCGAGGCACAGGCTAGCGCTGAAGAAGCGCTGCGTTTGCTGCAAGCCAACTACCGATCAGGCCTGGTGACCTATCTGGATCTGCTGTCGGCCGATGTGCAGTTGCATCAGGTCAACATCGCCTATCTGCAAGCACTTGCCCAGCGTCATCAGGACACCGTCGGGCTGTTCGTCGCTCTGGGCGGCGGCTGGTGGAACACTCCGCCCTCTGCGGGCAGCAGGCAGACACCATGAAACACTCGGGCATCCTGCGGATCGGCTTCAAGCTGCTGGTCAACGACAAGGCCAAGTTTTCGGCGTTGCTGGTAGGGATTACGTTCTCGGTGTTCCTGATGATGCAGGTGACTGCACTGTTTGCCGGGATTCTCAACCGTGCCCACTCGACGGTGACCAATATCGGCGCGGCGATGTGGATCATGGACCCGGCCGTGAACACACCGACCATTGTCATTCCTCTGCCCGACTATTTGCTCGATGCCGTACGCAGCATGGAACAGGTGCACTATGCAGTGCCTGTATTCATTGGTGGCGCCCAGGTCAGGTTGGCCAGTGGCACCTATCAATCGGTCAGCGTGATAGGCCTCGACGATACCAGCCTGTTCGGTCGTCCTGAGCTTGAACAGGGCTCTATCGAGGACATTTATGCGGAAAACGCATTCATCATGGTCCACGATGCCGAGTTTTCGAAACTGGAGAATCCGCGGATTGGCACCTCCTTCGAGCTCAATGACCACCGCGGCACCATCGTCGCCATCGCCAAGGTACTGACCAGTGGATTGACCGGCATACCGACGCTCTACACCACCTACCGACGAGCCATCGAATACATCCCGACCACCCGCTTCACGGTGTCTTACATTCTGCTGGAACCCAGGAACAAGGCCGCAGAGGCCGGGATCAAGCAGCAGGTTGCGCAGTTGGGCTATGTCGCCTTGACCCGGGGAGAGTTCAACCAGCGGATTACCGATTTCTACATCTATCAGACCGGGGTCGGCACCAACATACTGACGATGACGGTAATCAGTTTCCTGGTCGGGTTATCCATCTCCGGTCAGACGTTCTACACCTTCATTCTGGAAAACCTCGACAAGTTCGCAGCCCTCAAGGCTATTGGCGCCAAGGGCCGCGAGCTGATCTACATGATCCTCTTCATGGCCATGTTCACCTGTTTGACGGGGTACGGACTGGGGGTTGGGCTGGTCACGTTGATGATCTTCACGGTGCGCACCTATCTGCCCAATTACGCAGCGATGATTACGTTCTGGAACCTGGGGCTGGCGTTTGGCCTGGTGCTGTTGATTGCCGGGGTTTCCAGTTACGTGGGCATACGCAAGGTGCTGAAAATCGAGCCATTCGACATTTTCAGGGGCTGAGCCTCGATAAGACGGGGTCAGCCCGGCTGCTGTTGATAAATATCAAGTGCCGGAAGACGTAAAGGGAGGATCAATAGCGTACCCATCAGTGTTCAAGGAGACGGGCATGCGAATGACATTTCTCGGTGCGGCTGGCACGGTGACGGGCAGCAAGTACCTGCTGGAACATAACGACAAACATGTGTTGATCGATTGCGGCCTGTTCCAGGGCTACAAACAGCTGCGCCTGCACAACTGGGACCCTTTCCATCTGCCGGTCCGCGATCTGGAAGCCATCGTTCTGACCCATGCTCATATCGATCACAGCGGCTACCTGCCGGTGTTGGTGCGCAACGGTTATCGCGGCCCGGTCTATGCCACGGCGGCGACCTGTGAACTGGTGAAGATACTGCTGCTCGACAGTGGCCGCTTGCAGGAAGAGGAGGCTGAGTACGCCAACCGCCATGGCTTCTCCAAACACGATCCGGCTCTGCCGCTGTACACCGAACAGGACGCGGAGAGGGCCCTGAAGCTATTGCGGCCAGTGGAGTTGCACCATCCGATCGACATTGCTCCGGGGATCAGCATCCAGTTGCGCTGTGCCGGGCACATCCTTGGAGCCGCCACCGTAGAAGTGCGTGCAGACGGCATTAGTCTGGTGTTTTCCGGGGACTTGGGGCGGCCGAATGATCCGTTGATGTTCACCCCGGAAACCATCGAACAGGCGGATTATCTGTTGGTGGAGTCGACCTACGGCGACCGTCAGCACCCCGCTGAGCCTCCGGAGGAGCAACTGGCTGACGTTATCAATCGCACGGCGTTGCGCCAAGGCATTACCCTGGTGCCCTCGTTTGCGGTCGGGCGTGCGCAACTGCTGATGTATCACCTCTATCGGCTGAAACAGAAGAAGGCGATCCCCGACCTGCCGATCTACCTCAACAGCCCCATGGCCACCGATGTCACTCGCTTGTACCAGCGTTTTCGCAGTGAGCACCGGCTGTCGCTGGAGGAATGCGAAGGCATGTGCCATGCCGCACATTTCGTGCGTTCGGTCAGAGACTCCATCGACCTTGACCAACAGCGCACCCCCGCGGTGATCATCGCTGCCAGCGGCATGGCCACCGGGGGGCGGGTGCTTCACCACCTCAAGGCGCTGGCCCCCAACCCGCTCAATACGCTGCTGGTTCCCGGTTTCCAGGCGGGGGGAACTCGCGGTGCACAGATCATCGCCGGTGCCCCATCGGTGCGGATTCATGGCAAGGACGTGCCGATTCGGGCCGAAGTGGTGCCCATGGGGACCTTGTCCGCGCATGCCGACGGGGATGAAATCATGCAGTGGCTAAGGGGCTTCAAGCGGCCACCGAAACACACATACGTCGTGCACGGAGAACCCAATGCATCGGATGTGCTGCGCCGGCGCATCAGTCTGGAGCTGGGGTGGTCGGTCTCGGTGCCGGAATACCGTGACTGCGTTGAGCTGACCGGGGTTCCGGTCCCGGCCTGAAATCCTGACGACCGAAAGTCCCTTGCCGGTGTGGCGGCAAGGGGCCTTCGGCCAACAGCTTTTGCTGGGTGACGGGTGTTCTGGGTACGCAAACGTCGTTGCCTGGCTTGCTGACTGTCGTCATCAGCCGGCTTCTCTTTACTCGTCACGTGTCCAGCTGACGCTCAACTGGTATTGATCATCACTGTAGTGGTAATCGGAGTGGCCTTTGAAAGCGCCTGTCAGTGCATGACCCAGGCGGTTGGCGAGATGGATGCCGGTGGTGGTCACGAGCAGATCCCCCCCGGAGTCGGTCAGCTTGATGAGGCGCTCAAGGGCATGATCGGCTTTTTCCTGCCGTTCGGTGTTTTCGATCAGATTGACGATTTCTTTTCGATGCTTGAGCAAGAAGCTGCCGGACAGCGTTAGCGTGCCCGCCGGCCTGTTGTCATCGATGCGCCGACAGGCCGGGCAGGTCACCGTTTCGGCATCAGCGATCACCGTGTTTTCAGGCTGCTTCCAGGTCCAGTTACCAGCCTGATAAATCGCATCGCACTTCGAACAGATGGCCGAGCCTGCGACTCGCTGCAATAAATAGGGGTCATGGGCAGGTGTCTTGAACAGTTGTTTTTTTTGACTGAGCTGATATTTGTCCATGACCTGTTCCTCGCAAATGAGAAGGATAAAAACTGCGCCCCCAGCCCTGTTTTCAGATCGATTTTTACCGATAGTGCCCGCTGACAGAACCGTGGAGTTCACGGGTTCATTTGGCCGCGACTGGTTGTTGTACAGGTTGATTTTTATCAACTGGGGGCCATTGGCTGACGGTCAATCATCTGGAGTCGGTGCGCGAAATACACGCGCATACAAGTGCCGCTGAAGGCCCCGCGACGTCGTGGCTTTGTTGATAAAAATCAACGTCGCGTGAGCCATTTCAGGGAAGCTGCAAGTACCTGCCTGTTGCAGAGTTACTTGGGAGAGCAACCTGATGGCTCACAGTAAAATTCTGTTTCGTGCCGCCGCTCGCGAGAAAGTCCTCTGCGGTGCCACACAGTTGGCGGACGCTGTCCGTGTGACCCTTGGGCCAAAATCGAAATCGGTGTTGATCCAGAACAAATGGGGTAACCCAACGGTTTGCAACGACGGCGTGACGATTGCCAAGCGAATCGACCTGCAAGACCCCGAGGAGGGGCTGGGTGCCCAGATGCTGCGTCAGGCGGCGGAACGTACCGGCGATGCGGTCGGGGACGGGACCAGCACGGCAACGGTGCTGGCCCATGCCATCCTGGCTGATGGCATACGCAACGTCGTCGCCGGTGCCAGCGCGATTGATTTGAAGCGCGGCCTGGATCGCGGGCTGTTGCTGGTCGTGCAGTCGCTGGCGGCCCAATCGCGCCCGGTCAGTACCCCCAAGGAAAAGGCCCAGGTGGCCACGCTTTCGGCGCATAACGATGCGGTTATCGGCCAGCTGGTTGCAGATGCTCTGGAAAAGGTCGGCGTTGAAGGCGTGGTCAGTGTCGAGGAGTCCAAGACCACTGAGACCGTGGTCGAGGTGATGGAAGGAATGCGTTTTGACCGTGGTTACGTCTCACCGTATTTCGTGACCGATACCGAGAAGATGCAGGTCGAACTCGATGATGCCTACCTGCTGCTCTGTGATCATAAGATCGGCGTGCTCAAAGACTTGATTCCATTGCTTGAGTTGATCGCCAAAAGTGGCCAGCCACTGGTGCTGATCGCTGACGACATAGAGGGCGAGGCGCTGACCACGCTGGTCGTCAACCAGATTCGTGGCGTATTGCGCGCGGTGGCGATCAAGGCCCCCGGCTTTGGTGATCGACGCAAGGAAATGCTCCAGGACGTTGCCGTCCTGACCGGCGCAACGGTGGTCTCCAATGAGCTGGGCATCAGTCTGGAACAGGTGGACTTGAGCCAGTTGGGACGAGCGCATCGCGTCGTGGTGCAAAAAGACAGCACGGCGTTGATCGGCGGCGCCGGTCAACGCGAGGAAATTGAGGCGCGCCTGCAACAGATCCGCGTGCAAATGGACGCGACTACCAGCGATTACGACCGTGAAAAACTCCAGGAACGACTGGCCAGGTTGTCTGGCGGTGTCGCGGTGATCCGGGTCGGGGCGCCGTCGGAGGCCGAGATGAAGGCCCGCAAGGATGCGCTGGATGATGCCATTTCGGCGACTCGGGCGGCGATTGCCGAGGGCATCGTTCCGGGGGGCGGGCTGGCATTGCTCAAGGCTGTACCGATTATCGCGGCCGAGGAGGCCGGCTATGAAGGCGATGCCAAAACCGGTTTGCAGATACTTCGCCGAGCGCTCGAAGCGCCGGCCCGGGTGATCGCGGAAAACTCGGCGGTGGATGCCGGCGTGGTTGTTGCCCGTATGCTGGCGGAACCGGGGAATATTGGTTTCGACGCGTCAGCCAATGTCTATGTGGACATGTATGAAGCCGGCATCATCGATCCGACCAAGGTGGTGCGTATCGCGCTGGAAAATGCCGTTTCAGTCGCCAGTATCCTGCTGCTGACCGAGGCAACCATGACCGATATCCCGGAAAAGGAAGCACCTGTCCAGCCCCCGTTTCCTGAATGACCCGCACCGCGCTACGGCGGTGCGCGGTGACTTGATATAAATCAAGATCAAGCAGGCTTGTGGGGAGGACGCTGAGTCAACGCTGGTGATTCGATCCAGCGAGGACGCAATGGCTGACCAACGGCGAGGGGCAGCGGCAGGCGTCGAAGTCCAACCTGTCTGGAGTTCAGATCATGAGCCAGTATCAACGGTTATTACTGATCATCAACCCGGCCCAGCGCCATTCCCCTGCGATACACCACGCCGCTGCCCTGGCGAAGGCCAGCGGGGCGAGCCTGCATATTGCCGCGTTAGTACCATCGCTGGACATCCTGTCACTGCTTGAAGAAGGCGTCCGGGAAAAGGCTCGGCAGAGTTACCTCCAGGACCATAGCGATTGGCTCAAGGATCAGGCGGAAAAGATGCGCGGCAGGGGCATCGAGGTGACCACCGAGGTGGCATGGGCCGACGACATGCAGCAGGCGATCCTTGATCACGTCAGCGAAATGCAGCCCAACCTGCTGATCAAGCAAGTGCAGCATGAGCCAGCACTCAAACGCGCATTTTTCACCCCTCTGGACTGGCACTTGCTGCGCCATTGTCCGATACCGATGTATCTGGTGGGCGCAAGTGGTCATGCCTTGCCGCGCAAGGTGGTGGCAGCGGTTGACTCGTCGGATACCGCGTCTTCGAACAGCGAACTGAATGACCGGATCATCCAGCAGGCCAACAGCCTGGCGCTGCAGTGCAATGCCGAATTGCATCTGCTGTATGCCTGTGACATTTCGGCGGCCTATCTCGGCGATATGGGCGGCGGCGGGCTGACCCTGGCGGACCTTACCCGGGAACTGCGCAGAGAGCTGGAAAAGTCATTCCTGCGCTTGGCCGGTCGATTCGGTGTGCCCTCTGACCGTCGACATTTCATCATGGGGAGCCCGGTCTCGGCGTTGAGTGAGTTTGCCGACGAGCAACAGGTGGATGTGATCGTGATGGGCAGAGTCCAATCCCACGGGCTGGACAAGCTTCTCGGCAGTACGACCGAACATATCCTCTATCAGGTGCCTTGCAGCGTTCTCGCGGTCTAGGGGCTGTGGCGTGTCGTATCAAGATCAATAGAACAAGTTCTCCTGCCGCAGTCGTGCGAAGCGCTCAAGCGCTGCGGCATCGAGCGCTTGCGCGGCGTCAGGCGCTATGCCGTCGCGAATGGCTTGCCAGACGATTTGCGAGCCGATTGAGCCGCGGGTCGCCGCAATATCGAACGCACCGGGATAGAGCGTATGCAGCGTGGCAAGCAGTGCCAATCCCAGGTGTGCGACGGGACGTTGCTCAGGCACCGGGTTGGGAGTGATGCTCACGCCATGACAGAGCTGACCGTGCCAGTTCGATTCGGTGGGCACGAAGTCGATCGGCTCGAAATGCGCGCCAACATTGAGGGCATTCAGCGCATGGGCGAGCTGGGTCGCGTTGATCCACGGCGCGCCGATCCACTCGAACGGATGCGCTGTGCCGCGTCCCACGCTCAGTCTCGCGCCCTCAAGCAAACCGACATCCGGGTAGAGGTCCAGCTGGGACAACGTACGCAGGTTTGGCGAGAGCGGCACCCAGCCGAGCCCGGTGTCGGCGAAGGTCATCTCACGCCGGTAGCCCTGCATCGGCACCACGCGCAGATCTGCGCCAATGTGCTTGTTGCGGTTGAACAGACTCGCCAGTTCGCCGACCGTCATGCCCGGCTGTAGCGGCGCCGGGAAATAGCCGGTGAACGATTCTTGTCGGCTGTCCAGCACCGGTCCGCCGAATCGCTGCGCCCCGAGCGGATCGGGCCGGTCCAGCACGAACAGCGGAATGCGCTGCGCCGCCGCGGCCTCGAGTGCATAGCCGAGCGTCGTCTCGTAGGTGAAGAAGCGCACGCCGGCATCCTGAATGTCAAAGACCAGCGCATCCAGTCCAGACAGCGAACCGGGCGGAAAGCGCCGCGCCGCGCCGTAGAGACTGTGTACGGTGAGGCCCGTCGCGGTGTCGAGGGTGTCGCCGACCCGCTCGTCCACATCGATATTCAGCCCATGCTCCGGTGAGAACAGTGCTGCCAGCCTGACGCCAGGCGCGTGCGCGAGTACGTCGACGGTGCGCCGGCCTTCGGTGTCGAAGCCGCTGCGATTGGTGATCAAGCCCACGCGCTTGCCGGTGAGCGGCGCAAACCGCTGCGCCTCGAGCACGTCGATGCCGGTCTGCACCGGGCCCGTCGAGATCGGCAGGCGATCGGCGGCACTCAGCGCCGGTAACGTCGATGGCAGCCATTGGCCGATTTGCGCGACGCTCGCAGCCGGAGCCCGGCTTGCCAGCAGCGCGAGCAACTGCGCACGCAGCGGGCGGGCGTCACCGCGGTCGTCCGGGTACACGCGGTTGGTCAGGATAACGATGAATTGGCGCGTTAGCGGATCGATCCACAGGCCGGTGCCGGTGTATCCGGTGTGGCCGATCATGCCAATCGGTGGCAGACGGTCGTGGTTCGACGCGAACGGTGCGGCCAGGTCCCAGCCGAGTCCGCGCCACGGTGGAGTCGCGAGCGGCGAGGCGGCACTGGTGAGCGCGGCAATGCTCGCTGGCCGCAGAATCTGCACGCTGCCAGCGCGCCCTTGGTTGAGCATCATCTGCGCGAAGCGGGCGAGGTCATCCGCGGTGGAAAACAACCCGGCGTTGCCGGAGACGCCGCCCATCCATTCAGCCGTCGGATCGTGTACGCGGCCGCGGCGGATACCGGTCTTGTTCGCCAGTGTTGGCGCACTGCGGGCGGCTCGCCCCGGGTCGGGCACAAAGACCGTGTCGCGCATACCGAGCGGGCCGAAGATGTAGGCCTGGCAATACGCGTCGAGCGTGCGGTGGGTGATGCGCTCGACCAGTTCGCCCAGCACCACGAAATTCAGGTCACTGTAGATGACGCGCTCACCTGGCACGCTCCGCAGACGCTGCGCCGCAATCGCGCTCAATACGCCTTCGCGGTCCGGATGCAGTGGCCGCACAGGCAGGTCTGGCAGCAGCCCGGAGGTGTGCGCAAGCAGATGACGAACGGTCACCGGGTCTTTGCCGAAGGCCGCAAAGGCCGGCCAATACTGTGCAACGCGTGCGTCCAGGTCGATGCGGCCGGTTTCGGCCAGTTGCATGATCGCCGTGGTGGTCGCGATGACCTTGGTCAGCGACGCAAGATCGAACTCGGTGCTCAGCGTCATCGGTTCGGGGTCGGGCGTTGTCGCGCGTTGCCCAAAGGCCTGGCGATAGAACACGTGCGTGGCGTCCCCGATCAGGACGACGGCCCCCGGAATGCGTCCAGCGCTGATCTGCCCCTCGACGATCTGTGCGGCTTGCAGGCGCGCCGCCGCATCGAAATCGGCGGCACCGGCGATCTGCACCGCTGCTATTGCAAGCAGCATCGCCCAGCGTTTCAGCGCACCGATCAAGGGTGCGGCATATCGGCGGCGTTGTAGTGATTGTGTGGATTCCATAACATCCATCCATCGGTGCCGGCTGCATTGGCGGCGTTGACCTGGGCACTGATCGCCGCCGCATCAAACAGGCGACGATCGAATGCATAGTCGCGAAAGGCTTGCAGCCACGGACGAAAACGCACCCCCGGCAGATGGGTGCGCTTGATTGCTTCCGCCAGGGAGCGTCTGACGATCTGAGCGGGATCGCTGACCGGATTGGTCAAGCCCGGCAGCCCCCAGGTAAAACCGGACGGGTAGAGCATCGGTGAAATATAGTCGAGCGGCTCGCCGAGCAATTCGATTTGCTGGCCGATCGCGGTATCGTCCAGATTCCAGCAGACGTAGCCGAAGATGTCCGCAGAGACGAATACATTGTAGGGCGCCAGCCGTGTGCGTGCGGCCTGCAGGAAGCCGACGATCGCCGCGGTCCGGTTGCGCCGGGTATTGGACAGGGCGAAGTGCAGCCCGCTCTTGTCGGGAAAGCGCACATAGTCGAACTGGACCTCGTCGAAGCCCATCTGCGCCGCCTCCTCGGCGACGTCCAGATTGTGCCGCCATACATCCTGCGAAAACGGATCCATCCATTGCAGGTTCTCGCCATCGCGCCACGGCTCGCCTTCGGTGGTGTGCACGCTCCACTCCGGATGTGCGGCGGCGAGCGGGTCGTCCTTGAACACCACGATGCGCGCGATCAGATACAGGTGTTGTGCATGCAGCCGGGCCAGCAGCGCCGCAAAGTCGTGGTCCTGTGGTGCGCGCACCGTCACGTGGGCAGCCGCGCCGATGGCCTCGCGCGCCGCGCTGCGATACGGCGTCAGGCCGCGGTCGCCCTTGACGTCAATCACCAACGCATTGATCTCGCTGCTTTCGGCAAGGCTGAGGGCATTATTGCGCAACGTCTTGTTGGTCACGCCGAACACCGACAAATACAGCGCTTTCGGGCGAAACGGGGTCAACGCGAGCGTCACAGGTGTATCGCCGGACACCTTGGCCTCGGTGCGCAGGTACCCCGGAGCGCGGGCCGCAACGTTCTCCACTGCCTGAGCGATTTCGAACTGCCCGTGTTCGTCCGTGCGCATCACACCCGCTGAAGTCGTGATGATCGCGTCGGCGAGCGGATTCTGCGTGCTTGAGTCGAGCACGACACCCGTGACGGCCAGGGCGCCTCGCTGGCTCAACAGGGTAGTAAAGACGACGAGCAGCGTCGCGATTGCATAGCGCCTCACTGCGCTGATAAAGGTCATCGTGCGCTCTCCGTTGCGGGCATCGTCGGGGTGTTCGGTTCGCCAAGCAGGTGCGCGAATGCGCTGGCGCCGTAGGCATCGGTCATCAGAAAGCGCGGCAGCGCGAGCAGCCGCGCATGCCGGTCCGCCTTGCGCGCGTCCAGGGTGAAGGCGACGACGTAACCGTCGTCGGCGGCGAGTGCGATCAACTCGTCGTCGTAGATCCCGAACGGCCACGCGAGCATGTCGATATGCGTACCGGTTTGCGCCTCCAGGCGTTGACGGGATTTGTCGAGTTGCATGCGCACGAATTGCTGGAAATCAGCCGGTGTGCGGTGTCTGCGCTCGACCTTGAAATTGGGATGCCAGTACGTATGCCCCTGGATGTCAAAGAGTCCGGTCTGTTTCAGGCTGCGCAATTGTTCCCAGGTCATTGCATAGGAGGCGTTCGAGATCGCTGATGGATAGATGAACAGCGTGACCGGAAAACGCTCGCGCTGCACGATGGGCAGCAGTTTTTCGAATACCGAGCGATGCCCGTCGTCGACGGTGATCGCCACCGGCTTCTGCGGTAGCGTCGCACTTGGGTCCTGCAACCAATTGACCACCTCACGCAGCGGCACGATGTGGTAGCCATGCTCGTGCAGGACGCGTAACTGGGTTTCGAAGGTGCTCATGCGCACGGTCATCGAGTCGTCCAGCGTCTGCGAAAAACGGTGGTAAACGAGGATCGTGACGCGCGGCTCAGCACTTGGCGCGGCAGCGTCTGCGCCCCAGGCCAGCCCGCCGATGCACACCAGCACAGCGCACACCAGAAGCCGGATCGCGCTGCTCATATAAGCTCCCCCCGTTTGGCAGGTTTTGCCTTGGTTTGATCTAAATCAATAGTAGATGTTCGTTGGCGGGCCACTGTATGAAACGACAATATTTGAGGCTGCCGCCATGAATATCAACGAGGCAATCTCGGGCCGTCGCTCGACGCGTGAATACACGAAAGAAGCGGTTGATGAACTCATCATTCGTCGCTTGATCAACACCGCCGTCCAGGCGCCCAGCGCAGTCAACCAACAACCGTGGGCGTTCACGGTGATCCGCGATCAGGAACTGCTGGACCGGGTCTCGCGCGAAGCGAAGGCTTACCTGCTCGCGACAGTGCCCGCAGGGACCCAGTCCGAGCACTTTTATTCGATGCTCAACGATCCAGGCTTCCAGATCTTTTATCACGCGCCGGTACTCATCCTGATTTCGGGGAGCGCGCCCGGTCCGTGGATCGTCGAAGACTGCGCCCTGGCGGCCGAGAATCTGATGCTTGCCGCGTACGCTGAAGGACTCGGCACCTGCTGGATCGGTTTTGCCCAGGGCTTTCTCAATACGCCGGAGGGCAAGCATGTATTGGGTCTCCCTGCCGGATCGAGGCCCGTGGCGCCCATCATCGTTGGCCATCCGAAGTCTGCGCCTGCGCCCGTCCAGCACAAGGACCCCGAGATCCGCTGGATTGGCTGAGCAGGAGGCCGCCCGTGCTCAGACGGTAGCAAACGCTCCGTTTTCAGCCAGCAAGGTGGCAATCAGTGCGGTGCTGTCGAGCACGTGCAAGTGGCGCGTCACACAGTCGGCAGGCAGGCGAAACGGAGGCACGCTGTCAGAGACCGCCAGGTGTTCAAACAGGGGTTTGTCGAGCAGATCAGTGCCACCGGTAAACAAACCATGGGTGGCGGCTGCAAATAACCGGGTGGCACCGGCCTGCTGGCAGGCGAGGCCCGCATGCATCAGCGTTTCACCGGTGCTGATCAGGTCGTCGAAAATGATTGCGGTTTTACCCAGCACTTCACCCACCAGCAGCGTGCCGGTGAACGTTGCTTGAGCACGGTGCTTTTCCATCAGCGCACCGCCCACTGCGCGTCCCAATTGCCGCTCCAGGGCCTGGCGAAACTGCTCGGCCCGTTTGGTACCGCCAGCATCCGGGGAAACCGACACCACCTCGGCGTCGCCGACAAGCGCGGCGAAATGCCCGGCGAACAATTCTGCGCACTGCACGTTCCAGGTGGGAATGCGAAAGGCGTTATCAAACGCTGCCGGGTTGTGCACTTCCAGGGCCACCAGGCGATCCACGCCGCAGGCTTCAATCATGGCCGCCACGTAGCGGGTGATCGTCGGGTCCTGAGGTTGGGTACGACGATCCTTGCGCCCGTAGCAGAGGTAGGGCGTCACGGCCTGCACCTGGCGAGCGCCGGCATCCTTGAGTGCGCCACAAAAAAACAGCAGCCGACACAGCTTGTCGTTTGCGCTCTGCCGGTCATCCCCATACAAGGAATGGAACACCACCACCTCGCGCCCGTTGACCGACTCCAACGGGTGGCATTTATGCTCGCCATCTTCATAGTCACGCTCTTCATGGCGCGCCAGTTGACAGCCAAGCCGCTGCGCGACGCGGCTCGCGTAGTGCTCACTGCCTTGCAGGGCAAACAGAAGCGGGCGTTCGGTGAGCATGTGATGGCTCCTTCAAGGCACTGCCGTCAGTGGGCGGCACCATGACGCAGAACTTCGATGCAAAACTCCGCTTCGTAGGGCGGTACGTTGCATTCGACGATGTCATTGGCGGCAACTTGCAGATGCACGCCGACAATATCGGCATGGATCGGCTGCTGGCAGACGTGCCGATCGACCAATACTGCGGTGTAGACCCGACGCGCACCGAGTTGCGCCAGATACGCGCAGGTGCGTAGCAGCGAATGGCCTTCAAACAGCACGTCATCGACAACAAGCAGGGTGGTACAGGCAAGGTCCAGTGCGCCCAGAAGCGGGTTTTCGGTCAATTGCGTATGTGCATGCAGCACGCTGAGATCATCGGCATAACGCTTGACCTTCAGGGGGTAAAGAGGCAGTTCCGGCTGGCCGGTCTGACGCGACAGATGGTGCTGTAAACGCTGTGCCAGCGGTTCGCCGCGGCGCTGGATGCCGATCAGTACCGCTTGAGTGGGCGGCAACAGTGCCGCAGCCTGGCGCGCCATCGCCTGCAGCACCCCATCGAGCTCATCGCTGTCGTACACGCGCAACCGTTGGCTCGCAGGTAGGGTCGGCATGGCAGTCTCCCGTTCAGAGCCGATAGATTGATCATAGCGCAAGGGGGCTGTAGCTGATGGCGCCGGGCATCTGCGCCTTGCGCGGGGACTTGATATAAATCAAGACCGGGGAGACTTCATGGGAGGATTCTGAATTAAAAAAGGGTATTGGCACCTAGCTGAGCACTTGCCACGCGCTCATGGGCTGTAAAGGCTTCTCGGCAGTACGACTGAACCTGTCCTGTATGGCTGCCTTGCGGCGTTCTGGCGGTATGGATTTGGCCCGATTGCTTCAGGAGGTTTTCAAATGACACACAGTCCCTTACTGCAAACCACCTTGCGCGACCGGACTGCTGCCGGTCGAACCCTGGTCGAACCGCTGCTCAAATACGCTCATCGACCCGATGTCATCGTGCTGGCCTTGCCCCGTGGCGGGGTTCCGGTGGCCTATGAAGTAGCGACAGCCCTGGAGGTTCGCCTGGACCTGATGCTGGTCCGCAAGTTGGGAGTTCCTTCCCAGCCAGAATACGCCATGGGCGCCATTGCCAGTGGCGGCGTACAAATCGTCAATGAAGGGGCGCTACGGGCTCACCCGATTGATCAGGACACGTTCGATGCCGTGGTCGCACGGGAAACCCGGGAACTCTCTCGTCGTGAGCATTTGTACCGGGCAACGCGTGCTCCGGCAGTACTCAAGGACCAGGTGGTGATTCTGATCGATGACGGCCTGGCGACAGGGGCCTCGATGATGGCCGCGATCCACGCCGTGCGCCTGCAAGCACCGTCGCGCATTGTCGTTGCCGTGCCGGTGGCACCGCTTGAGACGGTCGAGGCGCTGCGCACCGAAGTGGATGAACTGGTGTGTCCGCTCATTCCCGAGTGGCTGATGTCCATCGGTTATTGGTACATGAACTTCACCCAGACCACGGACGGGGAAGTCATCGATCTTTTGCAAAGAGCCTGGCAACGCGAGTCCAGCACGGGCACTGCCCCTCAGGAGAACTCCGATGCTTGAGTCTCACTATCGAAAACTGAGCCTGGAGGACGTGGAGCTGTCAGCCGACCTGCGTCTGCCGATGAATGCTGCCGGATTGGTGGTTTTTGTCCATGGCAGCGGCAGCAGCCGTTCAAGCCCTCGTAACCAGCAGGTTGCAGAGTCTCTGGGCCGCCGACGACTGGGCACGTTGTTGTTCGATTTGCTCACGGAGCCGGAGCAGCGCCTGGATAACGTTACGCGGGAGCTGCGTTTCGATATCGCGATGCTTTCCCGGCGACTGGTGCAGGTGATCGACTGGATTGGCCGGGACGCGGAACTGCAATCGCTGCGGATCGGGCTGTTTGGCGCAAGCACCGGGGCCGCTGCGGCGTTGTTGGCGGCGGCCGAGCGCCCGGACGTGGTCCATGCGGTGGTCAGCCGGGGAGGGCGGACCGACCTGGCAGGTGCGGCGCTGTCCCGGGTAAGGGCGCCGACCTTGCAAATCGTCGGAGCAGAGGACCCGGTGGTAGTGCGTCTGAACGTGCAAAGCAGTCATGTTCTGCGGTGTGAACAGCGCCTGGAAGTCGTGGAGGGCGCTACGCATCTGTTTGAAGAACCAGGCACCCTCGAAGAAGTCGCCAGACTTGCTGGCGACTGGTTCGAGAGACATCTGCGTGGTACTCGTTCAGAGACCTCCATCAGTCCCTGACCGGTATCACACGCCAAACGGAAAGGTTTCGTCTTCCGGTTCCAACGTCTGGCTTTTTGGCAGAGGCAGTGCCGTCACCGCTTGTGTCTGTTCAATCCACACCATGGCGTCAAATTGCTCGGCCAGCACCGACTCGAAGTAGTGGCTGCTGCGCTCGCTTTCGGGGCGGTAAATCACCCCGATGGCCCGCTCCAGCAGAGGCTCGGACAGCGCCTTGCGCAGGTCTTCGCGCTGGGGATCTCGCCAGTCGGTCAATGACGCGGGGACGCCGGCTTTAAGGAACTGATGTTCCCAACTGTCCGGGCGAGATGGCCGGATGTCCTTGATGAGCATGTCGGCGTCCCAGTCATCGGCTGCCGCCACCTGGCCACGGTCGGTGCTCATGCCGATCAGAACGACATCGCGCCCATAGGCGCTGCGACACAGCTGACCGATGTTGAACTGGCCCTTCCAGCCCATTTCCGTGGCAGCGGCATTGCCGATATGGGAGTTGTGCGCCCAGACCACGGCCTTGGCGTGAGAGCCTCGGTGCTCAAGCAACCCCCGCAGTGTGTCGAACATGTGCCGGTCACGCAGGTTCCAGGAGGCGGTCGAGCCTCGATAAATCGCTCGGTAGTATTGTTCCGCCGCCCGAACGACCCGGGCGTTTTGCGTGGCATCGAAGAACGCCTCGTCGTCGTGGATAAGCCCGGCCAGTTGCTCGGCCAGCATGTCATGGAGCTGCTCGACCACCGCTTGCTCGCAGGGCATCAGCCCGCCCTGTTCGACAAAGTGGCCGTACAACGCAGGTTCATCCTGCCAGGGCGTCAGGCAGCCATAGCGCCGTCGTGCTTCGTGTGCCAGATGCGGGTCGACCCGCTCCAGATAACTCAGGACCTCGTGAATGGAGTTGCGCAAACTGTAGACGTCCAACCCGCGAAACTCGACCCGACCCTCGGGGGCGTGCTTGTGGTTGTATTGATGCAGCCAGTGGGCAAATGCCTTCACCTCGGTATTGCGCCACATCCAGGTCGGGAATCGGCTGAAGATGTGCCGTTTCCAGGCTGTGTGGGCCAGCCCGCGGACATAACGGTCAACATGCGCGGCATCTGGCCAGTCCGCTTCAACCGCCACAATCGTGAACCCGTGCCGCTCAATCAGCCTTTGGGTAATTGCCGCACGGGTTCGGTAGAAGTCGCTGGTGCCATGGCTGGCCTCACCGATCATCACTACCCGCGCATCAGCGTAACGGTCGAACATTTCACCGAAGGCGTCTGAATTCAATTCCGGCAGCGGTTCCGCATATTGACGTAACAGAGGGGCAATAGTGGTCATGGCAACCGTGCTGCGCGGACCGTAAAGTTTTTCCAGCAGTTTTTGCGAAGGAGAGGTCATGAGCGTCGTCCCTATCAAGAGGAGGGGTTAACCGACGTGCAGCCCGCTGGGCTGCTTCTTTGATTATTCCTACACCTTGGTCCAGACGATTCATTGAGTTTCGTCAACAAAGGCTGCAATGCCCCAGGAGAACGTGTCTGGATCGCGCGTCCGCAGGCTGCTGAAGATGACCTGACGCGATGTGCGCGATGTGCGTTGCGGACTTGAGTGGCGCAGCGCGCGCCAGCACTTGTAAATGGCTAGCGTCTGGCTAGGCTCCATTCAGGATTAAATCGTTCGACAGTCTCTTTTCAGAGGGAGCTGACATGAATGTGAAGGACAGCGAAGCAGGCGGAATGAAGTCGGTGGCGCAGTCATTTTTTTTCGGGTCAGCTTTTTTAATCACATTACTCCGGCGACCGGGCACCCTGCTGGTGGCGCTATCAGTGCTGCTGTTTTGTCAGTCAGCGCAGGCCTTGCCTTCCTTTGCACGTCAAACCGGACAAAGTTGCATTGCCTGCCATGCGGGTGGGCAATTTCCCGAGCTGACACCTTATGGGCGCCTGTTCAAGCTGACGGGGTACACCAACGGCGAACAAACCAACCCCCTGGCCGCGATGATCGTCGGTGATTTCACCTCGACGCGTAACAACAGCGACGGTGCGGGCAGCTCGATTTCACCCAAAGACAAGCAATTCATCATTGATTTCGGCAGCGTGTTCCTCGGTGGAAAAATCACTGACGTTATCGGCGGCTTTGCCCAATTCACCTACAGCTCCTACGACCACCAGGACGCCTCGGGTAATTGGGTCAGTCACCTGGGCTCGGACAACTTTGACCTGCGTTATGCAGACAGCCGGCTGGATGCCTCACGAGATGTCATCTGGGGCGTCACATTGCATAACAACCCCACGGTTCAGGATGTCTGGAACAGCACGCCTGCGTGGGGCTATCCGTATGTCAGTTCAACCTTGGGCGCCTTCGGCGGGGTCCCGACCTCTACACTGATCGAGGGGGGATTGGCTCAACAGGTGGCGGGTATCGGTGCCTATGTTTATTTGAACAAGTCGTTGTATCTGGAGCTGACCTCCTACCAGACCGCCAAAGACACCTGGCAGTTTCTGAGTCTGGGCAACAAGAAGGGCGACACCTACCATCCGTTGACGTACATGGATGGCTCAAGCCCTTATGCACGGCTGGCCTATACCTACGAATGGGGGGCCCAGAACGTGATGCTGGGGGCCTTTGCGATGAATGCCAAAATTCTGCCCCTGGACGACTCCAACAATCCGATCCATGGTCAGGGCAGCACCGAGTACCGGGACGTAGGCTTCGATGGCCAGTACCAGTACCTCCTTGAGCCCCATACTTTCACGGCACAGATACGCTATGTCAGGGAAGAAATCAGGGATGGCACCCAGACCCTCTTCGACGGACCTGCAACCCTGCGATCCTTCAAACTGAAGGGCAGTTATGTGTACGGTGCCAAGTATGGTGCGAGCCTGGCGTATACCAATGTCAATGGCAGCTCGGATGCCACGGCGTACCCGGACAGTGCCAGTTTTTCACCCGATACACAGATGTGGACGCCAGAGGTGTTCTGGTTACCGATGCAGAACCTGAGGGTCGGGCTCCAATACAACTATTTCACCCGCTATTTGGGCGCAACCAACAACTATGACGGCAATGGCCGTGATGCCAGTGAAAACGACACCACCTATCTTTATATGTGGTACGCGTTTTGATCAGTTGAACGCAGGGGCGTAGACCATGAACGCAATGGGCATGAAGAGTTCTTTCAATCGATCGCATTTATTGCTTGCCCTCTGCGTGGTTGCGCTCACGGGCTGCACTGGTACGACCGAGCAGGCCTCGGAAAAAACCTCGCCGATGTCCGGCATCGCCATGGTCGACAAGGTTTGCTCCATGTGCCACGGATTGACGGGGGAGTCCGTCTCGCCGATGTTTCCCAAGCTGGCCGGCCAGCAAAAAGAGTACCTGAAGTTGCAACTGACAGACTTCAAGGGCCATGTCCGCAGCGATAAAACCGGGACCCAGTACATGTGGGGTTTTACCCATTTGACAGAGACCCAGATCAACGAACTGGCGGACTATTTTTCCAGTCAGAGCCCCATGAAGGCTGACGCCGACAAGTTTGATGCACGCGGCGAATTGATCTTCCGCAAGGGCTTGCCTGGTTCGGGCGTCGCGCAGTGCAGCTCCTGTCATGGTGCCGAGGGTCAGGGCAATGGCCAGTTCCCGCGCCTGGCAGGTCAACATGCCGACTATATGATCCGCCAGCTCAAGGTGTTCCAGCAGACCGACCAGCGCCCGCGTGGCGAGCTGATGAAGCAGGTCACTCATTCCCTGTCCGATGAAGATGCAGCCTCTGTCGCCCATTACATTGCGACACTCGGGGCAAAAAAATGAGGGCCTTCGCGGCGCCGGCGATGAGCCTGAGGGCACGTCGCGGTTCCTGGCCTTCAGGCACTGTCTGATCTATATCAATGACCGTGTGGCGGGATCGGCAATCCTGACCCAGTGACCTCCACTGAGTCAGGATTGCGCCATGAAGCTTACTGCGGCACCGCTTCCAGAGCCGTTGCCAACCTCGCCCTCTTCATCGGCCAAGGCCGGGCAGACGATGGGTAATGATCAGATCGCCGGGATTTTTGACGATATCGCCGATCTGCTGGAAATCGAGGACGCCAATCCCTTCCGTATTCGCGCTTATCGCAATGCAGCGCGAACCCTGAGGGCTTTGACCTTTGAGGTCGCGAAGCTGATCGTGCGGGGTGAACCGCTGCCCAAACTCACGGGCATCGGGGTCGACCTTGCCGGCAAGATCAACGAAATCGTCACCACCGGCGATTGCGCACTGCGCCAACGTCTGCGCACGACATTGCCCCTGGGGCTGGTCGATCTGCTTTCCATCGCCGGGCTGGGCCCAAAACGCGTCAAACACCTCTATCACGACCTGGGCATCGAAACCGCGCAGCAACTGTGTCAGGCGGCCAAAGACGGACGCATTCGCCATCTGCCTGGCTTCGGCGAAAAGATCGAAGCCCGACTGTTGAACGCCGCGCAGAAGGGCATCGGCAGGGACCGCCGGTTGCCATTGGCCTTTGTGGCGCCGGTGGCCCTGCGATTGACCGAGTACCTGCAACAGCTTCCGGGGGTTGAGGCGGCCACGGTTGCCGGAAGTTTGCGCCGGATGCGCGACACCATCGGCGATATCGATATTCTGGTGGCCGCGGCACCGTCGGTGGACGTCACGGCGCACTTTATCCAGCATCCGGACATTGCCACTGTGCTGGCACAGGGTCGCACCCGTACCAGCGTGATACTGGGCACCGGCATGCAGGTGGATCTGCGGGTGGTCGAACCGGCGGTCTATGGCGCCGCCCTGGTGTATTTCACCGGCAGCAAGGCGCATAACATCGCGATTCGCCAACGGGCTCAGAAGCAAGGTCTCAAGCTCAGTGAATATGGCCTCTTCAGGGCAAAAAAATGTGTGGCTGGCACCACCGAAGATTCCGTTTACCAGGCGTTGGGGTTGGAATGGATGACACCGGAACTGCGCGAGAATCGCGGTGAGATTGCCGCGGCAGAGGCGGGTCATTTACCCAGGCTGATTGAGTTGAGCGACCTCAAGG
The DNA here is from genome assembly GCF_058782685.1 of Pseudomonas sp. FW306-02-D09B. Classification (NCBI taxonomy): domain Bacteria; kingdom Pseudomonadati; phylum Pseudomonadota; class Gammaproteobacteria; order Pseudomonadales; family Pseudomonadaceae; genus Pseudomonas; species Pseudomonas sp. FW306-02-D09B. The sequence continues at coordinate 197,506 of NZ_JBYSXY010000007.1, forward strand.
GCGACTTGCATGCTCACACCCGCGCCTCGGATGGGGGCAACAGCCTGGAAGAGATGGCATTTGCAGCGCGGGAGGCCGGGCTGGACTATCTGGCGATTACCGAGCATTCGCGGTCCCTCAGAGTGGCCCATGGCCTGGATGCCGACCGGTTGCTCAAGCACATCGACCAGATCGATGCGCTCAATAGTCGCTTACAGGGCGTGACCCTGCTCAAGGGCATCGAGGTGGACATACTCGAGGACGGTAGCCTGGATTTGCCGGACGATATCCTCAGGCGTCTGGACCTGGTGGTCGGCGCCGTACACAGCCATTTCGGCCTGACGATGCGTCAACAGACCCAACGCTTGCTCCGGGCCATGGATCATCGCTATTTTACGATTCTGGCGCACCCGCTGTGCCGGCTGATCAATGAGCGCGACCCGCTGAACCTCGATCTGCCGGTCATCATCAAGGCGGCCCGGCAGCGTGGTTGTTGCCTGGAACTCAATGCGCAGCCGCAACGCATGGACCTGTTCGACCTGCAGTGCCGCTACGCCAAGGATGAAGGGGTGCTCATTGCCATCGACTCGGATGCGCATCGCACCGTTGACTTCGCCTATTTGCAGTATGGGATCGCTCAGGCACGCCGTGCCTGGCTGGAAAAGCACAACGTGCTCAACACTCGTCCCCTGAAGGAACTCAAGGCGTTCCTGAGCGCCTGTTCCGCCCGGTGATGAGTGGCTGTGGGTGCGGGATTGAGACGCTCCATTCCCTTTCGTCAGCAACGTGCCGGATGACCTCCGAGAAATCAGCCGCGCCTGTCACTGTATGGGCCCGGAGGGTGTCCCCGGAACCAGGCGCCAGGCTTCAGGACATTGGCGTATATAAGGGTAGTAGCCTTTGGCTGAAGGGCAGTAATACCAGCTTGGCGCAGGCTGGGTGTTGGGGGGCGCTGCCACCACGGGCGGGTTGGCCGGGTAGTAATAAACAGGGGGCGGGTAGTAGTAAACCGGGTAGGAGGGGTAGTAATACGGACCACGAAGGTACGCGCCTTCCCAACCCAGTCCCAAGCCAAGACCGATGCCCCACCAGAACGGAGCGCCGATATGACCGCCTCCGTGTCGGTCGGCGTTGGCCGGTAATGCAAGGCACGTGGCGATCAGGATTGCCCCTATCAGCGTGCAACGTTTTACCGAGTCGATATTCATGATGTCTACCCAATCGTGGGGGCAATTCGAGAATAGGAGTCGCTCAGGAGAAAAATCTGATCCACATCAGAAAACAGGCATACGAACGGGCAAGTGGATAGACGGGCTGCCAATAGGGGGGGAGTCATAATGTTCGATGCAAAAAAAACCTTGCCGGTTTCCCGGCAAGGTGAGGAGGACGGTCATCGGTTCAATTACCTTTGATCGGTACAATTTTCTCCGGTTTCATGGCTTCGGGCTTTTTCGGTAGCGATATGCTCAGCACACCTTTGCTGAAGCTCGCTTCGATCTTGTCGGCGTCGACCCCTTTAGGCAGGTTGAACATCCGTTCGAAGGAGCCGTAGTGACGCTCCGACAGGTAATAGCCCTTTCTTTTTTCTTCCTTGTCTTCCTGTTTTTCGCCTTTGATGATCAGGCTGCCGTTGGACAGTTTGATCTCGACATCCTTCTGGTCCATACCGGGCAGTTCGACAGTGATATCGAAGCTTTTATCCTTCTCGGTGATGTCCACGGCAGGGATGCCATAACCCATCAGTTCACGAGATAAAAGCGGCTCGACGTCGAACAGCCCACGGCTGAATGGGGATAATCCCAAAGGACCTCGATTGAAGTCTTCGAACAGGTGATCGACCTGTTCCCGCAGTTTTTGCAGAGGACGCCAAAGGTCAGTCGTCGCTGGGAGCGGACTTGCTTTTTTTTCGGTATGAACCGGTACTTTTTTCACGGAATTGGCCATTTTCAGTTCTCCTCTTTGGCTATGTCGAGGTGGGCTGCAAACGTTTTGGACACCTGTGCCTGCCTCGAGAAAAAACACATCCATTCATTGATTTGGCCTTACAAGGCCAGTTTCCCTGACCACAGCATCCAGCCGGCGAAAGCGGCCGCCGCCCAGATGACGATCAACAATCCCCACTCAAAGCCGTTCAGCGCTTGACCCTGGCGAGCCCGTTTGGTGGCCAGGTAAATCAGTGAGCCGGGGGCATAGAGCAGGGCGCTGAGCAGCATGTATTTCGGCCCAGCGGCGAATAGCAGCCACAAGCAATACAGGGTTGCGACCGAGGCAATCGCCATGTCGCGCAGTTGCAGGGCTTTGTGTCCGGCATAGGTCGCGCCCTGCCACGTCAGCTTCAACGCGTATAGGCCGCTGAACAGGTACGGCAACAGAATCATCGAGGTCGCCAGAGAGATCAGGGCCAGGTAACTGGCGCTCGAATACAGCGTCAGCAGCAGGAATAGCTGGATGCAGCCGTTGGTAATCCACAAGGCATTGGCAGGCGCGCCATGGGTGTTTTCCAGGGCCAGCGGCCCCGGCATGACCTTTTCCCTGGCCGGTGTGAACACCGACTCTGCCGCCAGCAGCGTCCAGGCGAGCAGGGCGCCGCCGACCGAGATGATCAGGCCGATGCTGATCAGCATCGCCCCCCAAGGGCCGGCCACTGCCTCAAGCACGCCACTCATCGAAGGATTTTTCAGCGCGGCCAGTTCCGGTTGCCTGAGAATGCCCAGTGACAGCAGGGACACCGCAATCAGCAGCAACAAGGTGAGAACAAAGCCGATGACGGTGGCCCGTCCCACATTCACCCGTTCTGCCGCGCGGGCGGAAAATACGTTGGCGCCCTCGATGCCGATAAACACCCAGACGGTGACCAGCATCGTGCTTTTGACCTGATCCAGGGTGCTGCCCAGTGCCGGCGCACCCCAGAAGTCGACCATAAATGTTTCGCGCTGGAACGCCGCAATCACCAGGCCGATAAACATAAGCAACGGAACGATCTTGGCCAGGGTGGTGAGGGCATTGGCTCGCGCTGCGGTGCGCATGCCCCGCAGGATCATCCAGTGCAACGACCACAGCACCAGCGACGCCGCCGCAATGGCTGCTTTGTTATTGCCTTCACCGAATAGCGGGAAGAAGTAACTCAGCGCCGCGAACAGAATCACCAGGTAACTGACGTTACCGATCCAGGCACTGATCCAGTAACCCCAGGCCGAGTTGAAACCGAGGAATTCGCCGCCCAATGCGCGGGCATAGGCAAACACGCCGTTATCCAGTTCGGGCTGGCGGTTGGACAAGGTTTGGTAGACCAGTGCCAGCGACAGCATGCCAACGCCGGTGATCAACCAGCCAATCAGGATCGCGCCAGCACCAGCGCCCGCGGCCATGTTCTGGGGCAGGCTGAAAATACCGCTGCCAATCATCGAGCCGACTACCAGAGCGATCAACAGGCTCAAGGACAGGCGCCGGGGCTCCAGCTGGCGCAAGCTTCCCGCCGCAGGACGAGGCGAAATGCCCGGAATAGTCGGTTGGGTGCCGTGCACATGCGTTGCCATGCAAACCTCCACTAGACAATTTCTTCATCGGCTATCGCCAATGCGAGAGCGCGAACGCTGATGATTAATGTCTGCGTGAATGGGCTGCCGGGATTTGATTTAGATCAGAGGAATGGTAAGCCGCACGAAGGACACAGGGGATAAACCCCATGGGCGTGTGCGCCGCTGTGTCACGTAGAAAAGGGGTGGAGTGCTCTCAGGATTCGAGCGGTTGAGCAGCCGTTGGGTGTCAGCGTATTTCGCTTATTCAATCGCGGCCTGGCGCAGGCGCAAGGCATTGAACACTACCGATGCCGAGCTCACGCTCATGGCCAGCGCCGCAATCAGTGGCGATAGAAGATGACCGGTCAGCGGGTAGAACACACCGGCGGCCAGCGGAATGCCCATGGCGTTGTAAAGGAAGGCGAAGGTCAGGTTCTGGTGCATGTTTCTCACCGTGGCCACTGACAGGCTGCGGGCTCGCAGGATACCGAGCAGATCGCCCTTGACCAGGGTCACCTGAGCGCTGTTCATCGCCACGTCAGTGCCGGTACCCATGGCGATACCCACATCGGCGCGCGCCAGTGCCGGGGCGTCATTGATGCCGTCGCCAGCCATCGCCACCCGGTGTCCGGCCTGTTGCAGAGCCGCGACCAGGCGTTCTTTGTCTTGCGGCTTGACCTCGCCGTGCACTTCTTCGATACCCAACTGACGCGCCACCGAACGGGCCGTCGTAAGGCCGTCGCCAGTCGCCATGACGACCTTGACGCCGTCCGCTTGCAGACGACCGACTGCCAGTTTCGAGGTGGGCTTGATGGGGTCGGCTACCGCCAACAACCCCGCCAGGACACCATCGACCGCCAGGTACATGATGCTCGTGCCGTCACTGCGTAGTGTTTCTGCCTGGGCTTGCAAGCTTTGTATAGAAACACTCGCCTCATCCATCAATACCGTATTGCCCAGTCTCAGGCTGCGCCCCTCGACCTGACCGCTGACGCCAATACCGGAGGCGGACTCAAAGGCTTCAGGCGTGCTCAGTGTCAGGCCCGTGCGGCGGGCTTGCTCGACGATGGCATGTGCCAACGGGTGCTCGCTGCCTTGATTGAGAGACGCGGCCAGGTGCAGCACTTCATCCTGGGTAAATCCGGGTGCTGCCTCAACGCTATGGAACACTGGCCGACCTTCGGTGAGGGTGCCGGTCTTGTCGACGATCAAGGTGTCTATCTTGCGCAGGTTCTCGATGGCGGCGGCATCGCGAAACAACACGCCGACACTGGCAGCCTTGCCGGTGGTGACCATGACCGACATCGGTGTCGCCAGACCCAGGGCACAGGGGCAGGCAATGATCATGACCGCGACAGCGTTGATCAGGCCAAATACCCAGCTTGGCTCTGGCCCCCACAGACCCCAGCCGACCAGCGTCAGCCCGGCGATGCTGATCACCACGATCACAAAGTAACCGGCGATCACGTCGGCCAGACGTTGCATTGGCGCTTTCGAACGCTGTGCCTGCACAACCATCTGCACGATCTGCGCGAGGAGGGTCGCTGCCCCGACCTTCTGTGCCTGCATCACCAGACTGCCATGGAGGTTGAGGGTGGCTCCGATCAACGCGTCGCCGGCCTTCTTCATGACCGGTATCGGCTCACCGGTAAGCATCGACTCATCCACCGCGCTTTCGCCTTGCAGCACCTGACCGTCGACCGGCACTTTTTCACCCGGGCGTATGCGCAAGGTGTTGCCGCTGTGTACGTGGGTCAACGGTATGTCGTCTTCGGTGCCGTCGGCATTGATTCGGCGGGCGGTTTTCGGTGCCAGCCCAAGCAGCGACTTGATGGCTGCCGAGGTTTGCGAACGCGCCTTGAGTTCGAGCATCTGGCCGAGCAAGGTCAGTGAAATGATCACCGCCGCCGCTTCGAAGTACACGCCGATGCGACCGTCCATCATGAATGTGTTGGGGAAGGCGTTGGGGGCCAGGGTGGCTACGACGCTGTAAAGGAAGGCCGCTGCCGTGCCAAGACCTATCAGCGTCCACATGTTGGGACTGCGCTGAATCACCGAATGCACACCGCGCACATAAAAGGGCCATCCGGCCCACAGCACGACGGGGGTGGCCAGTGCCAGCTCGATCCAGTTTTGTAGGGAACCGTGGAACAGCATCAGGACATGACTGCTCATGGCCAGCACCGTGACGATCACGGTCAGCGGCAATGTCCACCAGAAGCGCCGGGTGAAGCTCTTGAGCTCGGGGTTCTCGTCCTCTTCCAGTTCGGGAATCACCGGCTCCAGGGTCATCCCGCACTTGGGGCAGGTACCGGGGCCCGTCTGGCGGACTTCCGGGTGCATGGGGCAGGTGTATTCAGAAGTAGCTGACAAGCGGGCTGCGGGCATCCGATCGACCGGGGGGGCCGGGTTGTGCTCTTGATGATGCTCAACGCCGTGCATGAGTCAATTCCTGTTCTCGTCCTTGACCGGGTCTGCGGTTTCACTTCGATGGCTGTGACCACCGTGATGGTGGTGCCCAAACAAATGCATCAGCGGACACAACAGCAAAATCGAGTAGGGCAACAGGCCGAGAATATGGCCGTAGTGCTCACGGGCCAGATAGAACAATGCAATGACCAGCAACATGCCTAGCGCGATGCCGGATTTGCTTCTCCAAAATGCTGGAGACGTGTTGGTCGAGTGCTGTGAGTTGATCATGGTTGGGTGCTCCTGGGGAGTGAGCGCTGCCAATACGCTGAACAGGATCAACACTGCGGTTTCAGGGTGAAACCGCCGTGGCCGTTACGACAGGCTTGTCCGGATCACTGGTTCATCGGCATCTTCATCATGTTCGATTGCTGATCCATCATATTCATCATCATGTTCATCATGCCCATTCTGTCCTTGTTGCCCGGCATACCCATGTCATTACAGTTTGCATTCATCATGGCCATACCGTCCTTCATCGTCTTCATGCTCTCCTGCATGGCGGCCCGCCGCTCGGCAGGGGTTTTGGCGGCGGCGATTTTGTCGTGTGCAGCCTGCATTTTTTTCATTTGCTCGGCCATGGCCTTGTTCTGCTCAGGTGTGGCGGGTGGGGCGGGTGTGCTGGTTTGAGCGGGGTCGGTCGGGTTCAGCTCCGGGTGGTGCTCATCGACGGCCGAGGCCACGAGAGGGCTGCTCACAAGCAGTGCGGCGAGGATCAATTTCAATGAGGCATGCATGGCAATCTCCAAAGGATGAGGACAACACCGTAATACCCACAGCACGATGATGGCGAAACCAGAACATGGAACTTCCCCGGTAACGAAATAGCGGGATTCTGTTTTTTCAACCTACAGCACACCGAAATTCCATGATTGATCAAAATCAAATCAAACGTAGTCAGTCAGGTCCCCCGGCCCAAGCCCTGAATGTAGTCGCTCATCGCTGACCGTGACCGGGTAACGCTCAGGTCCATTTCATATAAGCGCTAAGCAACGGCACCAAATGAAATACCGACTGCGGCAGTAATAGCCATCGCCAGCGCGCCCCACAGCGTCACCCGCCACGCGCCGATCAGCAGATTGGCACCGCCGGCCTTGGCAGCAATGCCGCCTAAAGCGCCCAGAAAAACCAGTGACATGCCGGATATCCAGGCAATCACACTGTGGGTCGGCGCGAGGATGGTCACGCCCAGCGGCAATGCGGCGCCCACCACAAAGCTTGCCGCCGAGGACATTGCCGCCTGCAGCGGTTTTGCGCTGAGCGCATCGGAAATGCCCAGTTCGTCGCGCGCATGGGAGCCCAGAGCATCGTGCGCCATGAGCTGCGTGGCGACTTTACTGGCCAGCTCGGGTTCAACACCGCGGTCCACATAGATGGCCGCCAACTCCCGGTGTTCGGCAAGCGGCGCTGTCTCAAGCTCTGCTTGTTCGCGCAACAGATCGGCCCGTTCGGTATCGGCCTGGGAATGCACGGAGACGTATTCTCCCGCCGCCATCGACATCGCACCCGCCACCAGCCCGGCAACACCTGTGACGAGCAAGGTGCTATGGGTGGCATTGGCCGCGGCGACGCCGATCAACAGACTGGCGGTCGATACGATGCCGTCGTTGGCCCCCAATACCGCGGCCCGAAGCCAGCCGATCCGCTCATGTCTATGGGATTCAGCGTGTCTGCGAAAGAACTTCATCGTTGAAATCTGCTCACTGTCGTTGAATCGATGCCGATCAAAAAATGCCTGAATAACTCAACCGCTGACCTGGTCGTTTCAGCGAGTTTCAATCTGCGCCTGGAGCTGTCCGGCAACAACCGATAGTTCCCTGAACTGCTCACCATCATGTATTACGAACAACGCATCCATGCCGCGTTCCTGCGCCAGTTCGGGACCGGCTTTCTCTCCCAGGACCATCAGCGCAGTGGCCCATGCATCGGCGAGCATGCAGGTGGCGGCGACCACCGTCACGGCCGCGAGTGAGTTGGACAAGGGCGCTCCGCGAGCCGGATCCATCGTATGCGAGTAATGCCGGCCCGCGACCTCGATCCACTGACGATAGTCCCCGGACGTGGCAATCGCCGCATCGCTGATTTCCATCACCCCCATGACTTCACGAATGCCGCGGCGGGGTCTTTCAATTGCCACAACCCAGGACTCTCCACCCGGCTTGACCCCGTGCGCGCGCATTTCACCGTCGATTCCTACCAGATAGTTGGTTATCCCCCAACCATCGAGGCAACGTGCCATTTCATCCACCGCAAAGCCCTTGGCGATGCCTGATAGATCAAGGGTAGTCGCTGAGCGTTTACGGGCCAGGTTGCGCAGCGGATCAATCTCCAGCGCTTGCGTGGCTGGCACGCGCGCCTGACGATCCGAGGCACTGATATGCGCTGCGCCGGGTTGTTGTTCGCCAGGCCCAAAGCCCCAGGCATTGACCAGATCGCCCACGGCGATATCAAACGCCCCGTTGGATTGACGACCCACCCGCAGCGCCGTAGCCAGGACGGTGGCCAGTTCCTCGGGAATGGGCAGCCATTGCTGTTCGGCTGCTGCGTTGAGACGGTTGAGCGCGGAATCGGCCTTCCACGTCGACATCTGTTGATCCACCGTGTCGACAGCCGCAAACAGACTCTCATTGATGGCAGCCTCATCCACCGGCGGCTCGGCGTAAAACACCGCAGTGTAACGGGTGCCCATGGTTTCCCCGCTCAGGCTATAGCGCCAGGGTTCAGTAGACATCTTCACGGTAGCGTCCTTGTGCTTTGAGCGTCAGCACGTTCAAGTCGAGCGGGGCCAGCACTTCATCCAGGGCGTTCATCACCCCTTTGGCCATCTCGCGACTCCCGCACACCAATACGTGGGCGCCTTTTTCAATCAGGCGACGGAGTGCCAGCGCGTCGGCGATCAGGCGGTCCTGCACATAGCTGCGCTCATGGGTTTGGGAGAAGGCGGCGCGCAACCGGGTGAGGCGCTGATCGGCCAAATAGCGGTTGAGCTCGGGTTCATAGAGAAAGTCGGACGCCGGGTGACGTCCGCCCCAGTACAAGTGCATGGGCTTCCTGGCTGTGTTGTTACGGATAAAACCGGCTAAAGGGCCGATCCCCGTACCGGCGCCGATGAGAATCACCGGCTGTTTTCCACGGCCGGGGCGAAACTCGGGATTGGGCTGTATGAAGGCTTCAATCTGTCCTCCCAGCGGCAAGTCATGAAGGAACCCGGAACACACGCCGTCGGCGTGTTTACGCACACAGATTTCCAGAACGCGGTCATCTGATCCGCTGGCCAGTGAGTAGTAGCGCGGCACCCTGGACCCGGGCGGCAGCACGCCAACCAAATCGCCGGCCTGGAACCGGGGCAGGCCGCTGTTGCGTCTGTGTTTGAGCTCGCCCGGCGAGCGAGACGTTGCGGCTGCGTTGAAACGCAGGATCTGGGTGGGAGCGTTCACGTGTTCGCCGTAGTGTGTGCGATCGATCAACGCCAGGGTCGTGGTTTCCGGCAGCCGTGGGACGTGTACCAGCGTCAGTTCATGGCCCAGCAACCGGCCAACGGCGCTGCCCCAACGGGTGAACGCCTGGGCGGATTGGCGATTGATGGTTTCAAGTTCCAGCAGCTGCGTCCCGCCTGAAGCAAGCAGAGCCGCCTGAGCGTCCTTGGCAAACTGACAAAATTTCGGGAACTGCCGATCGCCAAATCCCAGTACGGCAAAACCCAGGCCAGGCTTTACGTGGGTATTCGCCAGTCGTTTCATGAACTGCGAGGCCGAGGCGGGTGCATCGCCGTCGCCGGTTGTGGCGGTCAGGATGAACAGCCGCTGGGCGCTGCGATACTCCACCGCGAGCCGGTTCATGGGCGCGGTATGGACGCGGTGGCCGGTCTGGTGCAACGCCTCATGCAAGGTGTTGGCAAAGCCCCAGGTGCTGTTGCTTTCGCTGCCGACCAGAATCACCGTGTCGGCGTTTTGCGCGCCACTGTTGTGACGGATTTTCGGCTGTGACTGACGACGACGCCACCACAGCAGCGCACCGGTGACGCTCATCAACGGCACGCTGAGCGCGCAAACGCCGAGGATCAGGCCTAGCCACCAGAGGCTTTCGCCGGTATGCAACTGGTAGATGAATTCGTAGGCATTACGCATGCGGTCATGGGGCACGTAAGACAACAAAGCCCCGCTGACGGGATCGACATAACCGTCGCCTTGCGCAGTACTCAACGAAAAGAAATCTTCGGGATGACCGACGCTGGGATAGACCAGCTCGCGCAGGTCGTTCAGGTCAGTCGCCAGCAGTGCTGGCAAGGTTGCGACCGGTGCTGCCGGGCCGCTGCTGAGCGCGCTCGGAAATACCGGCTCGCGTTGCGTCCCGTCCGGGATCAGGCCGAAGGTGGTGGCCGACATGTACAGCCCGGTCAACGCGGACAACAGTAAGCCCAGAATCGCCAAACGCCCGACTTCGGCATGCCAGCGCTGATTGAAACTGCCACGCAGTGGCCGCATCACGCGCCGCCAGCCGCCCAGGCGCTGTGCCAGCAGCGCCGCCCCGGAAATCGACAGTATCAGGATGAACAGCGCGCCGATGCCGGCTGCCGCATGCCCCGGTGTGCCTGACAGCAATGACCGGTGCAGGTCTTTGACCCAGCGGGTGAACGCCGAGGGCGTATAGCTCGCAACACCTGCTCCGGTCAGCGGGTCGACGCGCTCGGCGCCGGTCTGGCCGTCCTGGGTGAAATACACGATGACTGAACCCGAGGCGGTACGGCGGATTTTTTCGACCCCGGGGTAGTGGTTCGCCACTCGACCGGCCAACTCGGCAACGTTCACCTGACCGGATGCCGGTACTGTCGCGCTCAGTCTTTCCAGGGCCGGATTGATCGACAGGATCGCACCGCTGATCGCCAGCAGCATGACCAGCAGGGCCGCGACGAGGCCGGGCAGTGAGTGAAACTGGCGTAGCATGGTCAGCCTCCAAGGGGTGCCGGTGTCACATGTCGTAGGTAAAGGACTCGATGTAACCGCTGCCGGTAGAAGGTTTTCCCGCACCTTGAGTGGTCAATGGCACGGCAATATCGGAGGGGGCTTCACGTTGATTCTCGACAGCACTGTCGACGCGGATCTGATAGCCGGCATCAATCAGTGTGTCTGCCAGTTCAACGCTCACTTTCAGGGTGCGCCCGCTACCGACGCTGGCGCCGCTGACCCCGTCAAACTCGCTGGGGTTCAAGCCGCTGCCGCGGGCCCAGTCGGACAAATGCCTGTAGTACTTGGCCTTTTTGCCAGCCACCCACAGGGTTTTCTGGTATTTACCGTTGGCGTCGGTCACATAAAACGCCAGGTACGCGTCATTGCCGTCGTAATTCTTCAGCCGGGTGGCCAGGGTGACTTCCCGCGCCTGGGCCAGACCCGGCAGCGCAATGGCGGTGGCGAGACAAATCGCAGCAGTCAGCTTTTTCATGGTGGATTTCCCGTTCAAGCGTTGTGGCTGAATCCTGCGCCTGTAAGCTGACAGCAACCTGAAGGGGAATTCAGGCCTTTGTCAGGTTCGTCAGCCAAGGTGTTGTACGGCGAACCATCACAGGAGGGTGGCAATGCGGGTTTTATTGGTTGAGGACGCTGTGGGGCTCGGCGAGGCGGTACGTGAGCAACTCGCGGATGACGGCCACGCGGTGGACTGGGTGCAGCGTCTCGATCACGCTCAGAGCAGTGTGCGAACGACGCGTTATGACCTGATCTTGCTTGACCTGATGCTGCCGGACGGGCGAGGGCTGGATTTTTTGCGCCAGCAACGCGGGGCGGGGGATGTCACTCCGGTGATTATTCTCACGGCGCGAGACCAGATATCCGATCGCATCGAGGGCCTGAATGCGGGGGCTGACGACTATCTGGTCAAACCCTTTGATCTCTTCGAGTTGTCCGCCCGAGTCGCGGCGGTGGCGCGGCGCTACAGTGGTAATCCCAATCCGCAGATCAAAGTGGGCGGGTTGCAGGTCGACATGACCGCTCGCACGGTGCTGCGCGCCGGCATGACGGTGGACCTCACCGCGCGCGAGTGGGCATTGTTCGAAGCCTTTATCCAGCGCCCCGGCGCGTTGTTATCGAAATCCCAGCTGGAAGATCGCCTGTATGCATTCGGCGCCGAAATTGAAAGCAACACCATCGAGGTCTATATCAGCCGTCTGCGCAAGAAACTCGGCCGCGAGATGATCGAGACGGTCCGTGGGATGGGCTACCGGTTGATGCCGGAATGAAGCCCGCTTCAAGTCTGCAAAAACGCCTGGGGCTGGGGCTGACGCTGGGCATGACCCTGCTTTGGCTGGGGGCGACCGTCGGCGCCTGGGTCGTGGTGCAACACGAATTGAACGAGGCCTTCGACAGTGCACTGGAGGAGACGGCACAGCGAATCCTGCCCTTGGCCGTGCTCGAAATCGGCAGCCCTGATGAGCCTCGCCAGGCTCGGCATATTGCGCCGCTTAAAGTGCGCAAGGAATACCTGACGTACCTGGTCCGCGATGCCCGGGGCGAGATACTGATGCAATCCCATGACGCCGACCCTGACATATTCAATCCGCTGCCGGTGGAGGGCTTCACGACCACTTCCAGGTACCGTTTGTACGGGACCAGTGCTCCGCGCGAAGGCGTTTTTATCGAGATGGCCGAACCCTTGGCCCATCGACGCGAAGCCGCTCAGGAGGCCTTGTTCGCGTTGCTCCTGCCGTTGCTGGCACTGATTCCGATCAGCTTGCTGGGCACCTGGTTGTTTGTGCACGTCAGCCTGCGCAGCGTTCGGGCGTACCGCCGGGCCATCGAGACGCGCGGGGTCGGTGACCTGTCTCCTATCAAGGTGGATCGATTGCCTGCGGAAATCGATCCGTTGGCCGAGGCGGTCAACCATCTGATGGAGCGACTGCGCAAGGCACTGGAGACGGAACGCAGCTTTACCGCCAACAGTGCCCATGAGCTGCGCACCCCGTTGGCGGCGACGTTGGCGCACATTCAGCGGTTACGCCGCGAGGCGCCTGAGGGCCCGCTTCAAGTGCGTGCCGCGAAGATCGAGGCCTCTCTCCAGGCGCTGACGCGACTCTCGGAAAAGCTGATGCAACTGGCCAAGGCTGAAGGTGGCGGGCTTCTGTCCGAAGTGCCGCAAGACCTCATACCGTTACTGGCGCATGTGGTCGATGAGTGCAATCACGCAGCCGGCCAGCGGGTTCATCTGGTTCTGCCCGCTGTGCAAAGCGTGCTGTCGGCCATTGATCCTGACGCTTTCGCCATTCTTGTGCGCAACCTGATCGAGAACGCGATGAAGCATGGCGCGCCGGATCAACCCATTGAGGTGAGCCTTTCCAGTCAGGCACTCCTGAGAGTGGTCAATGCCGGTCCGGTGGTGCCTGAGCCGATATTGAAACGCCTGACCGAGCGCTTCGTGCGAGGTGAAAGCGGCGCTGAGGGTTCGGGACTTGGCCTGGCCATCGCGCTGACGATTGCCCAGGGCGTCAACGCGACGATGACGCTCGTGTCGCCCGCGACGGGTAAACAAGACGGCTTTGAAGTCATCGTGCAGTTTGTTCAGGGGCGCTAGGGGGAATGGATACACTGGCCGGTCGTGCGGGATCAAAGACACGCCGCACGTCGCTGCAAGCAGGGCTATAATCGCGCCCACGTTTTACTCTTTCACAACACCCTCCACCCTACGAGACTGCCATGACTATTTCTCTGTACGCTGCTTCCGTTCCAGTCTTCAAGCAAATGCTCAACGCGTTGAGCGATGTTCTGAACAAGGCCGAAGCTCACGCCACTGCCAAAAACATCGACCCGAACGCCTTCCTGCAAGCGCGTCTGTACCCGGACATGTTCCCGCTGGTGCGTCAGGTGCAGATCGCCGTCGATTTCGCCAAAGGCGTTTCTGCCCGCCTGGCCGAAATCGAACTGCCGAAGTACGACGACACCGAAGTGACCTTCGCCGAGCTGCAAGCCCTGCTCGCCAAGGTGCTGGCCTTCATCGACGGTATCAAGCCTGAGCAAATCAATGGCAAGGAAGGTATCGAGATCGTTACCCGTCCAGGCACCCCGAAAGAAAAACGCTTCAGTGGCCAGGCTTACCTGCTGACCTACGGTTTGCCGCAGTTCTTCTTCCACGTCACCACCGCCTACGCGATCCTGCGTCACAACGGTGTTGAAGTCGGCAAGCGCGATTACATGGGCGCGTTCTAAACCCGCCAGCTACAAAAAACCCGCCAAGGTGTGAACCTTGGCGGTTTTTTTTGTGGGGCCGGTTTGTTACGCGGCTTGTACGGTTTTCTCTTCCTGGGCCAGGCAAGCGGCTGCGGTGAACAGCACGTCGGTGGAGGAGTTCAGTGCGGTTTCTGCCGAGTCCTGCAACACGCCGATGATGAAGCCGACCGCCACCACTTGCATGGCGATCTCGCTCGGAATGCCAAACAGGCTGCACGCCAGCGGAATCAACAGCAGTGAACCACCGGCCACACCCGAAGCGCCGCAGGCACAGATCGCCGCGACGACGCTGAGCAGCACGGCTGTCGGGATGTCCACGGCAATCCCCAGCGTGTGCACCGCCGCCAGGGTCAGTACCGTGATGGTGATCGCCGCACCGGCCATGTTGATGGTCGCGCCCAGCGGGATCGAAACCGAGTAGGTGTCTTCATGCAGACCCAAACGCTTGCTCAGTTCCAGGTTGACCGGAATGTTCGCCGCCGAACTGCGGGTGAAGAACGCGGTGATTCCGCTTTCCCGCAGGCAGGTCAGCACCAACGGGTAAGGGTTGCGGCGCAGCTTCCAATAGACGATGGCCGGGTTCATCACCAGCGCCACGAACAGCATGCAACCCAGCAGTACGGCCAGCAGATGCAGGTAACCGATCAGTGCGCCGAAGCCCGAGGTGGCCAGCGTGGAGGCGACCAGGCCGAAGATCCCCAGCGGAGCAAAACGAATCACCAGGCGCACGATCAGCGTGACGCCGTTGGACAGGTCGCCGAGTACGGTGCGGGTGGTTTCGCCGGCATGGCGGATCGCGATGCCCATGCCGATTGCCCAGGCCAGAATGCCGATGAAATTGGCGTTCATCAGTGCACTGATCGGGTTGTCGACCACGCTAAGCAGCAGGCTTTGCAAGACTTCGGAGATTCCGCCGGGCGCGCTGATCGCCACGTCGTGGGTGGACAGCACCAGGCTCGAAGGGAACAGGCTGCTGGCCACCACTGCCACTACGGCTGCGGCAAAGGTGCCCAGCAGATACAGGAACAGAATCGGCTTGATATGGGTTTCCTGACCGTGTTTGTGGTTGGCGATCGAGGCCATCACCAGCACGAACACCAGAATCGGTGCGACGGCTTTCAGTGCCGAGACAAACACTTTGCCGATGAATGCAGTGGATTTCGCCACCTCAGGCGCAAACAGCGCCAAGGCAATGCCGACGATCAGGCCAATGACGATTTGCGTGACCAGGCTGGTGTGTTTGAGTCTTTGCAAAAGAGTAGGCGGAGCAGCAGTCATAGCGGTATCTCTGATTTTTTTAAGGTGCCGTGAATCGAGAAACCCGGTCAGCAAAAACAGGCAGGCTGACCGGGCAAGCGCACATTGCGTCATCTGCGTTGGCGGGTGAGCAAGGTTGAATTTTTTTGCGGGCGCGGACTTTATCACAGCGTAGTCGCGATCCTTCAGACCTGTGACGATCTGCCACCCGAGTGTTTAAGCGGATATGTCAGGTGTACGCCAGCGCTGTCGGACACACTCTGTTAAGCTTCGCCATCCACTTTTTCATCTCCCCTCAGTGAGCCCTTGGGCTGTCGCTGGCGTTGTCGTTTTCTGGAGTTACCCCATGCTGTTGCCCATCCTGTTGTTGTCAGCCGCCGGTTTCACCGTGCTGACCACAGAGTTCATCATTGTCGGTCTGTTACCGTCGATCGCTCGCGACCTCGATGTCAGCGTTTCCCAGGCGGGACTGCTGGTGACCTTGTTCGCGTTTACCGTCGCCGCCTTCGGACCCTTCCTGACCGCGTATTTCGCGCGTTTTGAACGTCGGCGTCTGTTTATCAGCGTGCTGATCATGTTCGGGCTGGCGAACACCCTGGCGGCCATGGCGCCGAACATTGGCGTGATGGCCGTCGCGCGGCTGATACCGGCGCTGGGTTTACCGGTGTTCTGGGCGCTGGCCAGTGAAACGGCGGTGGACATCGTCGGGCCGGACTATGCGGGGCGGGCGATTGCCAAGATCGGATTCGGGATTGTCTGCGCGACCGTGTTCGGGATCCCCGTCGGTACGTTGATTTCCGATGCGTTCGGCTGGCGCACGGCGTTCGGTATTCTCGCGGTCATTGCCTTGGCCAAGGCGCTGCTGCTGTTTATCTATTTGCCGAAAACCAACCTGCACAACCAGCAGGTGAGCTTGCGTTCACAGTTCAAGATTCTGCGCAGCCCGCTGATGCAAGGGCACGTGCTGTTGTCGATTCTGGTCTTCAGCGGGATGTTTACCGCTTACACCTACCTGGCCGACATCCTTGAGCGGCTGGCCGGTTTCAACGGCACCGTAGTCGGCTGGTGCCTGATGGGCTTTGGTGCGGTCGGGCTGATCGGCAACTCGCTGGGCGGACGCATGGTCGATCGCCATCCGTTGATCGCGTCGATGGTGTTCTGTGGCTTCATGATCGGCGGCATGGTGGCGCTGGTGCCGAGTATTCATTCGACGCTGGGACTGGCCGCGGCGATGGGCGTCTGGGGCGTGACCCAGGCCGCGTTGTTCCTGGTCAGCCACGTGCGCTTGATGAAAGCCGCCCCGCAGGCGCCAGCCTTTGCTGCGTCGCTGAACATCGCCGGGGCCAATCTGGGGATCGGCTTGGGGGCGATGGTCGGTGGGCACGTGATCGACACCTTGGGCCTGGGCAGCCTGGGGTTTGCGGCGGCCGGTTTTATCCTGGTGTCGATTGTATTGGCCTTGTTGCTGATGAAGGTCAAAGCCCCAGCCGTCTGCGCCTGAGGCTTCAAAGCGCGGTAAACAGCTCGCGGCGGGCACCTTCGGTAATTGCGACAATGCCGGGGTGCTTGACCTTGCGCTCGACCGAGATCGCGTAAAACGACTCGGTCACCGCATCGGTCTGCCCGATCAACTCGACGCTGCATTGGCGTCTCACCTCGTCGGCAATCACGCTCGGGCCGATGAAAATCCCGCTGCCGGATTGGCCGAACGCCTGCATCAAGGCACTGTCATCAAACTCACCGACAATGCGTGGCTGAATCTGCTGTTCGGCGAACCAGCGCTGCAAGCGGCTGCGTACCACGGTTTCCTGCCCTGGAATCAACAGGGGCGCACCGTGCAGGCCGCGCGGGAAGTCTTTGCCATAGCGTTGTGCCAATTCGGTGGTGGCGAAAAAACTGATGCCGCATTCGCCGAGCTTCTGGCTGTAACCCTTGATGTCCAGGTGCGACGGCATCGGGCTGTCGGAGATCACCAGGTCCAGCCGCTGAATGGCCAGATCGGCCAGCAAGCGCTCCAGTTTGTCCTCGCGACAGGTGATGCGTAGCGGCTCAGTCAGCTCCATGGTCGGTGCAATCAGGCGATAGACGATGGATTTGGGCACCACGTCGGCGACGCCCACCCGGAACAGAATCTGCTGTTCATTGGGCTGCGCCCGAAGCATGGCCTCCAGCTCGCCACCCAGTTGAAACATCTGCTCGGCGTACGGCAGTGTCTGCCGTCCGGCCTCGGTCAGTTCCAGTTGCCGGCCAACCCGTTGAAACAGCTCTATCCCATAGGTTTGTTCGAGCAGACTGATCTGCCCACTGATGGTCTGCGGAGTCAGGTTCAATTGCTCGCAGGCACGCACGATGCTGCCGGTTTTGGCCACGACCCAGAAGTAATGCAATTGCCGATAATTGAGCATGCGCTTTGCCGATTCGGAAAAACCGAAGTATAGCTGCTAAAAATACGAATTTTCCTGAAGTGTTTGCCTCCTTAGAATGCCTCGCTATCGACGGGCCACTCCCTTGGTCAAGTTCGCTCTATCGAGGAAAGCATGATGAAACTCAACTCCCTGGCCGCCGCTTCGTTGCTGGCCCTTTCTGCACTGCTGCTGACAGGCTGTGACCAGGCCGAGAAAAGTGCCCAGCAACTGATGGGCAAAGCCGCCGAAACCGCCAAGCAGGCGATCGACGATACGCATAAGGCGGCGGAGCAAGCGCTGAGCGACGCCACTTCGAACATCGTCGGCAACAAGGAAAAACCCGCTGACGATAGCGAGAAAAAACCTGGCACATCGCAGGAAATCTAACCCGTTCAACACCGAGTCAGGACTGATCCATGGACTATCTTTTACAACTCGCAGCAAGCCCTACAGCCTGGGTCGCCCTGGCTACGTTGATCGTGATGGAAATCGTGCTCGGCATCGACAACCTGATCTTCATCTCGATCCTGACCAACAAGCTGCCCGTGCAGCACCGTGCGAAGGCTCGCCGCATCGGTATCAGCATGGCCTTGGTCCTGCGTCTGGGCTTGCTGAGCACCATTGCGTTCATCGTGCAGCTGACGGAGCCGGTGATTGAACTGTTCAATCACGCGTTCTCGTGGAAAGACATGATCCTGATCGCCGGTGGCCTGTTCCTGTTGTGGAAGGCGACCACTGAAATCCATCACAGCATGGATCCGCCAGCCGAGGATCCGACGTCGAAAACGTCCGGCGTGACATTGGGTTTTGCCGCGGCAATCGGTCAGATTCTGATGCTCGACCTGGTGTTTTCCATCGACAGCATCATTACCGCTGTCGGCATGACCGAGCATTTGCCGATCATGATCATTGCGGTGCTGGTGTCGGTGATGGTGATGTTGCTGGCGGCCGAGCCTCTGGCCAAATTCATCAATGACAACCCGACAGTGGTGATGCTGGCCCTGGGCTTCCTGATCATGATCGGCATGACCCTGATCGCCGAAGGTTTCGGCGCCCACGTACCGAAAGGCTACATCTATGCGGCCATGGCATTCTCGGCAACGATTGAAGGTCTGAACATGCTGTCGCGTCGGGCCCGGGAGAAGCGAGTCGCTGCTGAGGCGTAAGCGTTAAGGTAAATCACCAACGGTCATCTGCACTCGACAACGTGCAGGTGGCCGTTTTGATTTGTGGGGGATTTGAACCGAATCGATCAGTGTGCTGTGACGTGGTGCCGGGCAGGTTTCTCGACTTTGCCGGGTGCCGCAGGTGGAATATAGGCGTGCTGGTGTCTGCGGGTAATGCGCAATACGCCCCACAGCATCGCGGCGGCAACGGCCAGCCAGCCACCGATCAGCATCAGGATTATCATCGTCAGGCTCATTCAGTGCCTCCTCTTTGCCCTGCTTCGGGCACACACTCTGTACAAGCGTCAGTCTAGTCGCTGATGTGTTGCAGGCAATTGACCAAGTGTGATGAGTCTCCAACCCGTTCGCTCTATCAACTGCATGCGACTGCCGTTAAAGGCTATACCACTGCTATGATCATCAGCGAAGCCGGGAGACCGTTTGCCTGGCGCCTGAACAAGTGAGTGATGATGTTGCCGGTACTTTCCCGATTCCGCTGCGCCCTGCTGGCCGCGGCCTGCGTCTTGAGCCTGGCCGGTTGTGCCGGGAGTGTGCAACCTGAAATCCAGCGTCTGCCTGAGCGCGTCGAGCTCAGTGGCATGCCGTTTTACCGTGGCGAAGCCTATCAAAGCGGGCCGCAATCGCTGGCCAGCATGCTTTCCCAGCAAGGCATCGTGATTACCCCGGGGCTGCTCGACAAGCCGCTGCATTTGCCGGGCGCCGAGGCGCAGTTGCAGCAGAACATGCAGAACCTGGCGCGTGAATACGGGATGGTCGTGTATCCGCTGGACAGCAATTTGCCGGCGCTGTTGACCCAGGTCGCGGCAGGTTATCCGGTGTTGCTGCGCTTCAGCGAAGGTTCGGCATTCTGGAAAGAGCCGAGGTACGCGATTCTCGCCGGCTACAACCGTCACAAGCAGACGGTGCTGCTGCGTTCAGGAATGGACCGCCGGTTGCTGATGAGCTTCACGTCGTTCGAGTCCGCGTTCGAAAATGCTGGCGGTTGGGCAGTGTTGATTCAGGGGCCGACCCAGATTCCGGCCAAGGTTGACTCGCAGCGCTGGCTCAAGGCCGCTGACGATCTGGCTCGGGCTGGACAGGAGCAGGCAGCAACCAAGGCGACCAAAGCACTGGCTGCCCATTAATCGAACCGAATAAAAACGGCGCCTTGAGGCGCCGTTATCGATAAAGGCCCCGACTCGCGTCGCGGGCCTTTTTTCGTGCGCTTATTTGCCGGTCTGCGCCATGCCGCTACCTTGACGATGTTGCAGATTTTTCTCGGCTTTGTATTGCAGGGCAACACTCGGCACAGAGGTGCTCCTGCCGGTTTCAACCCACTGACGAATCCGTCCGGCATCCGCAAAGTGGGTGTACTTGCCGAAGGCATCGAGAATCACCAGCGAAACAGGGCGATTACCCATGTTCGTCACCAACACCAGGCAGTGGCCGGCCTGATTGGTAAAGCCGGTCTTGGTCAGCTTAATGTCCCAGTCGGCCTTGTTGATCAGGTGGTCGGTGTTGTGAAAACCCAAGGAGTAGCTGGGTCTGCGGAACGTCACGGTTTTTTCCTTGGTCGTGCTCAGTTCACTCAGCATCGGGTATTTGCGTGCAGCCTGGAGCAGTTTGCTCAGGTCGCGGGCCGTGGAAACGTTGTGCTCTGACAGGCCGGTCGGTTCGACGTAATGGGTACTGGTCATGCCCAGCGCCCTGGCCTTGGCGTTCATTGCGGCGATAAAAGCAGCGTAACCGCCTGGGTAGTGGTGGGCCAGGCTCGCGGCAGCGCGATTTTCCGAGGACATGAGTGCAATCTGCAGCATTTCCCTGCGCGACAGTTCGCTATTGAGTTTGACCCTGGAGAACACACCTTTCATTTCCGGGGTTTCGCTGATCGTAACGGAAATGTATTCGTCCATGTTCTGCTTGGCGTCCAGCACGATCAGCCCGGTCATCAATTTGGTCACCGAGGCGATCGGCACGATCACGTCCGGGTTGCTGGCGTAGATGACTTTGTCGGTTTGCAGATCGATCACCATCGCACTGCCTGAGGCGATGCGCAGTTGTGAGGTGTCTCGAGGTGCCGCGGTGGTGTCACGTGCGTAGACGTTTGAGGTGACAAGAGGGCCTGTAAGTACAAAAAATAGGCTCAGGATGGATAGACGGATTTTCACGCGGGCGGACTCGGTAAGAAATGAATATGCCGTTCTGCAACGGGCTTTCTGGGAAAAACGTAACATTTTATGAGTATGTGCTAGGAAAGCGCTATACGCCTGCTGTAGAGGTGCTTCAGATGAAAAATATTTTAGGCTGTATCGGCTCTGTAACGGTCTGATTCACAGGCGTCGTCGATGCTCGGGAAGCACATGATGTGATTGCTTTGGTGTAAGACAATAAAAGGCTTCGTGTGGTCAGGTAGGGTGGGACTGGTCATGCGGGCAGGTTATTTCGAACGGTTGTGGTTTCAGATCTGTTAATAGCGAATTTAACGTTAAAATTGATATAGAGAAACGCTCTATTAAACAGTGGTAACCCTTAAAGTGGTTGTGGGTGGGTTTAAGTTTAGGGGTTAGCACTAATAGTCAGTGGTCACGGCGAGTGGTGAGTGGTGGGAGGCGGTTCAAAATTTTGTCACGTAATAGGGTGACTGTTGAGTCCTGAATGTAAGGTGTTTGTTGTTGTTAGGAAAAACGCTCGCCAAAAATATGGCGGTTATGTGGTTTTTTTATTTGTAGGGATAGAAGCTTGCGCCTTTACTTTTAAATGAGTGGTGCTAATCTCACCTTCGCATTGAGCGACAAGTTATACAGCGTCATCAGGCCCGCTCACGGAAAGACGATATGCGGCTGATTGTCACTAATGCTGTCGACTCGGTGAAATGTTGCGAGTTGGTTTTTTGATCCAGTTGTATGGCTGGGACAGTTGTAATCGGGCATTGAATGCCTCGTGCCAAAGCCTATGGAAGGGCGTGAATGTACGCTGTCCGGACACCTCATGCTTCCCCCTAAGCGAGCACGCCCAGGTGCTGATGGTTCAAGTGACTTGACAACGCTAAAGACAACTTACACAAAAGGAATAGTGTGATGAAATCAGTAAATGTTTTGATTGTTGTCGATGTTGAGAACGCGCTGGCATCAGGTGATCTCCAGGGTAATGTGTACCTGATAGACAGTAACAAACACTGCGGTTCAAGTAGTGAGGGTCAGGCAGAGCTCTATACGGCATGTGTTGAAGGGCAATACATTAATTGGGCTGTAGCGCCTCTCTCTCCTTCCAATGATGTGCAGATAGTTGGTTTTACTGGTCAGATGGTTAATGATAGGATTTGCCTTCCTAAGTCAGTGCCCGATCCATCAGGTAATTACTGGAAGGGGCAGGTCGAGGCGCAGGGTTATAAAGGGAACGTGCAGTATTCGGTAGTGCTTTCAATGGATGGGAAGCAGATGACCTTTGATCCGTTCCTGAAAATTCAGTAGTGTGTGAAGAGGTGCTTTGATCTAGATGAAGTTGTTAGTGTCAACTTCTTTATTTCAGGGTGATATAAAACAAGGAACCCCGCCAATTGGCGGGGTTCCTTGTTTGTGCGTCAGGGCGAGCCTTGAATCAGCCGTGCAGGGTTTCCGCTGCGTACAGCGTGTTTTCCAGCAGGCAGGCGCGAGTCATCGGGCCGACACCGCCGGGTACTGGTGTGATCCAGCCAGCGCGGGGCAGGGCGGTTTCATAAACCACATCGCCTACCAGCTTGCCGTCTTCCTGGCGGTTGATGCCAACGTCGATGACGATGGCGCCTTCCTTGATCCACTCACCTTTGACCAGGCCAGGTTTGCCGGCGGCGACTACAACCAGGTCGGCGCGACCGACGTGGTCAGCCAGATCCTTGGTGAAACGGTGGGTCACGGTTACGGTGCAACCGGCCAACAACAACTCCATCGCCATCGGGCGACCGACGATATTGGAAGCGCCGACAATTACTGCATCCATCCCGTAAAGATTTGCACCTGTGCTTTCCAGCAAGGTCATGATGCCTTTAGGGGTGCAGGGGCGCAGCAGAGGGATGCGTTGTGCCAGGCGGCCGACGTTATAAGGGTGGAAACCATCCACGTCTTTGTCCGGACGAATGCGCTCCAGCAGTTTGGACGCGTCCAGGTGCTCAGGCAAAGGCAGTTGCAGCAACACGCCGTCGATGTTCGGGTCGTCATTAAGACGGTCGATCAGTTCGGTCAGGGCCTGCTGGGTGGTGTCGGAGGGCAGGTCATAGGCTTGGGAGAGGAAGCCGACCTCTTCACAGTCTTTACGCTTGTGCGAGACATAAACCTGAGAGGCGGGATCGCTGCCGACCAGGATCACCGCGAGGCCGGGCGTGCGCAGACCTTGCTGGCGACGCTCGGCAACACGTTTGGCGATCTGCTGGCGCAGGCTGGCGGCGATCGATTTGCCGTCGATTAGTTGTGCAGTCATTGCGCGTGATTAACCATCGAGAGGGGGAAGAAAAGAGAACGCATTCTCGCATGTCAGAACGTGAGGGCAAAGGCGCTTGGTCTGCAAATTCCCCTAAGCCCTTTAATTAAATGAATTTTTTTCAAAAAGGATTTGACGGTCTCCAGGGGTGCCTATACTATTCGTCGCACTTGTCGGGCACAGCCTAGCACTGGTTAAGAAGGTCAGGCGGAATTACGGTTCTGCAAGGCTGAAAAGCACTTAGTTTGTAGTCCTTCAAGGGTACAGCTAATAAGGCGCCCGTAGCTCAGCTGGATAGAGCATCCGCCTTCTAAGCGGATGGTCGCAGGTTCGAGTCCTGCCGGGTGCGCCATTAGGCAGCTTTGGCACAAGTAACGCGATATGGTGGGCGTAGCTCAGTTGGTAGAGCACGGGATTGTGACTCCCGTTGTCGTGGGTTCGATCCCCATCGTCCACCCCATATTTCGAAAGGCGCCAGATTTAACCGTCTGGCGCCTTTGCTTTAAGAGTTGTGAGCCGCGGATGTGGTGGAATTGGTAGACACACTGGATTTAGGTTCCAGCGCCGCGAGGCGTAAGAGTTCGAGTCTCTTCATCCGCACCAATTAAAGCTTCAGTCAGGCCGTTGGCCGGGTTGGAGCTCAGCGAAGAAGTTTTTTGGCTTCTTTGTTACGCGATATGGTGGGCGTAGCTCAGTTGGTAGAGCACGGGATTGTGACTCCCGTTGTCGTGGGTTCGATCCCCATCGT